>NZ_JBFODP010000018.1:54522-54769 GCF_040908375.1 Aeromonas sp. R2-3 | reverse complement strand
CCGGCCTTGGCGCTGTTCTCGACGAAGCTCTTGGCGACCACGTCGATGGTGGGCGCGTCGTTGGTCGGTGTGATGACCGGGGTGTCTGCGTCCTGACCGGTGAGCTTGCCATCGGAGACGGTCAAATCAACCTTCGGCAAGGTGCCGCCGTTATTGACGAAGTCCGCGCCAGCCTGGGTCAGCACCACTTCACCATTGACGATGGCGTAATAGCCCTTGTCATTGGTACCCGCCGTGAAGTCGACCG
>NZ_JBFODP010000018.1:0-54509 GCF_040908375.1 Aeromonas sp. R2-3 | reverse complement strand
GTCTTCATCCCGGGTGGTGTAGGTTGCCGCCACATCGCCGGCCTTGGCGCTGTTCTCGACGAAGCTCTTGGCGACCACGTCGATGGTGGGCGCGTCGTTCACCGGCTTGACGCTAATGTTCACCTTGGCACTGTCGGTATCGCCGTCAACGTCTTCGGCCACATAGTCAAAACTGATATCGCCGTTGAAGTTCTCGTTCGGCTTGAAGGTCATGCTGCCATCGGCCGCAATCTCCACAACACCGTCCTTGACCGCGATGCTCTGCGCACCGCCCGTCAGCATGACGCCGTTGATGGAAACAATCTTCAGCCCGCCATCCGGAGCATTGTCGTTGGCCAGCAGATCCAGGCTCACCGAACCATCTTCGTTGACCTCGTACTGGTCGTTCACCGCATCGACCGACTCATCAATGTCCACGCTGCCATCGTCGGTCGCGGTGCCGGTGTTGCCGGCCGGATCGGTGACGCTGGCCGTTACTTGATAGCTGCCTTCCGCCAACGGAGTGGTGACATCCACGCTGTAACCACCACCCGGTTGCACGGTGGTAGTCAGGGTTTGCTGAGTGCCATTGGCATCGGTCACCACAAGAGTGACCGTGCTGCCTGGAACCGCATTGCTAGTACCAGTGATAGTCGGTGTGGTGTCATTGGTATTGTCAGGCGCATCGACGGTGATCGCTGGAGCCGTTACATCCACACTCCCTGAATCAGTCGCACTACCTGTATTCCCCGCAGGATCGGTCACTGTGGCGGTGACTGTATAAGAGCCTTCGGCCAAGGGGGTCACCACATCCACGGTGAAGGTGCCAGCGGGTGTGACGGTAGTGGTCAGGGTTTGTTGATTACCGTTTGCATCAGTGACCAGAAGGGTGACGATGCTGCCAACGGGAGCATCCGTGGTTCCAGTCAGGGTCGGAGTGGTGTCATTGGTGTTATCTGGCGCAACAACGGAAATGGTAGGAGGCGTAAGGTCAAATACTTCATCCTCGCCAGCAGCACCCAACGGTGGCTCACCATTGGCGTTGTAGGTGGTATCGAAGGTGGCTTCAGCAATGGTTGCGGAACCGGTACGGTCGATGGTGACAAAACCGCCGTTGCCACTGGCACCGGCGACGCCCCCAATACCGCCACCACCGGCGGCAGGTGCACCGCCAGCAGCAGAGGCTTCAAAGGCCTGGGTCGGGTCAGCGCCACCCAAAATGGCCTGTTGCAGGGCATTGATATCATCAGGAGTACCTGCAGCGCCGTTTTGCGCCAGCTGGGGAGCATCTCCCTCTTCGGCAGGCTCACTCTGCTCGCTGGCTGGTTGCACATTGAATGACTGTCCGCCGCCCATGAAACTGGCGCCATCCGGCGACATGATCACCGCCCCTTTCGGCAGCACATCACCTTCAGCCAACAGCTTCCGGCTGCCATCTGCGGCAACCAGATAAATTTGTCCTTTAAGTTGGGTTACGGTTACGCCCTGTTCCAAGGTAACGGCATTGGTGATCATGTTCTCTCCTGAATCCTGATTTGAATGCAATAAGCCACAGCCTACTTTGCAGACTGAGGGAAAAAATAACCAGCTCGAAAATTCGAAAGGATAGACCGATTTGAGGCTGAACTGTTCAGCCAGACAGAAGTGTATAAAACGAGGTTGCGAGAATGGCAAAAACCAAAATTATCAATAAATTACAGAATGATAACGGGAGCATGACAAAGCATGCTCCCGTCAGGATTAACCCTAGGCCCCCGCCCAGAGGATGATAGCCAGCAGCTGTGGCGAGATGATCCGCAGGAACATAACCAGCGGGTAGACAGTGGCGTATGAGAGCGCACTGGCGCCACTGGTCGGGTGCATGGCGTTGGCAAAGGCCAGCGCGGGAGGATCTGTCATGGAGCCGGCCAGCAAGCCGCACAGGGTCAGATAGTTCATCTTGCCGTAGAGGCGCGCCAGCACACCGACTACCAGCAGCGGGATCAGGGTAATCGCCATACCGTAGAGCATCCAGGCTGGGCCATCACCGTTGATCAGGGTATCGACGAAGCCGGCACCGGACTTGAAGCCGACCACCGCCAGAAACAGCACGATCCCGATCTCCCGCAGCGCCAGGTTGGCGCTGGGTGGCATGAACCAGTAGAGCTTGCCGATGCTGCCGATCCGCGACAGGATCAGCGCCACCACCAGCGGCCCACCCGCCAGACCCAATTTGAGAGCGGCCGGGAAGCCGGGCAGGTAGAAGGGGATGGAGCCGAGCAATACGCCTAGGCCAATCCCGATAAATACCGGCAACATCTGCACCTGTTGCAGTTTTTGCTGCACGTTGCCGACCACATTGGTCACGGCCTCGATGGCATCGAGACGACCCACCAGGTTGAGGATGTCGCCAAACTGCAGACTGGTCTGACTGGTCGGTACCAGCTCGATACCGGCCCGGTTGAGGCGGGAGATCACCACGTCATAACGCTGTTTGATATCGAGATCGCGGATCTTCTTGCCAAGAACCTGTTCGTTGGTCACCACTACCCGCTCGACGCGCAGATCGGTGCCACGGGTCGAGAGCGAGGTCTCCACCTCCTCCCCCAATACCAGCAACACCTTGTGCAGCGCGTGACGCTCTCCGACCAGGTGCAGCAAGTCACCCAATTCGATACGGGATTCCGGCCGTGGCACCATCAGCTCGTCGCCCCGTTTGAGCCGTGAACAGATGACATCAGACTCGTCGAGACTCGGGATCTCGCTCAGCATCAGGCCGTGCATATTGGGGTTGCGCACCGCGATGTTGATGGTCTGCAAGCTCTCCTTGGTTTTACCGGTTTGTAGCTCGAACTGGGCAGCTTCATCGTCGATCTTGATGCGAAAGAAGACCCTAACCAGCCACATGGTGAGCAAAATGCCACAGATACCAAACGGATAGGCAACCGCATATCCCATCCCCATCAGGCCGGTAGAACCGGGCGCGGCGCCCAGCTCGGCCAGGATCTGCTGGCCCGCACCGAGGGATGGCGTATTGGTGACGGCACCGGAGAAGACCCCCAGAATGACCGGCAACGGCACATCGAAAAATTGATGCAAGCCAGCGGCCACCACGCAGCCAAGGATGACCAGCAAAGCGGCAAAGGCGTTGAGTTTGAGACCCGAACTGCGCAATGACGAGAAGAAACCCGGCCCAACCTGGATGCCGATGGTATAGACAAACAGGATCAGGCCAAATTCTTGAATAAAGTGAAGCGTTTGTGCATCCAGCGCGAGATCGGAGGCGCCTGCAAAGTGACCCACTATGATGCCGCCGAACAGCACCCCCCCTATTCCCAAGCCAACGCCATAGACTCGCCAGTTTCCCAGCCAGAGTCCTAGCACTGCCACCAGCGACAACATGCTGATGGAAAGCGCGATTTCACTCATTTCGTGCATCCTTTGCGAATTGAACTGGCCCTAGCTTGTCAGCAAACGCTGATGCCAACTGTGTGATACCGCACGAATTTATCCTTTTACGCGCTAAAAATACCAATTAAGGGCTAGTTGCAAGACGTTAGGCGACGTAGCCGTAAATGGCCATAAAGTGACAAACGCTGCCACCCAGCACAAAGAGATGCCAGATGGCGTGGTTATAGGGGATCTGCTTGGCCACATAGAAGATGACCCCGAGGCTGTAGATAAGGCCACCGAGCCCGAGCAGCAGCAGCCCCTCACCAGCCAGATGGATATAGAGCTGATAGATGACCACCAGCGACAGCCAGCCCAACATCAGGTAGGTAAAGAGCGACAACTTCTTGAAGCGGTTGATAAACACCAGCTTGAACACCACGCCAGCCAGCGCCAGGGCCCAGATCACCACCATCAACCCCTTCGCCAGCGGCGTGTCGAGCGCCACCAGCAGGAAGGGGGTATAGGTGCCGGCAATCAGCAGATAGATGGCGCAGTGATCAAACACCTTGCACCAACGTCGGGCTCGCCCTGACCCCATGCTGTGATAGAGGGTCGAGGCGAGATAGAGCAGCACCAGACTGCCACCATAAAGGCTGTAACTCACCAGCGCCTGCATGCCCTGCCCCCATCCCTTGATGAGCAACAACACCAGCCCGACAATCCCCAGCAACAATCCCGCACCGTGACTCAGCCGGTTTGCCAGCTCCTCCCGGGGGGAGTAATCCATCACACCACTCATAACATCGACTCCACCATAACTGTGGCTCACTCTACCCAGCGCCATTTCAGAGTACAAGTGTTCGCTTAAAAAATGGAGTGGCTGTCACCTGCCAACCTTTGGTGTATGCTCTGCCGCCGATGCCCGAGACAAGCGGCATAGACACTAACACCGGTGACCTGGTCTGGAGAACCTGATGAAGTTGACTGAGCTGTTTGCACAAGCGCATCCCGCCTTTGGCGAGGCGATGAACACCTTGCTGGAGAGCTTCCACCACTCCGACGACAGTCAGGCCCCCTATCAGCGCGACCTGTTCACCCACCAGCTCGATCAATCCCGCATGCCCACCTGCGGCTGCTCGACCGAGGCCTATCTCGCCCGGCTGGCTACTCTGGTACCCGGCGCCTCGCACCTCACCTCGCCACGCTACATGGGCCATATGACGGCGCCACTGCCGGCCTATACCGCCGAGCTGTCGCGCCTGCTGGTGATGCTCAACCAGAATCCGATGAAGATGGAGTCCTCCCGCCTGCTCAGCTTTCTGGAGCGGGAGGTGCTGGGCAAGCTGCACCGCCTCATCTATGGCAGGGACGATGCCTTCTACGGCGAGCAGATGCATGCCAAGGATGCCGCTCTCGGTGTCATGACCAGCGGCGGCACCATCGCCAACGTCACGGCACTGTGGCTGGCTCGCAACCGCGCCTGTGGCGATAACCTGTTCGCCCTCTATGAGCAGGGCTATCGGGGCGCCGTCATTCTGGGCTCCCGTCTGATGCACTACTCCTTCGACAAGGGGATGGATCTGCTGGGACTGGACGCTCGCAGCGTCTGGCGCCTCGAGACCGACGAGCAGAACCGGCTCAGTCTGGCTGCGTTGGAGCGGGCGCTGCTCCAGTGCAAGGAACAGAAATTGAAAGTGCTGGCATTGGTCGGCGTGGCAGGCAGTACCGACTTTGGCTCCATCGACCCCCTGCCGGAGCTGGCCGCCATCGCCGAGCGCGAGCAGATCCACTTCCACGTGGATGCCGCCTGGGGAGGCCCGACCCTCTTCTCCCCCCGCTATCAAAACCTGCTGGCCGGGATCGAGCGCGCAGATACCGTCACTCTGGATGGCCACAAACAGCTGCTGGTGCCACTCGGTACCGGCATGCTGCTCTGCCGCCAGCCCGACATGATGATGGCGGTCAAGCGGGAGGCACCCTACGCTATTCGCGCCACCTCATTCGATCAGGGCCGCTTTACCCTGGAGGGCACCCGCCCGGCCAATGCCCTCTATCTGGATGCCGCCTTCCAGCTCTTCGGCCAGCAAGGCTATGCCGAGCTTATCGAAGCCAACTACGACCGCGCCCGGCTGATGGCAGATCTCATCGAAAGTGACCCCGCCTTCGAGCTGATGTCGGCACCGGTGATGAACCTGCTCTCCTACCGCTGCATTCCACCCCACCTGCAGGGCAAGGTGCTGGATGAAGCGGCCAATGCACAGATCAACGACTTCAACGTGGCACTGCAAAAAGCCCAGCGGGCCGAGGGGCACAGCTTTGTCTCCCGCACCCAACGAGCGGTGGTACGCTACGGTGCCCAACCGCTCACCCTGCTGCGCGCCGTGCTGCTCAACCCTCTGATTGAAGAGCGCCATATCCGCGACCTGCTGGCCGATCAGCAGCGACTGGGGATCTCCATTGCACGCCAACTGTTTGGCGACAGCGCGGAACCGGCGTAAAAATGAGCGGTCTTATTCATTTGCCGTTGTCCGCCATGCAGGTAGACTGGGCGAAATTTGCAGGCCATTTTTGAGGACTAGGCGCCAACAATGAAGCAATTTATTGAATTTATTCCACTTATCGTTTTCTTCGCGGTCTACAAGTTCTACGACATCTACATGGCTACCGGCGCACTGGTAGTGGTCACCGGTCTGCAGCTCGCCTATAGCTGGATCCGCTATCGCAAAGTCGAGAAGATGCAGCTCTTTACCTTCCTGCTGGTCGGCTTCTTTGGCGGCCTCACCGTCTTCTTCCACGATGACACCTTCATCAAGTGGAAAGTGACTGTCATCAACGTACTGTTCGCACTGGGTCTGCTCATCAGCCGCTACGGCTTTGGCAAGAATCTGATCAAACAGATGCTGGCCAAGGAGCTGCTGGCACCCGATGCAGTCTGGGACAAGGTCAATCTCGGCTGGGTCGGCTTCTTTACCGTCTGTGGCCTGCTCAACCTCTACGTGGCATTCAACATGCCGCAGGAGATGTGGGTCAACTTCAAGGTGTTCGGCCTGCTGGGGATGACGCTGGTCTTTACCCTGCTGAGCGGCGTCTACCTCTACCGCCACATCCCTGCCGAGCAGTTGTCCCAGCAAAAAGACGAACCCAAAAAGTAACCCTCATCAGAAAAGGATCCTCTCATGTGGTATCTCATCTACTCCGAAGATGTCCCCGATAGCCTGCCACTGCGCAAGCAGGTTCGCCCTGCCCATCTGGCTCGCCTGCAAGCCCTGCAGGATGAAGGTCGCCTGCTGACCGCCGGTCCCAACCCGGCCATCGATGCCGAGGATCCGGCCGATGCAGGCTTTACCGGCAGCACCGTCATCGCCGAGTTTGCCTCGCAAGCGGATGCCAAAGCCTGGGCCGATGCCGATCCCTATGTGGCAGCTGGCGTCTATGCCAAAGTGACCATCAAGCCGTTCAAGAAAGTCTTCTGACCCAAAGCGCATAGCTAAATAAAAAGGCCGGACTGGAAGTTCATTCCAGTCCGGCCTTTTTGCATCCCGATATCTCGTTTATGCCTTGGCGACAAACCAGGGATTGAGGATATCGGGCTTGTTGTAGGCAAGGGGTGAGCCATCGAGCTGGGTGACGCTGCCACCGGCCCCCTCCAGCACAGCCTGCGCCGCGCCGGTATCCCACTCGCAGGTGGGGGCGAGGCGCGGATAGAGCTCGGCGCCCCCCTCGGCGATGATGCAGAACTTGAGGGAGCTGCCCATAGAGACCAGCTCGATCTCGCCAAAAGGTGCCAAGAAATCGAGGGTCGCCTGCGACAGGTGGTTGCGACTGCCCACCACTCGCCACGCCTCGCCTTCACGATGAGCCCGGGTCTGGATGGACTCGCGCTTGCCATCGGCGATGCGCCAGGCACCGAGCCCCTTTCCGCCATACCAGAGCTTGTCCAGCACTGGGGCATAGACCAGCCCCCAGCGCGGCGCCCCCTCTTCAATCAGCGCGATATTGACGGTGAACTCGCCGTTGCGGGAGACAAACTCCTTGGTTCCGTCGAGGGGATCCACCAGCCAGTAGCGGGACCAGCCGTGGCGCGCCGCCATCACCTCGGACCCAGACTCCTCGGACAATACAGGGATGTCGGGAGTCAGTCGTGCCAACCCCAGAACGATCACCTCATGAGCCCCCTTGTCGGCCGCCGTGAGCGGGCTCTCGTCGCTCTTGTACTCCACCGCGAAGGGCTGGCTGTAGATGGCCATGATGGCCGCTCCCGCCGCGCGGGCGACAGGTTCAAGGTCGGTGATATCGGGGTGGTACAAGGGATGATCCATAACAATCTCGTCCAGCTTACAGGGTCAACCAGTGTAACCCTTTTGACATCAACTGCTTATAGCCGATTGTGCTGGGTTATTACTGCGCGGGTGCCGCCCTCGCTTGAACAGGGCCTGAAATAACAAAGGACGCCGCGGCGTCCCTTGTTATTTCTAGCGGCCGGTCTCAGGCCGCGGGCCTATTTTGCAACTCAGATCCCCTGACGGGCTTCCTGCATCAGCAGGCGCATATCGCTCACGGCTTTGGCCAGACCATCGAAGGCGGCGCGGCCGATGATGGCGTGGCCGATATTGAGCTCATAGAGCTCGGGGATGGCGGCGATGGCCTTGACGTTGTGGTAGTGTAGGCCATGGCCGGCATTGACCTTGAGCCCCTTGCCAGCGGCATAGGAGGCACCGGCGGCGATGCGCTTGAACTCGGCGTTGCGCTCGGCATCTGTGGTGGCATCGGCGTAACGGCCAGTGTGGATCTCGATAAAGGGGGCACCACTCTCGGCAGCTGCATCGATCTGGATTGGGTCGGCATCGATAAAGAGGGATACCTGCGCCCCCACCGCGGAGAGACGGGCAACGGCATCAGTCACCTTGTCCAGCTGACCGGCCACGTCCAGACCGCCTTCAGTGGTCACCTCGGTGCGCTTCTCCGGCACCAGACAGACGAAGTGTGGCTTGATGCGGCAGGCGATGCCGATCATCTCTTCTGTCACTGCCATCTCCAGGTTCATTCTGGTCTGGATAGTCTGGCGCAGGATCTCCACATCGCGGTCGGTGATATGGCGGCGATCTTCCCGCAGATGCACGGTAATGCCATCGGCCCCAGCCTGCTCGGCCACGAACGCGGCCTGTACCGGATCCGGATACTGGGTGCCACGGGCGTTGCGCAGAGTCGCGATATGGTCGATGTTCACACCCAGATAGATTTCACTCATTGAGAACTCCTTGAAAGGCTTCATCTGTTGACTGCGCGGTCAGCGAATCACACCGCGCCAATATCCGTATGTCTGTAATCTGTGTCAGCCTTGCATACTGGCCTTGCGTTTTAAAAACAGCTCCCGGCTCTTTAGCTGGCGCTTGCCCAGATAGGGTTGCAGTGCCAGTCGGCTGAAACGTTTGGCCGCCTGCAGCAAGGGAGGGGTATCGAAACGTCCCTCGGCAAAGGCGAGCAGGTGGGCACCGAGAAACAGGGTACGGGGATCCGGCGCCCGCTCGCAAGCAACAAAGCCCAATTCACGCTCGAAGCCATAGAGCAGGGTCGGCTCGATGGGCGACTCGTCGTCCGCCGTGTATTCGAAATCCACCGCATAGCCGAGCGCCTGCAACAGCAGGAACTCGAAGCGACGCAGCGGCAGCTCCGGCGTCTCGCCGTCGGCCAGCGCCATGATGGCACGGGCATAGGCATCGAACACTTCGGGGAACGGGGTGTGCGCTTCCAGCAGGTAGTAGACCAGCTCGTTGAGATAGAGGCCGTAGAAGAGGCGATCGCCGCCGAGACGCAGGGAGTGATCCGGGCATTCGACCTGGGTGAGGTTCTTGAGATCGCCCTTGCCGCGCCAGGCGATGGTGAGCAGGGTAAAGGGTTGCAGCAGCCCCTTGAGAGGGGAGCGTGGCCCGCGAGAACCGCGAGCCACCAGAGTAAATCGGCCACTATCCTGGGTGAAGACCTCGACCAGCTGGCTGGTTTCCCGATAGGGCCGACTGTGGATGACGAAAGCCGGGGTCAGCAATCAGTCGTCGCCATACCCGAGGCTGCGCAGGGCGCGCTCATCGTCAGCCCAGCCCGACTTGACCTTGACCCACAGCTCGAGGTGCACCTTGTTCTGGAACAGACGTTCCATGTCGAGGCGCGCCTCGGTGCCGATGGTCTTGATCTTCTCGCCCTTGTTGCCGATGACCATCTTCTTCTGGCCATCGCGCTCGACCAGGATCAGGCCGTGGATGTGATAGAGGCCGTTCTCTTCCACCTTGAATCGCTCGATCTCCACCGTCACCGAGTAGGGCAGCTCCTCACCGGTGAAGCGCATCAGCTTCTCGCGGATGATTTCGGAGGCCATAAAGCGGGACGAGCGGTCGGTCACGTAATCTTCCGGGAAGAAGTGGACGTTTTCCGGCAGCAGATCCTTGGCCCACTCGCGGATCTTCTCCACGTTGGTGCCCTTTTCGGCACTGATGGGCAGAATATGGGCGAAGTTCATCTGTTGGCCCAGCCACTCGAGGTGGGGCAGCAGATCTTCTTTCTCTTTGACGTTGTCAATCTTGTTGACCGCCAGCACCACGGGGCACTTGAGATTGCGCAGCTTGCCCAGCACCATCTCGTCATCTTTGGTCCAGTGGGTACCGTCGACCATGAACACCACCATGGCCACATCACCCAGCGAACTGGTGGCGGCACGGTTCATCAGGCGGTTGATGGCCCGTTTCTCTTCAATGTGCAGACCCGGGGTGTCGACATAGATGGTCTGGTAGTTATCCTCGGTGTCGATCCCCAAAATCCGGTGACGGGTGGTCTGGGGCTTCTTCGAGGTGATGCTGACCTTCTGGCCAAGCAGCTTGTTGAGCAGGGTGGACTTGCCCACATTCGGTCGGCCCACGATGGCGACAAAGCCGCAGTAGGTGGTATCTGTCATGACAGTTTTTCCAATGCTTGCTGCGCAGCGGCCTGTTCGGCCTTGCGACGGCTGGTGCCGACCCCGACGAGGGGACCATCCAGACCTTCCACGTCACACTGGACGGTGAACTCCTGGTTGTGGGCCTCGCCCTTGACGTTGGTCACAGTGTAGGTCGGCAGGGATTTGCGGCTTCCCTGCAAAATTTCTTGCAGACGGGTCTTGGGATCTTTCTGCTCGATGCCCGGCTTGATCTCTTCCAGGCGGCTGGCATACCAGCTCAGCAGCAGTGTCCGCACCGTCTCAAGATTGGTATCCAGATAGACGGCACCGATCACCGCCTCGACCGTGTCGGCCAGAATGGATTCGCGGCGAAAACCGCCGCTCTTGAGTTCGCCGGGGCCGAGGATCAGGTGATCACCAAGGTCAAACTCCCGGCCCAGTTCGGCCAAGGTCTTCTCGCGCACCAAGGTGGCGCGCATCCGGCTGAGATCCCCTTCCGCCGCTTGCGGGAAGCGGTGGAACAGATCGTCGGCAATCACCAGACTCAAAATCGAGTCACCCAGAAATTCCAGTCTTTCATTGTGACGGGAACCGGCGCTGCGGTGAGTCAGCGCCCGGGTCAGTAGTTCCAGATCCGCAAAGACATGCCCGAGACGGGACTGCAGTCTGTTCATCTTGATATTCATTTACTTGATTCCGCCAATGCGGTTGAAGCGCACACCTGTCGGTACCCAACTTGGCAGCAGGGAGCCTTCTTCGCGCTCGAATTCAAAACTTATCCAGATAGCGACCGCCTTGCCGACCAGATTCTGCTCGGGCACAAAGCCCCAGAAGCGGCTGTCGGTGCTGTTGTCGCGGTTGTCGCCCATCACGAAATACTGGCCTTCCGGTACCACCCACTCGTCGGGGTAGGTGCCGGGCTGGCGATAGTAACGACCAACCATGTCGGGCATCAGCGGATTGCGCAGGGTCTCGTGGGAGACATCACCCAACTGCTCGGTATAGCGGTCAAGGGGGATCCCCATCTGGGTAAATTCGCCTCTTTGTTCAAACTTGACGTCGAGCTTCTTGAAGCCCGGGCACGTTTTCCCTTCCTGCTCCTCGCACTTGGGCCGGATCATCAGCTCCTTGTTGCGATAGATGACCCGATCACCCGGCATGCCGACCACCCGCTTGATGTAGTCAACGCGCGGTTCAAGGGGATACTTGAACACCACCACGTCGCCACGCTTGGGCTCGCCAGTCTCGAGGAACTTGGTGTTGGTCACCGGGTCCCGCAGACCATAGGCAAATTTTTCCACCAGGATGAAGTCGCCCACCAGCAGGGTGGGCATCATGGAACCTGACGGGATCTGGAACGGTTCAAAAATGAACGAACGCAGGATCAGCACAAAGGTGATGACCGGGAAGACCCCGGCGGTCTGCTCAATCCAGACCGGCACGGGGGCGACCTTGGCCAGAGTCTTCTCATCCAGGTGGGCACCGCCATGGGCACGAGCCACGGCAATCTTGGCGGCGCGCTGCTTGGACCAAATCATCTTGTCCAGACACCAGATAACACCGGTGATCGCGCAGACCACCACCAGGATCAGGGAAAACGTGCTTGCCATCTATTAATCCTTTCCGACGTGGAGAATCGCGAGGAAGGCTTCCTGCGGCACGTCGACACGGCCGAGGGACTTCATCCGCTTCTTACCTTCTTTCTGCTTGTTCAGCAGTTTCTTCTTACGACTCACGTCACCACCGTAGCACTTGGCGGTTACGTCTTTACGCAGTGCCTTGACGGTGCTGCGAGCGATGATCTGGTTGCCGATGGCCGCCTGAATGGCGATATCGAACATCTGGCGCGGGATCAGCTCGCGCATCTTCTCCACCACCTGACGACCGCGATACTGGGCGTTGTCCTTGTGGGTGATGATAGCCAGGGCATCGACGCGCTCACCGTTGATCATGATATCCAGACGGACCATGTCGGAGGTTTCGAAACGCTTGAAGCCGTAATCCAGCGAGGCGTAACCGCGACTGGTGGACTTCAGACGGTCGAAGAAGTCGAGCACCACTTCCGCCATCGGGATTTCATAGGTCAGTGCCACCTGCTTGCCGTGGTAGACCATGTTGGTCTGCACGCCACGCTTCTCGATACAGAGGGTGATCACGTTGCCCATGTACTCCTGCGGCAGCAGGATATGACACTCGGCGATCGGCTCGCGCATCTCCTTGATGCTGGTGATGGCAGGCATCTGGGCCGGGCTGTCGATGTGGATGGTGGAACCGTCGGTCAGCTCGATCTCGTACACTACGGTCGGCGCCGTGGTGATCAGATCCAGATCGTATTCACGCTCCAGACGCTCCTGAATGATCTCCATGTGCAGCATGCCGAGGAAGCCACAACGGAAGCCGAAGCCCAGCGCCGTGGAGCTCTCCGGTTCGAAGAACAGGGAGGCATCGTTCAGGGAGAGCTTGTCGAGGGCGTCACGGAACGACTCATAGTCATCGCTGGAGATGGGGAACAGACCCGCATAAACCTGCGGCTTCACCTTCTTGAAGCCAGCCAGCGCCTTGTCGGCACCGTTCTTGGCCTGAGTCAGGGTATCGCCCACCGGCGCGCCGTGGATGTCCTTGATACCGCAGACAACCCAACCTACCTCGCCACAGCCCAGACCCTGGGTATCCACCTGCTTGGGCGTGAAGATACCGATACGATCGACACCCCACACCTGACCGGTGCTCATCACCTTGATCTTGTCGTTCTTCTTCAGGGAACCGTTCTTGATCCGCACCAAAGAGACAACGCCCAGATAGGAGTCGAACCAGGAGTCGATGATCAGCGCCTGCAGCGGGGCATCCGGATCACCTTCCGGCGCCGGGATCTTGGCGACGATCTCTTCCAGCACTAGGTCAACACCCAGGCCGGTCTTGGCAGAGCAGCGCACCGCATCGACTGCGTCGATACCGACGATGTCTTCGATCTCCTCGGCAACCCGCTCGGGTTCTGCGGCCGGCAGGTCAATCTTGTTCAGCACCGGCACCACTTCCAGATCCATTTCCATGGCGGTATAGCAGTTGGCCAGAGTCTGTGCCTCAACCCCCTGGCCGGCATCCACCACCAGCAGCGCCCCTTCACAGGCCGCCAAAGAGCGGGAGACCTCGTAGGAGAAATCCACGTGGCCCGGGGTGTCGATAAAGTTCAGCTGGTAGGTGTTACCGTCTTGTGCCTGGTAGTTCAGGGTCACACTCTGTGCTTTGATGGTAATGCCGCGCTCGCGCTCCAGATCCATGGAGTCAAGCACCTGAGCCTGCATCTCGCGGTCGGACAAGCCACCGCAAGTCTGGATCAGACGGTCCGACAGGGTCGATTTACCGTGGTCGATGTGCGCAATAATCGAAAAGTTACGAATGTGTTTCATCGAGCAAGAGTCACTCAAAATTAGTTAAGGTCAGTTATGGAGGCGCGATTTTACTGGATAACCCGGCTGACGGCCATTCTTTAGTCGCCAGCGCCAGTGAAATAGCGCCTGTTCGGTCAGGGGAGGATGCGGACAGGGACTACCACGCCGAGCATCTGCGGGCCGTAGCGCCCCTGATCCAGGCGGTTGGAAAAGTAACGAACCAGTAAAAAGCCCAGCACGCCCCCCAGCAGGCAGCAGAGAATGGTAATTCCCTCCCCGCCCGAGAGCAGCGGCGCCAGCCAGAGCTGCCCCAGCAAGGCGCCGGCCAACAGGCAGAAAAGCGGCAGCACATAGACCAGCGCAGCCCCGCGCAGCAGACTCTCCTGCGGGATACCGAGCCTCACTTGCTGGCCAACCCGCACCTCGGCGGTCAGCCTGACCCGCAAGCGGGGAGCTTTCAGGGGAAACGCCTTGGCCACGGTGCCGGTACCGCAGTTGGATTGCTGCTGACAACCACTGCAGGCGGAGCGACGCTCGCACTCCACCCAGGCATGGGCACCCTCAATGGCCACCACGGTCGCCAGCTCTTCACTCATCTCATTCACGGCAACACCTCGGGTTCACACAGTCAGGGGATCTGACCACGACTCGCCACGCTCGGCAAGCGGGGGACAACCCCACATCCCCCGTTACTGCACCGCTTCGTTGCGGGCCAGCGGCTGGACCGACTCGGCGATGCGCTTGGCGGTTTCGGCAGGCACCTCGCCGACCACGGTGATCTCGACCCCCACCTCGTTGACATAGCTCACCAGCGAGGTCGCCCCCTGGCGGATCAGCTGCTGGCGCACCGCCTGTTTGGGATCGACCCGGGAGACGTAGACCGAGAGATCCACCAGCCCGTCGGAGAGCATCATGTAATCCACCGGCATACTGGTGGTCACCAGCTGGTGCCGGTCTTGCGACAGCACCTTGAAGCCATCGGGCAACCAGGTGATCTGCCAGTTCAACTGCTGTTGCGGCGCCGGGTAGGCATCCTCCAACGCCAGCGCCGGAGGCTGCTTACTGTTGGCCAGCTTCACCAGCCAGGGGGCCGGTTTGCTCTGCAGATCCAGCTCGACACCGAGTACCTGCTCCACCAGATTGCCTTCCCGCTCGACCATGTCGATCCGCAGCAGCAAGTGGCTCTGCTCGTCAATCCAGAGCACGAAACCATATTTATCGGCCTCTTTAGGCACCAGCCTCACCACCTGTGCCACCACACCGGCAACCCGGCTGCGGCCGGCCAGCACAGGATCATAGCTCTCCAGCACCTGCGCCAGCGGCATCTTCACCAGGGTCGACCAGATGCCGGGGAAGCGGGCATCCTTCAGGGTGTAGGGATCGTGGCTGTTTTCAAAGAAGGTGTATTCGTTCTGGCGCTGGAGATACTCGATCGCCTTGCCGTCGAGGTAACTGAGGTGGGCAACTTCCTTGCCGTTGATGACGGCATGGCTGATCCGGATCGGTTCAAGACGCCCCTGACGGGCCTTGACCATGGACAACTCGAAATTCTGTTGCTGCACGGCACTCTGCATCTGCTGCAACAAGGCCTCGGCCGACTTATCGTCGGCCGAGGCCTTGGCACTGATCAGCAGGAGAGAGGCCAGCAAAATACGGCTGGACTGGCGCACGTTTGTATCCCTGACAATTCGTTATTGTTGGATCTGTCTGTCTTGCAACAGGCGCTGCTGCAACTGGTGGTCACGCAGGAAGGCATTGATCCGCTCCCGCTGCTCCTGCATCTGCTGTTCGGTCAGCCCCTGCTGACGGGCGCGGGCACCATCCTGTTGCGGATAATGAACACTCACCGGTGCCGCACTGCCACCGATTGGAATGGTATTGAGCACCGGATTGGCCGGAACGCCATCATGCCCCTGATACTGCTGCACCCCGAAGATAACGGCAGCGGCCACGGATGCCGCAATGGCATATTGACCCAGTTGCTGACCGACCCGGCGGAACAACGGAACCACATTGGCATCTGTCTTGACCGGTGCAACGACAGGTTTCAGCACAGGCAGAACCTCAACCGGCTTGGGTGCCAGTATGGTGGGCTCATCCTCCAGCGCAGCCATGATGCTGTCACTGAGATCCAGTTGCAGATTGACCGGCAGGTCACCCCGCATGGCATCGCCGATCAGGTGGTAACGACCCCAGGTATCTTGCAAGTCGGAGTCCATCTCCAGCTCGTTCAGTACCTCTGCGTCACTCAGGTCACCATCCATCAGGGCAGAGATTTGCTCTTTATTTGCCATAAGTTAACCCGTCTTTCCCCAGTTAATTCTCGATCAGAGGTTGCAGCTTTTTATCGATTGCTTCCCTCGCCCGGAAGATACGGGATCTGACCGTACCCACAGGGCAATCCATGATTTCGGCAATCTCTTCGTAGCTCAGCCCTTCCAGTTCGCGAAGGGTGATAGCTGTCCTCAGGTCTTCCGGCAATGCCTCTATGGCTGAAAACACGGTGCGTTTGATCTCGTCAGTCAGCGCCAGGTTTTCGGGGGTTGAGACCTCTTGCAAGGCTTCACCACCGCCATAAGACTCCGCTTCGTCAGCCTCCACATCACTGCTGGGCGGCCTGCGCCCCTGGGAGGTGAGATAATTCTTCGCCGTGTTCACGGCAATTCGGTACAACCAGGTGTAAAAAGCACTTTCGCCACGGAATGTCGGCAATGCACGGTAGGCTTTTATAAAGGCCTCTTGCGCCACATCGGGCACATCACCGGGATTGTTGACATACCTGGCAACCAGGTTGACCACCTTATGCTGGTATTTTTTTACCAACAGGTTGAAAGCTGCTTTATCGCCGCGCTGGACCCGTTCAACCAGCTGTTCGTCCAGTAGATTCTGGTCGCTCATCAGAGCCGTAAAACCCCCATCAGGTTATCGTTTTTCTTTTCCGGCCCTTCCTAAGCGCACAAGTTCAGACAGGGAGAATCAGAGAAAGTTCGCTTCAATTGAAAAAAATGTGATGCAGGCTGCATCCTCGCCCTCGCTTGGGCTACCATGGTGCCAGTTCTTAATCCAGGCCAATGATACTTATGAAAGCAAGTGTTGAATACCTTTGCGATGTACTGATCATTGGCAGCGGTGCCGCTGGTTTGTCCCTCGCGTTGCGATTGGCAGACCACGCCAAAGTCCTGGTTCTGAGCAAGGGGCCCATCAGTGAAGGGGCCACTTTCTATGCGCAAGGAGGCATCGCTGCCGTTTTCGACGAAACCGACAGCATCGAATCCCACGTGAGCGACACGCTCAACGCGGGCGCCGGGTTGTGTGACCCGGCAGTGGTCGAGTTCACCGCACGCCACGCCCGCGAGTCCATCCAGTGGCTCATTCAGCAAGGGGTTCCCTTCGATCAGGAGGAGAACGCCGACGGCGAGTCTCAGTACCACCTCACCCGGGAAGGGGGCCACAGCCATCGCCGCATCTTCCACGCGGCCGACGCCACCGGCAAGGCGGTGCAACTGACCCTGATCGATCAGGTGCGCGCTCACCCCAATATCCAGTTGATGGAGCGCTTCAACGCGGTCGACCTCATCACCACCCGCAAGCTCAACCTGCCGGGCAACAAGGTGCTGGGGGCCTACGTCTGGAACCGCAACGCCGAGCAGGTCGAGGTGATCCGCGCCCGTTTCGTGGCACTGGCCACCGGTGGTGCCTCCAAGGTCTACCAGTACACCTCCAACCCGGATGTGAGCTCTGGCGATGGCATCGCCATGGCATGGCGGGCCGGTTGCCGGGTGGCGAACCTGGAGTTCAACCAGTTCCACCCCACCAGCCTGTTCCACCCGGACGACCCCAACTTCCTGCTGACCGAAGCGCTGCGTGGCGAGGGGGCCTATCTGCGCCGCCCGGACGGCAGCCGCTTTATGCCGGAGTTTGACGAGCGGGCCGAGCTGGCGCCGCGCGACATCGTCGCCCGCGCCATCGACCACGAGATGAAGCGGCTCGGGGCGGATTGCATGTATCTGGATATCAGCCACAAACCGGCCGATTTCATCATCAAGCACTTCCCGACCATTTATGAACGCTGCCTCGCGGTTGGCATCGACATCACCAAGGAGCCGATGCCCATAGTGCCGGCCGCCCACTACACCTGTGGCGGCGTGATGATCGACAACAACGGCCAGACCGATATTCCCGGCCTCTACGCCATCGGTGAAGTGACCTACACCGGTCTGCACGGCGCCAACCGCATGGCCTCCAACTCCCTGCTGGAATGCGTGGTCTATGCCCATCAGGCGGGGGCCGACATTCTGGCCAAGCTGCCGATGAGCGTGGAGCCGCCGCGCCTGCCGGTGTGGGACGAGAGCAAGGTGGAAGATTCCGACGAACTGGTGGTGATCCAGCATAACTGGCACGAGCTGCGGCTGATGATGTGGGACTACGTGGGGATAGTGCGTACCAACAAACGCCTGGCCCGCGCCAAGCGCCGCATCGACCTGCTCAAGCAGGAGGTGCAGGAGTACTACGCCAACTTCCGCGTCTCCAACAACCTGCTGGAGCTGCGTAACCTGCTGCAGGTGGCCGAACTTATCGTCAACTGCGCCCTGCAGCGCAAGGAGTCGCGCGGCCTGCACTACAACCTGGATCATCCAGATATGCTGCCGGACTCCAAACCGACCGTGCTGACCCCGGAGCGGGATTAATCCCTTTCCCGCAAAGCGTTGCAGCAATCAGTGACCCCGCCCCGGCGGGGTCACTTGTTTTCAACCGCTTTTCAGCCACAAAAAGAGTACCTTCAACCACATAGCTGCGGCTTATCGCGATAACTCAGCACACGGTCATCACGGGGAAAACTCCGTCAGTACCGGGACGGCAGAAAGTGGATGGCTCGTGCCAGCAGGCGGTAATGTTCGGGGGGAAGGGCGTCGGAGAAGAGCCACAGTTGCCGTGGCGACACAGCTCCACTCTCTTGCTGCTCGGGACAAAGCGTCAGCCTGAGCGCGCCGGGCAGAATGCGGCTTTTCTTGTCGAGCTGATAGCGACGACCTTGCCACTGCAGCCACTGGCCATCCCAGACGAGCTCGAACGGGGGCGCGGCGAGCGCCCGCCAGCTCAGCCAGAGCGCCACCAGCCAGACGGGCAGCAACAGCGCCCACTGCCAACCGGCAATCAGGCCAGCCACCGGCCAGAGCAGGAACAGAAAGAGGGCCACCAGCAAATATTGCTGATGGCGGGAGGGGTGAACCGTCATGATCACCCGCTCCACGGTATTACCCCTGGCGGTCGTGGCGCGCCTGATTGCGCTCCAGGATCATCGGGATCATGGCGGCAAATGCGGGATCGGCAGGGACACCATGACCCATGCACCATTTGAACAGATCCGGATCGTCGCTCGCCAGCAGGCGGATAAAGGTCTGCTGATCGGCTTCGCTCAGGGAGTCGAACTCGTGTTCGAAAAAGGGCATAAAGATCACATCCAGCTCGAGCATACCGCGACGGCAGGCCCACTTCAGGCGGGATTTTTCAACTGGGCTCAACATGGCACTCTCCTTACAAAGACCGGGGGATGGTACCAGCTGGATTTTCCGGCTGACAAACATTAGTTACGTCTTTACCATGCAGCTCACATACTTTCTCTCTGGAATACCATCGTGAGCCTGCAACCACCTGTTTTTCCTGCCGAGCCGACCCGCTTCCCCCTGACCAAGCTGGCCATCACCCGTATCAGCGGCCAGGATCGCGCCAAATATCTGCAAGGTCAGGTCACCTGTGATGTCAACGCCCTGCAACCGGGGCAACAGACCCCGGGCGGCCACTGTGATCCCAAGGGCAAGCTGTGGAGCAATTTCCGCCTGCTCTGCCTCGACGACAGCCTGCTGCTGCTGACCAGCCCTTCAGTGTTGGAACGTCAGCTGCCGGAGCTGAAGAAATTTGCCGTCTTCTCCAAGGTCGAGATCGCCGCAGACGAACGCCACGCCACCGGGATCGCCGGTACGGGCAGCGATGGCTGGATCACTGCCCAGTTCGGCCTTGAGCAGAGCGGTCTCATCGACGGCGGCATAGCGGTGAAGATTGAACAGGATCGCTGGCTGCTGGTGAGCAATCAGCACGCCGACGCCCTGCCGCAAGGTGACGAGTCACTCTGGTGGGGGCTCGAGATCAAGGCAGGCCTGCCACACATGGAAGCGGTACATCAGGGGGAGTTCATCCCGCAGATGCTCAACCTGCAGGCACTGGACGGCATCAGCTTCAACAAGGGCTGCTACATGGGGCAGGAGACGGTGGCCCGCGCCAAGTATCGCGGCGCCAACAACCGCGCCCTGTTCCTGCTGGCGGGCACTACCGGCGAGCCGGTTGCCAGCGGCGATACTCTGGAGCTGCAACTGGGTGACAACTGGCGCCGCAGCGGCATGGTGCTCAACGCCTGGCAACAGGCCGGGCAGGTGTGGCTCACCGCCGTACTGCCGAAAGATACCGAGGCTGACGCCCAATTCCGCCTCAAGCAGGACGAAGGCTCCCGCCTCACCCTGCAACCCCTGCCTTACGCCCTGACCGAGTAAGGTCGGCTAGCGAGGCACGCGCGCCAGCAGTGCCTCCTTCAGCCAGCGCCCCGCCTGCCCCAGCGGGCGGGCGCGATGCCACTGCAGCTCCAGCGCCAGCGCGTGGCTGGCGATAAAGTCCGGCTCCAGCACCACCACTTCACCCCGCGCCAACGGTTGATGCAGCAGAAATTCCGGAATGGCGGACCAGCCAAGGCCCCGCTTGACCAGCTCCAGCACCCCGAGATCCCCCTCGACCCACCACACCTGAGCCGAGATGCGAAAACGCTGGCGCTCGCTCCCTTCCCGTCGGCCGGTCACCATCAGCTGACGTGCCCCCTGCAGGTCGACCTCCCGCAGCGGCCGCTTGCGAGCCAACGGATGATCCGGTGACACCACCAGCGGCATGGTCACCTCCCCCAGTGAACGGGCGACTATCTCCCGCTGGGGATGCACCTTCTGATAGCTGATGCCGAGCTGGGCCCGGCCGGTCACCAGCATCTCGGTCACATCCTCCATCAGCGGGAAGAGCAGCTCCAGCTCCACGGTCGGGTAACGAGTGGCGAACTCCTCCAGCAGGGTGCCGAGCCAGGGGAGGTGGGAGTCATCATCGATGGCCAGAGTGAGCCGCGTCTCCACCCCGGCCGCCAGCTCCCCGGCAATGGATTGCAATCGTTCACTCTGCGCCAGCAGGATCCCCGCCTCCTGCACCATGCGGGCCCCCGCCTCCGTCAGCTGCGGATAGCGGCCGCTGCGGTCAAACAGGGTGAGCGCCAGATCGATCTCCAGATTGGCGATGGCGCTGCTCACCACCGACTGCGCCTTGCCCAGCTTGCGGGCGGCAGCGGAAAACGAGCCGGTTTCGGCGGCCGCCAGCAAGATCCTCAGTTGTTCCAGTGATAGCGTCATCTTATGGCCCTCCGGCAAGCTCTCTCATCCATCTATTTTAGCGATGGATACCAACATGAATCTATCGCTAAAGATCTATAGATTAACCAGCAATCCGTGAATAAATCTGATTGAGAGAGTGACTTATGCGTACCCGTAACGATCGCCTGCGCCATGCCATTGGCTTTGAATTCATTGGCCTGCTGATTGCCGCCCCGCTGGCCAGCTGGGTTACCGGGGTCGGGCTCAACCATATGGGCCCGCTGGCACTGTTCTTCTCGGTGCTGGCCACGGTCTGGAACTACATCTACAACATCGGGGTCGACAAGCTGCTGCTGAAATATCAGGGCCATACCCACAAGACCCTGTGGCAACGGGTGCTGCATACCTTCGGCTTTGAGGGCGGTCTGCTGATCGTCGCGCTGCCGGTCATGTCCTGGTGGCTGAGCGTCAGCATGCTGGAGGCGCTGGTGCTGGATCTGGGCTTCGTCGTCTTCTACCTGATCTATGCCTTCGTCTACAACTGGGGCTATGACAAGGTGTTCCCCATCCCCCGCGAAGTGCCGCACGGCATGCCCCAAGAGGCGCGCTAAGGCACGAATCCGTTGGATTGAAACCGAGAAGTGAAGGTCAACGAGGGAAGGCAACAGAAGAAACGATACGGCCCCACCATGGCAGACATGATGGGGCCGCAACAGGGATCAGCGCTGGCAGGCCGGCTGATTCAGAGGTAAGGATTCAGGCCTGCCCGTCGCTCAAGCCTGGGCCTTGAGCTCTTCGCCGCTCTCGTCGGCAGCGGCAGCCTCTTCAGGCTGGGCCTGGGCAGCCTGCAGCGCTTCCAACTCGCTCTGATAATCGCTCAGGATCTGCTGGGCAACCGCCATATCTCCCTTGTGTTTGCGCTCGAACAGATGGTGCTGCACCACGCCGTTGAGATACTCCACCGTGATGGGCTGCTCCAGGGTGGCCATCAGCTCCTCTTTCTCCAGCTCGGCATTGATTTCATCGGCGGTCGTGCGCAGCAGCCCGGCCAATTGAACCAACATGCGGCGCTCACCTTCGCGCAGCAGGCTCAACATGCGGTTTCTCTGCTGCTCATTCTGTTGGGTCATACATTTCCTTACGTCAATTGGGAACAAGCCCGCTCATTCTGCCCTGTCCCCATGACAGCGTCTATCTCATGCCCCCCACAAATTTTTGGCGCTGGCTCACAAATGGCTACAGATGCTATTTGAAGCGCCTCTGGGGTATAGTAGCCGCTGATTTTCGGGCGCTTTTTTCACCTTCATCCGCAGACAGGGATGACACGGCAAGGGCGCCTGCCCGGTTTACCCCAACGAGGTGAAGATCCGCTTTATGACCGACGCCATTGTGGTGCTCTGCACCTGCCCAGATCAAACCAGTGCCGACCTTCTCTGCGAACAGCTGCTGAACCAGCGACTGGCCGCCTGCATCAATCAACTGCCGGGCATTACCTCCGTCTATCGTTGGCAAGGCAAGGTAGAGCGCGCCACCGAGATCCAGCTCATCATCAAATCCCGCCAGCCACTCTTTGCCGAGCTGCAGGCATGTATTCAAGCCAATCACCCCTATGAGGTGCCCGAGCTGCTGGCCCTGCCGGTGAGTGCCGGACTACCTGCCTATCTCGACTGGATCAATGGGGAGACCTCATGACGTTCACCCGCTTGCTCTCCCCCCTGCTGCTGCTCTGTGCCCTGTTGATGACAGCGGTGGGCAGCGCCCCAGCCCACGCCAGTGGCGCCGATCTGCTCAGCTCGCTGGGCATTGAGGCCAATGCCAAACCCAAATTTTTGCAGGTCGATGAGGCCTTTCAGATCGAGAGCGAACAGCGTGGCGATCAGCTGCTGCTAACCCTCCACATCGCCGACGACTACTACCTCTATCGCCATAGCCTGCGCTTCAAGGGGAACAACCTCACCTTCAGCGAGCCGACCCTGCCAGAAGGCACCGAGCACGAGGATGACTTCTTCGGCAAGACCCGGGTCTACTACCAGCAGGTGAGCATCGCGGTGCCGCTAAAGGAGGTGGGGGAAAATGCCACCCTGCGGGTGCGCTATCAGGGCTGTACCGACGGCCTCTGCTACCCGCCGACCGACAAGCTGATCGATGTGGCCCCGCTGGTCACGGCAACCACAGCGTCCACTGCTGAAACGGCACAAAGCGTCGCACCGGTTAGCCAGCAAGATCAGCTGGCCGCAGCCCTCGGCAATCAGGGGTTCTGGCTCAGCATCGTCGCCTTCTTCGCACTGGGGCTGGGGCTCGCCTTCACCCCCTGCGTCTTCCCCATGTACCCAATCCTGACCGGCATCATCGCCGGTGCCGGCCATCGCCTCTCCACCGGTCGCGCCTTCCTGCTCTCCTTTGTCTATGTGCAGGGGATGGCGGTCACCTACACCTTGCTGGGGCTGGTAGTGGCCTCGGCGGGTCTGAAATTCCAGGCGGCGCTGCAACATCCCTATGTGCTGATCGCCCTCTCGGTGATGTTCGTGCTGCTGGCCCTCTCCATGTTCGGGCTCTACACCCTGCAACTGCCGAGCAGTTTGCAAACCCGGCTCTCCGGTCTCTCCAACCGCCAGCAGGGCGGCTCTGTAGTCGGGGTCGCCATCATGGGGATGATCTCCGGGCTGGTCTGCTCCCCCTGCACCACGGCGCCGCTCTCGGGGGCACTGATTTATGTTGCACAGAGCGGTGACCTCTGGCTCGGCGGGGCTGCGCTCTATGCGCTGTCACTGGGGATGGGTCTGCCGTTGCTGCTGCTCGGCACCTCGGGTGGCAAGCTGCTGCCCAAGGCGGGCGCCTGGATGGATGTGATCAAGCAGCTGTTTGGTTTTGCCCTGCTGGCAGTGCCGATCCTGCTGCTGTCACGGCTCTGGAGCGATCAGATTGCCACTCTCGCCTGGCTCGGCTGGGGGCTGCTGTTGTGCGGCTACCTCTATCACCACAACCAGCACCAACCCCACTCGGTGGCCAAAAGCGTGCGCGGCTTCGTGCTGTTGCTGGCGATGATCAGCGCCGTGGTAGTGGGCAAGGATCTACTGCAACCGGCCCCCCCTGCTGCCATCACGACGGATGCCAGTCAAACGGCGCCGCAGTTTATCCGCGTCAAGACGCTGGATGATCTCAAGGTGCAGCTGGCCGCCGCCCGCGGCAAGCCGGTGCTGCTCGACCTCTACGCCGACTGGTGCGTCGCCTGCAAGGAGTTCGAGCACAAGACCTTCAGCGATCCAGCTGTGCGGGAGCGCTTCGGCCAGATGGTGCTGCTGCAGGCGGATGTTACCGCCAACGACGATGCCGATATCGAGCTGCTCAACGGCCTCAATGTGCTGGGGCTGCCGACCCTCATCTTCTTCGACCGCGAGGGCAAGGAGCTGACAGGCCAGCGGGTCACCGGTTTTATGGGGCCGGCGGAGTTTCTGGGCAGGCTCGATCAGCTACGCTGACCAACGGCGCCCCTGTAGACAGACAGGGGGCAGCCTTATACGTTACGCACTGATTTTTCTGGCAATCCCTTGTATATGACCGGCAGCATGGCAGAATTTGCCCTTCGATTGTCTCGCCCGTCCGGAGTTTTGATGAAAAAGTGGTTCATCCCCCTGCTAGCCCTCTGGCTTTATGGCTGCAGTGCAGGGCCCGGTGAAGAGGATATCCGCCAGCAGGTCACCGCCAAGCTGCTGGCCGAGACAGACGCCAACCTGTTCGATATCAGCGACTTCACCATCCTCGGCAAGGAGGAGCGGATGGAGGGGGTCTATCTGGTCAAGGTGAGTTACCAGCTCCACTTCAAGCAGGGGCTCGATCAGTTGCAGGTGTTGCACGACGAGGATCTGGTCTACGACCGGGTTGGCCCCTTCCAGCAGGAGATGGAATTGATGGAGCTCGAGCGCAAATATGGCGAGTTCGAGGCGGGCCAGGTGCTGCCGCAAGAGGCGGAGGTGTGGATGATGAAGGGCGAACAGGGGTGGCGACTGGCTGAACCGGCGCAATAAAGGGCTCCCCGCCCCTTACTCTCTGCAAGCTCTGCCGTGATTGACCAGCTCAGACTTGGGTATCGACCCGATACCCTTTTTGGTCTGCGGGTTCACCCGGCAGCTTGCTGGCCAACCCTGACAGCACATCCTTGAGGGTGATCCCGCTATCTGCCGCACCGCTGCTCTCCAGCAGCTTGGTCAGCTGGCTCTGCAAGGGGTCAATCGCGTCGTTCTGCCCCCCTTGGCTGCTCTCTTTGTCCTTCCCGTCTTGCTGAGCCAGCGTCTCCAGCAGACGCGCCAGATCCCGTTTCAGCGGGCTCTCGCTGTTGTCGGCGAGCGAAATCTTTCGCTGTTCCTGTTCTTGCCGCTGTTGTTGCTGCAATGCCAACTGTTGCTCCTGCTGCTGTTGCAGGGAGCCCATCATGGTGTTGATGAACGCTTCCAGCGAATCCCTGATTGAAACAGTGCCACCGCCGCTGCTCTCCCCTTGCGGTGACAGCCCCAGCTCATCCAGCACAGCGCCAAGGTCGCGCACCAGGCTGTCACTGCCCGTTGATGGTGAAGTCGCAGCCCGCTCCTGTGCCTGCACGGCGGGAGAACCCTGCCGTTGCGCCAGCGGGCTGAGCCCGCCTGACGCGACCACATTTATCTCCATCTTGGCCCTCCTCTCCCCGTCCTCAGCTCTTTCTCGGCAAGTATTCCGGCAAGCAGACACACCCTCGTCCCCTTGGCAGATAACCGCTCTCACACCTAAAAGATAGCGCCAACTGGACGAGATTGGCGCGAACGCATCTTTTGGTCTATCAGGCGGAACGATAGTGCTAACCCGCTATAAACAAGAGGTTGGCAAGGGGGCTGGCGTTCAGCCATCACTGCGCAGGCTGACAATGGGGGTCAGAAGATATCCTTCATCCGGTGCCACAGCATACCCAGTGCCAACAGCGGGGAGCGCAACGCCGGGCCACCCGGGAAAGTGATGTGAGGCACGCTGGCGAAGAGATCGAAACCCCGGCTCTCACCGCGGATCGCCTCGGCTACCAGCTTGCCCGCCATATGGGTGGCATTGAGGCCGTGCCCCGAGTAGGCCTGGGCGTAGAGCACATTGGGATGCTCCTTGAGACGGCCAATCTGCGGCAGCCGGTTGGCGCCGATCCCGATCATCCCGCCCCACTGAAACTCGATGGCGGTGCCAGCCAGCTCGGGGAAGACCCGCAGCATCTTGGGCAACATGAAGGCCTTGATGTCGCGGGGATCCCTTCCCGAGTAGTTGCAGGCCCCGCCAAACAGCAGGCGACCGTCGGCGGAGAGGCGGTAGTAGTCAAGCGCCACGTTCTGATCGCACACCGCCATGTTTTGCGGCAGCAAGCGCTGGCGCAAGCGGCGATCCAGCACCTCGGTGGCAAGGATGTAAGAACCGGCCGGCAGCACCCGCCCGCCCAGCTCCGGATTGAGGTCGTTGAGGTAGGCGTTGCAACCGATCACCAGATAGTCGGCAGTGACCCGCCCATGAGCCGTGGTCACCTCTACCTGCTTGCCGTAATCGATATGGGTCACTCTGGAGTGTTCAAACAGGGAAACCCCGAGGCTGGCGGCGGCGCGCGCCTCGCCGAGCGCCAGATTGAGGGGATGGAGATGGCCGGAGCCCATGTCGATAAGGCCGCCGATATAGCGATCCGACCCCACCACGCTATGGATATCTTCCCGCGGCACCAGTTTGAGTTCGTGCTCATAGCCGAGGCTCGCCAGATGGTCGAGATCTTCCTCGAAGCCTGCCAGATGGCGCTGACGGGTAGCCAGATCGCAGTAACCCCAGGTGAGGTCGCACTCGATATTGAAACGCTCGACCCGCTCGCGTACCAGTTGCACCGCCTCCAACCCCATCAAATCGAGCTCGCGCACTCCTTGCTCGCCAATCCAGCGGGCGAACTGGCTGGTATCGTGGCCGATACCGCGAATAAGCTGACCGCCGTTGCGCCCAGAGGCGCCCCAGCCGATGCGGTTGGCCTCCAGCAAGGCCACCTTGTACCCGGCATCCGCCAGATTGATGGCGGTATTGAGACCGGTAAAACCGCCGCCGATGATGCAGACGTCAGCCTTGTGCTCCCCCTCCAGCTCGGGCCACTGTTGCGAGTCGTTGCGGGTGGCCGCGTAGTAGGAGGCGACGTGCTCCTGATATCCGTTGTGCTTTCCTGCCTGCATACTCAGCATCCTGCCTTGGTTGCAAATTGTTTAATAAAATAAGCAAAGTTGTTTCGATAATACCCAGTTCCTCCTCAACTCACCAACCGGTGCGGATCACAGAAATGCAAAAGGCGCCCCGAAGGGCGCCTTTTCATGCAATCAAGGTGCTGTAACGAATTACAGTACGTCGATGGCGTTCAGGTCGGAGAATGCTTTCTCCAGACGAGCGATCATGGAAGTCTGACCTTCACGCAGCCATACGCGCGGATCGTAGTACTTCTTGTTCGGCTTGTCGGCGCCTTCCGGGTTGCCCAGCTGGCCTTGCAGGTAAGCTTCGTTCTTCTTGTAGAAGTTCAGCAGACCTTCCCAGGTTGCCCACTGGGTGTCGGTGTCGATGTTCATCTTCACTACGCCGTAGGAGATGGACTCGCGGATCTCTTCCAGAGTGGAACCTGAACCACCGTGGAATACGAAGTCCAGAGACTTGGCAGGGATGCCGAACTTCTCGGAAACGTACTTCTGGGACGCGTCCAGGATGGACGGGGTCAGCTTGACGTTACCCGGCTTGTATACACCGTGTACGTTGCCGAAGGAGGCAGCGATGGTGAAACGCGGGCTGATCTTGGACAGACGCTCGTAAGCGTAAGCAACATCTTCCGGCTGGGTGTACAGAGCGGACTGATCCATGTGGCTGTTGTCGACGCCGTCTTCTTCGCCACCGGTGCAACCCAGTTCCAGCTCCAGAGTCATGTTCATCTTGGCCATGCGGGTCAGGTACTCGCAGCAGATGTCGATGTTCTCTTCCAGAGACTCTTCGGACAGATCCAGCATGTGGGAGGAGAACAGCGGCTTGCCGGTTTCAGCAAAGTGCTTCTCGCCCGCTTCCAGCAGACCGTCGATCCACGGCAGCAGCTTCTTGGCAGCGTGGTCGGTGTGCAGGATTACCGGCACGCCGTAGGCTTCGGCAACAGCGTGAACGTGCTTGGCACCAGAGATGGCACCCAGGATGGCAGCTTTCTGACCTTCCAGCTTCAGACCCTTACCGGCGGTGAACACGGCACCACCGTTGGAGAACTGAACGATAACCGGCGCTTTAACCTTGGCGGCAGCTTCCAGTACGGCGTTAACGGAGTCGGTACCAACGCAGTTTACGGCCGGCAGAGCAAAGCCGTTCTCTTTAGCGATGGCGAACACTTTCTGAACGTCATCACCAGTGATCACGCCGGGTTTTACGAAGTCGAAAATTTTCTTAGACATGTTTAATCGTCCTGTCTCGTATGCCGTTAATAAAAAATGGGGGGTTCATCATGAACCGGCACAGCGGGCACATGATAAACGAAACGGGAGGCTTTTGCCCCCCGTTCCGGGTCAATTAGGCTTTAGCGCGCTGTTCCAGAATCGCAACAGCCGGCAGTACCTTGCCTTCTACGAACTCCAGGAAGGCGCCGCCGCCAGTGGAGATGTAGGAGACTTTGTCAGCGATGCCGAACTTGTCGATAGCAGCCAGGGTGTCACCACCGCCAGCGATGGAGAAGGCCGGAGAAGCAGCGATGGCTTCAGCGATAACCTTGGTGCCTTCGGCGAACTGGTCAAACTCGAATACACCAACCGGGCCGTTCCACAGGATGGTCTTGGCGTTCATGATGATGTCAGCCAGGGCCTTGGCAGAATCCGGGCCGATGTCGAAGATCATGTCGCCGTCGGTCACGTCAGAGACGGACTTGATGGTGGCCGGAGTGGACTCGGAGAACTCGGCACCTACAACCACGTCGGTGGTCACAGGAATGTTGGTCTCGGCAGCCAGTTTCTTGGCGGTGTCGATCAGGTCGTGCTCGCACAGGGACTTGCCGACGTTGTGACCGGCAGCAGCGATGAAGGTGTTGGCGATGCCACCACCGACAACCAGCTGGTCAGCGATTTTGGAGAGGGATTCCAGAACGGTCAGCTTGGTGGAGACCTTGGAGCCGCCAACGATGGCAACCATCGGGCGCTCGGGCTTCAGCATGGCTTTGCCCAGCGCTTCCAGTTCACCAGCCAGCAGCGGGCCGGCACAAGCGACCGGAGCGAACTGAGCCACACCGTAGGTGGAGCCTTCGGCGCGGTGAGCAGTACCGAACGCGTCCATTACAAAGACGTCACACAGGGCGGCGTATTTTTTGGCCAGCTCTTCGGTGTTCTTCTTCTCGCCTTTGTTGAAGCGGCAGTTTTCCAGCACAACCAGCTCACCGGCAGCGACTTCTACGCCATCCAGGTAATCCTTGGCCAGGCGAACCGGGCAGGACAGAGCGTCTTTCAGATAGTTGACAACCGGCAGCAGAGAGAACTCTTCGTTGTACTCGCCTTCGGTCGGACGACCCAGGTGGGAGGTGATCATCAGCTTGGCGCCCTTTTCCAGAGCCAGCTTGATGGTCGGCAGGGTAGCGACGATACGTGCATCGGAGGTGACCTTGCCGTCTTTTACCGGCACGTTCAGGTCAGCACGGATCAGAACGCGTTTGCCCGCCAGATCCAGGTCAGTCATCTTGATAACAGACATATTCAGTCCTCTATATTTTCCAGGTAATGTTAAAAACAGTAACCTTTCGCCCGGGGCAGGCTCAGCCTGCAACCATCATGGCCCGGGTGGTATCCAGCATCCGGTTTGCGAAGCCCCATTCGTTATCACACCACATCAACATCTTGACGAGGTTGGCATCGCTCACTCGGGTCTGGGTACCATCAATGATGCATGAGTGCGCATCATGATTGAAGTCTACGGAGACCAGCGGTTCTTCCGTGTAATCCAGAATACCGTGTAATGTACCTCTGGATGCCCGTTGCAGGGCTTGATTTACGTCACTAACTGTCACTTTTTTACGAACAGTAATACTGAGATCCATCGCTGTTACATTGATGGTCGGCACCCGCACCGCGATCGCCTCGAACTTGCCGGCGAAGTGGGGCAGGATACGCTCCAGCCCCTTTGCCAGCTTGGTGTCCACCGGAATGATGGACTGACTGGCAGCGCGGGTTCGGCGCAAGTCACTGTGGTAGGCATCGATGACTTGCTGATCATGCATGGCCGAATGAATTGTCGTAATAGTACCACAATTTATCTCGAATTCTCGATGCAATGTTTCAATCACCGGCACCACGCAGTTGGTGGTACAGGAGGCGTTGGAGACGATCCGCTCCGCTCCGGTGAGGGTATGATGGTTGACCCCGTAGACCACGGTGGCATCCACATCGGCATCCGCCGGGTGGGAGAAGAGCACCTTGCCCGCCCCCGCCGCCAGATGCAGCTCGGCATCGGCCCGCGAGCCGAATACCCCGGTGCAGTCGAGCACCACATTCACCCCCAGCGCCCGCCACGGCAGCTTTGACGGATCCCGCTCGGCAAACAGAGAGATGAGATCCTCCCCCACCAGCATGCTGTTGCCCGCCAGTTGCACCGGATGGTGGAAGCGACCGTGACTGGTATCGTAACGGGTCAGGTGCACCATGGCCTCGGGGGCTGCCAGCTCGTTGATGGCGACGATCTTGATGGTCTTGTCGCGCCCGCTTTCATAGAGGGCTCGCAACACGTTGCGACCGATCCGCCCGTAACCATTGATGGCAATCTTGATCATCGAGAATCCGTTTCCTTGAACCAGCAACAGGGCGGCGCACCGGCCCCCCGGGAGACCCGGCTACGACAGCAGGGCCTCCTTGAATTCACCGCGGGCCAGCAGTGCGGCCCCGAATACCCCGGCACTGTCGCCAAGGGCTGGAGCAATAATGGGGGCACTGAAACGGGGATTAAAGAGGAAGGGCAAAATTGTCTGCCGTCCGGCGCTGTAAAGGCTCTGCACATTGCCCACCCCACCACCGATGACGATCACATCCGGGTCGAGAATATTGACCACATTGGCCAGCGCCTGACCAAAAAACAGATGCAGCCGGTCGATGGTGAGCTTGGCCACATGATCGTGAGCCGTGGCGGCCGCGATTTGGGCGAGCGAGAGGTGGCGCTTGGCCTTCGCCTCGTACCAGGCCTCCAGCGCCGGGCCGCTGATCAGGGTCTCGACGCAGCCACGCTTGCCGCAGTAGCACTCGGGACCATCGGGGGAAAGCACGTTGTGGCCCCACTCACCGGCGATGCCGTGGTGGCCGTTGAGGATCTGGCCGTTGATGACGATGCCGGAGCCGACTCCGGTGCCCATGATGATGCCGAACACCACTTTCGCATCGGGATGGTGCTTGCGCACTGCACCGAGATGGGTTTCTGCCAGCGCGAAGCAGTTGGCGTCGTTAGCGATCAGCACCGGCACACCCAGCTTGCGCTCCAGATCCTCCTTGAACGGCTTGCCGTTGAGCTCGGTGGTGTTGCAGTTCTTCATCAGGCCGGTCTGCGGATCCCGCGCCCCCGGCGTCCCCATGCCGATGACGGCTGGGCGCTGGCCAATCTTCTCGGCACACTCAGCTACCAGTTTGGCGATCTGGCCGATCATATGGTCATAACCGCCAGCCCGCTCGGTGGGGATGCGGTGGCGCAGCAGCACCTCGTTACCATCCAGCACCACGCATTCGCACTTGGTACCACCAAGATCGATACCCCAATCCAGTGACTTGCTGCTCATCTTGCCTCCTGCACTGGCGCCACATTCTCGTCGTTGCAGCGCCTATTGCAATGTAAAACGGGGCCTGACGGCCCCGGATTTCAAACACACTCTTCTTCTCTCGCCCCGGCCTTAGCGACCGTGGTACTGGGCAGAGAGCTCGTGTACCGCGTTGACGAACACACCGGCATGTTCCGGGTTCACATCCTGATGGATGCCGTGGCCGAGGTTGAATACGTGACCATTGCCGTGACCGAAACCGGCCAGAATGGAGGCGACCTCTTCACGGATGCGAGCCGGAGTGGCGTAGAGCATGGAGGGATCCATGTTGCCCTGCAGCGCAACCTTGTCACCGACCCGGCGCTTGGCATCGGCGATGTCGGTGGTCCAGTCCAGACCCAGCGCATCGCAACCGGTGGCGGCGATCTGCTCCAGCCACTGACCGCCGTTCTTGGTGAACAGGGTGACCGGCACACGGCGACCGTCGTGCTCGCGGATCAGGCCATCGACAATCTTGTGCATGTACTGCAGGGAGAAGCCGCGGTAATCACGCGGGGTGAGCACGCCGCCCCAGGTGTCGAACACCATGACAGCCTGCGCCCCCGCCTTGATCTGGGCGTTGAGGTAGGCAATCACGCTGTCGGCCAGCTTGTCGAGCAGCAGGTGCAGGGTTTGCGGCTCTGCGTACATCATCTGCTTGATCTTGGTGAATGCCTTGGAGCTGCCCCCCTCCACCATGTAGGTAGCCAGGGTCCAGGGGCTGCCGGAGAAGCCGATGAGCGGCACTTCACCCTTCAGCTCGCGGCGGATGGTGCGCACCGCGTTCATCACGTAGCCCAGCTCATCTTCCGGATCCGGAATGGGCAGCGCCTGCACGTCGGCCATGGAGGTGATCGGGCGCTCGAAGCGCGGGCCTTCACCCTGCTCGAAGTAGAGACCCAACCCCATGGCATCAGGCACGGTGAGGATGTCGGAGAAGAGGATGGCGGCATCGAGCGGGTAGCGGCGCAGCGGCTGCAGGGTGACTTCACAGGCCAGCTCGGCATTGCGGCACAGGGACATGAAATCCCCCGCCTGGGCGCGAGTCGCCTTGTATTCCGGCAGATAACGGCCAGCCTGGCGCATCATCCATACCGGGGTCATATCCACGTCCTGACGCAGCAAAGCGCGCAGGTATCGATCGTTCTTCAGCTCTTTCATCCCAGTTCCTGAGTTCGTATCACGCATAAAATGGCGGCCATAATACCACTTTGCCCACCGGATCGGACTGCCCAAAACGTGGCAAATGGACGCGCGGTTGCAAAGATGTGAAGGGGCGCAAACCTGACCGCCCCGTTTTTAATAAGAAGTACAAAAGGATTGGCGAAAAGATAAGCGCCTCGTTACCCCTCGCCCGCCAGTGACAACTCGATCAAGCGCCGGGCAATGGTGCCGTGGGGTGGCAAGCGCGGCAAGCGGTCAGCAGCAAAGAAAGCTGCGGCGACCAGTTCGTCATCCTGCACCCGGATCTCGCCGCTCTCGTAGTCGGCGGTGAAGCCCATCATCAGGCTGTGGGGGAATGGCCAGGGCTGGCTCGCCACATAGCGCACATTGCACACCCGGATGCCGCTCTCCTCGAACACCTCCCGTGCCACGCACTGCTCAAGGTTCTCTCCCGCCTCCACAAAGCCGGCCAGCACGGTATACATGGGATCGTCCGCCTGATAGTGACGACGATGGGCCGCCAGCAGGATCTCCGGCCCCTTGCGCACCGCCACTATGATACAGGGTGAAATGCGCGGATAGGCCGTGTGGCCGTGGTGGCACACCTGCGCCCACTCCCCCGCCTTCGGGGTCATGGGGGCGCCGCACTCACCGCAGAAACGGTGGGTGCGGCGGAAGGTAACGAGCTGCCAGGCACGACCGGCGAGGCGAAAGCCCTCTTCGTCTCCCGCCACCATCAGCTGGCGCAGCGGGCTCATAGCGCTCGTGTCGGCCTCATCACCCAGATCGAGCAGATAGCAGGGCAGCCCCTGCCACTCATCAAAACGCTCGAAACGGGCACCGGCCAGCGCTACGGGCAGGCACGCCTTCACGCCGCTCGGCACCTGACCCGCCTCATCGAGCAGGATTTGATGGTCACCCGCCACGACAAACCAGCGGGCTTGTTCATTTAATGACATCGGATAAACACTCTCGTTAAGTCAGATTAAACAACGCCACGGTCACAGCAGGCTGCAGCAGGGGCAAAATAGCGCGAATGGGCCCCATCTTACGACTGGCAAGCGCCACTGACGACCCCGCCGCCACAACAAAATCGCCTCCGATCTTCGTCCCGCCGGGGCCAAAACCGGCGAGCAAGAGGAGCACACCAACAAAGAGGCCGCCCGAAGGCGGCCTGCTGTCAATCGTTCTCTCGCTGCGCCGATCAGGCATCGCCCATCGCCAGCAGGGAGGCGTTGCCGCCCACCGCCGTGGTGTTGATGGTACGGGTCTTCTCGGTAACAAACCGCCCGAGATAGTGGGGGCCACCCGCCTTGGGGCCGGTGCCGGAGAGCCCCTGGCCGCCGAACGGCTGCACCCCGACCATGGCGCCGATCTGGTTGCGGTTGATGTAGACGTTGCCGACGTTGATGCGGCTTGCCAGCTCCTCGGCGTGGGATTCGTTGCGGCTGTGGATCCCCAGCGTCAGACCGTAGCCGGTGCCGTTGATGTCGCTGATCACCTTGTCCAGATCCCGGGTGGCGTAGCGCACCACGTGCAGGATGGGGCCGAACTGCTCCTTGGCCAGCTCGCGGATGGAGCCGATCTCCAGTGCGGTCGGCTGGACAAAGTGCCCTTCCATGGTCGCGGCAGGCATCGGTGCTTGGGCGATCAGGCGAGCACGCGGGATCATGTAGGCGAGGTGAGCATCGAGACCGGCCTTGGCATCGGCATCGATCACCGGGCCGACGTCGGTGTTGTGCTCGGCCGGGTTGCCCACTTTCAGCTCCTGCATGGCGCCGGTGAGGATCTCCAGCACCCGCTCTGCAATCTCCTCCTGCAGATAGAGCACCCGCAGGGCCGAGCAGCGCTGACCGGCGCTCTGGAAGGCGGCGCTCACCACGTCGCGCACCACCTGCTCCGGCAGGGCGGTGGAGTCAACGATCATAGCGTTCTGGCCGCCGGTCTCGGCGATGAGTGGCAGGATGGCGCCATCGCGCTGGGCCAGGGTCATGTTGATGAGCTTGGCGGTCTCGGTGGAGCCGGTGAAGCAGACGCCGCCGATGCGCGGATCCGCTGTCAGCTTGGCACCCACGGTGGCGCCGTCACCAGGCAGCAGTTGCAGCACGTCGCCCGGAATACCGGCCTGATGGGCCAGAGTCACCGCCAGATGGGCGATAAGGCCGGTCTGCTCCGCCGGTTTGGCAATGACGGTGTTGCCAGTGGCCAGCGCCGCAGCGATTTGGCCGAGGAAAATCGCCAGCGGGAAGTTCCACGGGCTGATGCAGACAAACACCCCGCGCCCCTGCAGGAACAGCTCGTTCTGCTCGCCGGTGTAGCCGGGCAGCAGGGTCGCCTGCCCCATCAGGCTGCGGGCCTGCACCGCGTAGTAGCGGCAGAAATCGACCGCTTCACGCACCTCGTCGATGCCATCTTGCAGCAGCTTGCCCGCCTCGCGGGTACAGAGGGAGACAAACTGCTCGCGGTTCGCTTCCAGCAGATCCGCCAGCTTCTCCAGCGCGGCGGCACGCTCGCTCACCGGGGTTTCACGCCAGCGCGGGAAGGCAGCGTGAGCAGATGCCAAGGCCTGCTCCACCGCCTGCTCGTCGGCCCAGTGGATCTTGCCGACGGTGAGGCTCACATCCTGCGGGCTCAGCACGGTGCGGGCTTCGCTGCGCTTGAGGGTCTCGCCATCGACGATGGGGCCCGCCAGCCACTGCTTGCTCTCCAGCTCTTTCAAGCGGGCGAAGAAGGGTCGCTGGATGGAGAGGATGTTCATGTTGACGCCGCTGGAGTTCTTGCGGTCGCTGAACAGGTTCACCGGCTGCGGAATCCGGTCGTTGGCAAAGCCGGAGTAGCGCTTGAGGGTGCGCAGCGGATGCTCGGCCAGGGAGTCGACCGGGGTGTTGGGGTCCACCAGTTTGTGAACAAAGGAGGTGTTGGCCCCGTTCTCCAGCAGGCGGCGCACCAGATAGGGCAGCAGATCCTTGTGGGCGCCAACCGGCGCATAGATGCGGCAGTGCAGACCGGGATTGTCGTTCAGCACCGCGTTGTGCAGCTCCTCCCCCATACCGTGCAGACGCTGGAATTCAAACTGGCGATCACCGGCCATCTCCAGAATGCTGACCACGGTATTGGCATTGTGGGTGGCAAACTGGGGGGCGATAAAGCCGCGAGTCGGCTCGCTCAGCAGGTAGCGGGCGCAGGCGAGGTAGGATATATCGGTACCCGCCTTGCGGGTAAACAGCGGGTAGCCGGGCAGGCCCGCCTGCTGGGCATATTTCAGTTCGCTGTCCCAGTAGGCGCCTTTTACCAAGCGAACCGGAATGAGGTCACCCTGCTCGCGAGCCAGTGCGGTGAGCCAGCAGAGTACCGGCAGGGCGCGTTTGGAGTAGGCCTGCACCACCATGCCGAGCTTGCCCCAGCCGCGGTTGGCATCGGAGCGGTAGAGCTGCTCGAACAAGTCCAGCGACAGCTCGAGGCGGTCCATCTCCTCGGCATCGATGCTGATGGCCACATCCTTGTCGCGGGCCAGACGCACCAGCCCCACCAGCCGCTCGCACATCTCGCCGAGCACCCGTTCGCGGTTGGCCACGTCATAACGCGGATGGAGTGCCGACAGCTTGATGGAGATGGAGGGGGCCGGGCCGCCGTCGCTGATCCGCTCGTTGCCCACCGCCTCGATGGCGTTGCGGTAATCGGTCAGATATTTATCGGCATCCTGCATGGTCAGCGCCGACTCACCCAGCATGTCGTAGGTGTGGGTGTAGCCCAGCTCGCGGGATTTGCGGCTCGCCTTGAGCGCCTCTTTCATGTCGCGACCCAGCACGAACTGCTTGCCCATGATCTTCATGGCGGCGTACATGGCGGAGCGCACCACCGGCTCCCCCAGCTTGTTGACCATGCGCCCCAGCAGGTTGGCCGGGTTGCCGTCGAGCTTTTTGTCGAGCTTGATGATCTTGCCGGTCAGCATCAGCCCCCAGGTGGAGGCGTTGACCAGAGTAGAGTCGCTCTTGCGGAAATGAGATGACCAGTTGGCGCCGGAGAGCTTGTCCTTGATCAGGGCATCGGCGGTCTCGGCATCGGGAATGCGCAGTAGCGCCTCGGCAAGACACATCAGGATAATCCCCTCCTGGGTATCGAGACTGTACTCCTGCAGGAAGGCGTCGATACCGTCACCGGAGCCGCTCTCCTTGCGCACCTTGGTCACCAGAGTACGGGCACGCTGGGTCACCTGCTCCAGCGAGGCGCCATCCCCCGGCAGCATGGCCGACAGTTCGGCCAGATAGGCATTTTCATCCACCACATAGTTCTGGGTGATGGCTTCGCGCAGGGCGGCCAGATCGGAGGGGATATAGTCAGCGGCAAGCACTTGAGTAGCTTTGAACATATGGGGTCTTCCTGTACGCCCTAGGGCTGATATCGACAAAGGCGGACGCGCCGCCGAAACGCCGATAATGTATACAATGTTGCACCCTATATGAAATGAATTTGTTGCCACTCTTTAACAAAGATCGCTCATTCCCCCCATGAATTCCCTTTTGAAGCCAATACGCCAGCAAGGGTGAGGGTCATCTGACTTCATTTTGTATACGATCTGCCACCGCCTCTCTATCGCAAAGCAGTCACGCATTCCGTCCAATAGTGGATGTCTCCAATGTGCCCAAAAAAAGAAGGGCCGCCACGGCGACCCTTCTCAGCAATTCATTCAGCCAGATGCTGTCAGTTCATCCAGCGATCGCCGCGGCTGCGACGACGGGGCAGCATGGGCAGCAGGATGCCAAGCAGAATACCGGCACCCACCATTGCACCACCACGGATAAACCAATCCATCTGCATGTCGTGCTCCTGGTTGTCGTAGCTCTGGGTCAGGGCATCATTCTGCTCTTTGAGATTGCTCATCTCCTCACCCTGACTGACCAGCTGGGCCTTGAGGGCGGCGATCTCCTTGCTCTGGGCAGCGATCTGACCATCCTTCTCGGTGAAGCGTTTCTCGTTGTCACCGTTGAGGTTCTGCAGGCGATCTTTAAGCTCATCGCGCTCTTTTTCCACCTGGGGCAGACGCTCGCGCAGGCTGATCTGGCTCTGCAGTTCGCTGTTCTTGATCCACCCCTCGCGGCCACGACCGTCCACCACCTGGGTGAAACCGGCCTCGCTGTTCACCGCCTTTACCTCCAGCGGTTCACCAGCCTTGACGCTGCCAAGGATCCGGTACTGGGTACCCGGGCCATTGTGGATATAGGTAAAGATGTTGTCTGAAACATAACGGGTATCGGCCAGTGCCTGTTGGGCACACAAGCAGATCAAAATCCCGAGAAGGGCGCGCATGGTCGATCGGTTCTCTTTTTCAGGTTTGGACAAGAGGTTGAATGTTAAGCCGCCAGCAGGTTAAAGGACAAGCAAAGAAAAAGCACCTCCCCCGGATTAAAGAGCGCAGAGTTGCGAGTCACCTCGCAACTTGCCCGTCCGCGGCCTCACTTGTTTTTCAGCTCCTGCACCTCGCTGCGCAGGGCGCGGATCTCCCGCAGCAGCTCCTCTTGCTGGTTGTTGTAGTGATGACGCCACTTGTCGGTCTCGCCATCCCCCTTGTTGGGCTGCAAAAACAGGCTGGCCATAAAACCGCTGATGGCACCGAACAGACCGACCCCAAACAGGATCAGCAGGCTGGCGACAAACCGCCCCTCCTCGGTCTTGGGCACCAGATCCCCGTAACCCACTGTCGAGAGGGTCACCAGCGTCCACCAGAACGCGTCATAGGGTGTCTCAATCTGGCTGCCGGGCTGGCCCGACTCAATCCAGTACATGACGCCGGAGCCCACCCCCAGCAGCAGGAAGAAGAGGAACAGGATGCCGGAGAGGGTGGTCTCGTTGCGCTCGCGACGGAACATGGCCCAGAGATCCGGGTGCTCCTTGAACAGCTGATAGACCCGCCAAAGCTGGATCAACCGCGCCCAGCGCAACTGCTCCGCCATCGGCAGGCTACCCGGCAGATAGATCCAGTTGGCCTTGAAATAGGCCTTGCGATCGGAGGCCCGGATCCAGCCATAAGCAAAGTGCGCGAGGAAGAAGTAGCAGATCAGGCTGTCGAGGTCATAGAAGAGCTGTAGGGTCTGTGGTGTCAGGCTCTCATGGCCCCACCAGCGGGCCGTCACCAGCACAACCGAGATTATCGACAGAAATGCCATCAGCAGATCCATCGCCCGCAGATGAGTTAAGTGATGTCGCATACATTTTCCAACTTTAAGCACAGTGCAAATTAATAAAAGAGAAGATAATGCCGATAGTCCTGAGGGCAAAGGAAAAAACGGCTTTTAAAAGGAGAATGACAATGCAGCTGAACCTGCTGGAGAAAAGAATGAGCAACATCCGGTTGGTACCCAAAGTGGTGCTGCTGATGGTGTTCAGTACCCTCCTGCTACTGACAAAACTCTGGTTTGACGCCAACAATCTGGAAGCGACCCTGCTCAGCGAAGGGCTCGATCCCGCCAAGGCGGATGCGATCTCCAATCGCCTGCTCTGGACCGGTCTGATGGAGACCGCCATCATGGGGCTGCTGTTCGTGATCCTGCTGCTCACCGGCTCCCGCCTGATGGTCAAGCAGGTGCACTATCTGGTGGGCCTGCTGGAGCGCTTCGCCAAGCGGGACCTCAGCCACAAGGTACTGCTCAAGTCTCGTGACGAATTCGGTGACATCGCCAAGGCGGTCTCCCACTCGCAGGAGAATCTCAAAGAGGTGTTTGGCAACCAGCGCGCCGCCTGCAAGGAGCTCAACGACATCGCCTCCCAGGTGACCCTTTGCATGGAAGAGGCCAACGAAGCGATCAACGAAGAGTTCACCCAGATCGAACAGCTGGCCAGCGCCATGAGCCAGATGGTCGGCGCCATTCGCGAAGTGGCCGCCCATGCGGATCAGGCCTCTCACGCCACCGCCGAAACCAGCCAGCTGGCGGAAGAGGGGAGCCGCTGCGTCGCCGATACCGTCAGCACCATCGACACCCTCTCCGGCAACATCCAACGCTCCGCCACCGTGGTCAACGAGGTGGAGCAGGGGGTCGAGCGCATTGGCTCGGTAGTCGACACCATTCGCGGCATCTCGGAGCAGACCAACCTGCTGGCACTTAACGCGGCCATCGAAGCGGCTCGCGCCGGTGAAGCGGGTCGTGGCTTTGCCGTGGTGGCCTCCGAAGTGCGTGAACTGGCCAACCGGGCTCAGGCCGCCACCGTCGAGATCCAGAAGATGATCGAACAGCTGCAGGGCAATGCCCACCAGGCTGGCGAGCTGATGGCCCAAAGCGTACAGCAGGCCGACAAGGGGGTGGAACAGGTGACCCAGGCCGGTACCCAGCTCGCCACCATAGTGCAGCGGGTACAGGGTGTCGCCGACATGAACCGCCACATCGCCGCCGCCTCCGAGCAACAGAGCTCGGTCGCCGAAGAGATGCGCGGCAATCTGGAGCAGGTCAAGCAGATCGCCGAAGGCTCCGTCGTGGTGCTGCGCGAGCTGCAAGAGGCCTCCGAGCTAGTCGAGCAGCACAGCAAGGAGCTCGACAGCCAGATCCAGTCCTTCAAACTCGTCTGACTGTTTTCATGCCCCAATCCGGTTAGACTGGAAGGCCCCTTGAGGGGGCCTTTCTCATTTCCAGCGCACGGCAAGGAGCCAATATGCAGCAGAATGCAATGCACCCACCACTCGAGCTCAGTGACGACAAGGGGCGGCTCGATGTGCCGCTGATCCACCGTTTTCTCTCCGAAGAGGCTTACTGGTGCCGTGGTATTCCCCACAGCACTGTGGTGCGGGCCATCAACCACTCCCTCTGCGTTGGCGGCTATGTCGATGGTCAGCAGGTTGCCTTCGCCCGGGTCATCACCGATAAGGCCACCTTTGGCTATCTGGCCGATGTCTTCGTGCTGCCTGAGTACCGCTGCCGGGGTTACAGCAAGGCACTGGTGGCAACCATTGTCGACCATCCTGAGTTGCAGGGATTACGGCGTCTCGCTCTCGCCACCTCTGATGCTCACGGCCTCTATGCCGGTTTTGGCTTTGCGCCCCCAGCAAGTCCAGACAGCCTGATGGAGATCTACAACCCTGCCATCTACCAGCGCACCTGATTGACTGGCGGCCAATAATTCCCACCGGATCATGCTTCTCGCCCCTGCGCTGTGACGCGGGGGCCTGACAGTGCTAGATTGGCAGCCACCATTTTGAACCGGCAGCGTTGTTAACCCCGTGTCGTTAACCCGCTGTCGTGAACCACAAGGACGGCAACCGTGGCCCAGCTTTCTCCCTCTTTCTCTGCCCTCTCCCCCCTGCTGCAAGAACAGGCCGAGCGCCAATGGCAACGGCTGATCGAACTGGCCCCCGACTATGGCAACCAGCCCGAGCCCGTTCGCCAGCCCCTGCTGACCCTGCTCGGCCTCTCCGATTTTGTCGCCGACTCCCTCTTCAAACAGCCAGAGTTGCTGACCGAACTGCTCGCCTCCGGGGATCTGGAGCGCTCCGAGCGCTGGCCCGCCTACCAGAGCGATCTGACCGCCCTGCTCGCCGAGGTGAGTGATGAAGAGGCGCTCAAGCGCATCCTGCGCCAGTTCCGCCGCAGCCGCATGCTGGTGATCGCCTGGCGCGAGCTGCTGGGCCACGCTGAAGTAGAAGAGAGCTTTATCCACCTCACCAAGCTGGCAGATACGCTGATCTGCTCTGCCCGCGACTGGCTCTACGCCAAACAGTGCGGCGAGCTGGGCACCCCGATGGATGGCAATGGCAACCCGCAACCGCTGCTGATCCTCGGTATGGGCAAGCTGGGGGGCGGCGAGCTGAACTTCTCCTCGGACATCGACCTTATCTTCACCTTCCCCGAGAACGGCTACACGGTTGGCGGGCGACGCGAGCTCGCCAACCAGCAGTTCTTTATCAAGCTGGGCCAGCGCATCATCAACGCCCTCCACCAGCCCACCCAGGATGGTCAGGTGTTCCGGGTCGATATGCGCTTACGCCCCTTTGGCGATGCGGGGCCGCTCGCCATCTCCTTCGCCGCCATGGAGGATTACTACCAGCACCACGGCCGCAACTGGGAGCGCTACGCCATGGTCAAGGCGCGGGTACTGGGGCCCCAGTGCGAGCACGCGGTGGAGCTGGCCGAGATGCTTCGCCCCTTCGTGTTTCGCCGCTATATCGACTTTGGCGTTATCGACGGCCTGCGCCAGATGAAGGCGATGATCGCCGCCGAGGTGCGCCGCAAGGGGCTGGAGGGCAACATCAAGCTGGGAGCAGGCGGCATTCGCGAGGTGGAGTTTATCGCCCAGGCGCTGCAACTGATCCGAGGCGGGCGCGAGCCGGCGCTGCGGGTGCGTCACCTGCCCGAAGCGCTGGCCGCCATCGCCCAATGTGGCGCCCTCGAATCCGCCCATTGCGACCGCTTGCTGACGGCCTATCGCTTCCTGCGCCGGGTCGAAAACATCCTGCAGGAGATCGGCGATCAGCAGACCCAGACCCTGCCCACCGAGGAGCGGGATCGCCAACGGCTGATCGCAGCTCTGGGTTTTGCTGACTGGGACGCCTTTATGGCTCATCTGGACGAGGAGATGGCCGCCGTCCATCAGGAGTTCGCCGCCGTGGTGGGGGAAGAGAAGGAGGCCCCCGCCCATCTGGAGCAGCTCTGGCTCGATCTCTGGCGCACCGAGCTCGACGCCGCCGAGCTGGAAAAATTGCTGACTGCGCAGGGGGTGGCCGAGCCCGCCCCGCTCTGTGCCGCGCTGCTGCGTTTCAAGGAGGAGTACAAGCGCCGTCAGGTAGGGCCGCAGGGGCGCATCGCGCTGGACTGGCTGATGCCGGAGCTGCTGCGGCTGGTGGTCGCCAGCGAGCAACCCGCCCGCCTGTTCGAACGGGTCTGTGAGCTGCTGACCCGCATCTTCACCCGCAGCGCCTATTTGCAACTGCTGGCGGAGAACCCGGGCGCCCTGCGCCAGCTGGTGCGGCTGTGCGACGCCAGCCATCTGGTGAGCGAGCAACTGGCCCGCTACCCGATTTTGCTGGACGAGCTGCTCGATCCCCAGCACCTCTACCACCCCACCCCGCTCGACCAGTACAAGCCCCAACTGCGCCAGTTCCTGCTGCGCATCCCCGAAGAGGACGTGGAGCAGCAGATGGAGGCGCTGCGCCAGTTCAAGCAGGTGCAGCTGCTGCGCATCGTGGCCGCCGACATCGCCGGCGCCCTGCCGCTGATGAAGGTGAGCGACCACCTCACCTGGCTTGCGGAGGCGATCACCGAGGAGGTGGTCAATCAGGCGTGGGCCCAGATGAGCGAGCGCTACGGGGCGCCGCCCGAGGTGGCAACCAGCGGCCAGCGCGGCTTTGCGGTGGTGGCCTACGGCAAGCTGGGTGGCATTGAGTTGGGTTACGGCTCGGATCTCGACCTGGTATTCCTGCACGGCGGTGACCCCAACAGCTACACAGATGGTCGCAAGCCCATCGACAGCCGCCAGTTCTACCTGCGCCTCGCCCAGCGGATCCTGCACCTGTTCAGCACCCGCACCCCGTCCGGCATTCTCTACGAGATCGATATGCGGCTGCGTCCCTCCGGCGACTCCGGCCTGCTGGTCTCGTCGCTTTCGGCCTACGAGCAGTATCAGCAAAACGAGGCGTGGACCTGGGAACATCAGGCGCTGGTGCGGGCTCGCCCCATCTATGGCGATGACACCATCGTTGCCGAGTTTGCCCGTATCCGCCGCGATGTGCTGGCCAAGGAGCGGGAGCTGCCGACCTTGGCCCGCGAGGTGCGCGAGATGCGCCAGAAGATGCGGGATCACCTGCTCAAAGCCGGTGCCGGCGAGTTCGACCTCAAGCAGTCCCCCGGCGGCATGGTGGATATCGAGTTTATCGCCCAGTATCTGGTGCTGGCCCACGCCTGCGGCGAGCCCGACGCCCTCACCCGCTGGTCCGATAACGTGCGCATCTTCGATGAGTGCGTGATGGCGGGGGTGCTGACGCTGGAGCAGGCGGAGGGGCTGAAGCAGGCCTATCTGGAGATCCGCAACCTCGGCCATCGCCTCAACCTCTCGGAGATCTCCCGCAAGGTGAGCGACGATCAGTTACTGACCGAACGAGGCCATGTGCTGGCGGTCTGGCAACTACTGCTGGGGGAGTGAGATAAACCACAGCAGGTTCAACGAGAAAGGGGCGCTTGGGCGCCCCTTTTTAATATAAATGTCAGCTACAAGCTCATATTTTCTTCATATAACACTCAATAGCGGTGAGCTGGATCCTGTTTCAGGCATACCAGCCTTGGAATCGTATGGCACTTTGCTGAATATACGTAGAGATAAACCGTCTCTATGACCTCACCTGATTTTGGCCAGATATGACGGGTGAATATCAACTCAACAATTCCAGTCCCAGCGCAGAGAGGAAACAATGGATTTTTCAGAGCAGCTACAGAGTCTAGCCAAAAAGATTGCTCAACAGTCATCGATGATCACCACAGAAGAAGCAACCAAAAACGCATTTGTCATGCCATTTCTCAATCGTGTACTTGGTTATGATGTGTTTGACCCTACGGAGGTGATTCCGGAATTCACCGCAGATACAGGCATCAAAAAAGGGGAAAAGGTTGACTACGCCATTCTCAAAGATGGCCAAGTGCAAATTCTGGTTGAGTGTAAAAAATACAGTGAAAAACTCTCGGCCAAGCACTCTGGTCAACTCTTTCGCTATTTTTCAGTTACCAATGCTCGAATCGGCATTCTTACCAATGGGGCACAATATGAGTTCTACACAGACCTTGATGCCCCAAACAAAATGGACGAAAAACCTTTTTTGACACTCGATCTGGAAGACATAGATGAACACATAGTGCCTGAGGTATTAAAACTAACCAAAACCTCTTTCGATGTTGATTCAGTTGTCGATGCAGCTGGCGAACTGAAGTACCTTAGCCAGATCAAAAAATTGCTAGCCGAACAATTTGGCTCACCGGAAGAAGACTTTGTTAAGTTTTTTGCATCCAGAATCTATGACGGTGTACTGACGGCAAAGGTCAAACAGTCCTTTACCGACATCACCAAGAAGGCACTTAGCCAATTCCTGAATGACAGCATCAATGCAAGATTGAAATCTGCGATTGGTGGCAGTGTCAACTCCTCAACTATCCAACCGGCATTTGATAGTAATCCATCAAGTGATAACAATAATGGCGAAGGCTGTAGTGAGGAAAAATCAAAGGTCGATACAACGATTGAAGAGATGGAAGGCTTTAATGTTGTCAAAGCAATTCTGAGACAGCGATTTGATGTAACAAGAATTGCGGCAAGAGATACCCAAAGTTATTTTGGTATTCTCCTCGACGATAATAATCGCAAGCCGTTATGCCGGTTGCATTTCAATGCAAGGCAGAAATATATCGGTTTATTTGACGCTGACAAAAAAGAGACTAGGCATCCTATTTCCTCGATCGATGAAATTTTTACCTTTGCAGATCAGTTGCTGACCGCGACATCAGTCTATGAATAGTTGAAATTAGGAGGGGGGGATAATCCCCCCTTCATCTCGCAATGAACATCCCCGTTTTACAACTCAAGCCGTGCTCCATCACCGTCTCCACCAGCATCTGGTTGAAACGCTGATAGGCCTCTTCCTCAAGGAGCCCCGGATAGCTCAACACCCGCAGCGCATGTCCTTGATAATCAGAATGATAGGGCGGGTGCACATGAGCATAATCGTTGAGGCAAAAGCCCAGCCCCTGATAGAAGCGCAGACGACGAATGGCAATCTCATCCTCTGGCGGATCGATCTCGAGAATGACGGTTTTGCCAGCCCGATCGCAAAATTCGGCCAGCAGGCGGCTGCCGTAGTTGCGGCCGCGCAGCGCCGGATTGATGGCCAGATGTTCGATATAGATCTGCTCGCCACACGCCCACCAGAAGATAAAACCGAGCAGCAGGCCGTCCTGATAAAAGATTTGGCAGTGATAGCGAGGATCCCGCATCTTCTGGGGCTGATGCTGTGACTGGCGCTGCTCGTAGCGGGGAAAACTCTCGCCATAGACCTGCCAGACCAGCGGCCACGCCGGATGGTTTACCTCTCTAATCACTTCACCCTCAATCATCAGAACTACCTCTCATCTATTTTGCAGAACGTTCATCTATGCATGAAAAGTTCTGCCACATCATCCTCTGATAAAATAGAAGCCAGAACGCCCGATTAGCGGGCGCCATCCGGTTGCGAGACAAACTGCTGCTGGCAGCCATCGGGCAGCAGCGCCAGCACGCTTTGAGCGGCCAGTTTTATCCCTGCCAGCTCGGTGGCTGGGCCGAAGTTGGCTATCAGTCGAGTGCCATCGGCAAATTCGCTCTGCTGCACCACACCTCTTTTATCGAGCCAGCGAAAACCGGTGAGGGGCTGGTTGTAGAGCCGCTCATGCAGCGGGCGGAAGAAGGCATCGAGCCCCCTGAGGTAGGGAATGCGCGCGCTGGCACTATCCAGACTGAGGTTGAGCAGCGGCGGCACGTTGTAGAGCTGCTGCAACAGTTCGGTCACCTGACGGCTCTCCCTGAATTTGAGGCTGTCCATCGTCCAGTGGTGGGTGGTCACTATGCTGTCGTGAAAGACGCTCTGGAACAGCGGCAACCGCAGCGCCGGATCGAAGTAGAGCCCCTGATACTCAGGTTTTAGATGGCTCTGGCGAAAGAAGAACGCGGGCTGATAGTCGGGATACCAGGCTCCCAGATAGTAGGGAGAGCGCTTGTTGCGGCGCATATCGGGATCCTGCCAGCCAAAGCCGCTGGTCTGGGGGCCGTGGGCAAAGGCCGCGGTGCGGTTGGCTACCGCGCCGCCCTCCTCGGAGCCCACCAGCACACCCTGACTCCTGGCAATCCACGCCATCCCGGCCATCCGGTTTTGCGCATCCTGCGCCTGGCTGGTCGGCTTGGCCGGGTCGAAGTCGTCAAACACCATGCCGGTCGCCGCCACATCGAGGAACCAGCTGTTGTAGTGGCTCGCCTGCTGCAATTTGGGCACTCGCTGCTCCATTACCGGGCGCTCACAGGCCTGATTGGTGTAGACGCCGCTGTTTTGAAAGCCGCTCTTGCGCCGTCCGTTCTCCAGCATGATGCCGCAGCGCAGATAGATATCCTGCCCCATCTGGGCGGTGAGCCAGCTCTGCTGGCGATTCCCCTCCGGCAGCGCGGTATCGTAGGAGTCGTAAGGTGCGATGAGATAGCCCGCCTGTTTGGCAAATTCAATCCCCTCTGGCGCAGCAAAACCGGCGGTCCACTGGGGCAGCCCCAGCCAGAGTTTGGGTAGTCCAGCCTGCTTGAGAGCAGCGATCATCTTGGCAGAGCTGCCATCACCCCAACTCTGCGGCTCGTTGAGCGCAGCCCCCAGTTGCGTGGCCGCCAGCGTGCGCCGGGCAGCGAAATCGGCCGGTTGCTGACCCGGATGGCGCAGCGCCAGCGCCTGCTCAACTCCGGTCAGCACCAGATTTTGCAGATAGCGGTTGCGCTCAAGATCGGGCGCTTGCAGCGCACTCTTACTCTCCCCCTTGAGCCAGTCGGCGGGGATCAGGCGGCGCAGCGCGGGCCAGCTCTTCACATCCTGTGGCACCAGCAGTCGCTCGCCCCAGAGGTAGAGATGAGAGGCACCGATCAGCCGCTTGCCATCCGGCACCGCCGCAAGCTTGCTCTCGAGCGAGACCAGCTCGCCCCGCTCCTGCAGCCAGTTGCGATAGGCCTTGCCCGCCGCCAGCCAGTCGTTGCCCGGCTGCAGCGAGACCGCCACCTCATAGGGGGCAGCAAGATTGAGGCGATTGACGCTATGGGTCGCCGTCAGGGCAATGCCATCTTGCTTGGGGGCAAAGGTGAGCCGGTTGTTGAAGGGGTTGGCAAAGAGGATCGCCAGCTGCTGATCACCGTAATCCAGCCCGACCAGCGGCAGGGTGAGATCCTCGGTGGTGTTGATCCCCTGATACTCCTCCGCCAGCGCCTTGCGCCACGCGGGATGATCAACCGGGATGCGAAAACCCTCGTGGATCGGCAGCATCAGCGCCTGCGCCCTTGCCGGCACCCGTGGCCACACCAGTTCGCCAGCACTCGCACGACTCAAGCTGAGGATCAGACGATTGCCCTCGAGACGGGCAGAGGCTCGCACCTCGCCATCGGCACGAGTCAGCCAGCTGACACGCTCCCCCTCCTGCTGCAAGGCGGTGACCGGCTGACGCGGGCCGGGAGAGGAGATGGCAAGGTGCTTGCCCGATGGCAGCACAGCCTCGGCCGCCAGGGTGGCGGGATCCAGCTCGATGTGCCACTGATCGTTGGCCAGGGTCAGCGCCTCGACAGGCAAGGAGAACAGCGGCGCCAACAGCAGCAGCGGGCGGATCCGGCTCGTTAGCACGGGAAGAAGAGTCATGGTCGGTGATTCCTGATAAGACACGGGAATCGCCATTTCAGCAGATTGGCCGCCTGCGATTGTCAGGCCAATGTCAGGATTGCGTGCAACTGACCATCACGACGACCATTACTCAACCGGCCCAGCCTGACTGTGGCTTAGCTGCAACACCAGCTGGCCGCGCTGGCTGGTCTGCACCAGCGAAAGGGTACGCCAGCTGTCGGGCGTGGCAGCAGGCCAGTTCACCGGCTCATCGGGCGCAATGCGGTGCCACCAGAGCAGGGAATATTGCGGGCGGGCCAGCACAGTCTGCTCAAGCCAGAGCGGCGTACAGGAAGCGGGATTGGCGGGGGGATTGGCTACCGCCTGTGGCGAGCGGGAGAGCCAGTCCAGATCCTGCACCGCAGGCAGCGGCAGTGCCACCTGCCACTCCTTACCCGCCACCGTCAGCCGCAGCTGATAGAGCCCGACTGGTAAAGGCGTCGGTAGATCGGCCCCGACAACCCTGACCCCTTTATTCTCTTCCGCCTCCCACTGGGCGCCTGCCAGCCGGTCGCGGCCAGCGGGATCGATAAGTTCAGCGGCGGTGATGGGCCCCTCGCCGGTCAGCTGCACCCGATAGTCCCGCAACAGTGGCGCATCGCGCTGGATCAGCTCAAGGCGCAGCTCGCTCACCCCATCAGGCAAGGTCAGCGGGAAATCCTTGCCGCAGTGCTGGGCACTCAGCGCAGCCAGCATCCCCTGCCAGCTACGGCGCTCGGCATCACTTGTGAGCGCAGGCCAAGCCTGCTGCAAAGATTGCCAGGCGTGCCGGTTATCCCCCTGCAACAGCGCCAGGGTAGCCGGTTGCAGTGGATCGGCACGTTCAGTTGCCATAACGCAGCCAGCGCTTAGAGCCAACAGCAGCGCGGCCAGCGTTGCACGCTTCACGCTGGCACCTCCAGCCGGTAGCCGATGCCGCGCACCGTCTCGATGGCCAGCCCTGGCAGCTTCTGGCGCAGTTGCAGAATATGGGTATCAACGGTGCGGGTGGAGGGAAACGCCTGATAGCCCCATACCCGGTTGAGGATCTCCTCCCGGCTCAGCACCCGCCCCGCCATCCGCACCAGCAGGGTGAGCAGGGCAAACTCGGTGGGGGTAAAGCTCACCTCTGCATCCTGCCAGCTCGCCTGCATCCGGGCGGGATGAAGCTGCAAGCCGCCCACCGCCCGAGTGCCATCCCCCAGCTGACGCAACTGTGCCCGGATCCGCGCCAGCAGCTCATCGTGGGAGAAGGGTTTGGTCAGGTAGTCGCGCGCCCCCGCATCGAGCCCGGCCACCCGATCGCTCACCTCCACCCTGGCGGTGAGCACGATCACCGGCAGCGCCTTTCGTGCCAGCCACTGGGGCAGCCAGTCGAGGGCATCCCCCTCCGGCATGGAGCGATCCAGCAACACCAGATCCGCCGCCAGCCACTGCTGTTCCGCCGCAGCCAGAGTGTCGCACCAGAGGCAGCGATACCCTTCGCGGGTCAGATAGCGTTGCAGGTTCTCCGCCAGCAGCTCCTCGTCTTCGACAAGCAGGATGGTTTTCATGATTCGGGGTCGCTCCAGAGTTGGCAGGGCAGCGTCAGGGTAAAGGTAGTGGGCGGGCCGGATAGGGCGAGGCGCCCGCCAAGACGGCGCAGCAGATGGCGCACGATGGCAAGCCCCAGCCCCAAACCATCGGCACGGGCACCACGGCGTAGCAGGGTGGCGAGCCGGTAATTTGGCAGCTCGCCACCATCGCTGACTGCGAGGATTAAACGCCCCGCCTGCCAGCTGGCACAGATCCGAACCGGTGCGCGGCCATGTTGGTTGGCGTTGCGCAGCAGGTTGTCGAGGGCGAGATCGAGCCAGTAGAAGGGGAGCGCCAGAGTCATCTCCCGCTCAAGACAGAAGGTGGCGCCATGCCGCTCACAAGCCAGGGTGAGCCACTCGGCCATACTGACCGCCACCCGCTCATCTTCCAGAGTCTCAGCCGCCAGATAGTGGCGACTCGCCTGTGCCAGCTGATGCAGGCGGGCGACACTACCCAGCAGCTGACCCACGCTCTGTTGGGCGGAAGGGGGCAGCCGGTCGAAATCGTGGCGCAGCTCCTCGCTGATGCCGGAGAGCGCCATGATGGGGGTACGCAGCTCGTGGGTCAGCATCTGCAACGCGACGCGCCGCTCCCGCAGCAGGCACCAGCGCTGCCAGCTGGCCCACCCCAGCAGCAGGATGAAACCAAGGGAACTGGCCAGCGCCAACCACTGCCAGCCAAGCGTGGGGCGAGTATTGAAGCAAATCGCTCCGACTCGCTCTTCACAAGTACCAGCAGTGCGGCTATCCAGCGTCACACCAAGCCGCTCGGCCAGCGGCTGCCACTGCCCAGCGCCATAACGGCGCCACTGCCCATCGGCAAGCAGCCAGATCTGACCCGATTGCAGCAACCAACGCTCGCCCCGCAGCAGGGCGTCGAGGTTGTCATCGCCGAGCTCGCCAAGCTGCCCCAACCGATCGCGCCGCTCCCGCACATGGAGCAGAGCGTCGAGCCCGGCCGCCGGATGACCTGCCAGCCAGCGGGCGGCGCTGGAACCGCCCAGCGGATAGACGGGGTGAGCGGCAAACCAGCGGGTCGAGGGCGCAGCCCCTTGGCCGCAAAGCGCCCGCAGCAGCGGCAGCCACTCGGCGGGCAAGTCATTCTCTGTCCCACACTCCTGCTGGTAGCGATAGATAGCCTGCAACTGGCGCAGCGGGTAGCGCTGCCAGGCGGGAGAGAGGGAGTCGGGAACAATCAGGCGCCGGTCGAGCCGCTGCACCTCGTCAAGAGGCAGCGCCTGTTCGGGAACCTGCTTGGCCAGCGCGCCAGCCAGACGATCAGCCAGCGGCCCGGCCAGCACGGGATACGCCATGCCGTAGCAGATCAGGGAGCAGAGCAGCAGGATCAGGCGCATGGGTTCAACTCGAGATGACTCCGGATCAAGGCGCAGCAGGTCACTGCGCCATAAAAAATGTCAGCGCCATTTTTCAATGGCGCTGACATCCGGTCAACCGCTAACGGCATTGGCGCGGCTCCCGCCAGCCCATATGAACCGTCATCTATTTGAACAGCCCCTTGAGCAGCTGGTCGGCCACCCCTTTGACGGCCTCGTTGTCGGCCTTGTCACCCAGCAGCTTCTTGAGGCCGCGTTCGGCCTCCTTGCGGGCCTTATCCTCCAGCAGCTTGTTGTTGCTGAGCAGCGCCTTCACATCGAGCTGATAGTTGGGAGCTTGCCAGTGACCGCCGATCCGCACCGGAATGGTGATCTCCTTCAGCTCGTCCACATCCTTGCCTCCCTGCCCCTTGCTGCTCTCGACGATGGAGGTGAGGAACAGGAAGTCGAGGCTCTCCGGCACCAGCGCCGTCTGCCCCTCACCCTTGACCCGCAAGGCCGGGGCAAAGAGCTGGATGTCGTTGCTGCGGGCGATGCCGTTGGCAATCTGGAAGCTGGCGGTCAGGGCGCTAAAGTCGGTCTTGCGCGCCTCCTTCACCTGCTCGGCCCCCTTGCCGGTGAGGGTAGCCCGCGCCTCGCGGATCATCTCCGGCAGGTTGATGCCATGCAGGGCACCGTCGCTCAGTTTCAAGGTAACCTTGCCCTGCATCCCGTTGCGCAGTGCCAACTCAGAGAGACCACGCCCCTGCACCTGCACATCGAGATCGCCCTTGCCCTCCAGCAGATCGCTCTGGGCCAGAGTCTGCAGCAAGGGACGAATGTTCACTCCGGCCACCTGCTTGTGCACCTTGTAGGTGGCGGGCTGCTGGCGCGCGTCGAGAACTCCTTTCGCGTTTACCTGACCGCCAGCCACGGTCGCGCTGAACTGTTTGAGCGTCAGCAGTCCCTTGGCCAGAGCCACCTGCAGATCGACTGCGCCGAGATCCAGCCCTTTCAGGCGCAGGCTGCCAAGCTGCAACCGACCATCCAGATCCATCCCCTTGATCGCGCCCAGATCGGGTTCGACCGCGGAGAGGGCTTCGCTCTTGCCGGTTACCGCTTTATTGCCACTTGCAGCGGCGTTGGGGGCGCTGGCCGCCGGTTTGTCCTCTTTCGCCTGTGCGGTCGTAGTCGGTGCCGATTTGGCGAGCCATTTGTCGAGATCCAGCTTCTCCCCCTTGAGATCGAAGCTGATTGCGGGAACGGCACCAAGCTGCACGGTTCCATCACCACTCAGCAGCGCCTCATCGGCACTCATCACCAGCTTGCTCAGGGTAATCAACTGCTTGTCGATCTCGGCGCGGGCAAAGCCGGCTAGTTTCAGCTTCATCTGCGGGCGCGGCAGCGCATCACCTTCCAGCGCTGCGGTCAGCAGCACATCGGAGAGTTCGGCAAGCTTCATCTCCTTGTCGAGCCGTCCCTTGAGCGTTCCTTCCAGCGAACCAGCCAGTGAAGCTTGCTGCCCCTCTACCTTGGCACCCTTCAGCGCCAACGTGAGGTTGCTCCACTCACCCAGGGCCAGTCTGTCTCCCTTGATGGAGAAACTGTCGAGTCGCAGGGACGGGTCACTCAGGCTGCCGCTGAGGCTCAAGTCTTTCAGTTCACTCGCCATTACCTCCTGCGCCAGCTTGATCTGGGTCTGCCCTTTAACATCGAAAGCGAGCTTGTCGGCACTCCCCTTGGCGGCCAGCGTCACAGGTACCCACTGACCGGTGGCCAGCTGCCCCATATCGAGATCGAGTCGATCCAGTCGCAGCGACGTGCCGCTGCGATCATCCTGTACCAGCGCACTGGCCTGGGAGAGCGCGACACCCTGCAAGCTGATCTGCCAGGGATTGCTGTCAGCGGTTGGCGCTGGGGCTGCAGGAGCGACCGGTTCGCTTGCATCAGCAGTGGCATCTTTGAGCAGTCCGCTCAGATTGGAGCTGCCATCCGCCTTGGTCTGGATAAAGAGATGGGCGCCACTCAGGGTCACCTTGCCGATCTCCAGACGATGGGAGAGCAGCGGCAACAGGGCCACCGAGGCCTCCCCCTGTTCGAAACGAACCAGATCCGGCTCGGCAAAACCGGCCGGATTGCGCAGAGCCACCTTATCCAGCGAGAGGCCGAGACTCGGCCAGAAACGCCAGTCAATCTCCCCCGCCATCACCAGTTCCCGGCCCGTGCTCTTGCGCACCTGTTCAGCCAGTTGGGGCTTGAATTGATTGGGGTCGATGAGGCTTATCAGCGTCACTATGGCCAGCAAGGCCGCCACGGCGATGCCGAGCAAGATGAGAACTATCTTCTTCACGATATGCTCCTTGAATCCGGATCCACTGCAGACTATACCACTCACCGTCTGACGAATGGCGTCTGCGGGACAAAAGCGGACAAGGATGAGACAGGGATGGTCGCTGCCAATCCCCATCGTCATCAGCAGGGATCAGGCTTGCAAAAGGGATTGCTGCAACCGCGCCATAGCTGTGCGCGTCGATTCAAAAGCAAAGCGGGACAAGGGGATATCGCTGATCTTCAACCACTGACAGGCGGCCACATCGTCAGCCGGCTGGATGACAGGTTTTTCACTCAGCACAATGGCAAAGAAGGTGTCACAGGTGTGATAGGTGATGCCATCGTAGGGGTAGATATTGGGGAATGAGCCAAGATAGGTGCAAGGATGAGCGCTAACATCGAGCCCCAGCTCCTCCTGCAACTCGCGCACCAGCGCCCCCTCCAGCGACTCGCCGGGATCGACAAATCCGCCTGGCAGATCCAGCAACCCCTTGCCCGGATTACCGGCACGCACCGCAACCAGCACCTCGTCCTGCCAGCAAAGCGCCACCATCACCGCAGTCGCCACATTCTGGAAAAAATGAAAACCGCAGCCACAGCGAAACTCTTTGGGGCTGACGCTCTGCAGGGTTTGACCGCCGCATTTTGGACAAAACATGGGCTATCTCCGACCAAATAAAGCGCCATTTTAAGCTGTTGCGACCGTTTTTTATGAGTAAAACAGACGGGGAAGACGAGGAATTCAAAGGGAGAGGAATAAAACGGAGCAATTATCAGGCGATTTGCTGATTTTCAGGCAATAAAAAACCCCGCTCGATGAGCGGGGTTTCTTGTATTGGGTGCCTGGCAGTGTCCTACTCTCGCATGGCGAATGCCACACTACCATCG
>NZ_JBFODP010000017.1:0-545068 GCF_040908375.1 Aeromonas sp. R2-3 | reverse complement strand
TGCCGCTGCGCTAACGCCCTGATCGCCGCCGACATTGGGCGCGGGATGGGACTGTGCACCCGCGCTTTTTTGCCAAACATGCTCCGTCGCCTTGGCGAAATCGGCCAGCTTGGTCACACTTGAGCAGATATTCCCTTGATCAGGATGGCAAAAATGAAACCATGGATTGGATTGGCCGGGGCGCTGCTGGCCACCCTCGCACAGGCGAGTCCTGAGCTCGGCAAACTGCACTACATCACCGAAGAGTACAAACCCTACAACTACGCCGATGCCAGCGGTGCCCCCACCGGCCTCGCAGTCGAGCTGCTGCAACTGGTGTGGAAAAAGACCAATACGCCGGCGCAGCCCGTCACCATCATGCCCTGGGCGCGCGGTTACTACCTGCTGACCCAAAAGCCCAATGCGGTGCTCTTCTCCACCGCCCGCACCCAGGCGCGCGACCCCCTGTTCAAGTGGGCCTGCCCCATCGGATATGCCGAGATCGTGCTGGTGGGGCTGGCCGATCGCAATATCACCATCACCAAGCTCGACGATGCCAAGGCGTTCAATATCGGAGCGGTGCGGGCCGATGTGGGGGAGCAACTGCTGCTCAACAACGGCTTTGACGAAACCAAACTGATGGCCGCCAACCGGCTGGCACAGGCGCTCAAGATGCTCACCTCAGGCCGGGTCGATCTGGTCTCTACCAACAAGACCACCATGGAGCAGCTGATCGTCGAACAAAAACTCGATCCCGCCCGCTTCAAGGAGCAGTGGGTGCTGAGCTCGGAGCAGTTCTGCTTCGCCTTCAGCCATCCGGTGAGCGACGAGCTGGTCAAGGAGTTCCAGACCGGCTTGACCCAGGTGTTGGCGAGCAGCGAATACCCGCTGCTGCACAGCAAATACTTCCCTACCCCCGCCACCAAATAGCGGCGTCGAGCGCCAACAACAAGGGGCCCACTGCGGGCCCCTTCGCTTTTTTACGTTTGCGCTCCCCTCTTTTACCGTTTGCACTCCTCTCGCGGCATCACCCCACCGCCCTGCCAGCTCCAAGCCCCGACAATCATCAACTAATCGCTAATTAATAAAAGTTTGTGCCAGCGCAAAAAATCACTCTTTTCTGATAGTTAGCTCATCAAAACCATAGATAAGACCACTCTGGCTCCGTAATATGGCAACGGGCGTCTGTTGACCCCTTTTCCGAGATCAATGGTCAACGGCGCAATCTGGTAGCGACAGTCAGGGGCGGTAGCGACTTTAGCGTAGGGTCGATTAGCGAAGCGTAATCGTCCGCGGTAACCGTCCCCTCTCCCCTTGCGGGAGAGGGTTAGGGTGAGGGGGTCGGTAACGTCTTTGCCCTGTAACAAGGTATTGGCATGGCTTCGCCATGCAGGACACGAGGACTCCGTCCTCGACGAGGTTTCGCCGCCGCTGCGCGGCTTGGCGAGTGACTTTGGAAAGACCCAAAGTCACCAAAGGTCTAATCCCCCACTTGTTCGCCCTCCTGCGTCGGGTTCCCTCGGTTCATCCGTTTGTCCCACGTCACGCGCCGATGGGCCATCCATNGCTCGCTCGGCGTCCTGCCTCGCGGCCTGGACAAACGGGCTCACCTCGGCGAACAACAGGGGGCAACAGCCAACCCGCAGCACCGAGGCCAGTTAACAGGCGTAGGGTGCAATAAGCGCAACGCATTGCACCGCGGTAACACTCCCCGACCTATTCGGAGCAAAGATCGGGCGGGTTATTAGCTCAGAGTCAGCCCCTCGCCCACCCCGTAGCGAGATAAGATTGTCTCACTTATGCAACAGGTATCGTTGAAATATTGCATAGGTGAAAAACAACAGTAAGCGGCACATATCTCTATCGGGGAATGGCTTTATATTGAAGGCCCGATAGTCAGTATCTCACCGTAATAACCCCTTATTTCTCGAAGGTCCGATTACGATTTCACTAATCGAACCTACGTCCCTTACAAAATAATCATATAGTCTCAGATATAATTTCCTTTCATATCACATAAAAGAACAAATATATGGAACAAATCAAAGAGATCAACATCAATGATATTTGGCAAAACAATATCAATTTTTTAATAGGTTCAGGCGCATCTTTTGGTCTATTCCCGACCCTTGCAACAAAAATGAAAAACGAGACAATAGAAACCCTTGGTAAATATTTTGAAGATACTAAAAAAACAAACTTAAAAACTTTGCTGTTCATTCATTACTATATCAACTGCATTCACCCGGTAATAACATTTGACATCCAATATACTAAGCTCGGTTCAGAATGTGATGTCCCTGATGATGTTGCCAAAATGGCAATTATAGAAAACTATAAGAAGTTACTTAAAAACTTAAAGTTGGTCGCATCCAAAAACAAATCCCAGAATAAGGTAAATATTTTTACTACTAACTATGATGCTTGCTTTGCTGATGCTTATGAGGAGCTCATTTTAGAGTTTTCAGATCTAGATTTTAATCTGAATGATGGCTCAAAAGGATTTCGTAGAAAGTTCATAGATGCTTGTAACTTTGATACATCTGCCATAAAAAAAGGGATACTTGGAAAAAATATCTTTGAAGTTCCACAGGCAAATATAATCCATCTTCATGGCTCTGCATTCTGGACATTAAGTGATGGAAAAATATTAGTCAACTATGAGGATAAGAAATGTAAATTCCCAGATAACTTCTTTTTCCCTATAACAGATAAAATAACGGAGCTTGATGCAATTTTAAATAATACAAAATCTGTACGAGATGATTTTGATAAGATCATTTTCGATGCAAAGTTCTCAGCAATAGAAAATAAATTCTGGGATATATACAAAAAGCTCCCTATCGTGAATCCAACAAAATGGAAATTCCATGAGACAGTGTTTGATGAGCACTATTATCAAATGCTTAGATTAATGAGTTACGAGCTAGAAAAGCATGATTCCACTTTAATTGTGTTTGGATTTTCATTTGCGGATGAACACATAACAAACCTCGTGAAACGTTCATTAGGAAACAAAACTCTGACGATGTATATCTGCTGTTTTGATGATATATCATTAGAGTATATGAGTAAGGTTTTTAAGGGATTTAATAACGTTAAATTAGTCAAGCACAACACTTACCTTAACTTTGACGCATTCAACAACGACATACTAAAAGTCCCAAATTAGCGAGGTAATTTATGTCAATTTTGGTAGGTGAGGTGGTAGCTGTTAGAGGCGTCAAAATATCTATTCGCGTTTTTGAAAACTCTAACAAGGACTTGTTATTTTATGATGGCACGAAATACAAAGGCATATCGATAAGAGAATTTGTTCAAATTGAACGTGGTTTTAAAAAAATAATTTGCATCGTCGAGGGTGAATACTTAGACGAGAGCAAGATCGACAATGACCTCCACCATATTAGGATTGTTGATCTAAAGCCTCTCGGGTACTTTGAAAACGACCAATTTATTGAAGGCATTAAACATCTACCATTAATTAAAGACCCCGTATTTCTACTTGAAGAAAACAAACTTCCTGACATTTATGGAAAATCAGATGGTGATTTTATTATAGGTAAGTTACTAAAAGAAGAGCTACCTATATCGCTCCCGTGGAAAAAATTATTCAATTCTCATATAGGTATTTTTGGAAATACTGGTAGCGGAAAATCAAATACTCTCACAAACATTTATACTACATTATTTGACAAAAAAATAAAAACCATAAATGGCAAGAGCCAGTTCATAGTGATTGACTTTAATGGTGAATATACGAATGGCCAACTTACTGCTGAAAAGTATAAAAATATATACCAACTCAACACTCGCAATAAAGAAAGCTCGTTCCCATTAGCAAAATCAGAATTTTGGGATACAGATACACTAAGCTTGCTTTTTCAAGCCACACCAAACACTCAGAGACCATTTATCAATAGAATTGTAAATGGGCGATTGCGATATGATACTGATGAAAACTTTTTGAGCTATATCAAAAAAACCTATGAGAAAGTTTTCACTGCTACAGCGCCACACCCAGAACTATTAGACCTCATACGTGAAATTACCAACATCATCGGGAACGAAATAATTAGGAGAAAATTACGTAATATATCCTATCATAGTTCAAGCAAGGCATTTCACATTCCAAATGACTCTTTTTTTAATGCCAATGGCCTCACCTATAGAAATAAACTTGAAGGTGATGTCAACTCAATTACAATTCAAAACAACCTAAGCGAACTGGATAAATTTAATATCAGATGTCATATACAGTTAATACGTGATCTTATCAGCGGCTATGTACAATTTGATTTTATACAACCATTACTAAAACGCGTAGATTCTTCATTATTAAACTTATCTAAAGTAATTCATATTACAGATGTTTCACCACCGAATAAACCCGTGACTATAATATCACTACGGAAGTGCAACCAGGATATCAAAAAAGTACTCCCACTCCTTATAGCAAAACACTTTTACAACCCACATAAGATAGCTGTGAGTAACCCACCAGATAGAACCATTCACCTTATTATTGATGAGGCTCATAACATTTTGTCTCAACAATCAACAAGAGAGAGTGAAAGCTGGAAAGACTATCGCCTAGAAACCTTTGAAGAAATAATTAAGGAAGGTCGTAAATTTGGCTTCTTTTTGACACTTTCAAGCCAGAGACCAGCAGATATATCACCAACCATCGTGTCTCAAATCCACAATTTTTTTATTCATCGGCTAGTTAATGAAAGAGATCTTTTTTTAATAGACAATACAATAAGCACTCTTGATAACATGTCTAGAAACATGATTCCAAATTTATCAAGGGGGTGCTGTGTTGCTACAGGAACAGCCTTTGATTTACCTATGTTATTGCAGGTAGATGAACTCGCAAAAGAAAAACAACCTGATAGTGAAGATGTAAATATAGAAAAACTTTGGGCGGAATAAATATTTTCAATATGTCATTTTCTTTTCAGACAATGTTGTGATTAATTTTATTTACAACTACGGAATTGATAACTGACTTAGCCATTTAAAATAAATGACTACACTCCTCTCAAACTGGCTCCGATTTACCCAGCCCTCTCCCGCAAGGGGAGAGGGGATCAGAGCGCAGGCCACCGAGGCTTAAGCAGATCGCAGAGGCTTAAGAGGTGTCGAGGGAAGAGATACAAACAAAAACCGCAGCCCAAGGGCTGCGGTTTTTTATTGGCTCAACCTGTTGGCACCAGACGCCAACAAGGCCACCGGCCTTACGCACGGCGCCAGCTGGTCTTGCCGGCGCTATCTTCCAGCACGATACCCATCTCGGTGAGACGGTTGCGGGCGGCATCCGCCGCAGCCCAGTTCTTGTCGGCACGGGCCTGATTGCGCTCGGCAATCAGGCGCTCGATCTCGGCAACCTCTTCGTCCGCTTCGTCACCCTTGAGGAAAGCCTCGGGATCTTGCTGCAGGATGCCGAGCACGGCGCCCAGCTCGCGCAGACGGGCGCCCAGCGCGGCGGCAACGGCCATGTCTTCACCCTTCTGGCGGTTGATCTCGCGCACCAGATCGAACAGGGCGGAGTAGGCTTCCGGGGTGTTGAAGTCGTCGTCCATCGCATCAACGAAGCGAGCCACCTGCTCGTCGCCTCCGGCAGCAGCGGCCACCGGCAGATCGCGCAGGGCGGTGTACATCCGCTCCAGCGCGGCGCGGGCTTGCTTCAAGTTATCTTCCGAGTAGTTGAGCTGGCTGCGGTAGTGGCCAGACATCAGGAAGTAACGGACGGTTTCGGCGTCGTAGTGGGCCAGCACGTCGCGGATGGTGAAGAAGTTGCCAAGGGATTTGGACATCTTCTCTTTATCCACCATCACCATGCCGCTGTGCATCCAGGTGTTGACGTAGTCGCCACCGTGGGCGCAGCAGGACTGGGCGATCTCGTTCTCGTGGTGCGGGAACTGCAGATCAGAGCCGCCGCCGTGGATGTCGAAGTGGTTGCCAAGGTGCTTGGAGTTCATGGCGGAGCACTCGATGTGCCAGCCAGGACGGCCCGGGCCCCAGGGGCTTTCCCAGGTCGGCTCGCCGGGCTTCGACATCTTCCACAGCACGAAGTCCAGGGGGTTGCGCTTGGCATCGACCACGTCAACGCGGGCACCGGCTTGCAACTGCTCCAGATCCTGGCCGGAGAGCTTGCCGTAGTCGGCATAGGATTCGACGATAAACATCACATCGCCGTTATCCGCCACGTAGGCGTGCTCTTTTTCCAGCAGGGATTGCACCAGCTCGATGATCTCTTCGATGTGCTGGGTGGCGCGCGGTTCGATATCCGGGCGCACCATGCCGAGGGCGTCGAAGTCGGCGTGCATGTCGCCAATCAGACGCTCGGTCAGCTCGTCGCAGGTCACTTGGGTCTCGGCGGCACGCTTGATGATCTTGTCATCCACGTCGGTGATGTTGCGCACGTAGGTGAGGTCGTAACCGGCGTAACGCAGGTAGCGAGCCACCACATCAAAAGCGACGAAGGTGCGGCCGTGGCCGATATGACAGTGATCGTAGATGGTGACACCACACACATACATGCCCACCTTGCCCGGGTGGATAGGTTTGAATTCTTCTTTTTGACGAGTGAGTGTGTTGTATATCTTCAGCATCTTCTAACCACTGCCTGTGAGTAAAATGGTTGGTCATAATACCCCGTTCAGGGGCAGAAAACGAGGCAGAAAAGAGGGCCAATCCCGCCTGCCAGCACGGTTACGGCGCCAGAGAGACTATGCCGCCAGCCCCTGATGGGCTAGAATTGCCACCACTTTATGCCATACACCTGCGGGCACTTCGTCGCCCGCATCAAATGAAAGGACATATCATGGTCACTCTGCACACCAATCACGGCGACATCACCCTCACCCTGAACGCTGAAAAAGCCCAGGAAACCGTGGCCAACTTCCTGCAATACTGCCGTGACGGTCACTACGACAACACCATTTTCCACCGCGTCATCGACGGCTTCATGATCCAGGGCGGCGGCTATGCCCCGGGCTTTGAAGAGAAAGACACTCGCGCTCCCATCAAGAACGAAGCGGCCAATGGCCTGTCCAACAAGATCGGCACCATCGCCATGGCCCGCACCATGGAGCCGCACTCTGCCAGCGCCCAGTTCTTCATCAACGTGAACAACAACGACTTCCTCGACTTCAAATCCGCCACCACCCAGGGCTTCGGCTACTGCGTATTCGGTGAAGTGACTGCCGGCATGGACGTGGTCAACAAGATCAAGGGCGTCAAGACCGGTAACTACGGCCGCATCCACCAGGACGTGCCGGTAGAAGACGTAGTGATCACCAAGGTGACCCTTGCTGACTGATCTCTGCCGACTCGGCACAGACAAAACTGCGGCCCCGGCCGCAGTTTTTCCATCTGCCTCCCCCACTGCCAGCCCGAACTGGCGCCGCCTCGACTATCTGGCCCACGGCAACCCGCGCCAGCACTCGGCCCATGCCCTGCTCACCGCCGGTGTGTGGGATGAGCTGGCCGCGCAGTGCGCCGATATGGCGCTGGTGAGCACGCTCGCCATCGGCCTCGATCGGCCCGGCAGTGATCTCGATATTCTCTGCCAGCATGCTAATCCGGCGGCATTTGCCGCTACTTTTGCAGAGCAAGGCTGGCAGGCGAGCCCCAAGGGCGACAATGTCTGGCTGCTGGAGCGCACCTTTTCCTGCCTCGACCAGAGCTGCGCTGTTAGCGGTTGCCATCAAAGCGATGTCCGCTGGCTGCTGGAGCTCTATGTCACCCCCGCCCCCATCGAGACGCTGAATGGCTGGCGCCACCTCACCCTGATGGCCGCGTTGCTCGAGCGGTTTGGTGATGCCTTCTACCGCGAAGTGCTGCGTCTGCGCCTTGAAGAGGGATTAAAAGGGGAAGCGGCAATGTGCCGGTTGCTGGGTCTGGCGGGCGATCCTTACGCCGCCCTGCTGACGCTGGAGGGATGCAATCTGGCCGAGCTGGCATGGCAGCCGCCATCCCGTGACGATATCCATACCTCAACTGGCGCGATGGCGCCCGCAGCGCACTATTCGTCCCCAGTTGTTTCTACTATCTCTGCCACCCCCGTTTGCCCTGTTTCGACCGAGAGCCCGACCCCCACATCATGAGCACCCTTTTTATCAGTGACATTCACCTCTCTGCCCAGCGGCCCGATATGACCGCGGCACTGGTGCGCTTTCTCGAGCACGACGCCCCCGGCGCCGATGCCCTCTATGTGCTGGGGGATCTCTTCGAATTCTGGATTGGCGACGATGACCCCAATCCGCTCCATCAACAGATGGCCGACGCCTTTTTGGCCCTGAGCCAGCAGAACGTGCCCATCTACTTTATCCACGGCAACCGCGACTTTCTGCTGGGGCAACAGTTTGCCAAGCGCGCTGGGATGACATTGCTGGGTGACCCCTGCGTTATCGAGCTCTATGGGGAGCGGGTGGTGCTGAGCCACGGCGATCTGCTCTGCACCCTGGATGAGGGGTATCAGAAGTTTCGCCGCATCACCCAGCTCAAGTGGCTGCGCTGGCTCTTTTTGCGACTGCCGCTCGCCCGCCGTCAGGCCATCGCCTGCAAGATGCGCGGCCAAAGCCAGATGGAGAATGCCCACAAGAGCCAGATCATCATGGATGTAACGCCCGCGGCGGTGGACGACACCCTGCGCGCCCATGACTGCCGAATGATGATCCACGGCCACACCCACAGACCTGCCATCCACGATTTCACCCTCGATGGCCAGCCCGCCCGCCGCATCGTGCTGGGGGACTGGTTCGAGCAGGGCTCGGTGCTGGTCTGTCGCCCCGGCGAACAGCGGCTGGAAATGCGGGCGCTGACAACGATCGACCCCGCCGCTCAGCCATCCGTCTGACATCCCCCCTGTGCGGGTTGCAGGCAAAACCTGCGGCCCGGCATCGCCCCCTGTTAACCCGGTGAAGCGACTCATTACGGTGAGCTCAGGCTGGTATGGCCTGTGCTGATGGGGTGCTCTCCCCATCCCTATCGGTTCTGCTGCGCCAGCAACACCAGATACGGCAAAAGCTGGCAAAAAAAACATCCAAGATGCTGAAAATAAAGCAAAATGACCATTCAATCAGCGTTGAAATAAGCAAGGCAGCTCATTAGACTACCGACTCCCCTACCCGTCGTAACACAAGGAACGTATCAAACAATGAAAAAGACGGTTCTCACCCCCTTACTGGCGCTGTTGATCACAGGCTGTGGCGGCGGTGATGGCGAACAGGAAGAGACCCCTATCCGCCCCCCTGTCACCCCCAACTATTTCGAGGCATCCAGCCAGAGCAGCGTGGGCGGACAGTTGAACCCTACCAGCCTGCGGTTGGCGGCGGGTGAACAGGGGCGCTTCTCGGTACAGGCTGACAGCGGTTACCTCCTGACCGGGATAAGCGGATGTGATGGCACCCTGGACGGCCTCACCTATACCACTGGCCCCATGAGCAGCGATTGCCAGATCTCGGCCAGCTTCACGCAGGAGAGTGCCGCCGTCTATTTCAACGCCACCACCCACGCTTCTCAGGGGGGCGCACTCAGCCCCGACTCCCTGCGTCTGAACGCCGGTGAACAGGGCCGTTTCACCGTGCAGCCCGAGAGTGGCTTCGTGCTGGCGCAGGTCACTGGGTGTGAGGGCACCCTGACGGGTAATACCTACACCACAGCACCCATGCGCGCCGATTGTCAGGTCTCGGCCCGCTTTATCAGCGATGCGGCCAATGCGATTGCCCGGGAAGATCATACCCTTGCCAGCGAGCAATCCCTGATCGCCCATGCCCGTGCGGCGATTGCCGACAGTGAGGCGCACCGCACCGAGCTGGTTCGCAGCCTCTATCAGGGAATGGCACAGATCAGCTGGAACCCGAGCCACGACTCCATCACCTTTTCCAGCTTCCAGCCGGAGAGCACGATGACCCTGCTCCCCTCCAACATCAATAGCAAGGGGGAGAGCGAGATCCGGGGTCTGGTGATGGTCTCCGAGCAAGCCGATTACCGTCAGGCCGCCATGGGGGCGAACCTGTTTTCCGTTGACCGCACAGCGCAGAGCGAGGCGCTGCTCAAGGGGCTGATTGGCTGGCTGACCCGCGGCAAGGATAGCGATGGCCTGCGCATCCTCACCACCCAGATGCCTAGTCGCGCCGATAGCGTCTATTTTCCCCACAACGAAGGCGTGCGTGACTGGCTCAAGGCGATCTATCCCGACAAGCACAGCATCAACCCGGCCAATACCTGCGATTATCAGGCGCTGAGCGACTGTATCGATAGCATGGCGCCGGAGCTTATCGTGATCAGCGATATCGACCGCCAGGGGCTGGGGTATCAGGGGATCGCAGAGGGGATCGCCAAGGCCAAAGCGGCCGGGATCCCGCTGCTGCTCTCCAACTATCGGCGCGATGCCAGCCCGCTGCTAAGCCCCCTCTATCTCGATATGGGGCTGGTCACCTGGGGCAACTACTGGTCAAAACTCAGAGCCAGCGATCTGGCAGTGAACACCATCATGGCACCCGACACCCAGCTGATGGCGGTCGATACCCTGCTTGGCAACCTTCTGGATCGCAACTTCACAACCCAGTGGCTCGATAGCTGCGGCGGCAACTTTATCAATTGCGGTGGCTCGGAGAGCTTCAACCAGCAGTTCAAGCTGGGTGCCGACTGGCTGAGAAATGGGGCCATCACCCTCGACAAGGCCGGGATCAGTCCCTTTGCCCGTGACGGCGTGACACTGTTGCCCGCCACCCTGCTGCTGGCCGACAAATACCGTGCCGCCATCGACTACCCGATTGCCTGGGATGAACATCAATTCTGGCAGCAGGCGATGTTTGCCGACTGGCTGGTGAGCTATGCCCGCACCCGTACCCCGGCCCAGCCCGATCTGGGGGAGTACGTCACCGATCGCAACAAGGTGGTGAAGGGACAAGCAGCCCACTACGCCTATCCCGCAACGCTCACCGACAGTCGGCGCATTGCGGTTCCCTACAGCGGGCAGTGGACCACCACCGGCTGGTATGCCCTGCCGGGACAAACCATCACCCTGAGACGCACCGATAACGCCGATGTGTCCGCTACCGTCCGACTCAACTACCACAGGCCCAACACCAATCGCGCCTATGAGCAGAAGATCTATCGAGCCCCGCTGGAGCTGACTACCGGACGACTGATCTTGGCCAAGGGGGGCAGCGTCACCTTCACCTCTCCTTATGGCGGCCCTATCTATCTCTATCTGGAAGGGGGGGCAGCATCGCTGGCCGTCCAGGTGAGCGCCACGGGCGTCACCCGTCATCCGGCCATCATGGATTTCAGTGATGAGCAGCAGATACGCGAGTTCAACGAGCGGCTGGAACAAACCGAGCTGCCCCATATCGATCTGCGGGCCGATGGCGCCGAACAGCATCTGCGCCGGGATCGCTTCACCAAGGCGGTGGGTGGCGTCATCCCCGACACCAATGCCCTGCTCGACAGCATCGCCCGGGATCACATTAATGGTGTCTACACCCTGGCGGGCTTGAAAATTCAGGGCAAGGGGCTCGATGAGTCGCTGCCGGCAGATGTTAAAAACGCCTGCGTGGCACTGCTGGGGGAGGGTTGTCTCGATGAGTCGATTCATACCCGCACCATCATCCAGCATGCCAACTATGACCAGAATGCCCATTGCGGCAGCGGTTGCAGTGGCAACCCGTGGGACTCTTCCGGCAGCATCAGCCCGACCGGCTGGCTCGACAATCACGAACTGGGCCACAACCTGCAGACCAACCGGTTGAACGTGCAGTACGCTGCGGCAGGCGATGCCGACAACTGGAGTGGCTACGGCAGCCGGGCGGGGGAAAACTCCAACAACATCTTCCCTTATGTGGTGAAGTGGCGCGCCCATTATCTGAGGGATGGCAACACTGCTCCCATCAAGGATGGACACATGAATCACAAGGATCTCTTCTATGTGTTCATGTCTGATGCGGCGCAGGTAAGGGACAGGAGTGGCAACCGCGTCGTGCTCGGGGCCAACTGCCAGGTGCTCGATACCGGCGAGAGTCGCTACGAAGCCCCCTGGAAGAGCAATGCCTACGCCGTCCACAACGGCTATCGCATGGCGTTTTATATCCAGATGGCATTACGCGCCCACCGTATGCTCCTGACTGATGGCTCCCGGCTGAACGATGGCTTCACTATCTTCACCCTGCTCTATCAGCATTCACGGATCTTCGGCGCGGCAGCCGGCAGTGAAGCGCAGTGGAATGCCAACAAGGATACGCTCGGCTTTAGCCTGTTCCCCTACTCGGGGCATGCGGTCTATGACGGCAAACGGGTGCGCGACATACCGGGCAATGACTTTATGCTGGTTGCACTCAGTCGGCTCACCGGCTGGGACTGGCGTAATCACTTCGATCTGCTTGGCCTGCGTTACTCCAGCCTCGCGGTCGCTCAGGTGCAGGCCAACCAGCGTTATGGCAGCCTGCCGATGGGGATGTATGTGCTGGAGGATGACCTGCCCCCAGCCAACATGAGCGAAGGCGTCACATTCCTGCCGCTCTCTGAAAGCGACGGATCCACCCTCTGGCCCCGCAACAGCGGCTCGCCAAGCGCCTGCCCAACACCCTGAATAGGGTCATCGCGATAACCACAACAAGTGCCCGGCTGGGCGCTTGTTGTTTATCCAGCCTCTGGCCCCGTTGTTGATGATGTGAAGAGGGTGGAATAAGTGGTGATCGCTCACAGATCAGCAAAGCAAACCTGCACTCCTCCCTCAGTCCCCGGGTTGTGTGAACCCCGTCACCTTGCCCCTTGCCAAATGAGAGGATGATGGCGCTCAGGCAGAAACATCTTTCTCGCCAGCTATTTCAACAAGTTGAGGTTTGTATGCCTGACAGCAATGCGGTCGCTCACCCGTTCGATGCCAAGAAGATCAATGTCAACGATCCCTATGAGATGAAGCAGTGGATCAAAATGTTCGAGTGCACCGAAGTCCAGCTGAAACGGGCGGTCAAGGCAGTCGGCACCTCAGGCAAGGCGATCAGGAAATACCTCAAGAAGTGAGGGCACAACCCCGTCACAAACCCGGCCCCGCTCGCGGGGCTTTTCTCATCTTGGCCTTTACGTGGGCCCGTCCTGCCTCCGGTTTGGCTACGCACATACCGCCTTTCAACCGCTCATAACCGGACTGTGCAGCCCGACCTGCGCCGGCCGCCGTCCGACAGCTTGTGACCAGCCAGCGCCGTCTGGCCCTTCGCATCCCGGCATCCCTGCCTATAATGCGGACTCAAACACACAGAGAGGATTAATCCATGGGCTTTATCACCTGGATCGTATTGGGATTGTTGGTGGGTATTCTGGCGAAGTGGATCATGCCGGGCCGCGATGGCGGTGGCTTCTTCATGACCGCCCTGCTGGGGATTGTCGGCGCCATGGTTGGCGGCTATGTGGGTACCCTGCTGGGGCTGGGCTCGGTGACCGGTTTCAATATCCCGAGCATCGCGCTGGCGACCGTGGGCGCCCTTATCGTCCTGTTTGTCTTCAACAAGATCCGCAGCTGACCCCCCAACGCCATCTATGTGTAGATAAACAGGGCACCGCGAGGTGCCCTCTCTTTTTTATCGCCCTCACGATGTTGCCAGCGGCAAGATCAGCCTCACCAGCAAGCCCCCCAGCTGGTTCGCCGGCAGCAACACCACTTCGCCGTGGTGGTAGTGGGCGATATCGCGCACCAGCGCCAGACCAAGCCCCGCTCCCGGCTGTTCACTCCCCTGCTCGAGGCGCTGGAACGGCTGCCAGACTCGCTCCGCCAGCTCGGGGGCGATGCCGGGACCGCTATCCTCTACCTCCAGCCAGATCTGCCCGTTGCTTTGCACCACCCGCGCCGTCACGGTGCCGTGGGGCGGGGTGTATTTGATGGCGTTGTCGAGCAGGTTGGCGCACAGCTCCCCCAGCAGCAGCGGCTCCCCCGCCACCATGATGGCGGACTCCTTCCCTTCGTAACCGAGATCGATCCTCTTGCTGCGGGCCTGCGCCAACCGTGACAGACAGGCCTGCTGCACCAGCGCCGTCAACTCCATGGGCTCACGCTGGCGCAGCCCGGAGCACTCGTCCGATTTGAGCCGGGCCAGCAGCAGTAACCGTTCGGTCAGGGCGATGGTGTGATCGAGCCGCACGGCCATGGCATCGAGGCTTTCGCTCATCAGGGCCGGATCGCCACTGCCGCGGGCCACCTCAACTTGGGTTTTCAAAATGGTGAGCGGCGTGCGCAGCTGATGGGCGGCATCGGCGCTAAAGCGCTCCTGCCGGGCCACCAGCTGGCGCAATCGGGCCAACTGGCGGTTGAACGCCTGCACCAGCGGCCGGGTCTCCTGCCAGGGGAGCAGGTCGGGCAAGGGGGCAAGATTGGCGGCATCGCGGCGCAAGATCTCCCGCGACAAACGGCGCATCGGAGTGAGCAGCCGTTTGAGCAACAGATAAGCGAGCAGCAGGGTGAGCACCACCAGCGCCCCCTGGGTCAGCAGGGCCGACCAGAGCAACTGCTCCGCCAGCTGCTGGCGACCGAGCAGGGTTTCCGCCACCGTGATGCGGGCCATGCCGTTGACGCCCCCCTCGCCTACCGGTTGCAGCAGCATCACGGCGCGGATCGGCGCCTCCTGATAAAGCCCGTCATAGAAGTAGGCAAGTGCCGGATAACGGTCGGTCAGGGGCGTACCGTCCGGCATGGGGGGCAGATCGTCAAAGCCGGAGATGACCCTATCGTCGATGCCGCGCACCTGATAGAAGAGGCGATCGCGCATGTTGCGCTCGAAGCTGTCGAGCACCACGTAGGGCACATCCACCCTGAGGCTGCCTTCGGCTGCCGTCAGCCGCTCGGCGACGGTACGGGCCGAAGCGAGCAGGGTGCGATCATAGGCCGAGGTGGCCGCCGCCAGCGCGCCGTAGTAGCTGTACCAGGCCGAGGCGGCCCAGAGGATCAGCAGGGGGCCGCCCAGAAACAGCAGCAGTTGATGAAGCAGGGAGCGACTAATGGGAGGCCTCCGGCGCCGCTTCCAGCAGATAGCCCAGCCCGCGCAAAGTGGTGATCACCACCCCGCTGCCCACCAGCTTTTTGCGCAGCCGATGGATGTAGAGATCGATGCTGTCGAGCCCCACCTCGTCATCGAGATTGAACACCTGCTCGAACAGCTGCCCTTTGGCGACGGGGCGCCCATGGCGGTACATCAGCGCAGTCAGCAGCGCCTGCTCCCTCGGGGTCAGGGCCAGGCGGGCATCGGCCAGCAGAAAATAGCCGTCGGGATGCAGAGTCAGGTGCCCCAGCCGCAGCTCGGCACCGCCACTTTCGCTGCGCCGCAACAGGGCCCGCAGTCGCGCATCCAACTCCCCCAGATCGAACGGCTTGGCCAGATAGTCATCGGCACCGGCATTGAGGCCGCAGATCCGCTCCTCCACCGCGCCGCGAGCGGTGAGCAGCAGCACCGGCAACCCCTGCCCGCGGCTGCGCAACCGGCCAAGTACCGCCAGCCCGTCTAGCTTGGGCATCTCGATATCGAGCACCGCCAGCGCGTACTGTTCGTGGCGCAGCAGGTGGTCAGCCTGAGCCCCGTCAGCCACCCAATCCACCGCGAAACCGGCGCTGGTGAGTGCCCGCGACAGCCAGTGGGCCAGTTCGTGATTATCTTCCGCCAACAGCAAGCGCATCCCTATCCCCTTGTTCCTAACCACGGCATTCAGCCGCACTACTTCAACTGCATCCCTTCATCACTGCTATTGCGGGAGAAGGTGCGATCAGGGTCACACTCCCGGTTCTTGGTCAGCGATTGAAAGGTGAATGAAAGGTTGCTGTTTTAACAATTTCGCATCACTTCGTCTATCGACGGAGTCACACCCAGGAAAAACAACGACAAGATGGAGCACACAACCATGAAGCAACGCACACATCATGCCCTCGCCCTGCTGACCCTGCTCGGCGCCCTGCCGCTGCAGGCGGCCGAGAGTGCCACCGCCCCGAGCCGTACCGAATGCATCGCACCGGCCAAACCGGGCGGCGGTTTCGATCTCACCTGCAAGCTGCTGCAGGTGAGCCTGCAGGAGACCGGCACCATCGACAAACCGATGCGGGTCACCTATATGCCGGGTGGGGTCGGTGCCGTTGCCTACAACGCCATCGTGGCGCAGCGCCCTGCCGAGGCGGGGACTGTGGTCGCCTTCTCCGGCGGATCCCTGCTCAACCTCTCACAGGGCAAATTTGGCCGTTACGGGGTGGACGATGTGCGCTGGCTGGCGGCGGTGGGCACCGATTACGGCATGATCGCGGTGCGCCACGATGCCCCCTATCAGAACCTCAAGGAGCTGGTGAGCGCCATGGAGCGCGATCCCAACAGCGTGGTGATCGGCGCGGGAGCCTCCATCGGCAGTCAGGACTGGATGAAGACGGCGCTGCTGGCCAAACAGGCCGGGGTTGACCCTCACAAGATGCGCTACGTCGCCTTTGAAGGGGGCGGCGAGCCGGTCACCGCGCTGCTGGGCAACCATGTGCAGGCGGTCTCCGGCGATCTGAGCGAGATGGTGCCCTATATCGGCGGCGACAAACTGCGGGTGCTGGCGGTGTTCTCTGCCGAGCGGCTGCCCGGCAAGCTGGCCACCATCCCCACCGCCAAGGAGCAGGGTTATGACCTGGTGTGGCCGGTGATCCGCGGCTTCTATGTCGGCCCCAAGGTGAGCGACAGCGAATACCAGTGGTGGAAGCAGACCTTCGATCAGTTGGTGAAGACCGACACCTTCAAGGCGCAGCGGGATCTGCGCGGCCTGTTCGAGTTTGACCTCACCGGCGAGGCCCTCGACAGCTACGTCAAGGAGCAGGTGGCGCAATATCGCGAGCAGGCCAAAGCCTTCGGTCTGGCCAAATAGGAGCAGCAGCCATGAGCGATCGCATCTTCGCCGCCATCTGGCTGCTGCTCTGTCTGGCAGGCGCCGCCATCGCCTGGCAGATCCAGAGCGAATACAGCTATGAGCCGCTGGGGCCACGCCCGTTCCCCCTCGGCATCATCGGCCTGATGGCGCTCTGCGCCCTGTTGCTGCTGCGCCGCCAGCCGGACACCGTCAGCTGGCCGCCGCTGCGTACCCTGCGCCACCTCGCCATCATGGTGGTGGCGCTGGCCGGGTACGGTGCCAGCTTCGAGTGGCTGGGCTTTCCGCTGGCCACCACCCTGCTCACCTTTGTACTGGGGCGCCTGTTTGGCGCCTCTGCCAAGGCAGCCCTGCTCTCCGGCGTCGTCGGCGGGCTGGTGCTCTATTTCGCCTTTGACAGGCTGCTGGATGTCACCCTGCCCCTCGGCGTCTGGTTCTCTTAAGGAGTCAATATGGATACCTGGATGTACCTCTCCCAGGGCTTTGCGGTGGCGCTCACCCCGGAGAATCTGGTGATTGCCCTGATCGGCTGCTTTGTCGGCACCGTGGTCGGCCTGCTGCCGGGCCTTGGCCCCATCAACGGGGTCGCCATCCTGTTGCCGCTGGCTTTTGCCCTGAAACTGCCCCCCGAATCGGCGCTCATTCTGCTCGCCACCGTCTATATCGGTTGCGAGTATGGCGGGCGGATCTCCTCGATCCTGCTCAACGTGCCGGGGGATGCCGCCGCCATCATGACCGCGCTGGATGGCTACCCCATGGCCCAGCAGGGCAAGGCGGGAGTGGCCCTCTCTATCTCGGCGGTCAGCTCCTTTGTCGGCTCCATGCTCGCCATCGGCGGGATCATTCTGTTCGCCCCGGCGCTGGCGCGCTGGTCCCTCGCCTTCGGCCCGGCGGAGTATTTCGCCCTGATGGTGTTCGCCATCGCCTGCCTTGGCAGCATGATGAGCCAGAACCCGCTCAAATCCTTTATGGCGGCGCTGATTGGGCTTGGGCTCGCCACCGTCGGGGTGGATGCCAACACCGGCGTCTATCGCTTCACCTTCGACAGCGTTCACCTCTCGGACGGGGTGCAGTTTATCGTGGTGGTGATCGGCCTCTTCTCGGTGAGCGAGATCCTGCTGATGCTGGAGCACACCAGTGGCGGCGGCAAGCTGGTGCGCACCACCGGACGGATGCTGTTCAACTTCAAGGAGCTGGTCCATTGCACCGGCACCATGTTGCGCTCCTCCACCATCGGCTTCTTCGTCGGCATTCTGCCCGGCGCCGGTGCCACCATCGCCAGTGCCATCACCTACATGACCGAGAAGCGACTGGCGGGGCCGAATGCCAAATTCGGCGAGGGGGACATTCGCGGCGTGGCCGCACCGGAGGCGGCCAACAACGCATCGGCCTGTGGATCCTTTATCCCCATGCTGACATTGGGGGTGCCGGGGTCGGGCACCACAGCGGTGATGATGGGGGCGCTGACCCTCTACAACATCACTCCGGGCCCCACCATGTTCACCGAACAGCCCGATGTGGTGTGGGGACTGATCGCCGCCCTCTTGCTGGCCAACGTCATGCTGCTGGTGATGAACATCCCCATGGTGGGGCTCTTTACCCGCATGCTCTCCATCCCGCTCTGGTTTTTGGTGCCCGCCATCGCCAGCGTCTCGGCAGTGGGCGTCTATGCGGTGCACAGCACCACCTTCGACCTGTTGCTGATGGTGGCCCTCGGGGTCTTTGGCTACCTGCTGCGCAAGATGCACTTCCCCATGTCACCGCTCATTCTGGGCTTCGTGCTGGGTGAAATGCTGGAGCAGAACCTGCGCCGCGCCCTCTCCATCAGCAATGGCGACACCGCCATCCTGTGGAGCAGCGGCATCAGCCAGACCCTGCTGGTACTGGCCATCGTAGTAATCACCCTACCCCCGCTGGTACGCCTGCTGCGCCGCCGCAAAGCCGATCCGCTGATCCCGGACGCCCGCCCGGAGCAGGGAGCCTGATCCCCTCTGAACAGAAAGAGGCACGCCAGCAAACTGGAGTGCCGTTAACGAACAAGGGCCCCATACAGTGGGGCCCTTGTTTATGAATGGCGTGTTGATGCCATCCTGCGCTTTTCGTCAAATGAGCTTGTTACTGCGCGTCCGGCTGGTTTGCGGGGGCGGCCTTGATAAAGGCATGCAACTGTTCGCAGTTGGCGACGATGCGGCGGATAGTGGGGTAATCGTCCAGGGTCATGTCGTAGCGGCGGGCGTTGTAGACCTGAGGCACCAGCATGCAGTCGGCCAGGGTCACTTCGTTGCCGACGCAGTAGACACCGGCGGTGGTCATCAACAGCTGTTCGAGGGCGGTGAAGGTCTCGTCAATCCAGTGGCGATACCAGCGAGCCTCCTGCTCGTTGTTGGCCCTGAAGTGCTCTTCCAGATAGTTGAGCACCCGCAGATTGTTGAGCGGGTGGATATCGCAGGCGATCATATTGACGATCTGGCGCACCCGGGCCCGCGCGTCGGGGGAAGAGGGCATCAGTGAGTAGGCGGGATAGGTCTCGTCAAGGTACTCCATGATGGCGACCGACTGACCGATCTGCACATCGCCATCCACCAGAAACGGCACCAGCCCTTGCGGGTTGATCCGGCGATAGGCCTTCTCGCTCTGCTCGCCTTGCCGCAAATTGATGGGATGCGGCTCGTAGGCGAGCCCCTTGAGCTGCAACACGATCCGCACTCGAAAACTTGCCGACGAACGCCAATAGCCAAACAACTGCAACATAATCTGTCCCTGCATCTTATCTGGGCCCGAAGCCCGGCAGGTGCTCACCACCTGCCTCCTTGTGTATCCGGCACCGGTTGAGGGCTCGTCGTGATCCGGACATATCCCGAATAGGTTTGCCGCCAACCGGCGCTGGCCATCAACCTCCCTGACCGCTCGCTGGCACCACCTGTTGAGAGATGGTGCCAAACAGGTTTTGGCCAGAGCGATCCTCCATCGCGATCGACACTCTATCACCAAACTGCAAATAGGGGGTTATAGCTTGATCACAATCAAGAATTTCCAGCATGCGCCGCTCGGCGATGCAGGATGAGCCGGCGCTGCGATCGTAGTTGGAGACGGTGCCGGAGCCGATGATGCAGCCCGCACCAAGGGGTCGGGTCTTGGCCGCATGGGCAATCAGCTCGAAGAAGTTGAAGGTCATGTCCACCCCGGCTTCGGGCGCACCGAACAGCGCACCATTGAGGTGAGTCAGAAGCGGCAGATGGACTTTGCCATCACGCCAGTCATCGCCGAGCTCATCCGGCGTGATGGCTACCGGCGAGAAGGCGCTGGACGGCTTGGATTGAAAGAAACCAAATCCCTTGGCAAGCTCCCCCGGAATGAGGTTGCGCAGGCTTACATCGTTGACCAGCATCAGCAGCTTGATGTGGCTGGCAGCCCCCTGCGGGCTTACCCCCATCGGTACATCGTCGGTGATGATGGCCACTTCCGACTCGAAATCGATCCCCCACTCCTCGGAGCCCATGACAATCGGCCCACGGGGAGCCAAAAAGCTGTCGGAGCCCCCCTGATACATCAGCGGATCGTGCCAGAAGCTCTCCGGCATCTCGGCGCCGCGGGCCTTGCGCACCAGCTCCACATGGTTGACGTAGGCGCTGCCATCGGCCCACTGGTAGGCGCGCGGCAAGGGAGAGAGGCAAGACGCTTCGTCAAAGGCGAACGCGTCTGCCGGTCGGCCCTCGTTAAGCTGCTGATAGACAGCCTCGAGCCTGGGGGCAACCTCGGCCCACTCATCGAGGGCGGCCTGCAACGTCGGGGCAATCTCGCTCACCCGCACTGCACGGGTCAGATCCCGGCTCACCACCACCAAAGCGCCATCGCGCTTGCCATTGTTCAATGTTGCCAATTTCATAAGCGATTCCTTATTTGCCGGCAGCCGCGTCCGGGCGCTGCCAGCTGGAGACATACCGGGTGTTCTCGATCCCTTCGCACAGGCTGCCGACGTTCAGCGCATCGCGGGTGTCTAGCATGACCGCCACCTCGTCGGTGAACTTCTTGGCATAGGCCTGCCCTGCCGCAAACGCCTTGGGATGGGGGCCGTGGGTGAAACCGGCGGGATGGAAGGTGACCATGCCCCGCTCGATATTGTCCCGGCTGAAGAAATCCCCGGCGTGGTAAAAGAGCACCTCGTCGTAATCATCGTTGCTGTGATAGAAGGGCACCTTGAGGGCGCCGGGATCGCTCTCGATGGGGCGCGGCACAAAGGTGCAGATGACAAAGCGGCTCGCCACAAAGGTGGAGTGGGCCGACGGCGGCAGATGGTAGCGGTGGCTCATCAGCGGGCGGATATCCCGCCAGTTGAGGCGCACCACGCACAAATCCCCATGCCACCCTTGCGCATCCAGCGGGTTGAAGGGCCAGGTGATGACCGACACCTGATCGTGGCGTTTGACCTGCAGCGACCAGGGATTCTCATCCTGCTGGGCGAAAAAGCGCTCGTTGATGGCGGGCACGTCGAGCGCCGCCGGGTCAAAGATGGCATGATTGCCCACCAGCCCCTTGTCCGGCAGCTGGTAGCTGTCGTTGGTCGCCTCGATCATCAGGATGAACATGGGCGCCGTCGGCTCGATGCGCCACATGGTGCCACGGGGGATCACCACGTAGTCGCCGTCCCGCAGAGTCAGATGGCCGTAATCGCAGAAGAACTCTCCGCTCCCTTCGTGGATAAAGAGCAGCTCGTCACCGTCGGCGTTGCGCACCAGAAACGGCATCGCCTCGGAGAGCCGCCATATCCGGTAGCGGCAATGGGGGTTGCTGAGAATGTCGGGAGCCACCCAGGGAGAGAGTGAGCTCACCTCTTCCTGGAGGGCATTCAAGTCAAACAGCCGTGGTCGCAGCGGCCCCTCCCAACTGCTCCAGTCGGTAGGGGCATGCTTGTGGTGCATGTGGGTGGCGGGGCCGAAAAAGCCGCTACGCCCCAGCTCGCGCTCATAGATGGCCTGTTCCGGCAGATCGGCATGAGCCTGTCGGGAGTGGGTTCCCTCCCGGTGGGGAAAGTTAATCCAGTTACGCATTGCTCGCTCCCTCTTTGCGGGCCCCCTTCTCATCCTCACCGCCATCCAGCACGCCGCGGCGGATCTGGTCCAGCTCGATCGATTCAAAGAGCGCCTTGAAGTTGCCCTCGCCAAACCCTTCGTTGCCCTTGCGCTGGATGATCTCGAAGAAGACCGGGCCAATCACGGTGTCGGTGAAGATCTGCAGCAGGATGCCATCCTTGGTGGGGGAGCCATCGATGAGGATGCGCAGCTCTTTGAGGGCCGCCAGATCCTCCTGATGCCCCTCGACACGACTGTTCACCTTCTCGTAGTAGGTATCCGGGGTCGGCATAAAGCCGGTGCCGCGGCTGCGCAGGGTGCGGATGGTGTGGTAGATGTCGGCCGAGGAGAGTGCGATGTGCTGGATCCCCTCCCCCTTGTACTGGCGCAGGTACTCCTCAATCTGCGACTTGTCATCCGCCGACTCGTTGATGGGGATGCGGATCTTGCCGCAGGGGGCAGTCATGGCACGTGAATGCAGCCCGGTCAGCTTGCCCTCGATATCGAAGTAGCGAATTTCACGGAAGTTGCCGATCCGCTCGTAGAAATTGGACCAGACATCCATATTGCCGCGATGGACGTTATGGGTCAGGTGATCGATCTCGATGAGACCGGCATCCACCTCTGCCATCCGGGACTGCCAGTCGGGGTAGAAGACAAAATCCACGTCGTAGATGGAGCCCTTGTCGCCATAACGGTCAACAAAAGAGAGGGTGCTCTCGCCGATACCGTAGATGGCGGGAATATTGAGCTCCATCGGGCCAATTTTGCCAACAAAGGGCTTGGCCCCCTTGGCGATGGCGAACTGCTGTGCCTTGCCCGCATCGCTCACCCGAAATGCCATGCCGCAAACGCTCGGCCCATGCAGGCTGGCAAACTGCTCCGCCTGGGAGTGGGGCTCGGCATTGACCACGAAGTTGATATCCCCCTGCCGGTAGAGCCAGCACTGCTTGTGTTTGTGCTTGGCGACCTCGGCAAACCCGAGCGAAACGAACAGGCTCTTGAGGGCGGCAATCCCTTTGGCATCGGGGGCCGTGTACTCGACAAACTCGAAACCGTCAGTGCCTAACGGATTGATGGTATGGGTGGCGGAAGAGGTGGCATTCATCGGGCGCTCCTTGCTCTTGATTCGGTTAAAACGGATTGCGGCACCCAGCGGTGCGGCAAGTGTTAACAACTTGTTTCATTAGAAGCAGGGCGTAGCAGGAAGAGAAGAGGCGGGTTGCAGATAGTTTTTCGCAGCTGGCAGCAAAAGATGTAAATGAATTGTGACATTCAAGCCACAACCTTGCGGATCAAACGGTAACGACCCGCAGGACTGTCAGCTTTGCCTTACAGTTGCCAGTTTTTGATCATCAGATGGGGCAAGCAGGCCCGGGCTTTTTGCAGTCGCGTGGGCGTTGGATTGATCAGCCACGCCTCTTTCCCCAACCCCAGCAGTGGCAGATCGTGCAGGCTGTCGCTCAAGGCCAGCTCGGCATCGAGGGCACAGATCTCCGGCAACAGCTTGTGCTGGCCGTGGCAATAGAAGCGCGGCATCAGGCCGCCAAAACGGTAGTGCATCTGCGAGCCAATGATCCGGTGGGGCAACTGGCCGGGCAGTTGCTGATAGAGCTGGGCTCGCACCAGCGCGCAGGGGCTGGCGGAGATCACCCAGCAGCGCGCCCCCTCGTTTTGCAGCAGCTCGCGAGCCTGACGAAACAGTCCCGGCCTTGTGCGGCAATAGGCGCGCACCAGCTTGCGCCAACCGAGGGGAGATAGCCAAAGCGTAATGGCCCACCAGATAAGGGAGATACCGCGCCGCCGCTGGCTGGGAACCAGATAGATTACCCCACCCAGCGCAATCACCGGCAGCAACAGCAGCGGCCAGATCCGGCGCCGCAGGATATAGCGCAGCAGACCGGCGTGGCTGTCGCCGGGGGCCAGGGTGTCGTCAAAGTCGGCCAGGATCCAGCGCGGTGCGCTCCCGTTATCTCTATTGCCCGCGCCCTCTTTCGGTACGTTCAATTCAATTGGCGAGCGCTTCATTATATAATTCTCAAGGTGCAAGAGCGGCAATCGCGGCGCTCAGCTCGGGGGTGACAAACTCTGCCCCCTGCGTGGGCGGGCAGACAAAATCGAACGGCTCGCCGGCCAGGGTGAAACTCAGCCGCCAGGCATGCAGATAACCGCGATCGGCTGACGTACCGCCATAGCGCTTATCCCCGAGAATGGGGGCGCCGATGCTTTTGAGGGCAACCCGGATCTGGTGGGTCTTGCCAGTCTGCGGTTTGATGCGATAGAGCCGCAGCCCCTCGCGCACCGACACCGAATCAAACCAGCTGATGGCAGGATTATCCAGAGTACGCGCCAGCATCCAGCTGCCGCCGCGCCCCTTTTGCATATCCCCCTTCACCCAACCCTGCTTCTTCTTGGGTTTGCGATCGGAGAGCGCCAGATACTGTTTGCTCACCTCGCGGGCCGCAAAGGCCATGCTCAGTTCGCGGTTCGCCTCCGTGGTGCGGGCCAGCAGCACCAAGCCGGATGTCATCTTGTCGAGCCGGTGCACCGGATAGAGGGTGAGCCCTGTATCGACCTTCACGCGATTGACCAGCCCCGGATTGACCGACTCACCGTCGCCCTTCTCGTCGTGCATGCCGATGCCGGGCTGCTTGTCGATAACCAGGAAAGCGGGATGCTCAAACAATATCCGGTACATAAAACCTCGGGAACTGGGGAATAAGGCATGCAGCCAACGACTGGCGGCGCTCGGGAGTGCTGCATTCTCCCTGCTCGGCCGCCATTTGGCAAACCGGGCGGGCAGAGGATGAAGATGAAAAATGACCCCGCCTGCAACAGGCGGGGTCATTTTCGCTCATCTTGGCAGATCACACCTTACACATTGCGCGGGCGCAGGTGGGCGTGCCAGCGCGCTTCCCACTTCTTGAACAGCCAGACGATGACAAAGGTGAGCAGCATATAGAGCAGCCCTGCGGTCAAAAACGCCTCGAACGGACTGTAGTAGCGGGAGTTGATGATCCGCGCCGCGCCGGTCAGATCGACGATGGTGATGATGCCCGCCACCGCCGAGCCCTGCAGCATGAAGATCACCTCGTTGCTGTAAGCCGGCAGTGCCCGACGAAACGAGTTGGGCAAAATGATCCGGGTCAGGGTCTGCCAGCGAGTCATGCCAAAGGCGTTGGCAGCCTCAATCTGGCCGCGCGGCATATTGTGCACCGCCCCGCGCACGATCTCGGCGGTATAGGCGGCGGTATTGAGGGTGAAGGCCAGCAGCGCACAGAACCAGGCTTCGGAGAAGAGCGACCAGGCGGCACTGTTCTTCAGCCACTCCCACTGGGCGGCGCCGTAGTAGATGATAAAGAGCTGCACCAGCAGCGGGGTGCCGCGAAAGAAGTAGATATAGGCCCAGATTGGCCCCTTGATCAGCCAGTTGCGGCTATTGCGCAGGATGCCCATGGGCACCGCCAGCATCAACCCAAGGATCAGAGAGAGAGCCACCAGCCAGACGGTGGTATAGAGCCCCTCCCAGTAGGTGGGCCACTCTTTGAGAATGATTGAGAAATCCATGGCTTACCTCGTCTTGATGGCATAGTGACGCTCGGCCCACTTGAGCGCCGAGGTGGAGACTGCGGTGAAAATCAGGAAGATCAGCGCCACCGCCATGTAGAAGGTGAAGGGTTGCTGGGTCGAGCCCGCCGCCAGCGAGGCTTTGCGCACCATGTCATCGAGGCCGATGATGGAGACCAGCGCGGTGGTTTTCAGCAGTACCAGCCAGTTGTTGCCAAACCCCGGCAGCGCGTGGCGCATCATCTGGGGGAAGAGGATCCGTACAAACACCTGGGTTGCCCGCATGCCAAAGGCCCGTGCGGCCTCCAGCTCACCTTTGTCCACCGCCAGAATGGCGCCGCGAAAGGTCTCGGTCATGTAGGCGCCGAAGATAAAGCCGATGGTCGCGACACCGGCCACAAAGGGGCTGATGTCGATATAGTCCGGAAGCAGGGAGATCCACTCCTGATTGGGATTGCTCTCCAGTAACCAGCTATTGTAAGTCTCGTTGACCCAGGTGCAGATGCCGTTGATCAGCACCTGACCGCCAAAGAAGAGCAGCATCATCAGCACCAGATCGGGGATGCCGCGAATGATGGTGGTGTAGCCAGTGGCGATGGCCCGGGCCCACTTGTAGGGAGAGAGTTTGGCCAGCGCCCCCAGCATCCCCAGCAGCAACGCCAGCAGCAGGGAGGCCAGCGCCACTTCCAGGGTGACCCAGGCGCCCTCCAGCAGCGAGGCTTCGTATCCTTTCAAATCAAACATATGCAGCTCCATCGCCACTGAATCTTCACGCACCTGCTAACCAGAAGGCTCCATAGCAGTCCGAATGAAATATGTGCAGCTCCATTGCAATCAATGCGGGCCCGTAAACTCCCTCAGGGAGGTGACGGGCCCGATGACTACTGACGGGATCAACCTGTCGTTACTTGCCGTAGACGTCTTTGGACTTACTCGCCGTATACGTCGAACTCGAAGTACTTGTCGTTGATTTCCTTGTACTTGCCGTTTGCACGCAGCGCCAGAATGGCGGCGTTGAATTTCTCTTTCAGATCCTTGTCAGCCTTGCGCACTGCAATACCGGCACCCTCGCCAAACCACTTGGGGTCGGTCAGTTTCGGGCCGACAAATTCGAAGGCATCACCGCCCTCTTTCTTCAGCAGACCGTCGGTGATGGCGGCAGAGTCGGCCAGCACATAGTCCACACGACCGGATTTCAGATCGAGATAGGCTTCATCGGCCGTGCCGTAACGCTTGATGGTGGCGTTGGGGAAGTTGTCGGTAATAAAGGTATCCATGGAGGTCGCACGCTGCACCGCGACGGACTTGCCTTCCATAAAGGCTTTGTCGAGCTGCACATCAGTGCCCTTCTTGGCGGCAAAGCGGGCCGGAATGTGCTGGTACTTCTGGGTGAAGTCCACTTTCTTCTTGCGCTCTTCGGTGATGTCCATGGTAGCGATGATGGCGTCAAACTTGCGCGACAACAGCGCCGGAATGATGCCGTCCCAGTCCTGCTTGACCAGGGTGCACTTCACTTTCATCTCTTCGCACAGGGCGTTGGCGATGTCGATATCAAAGCCTTTCACCTCGCCACTGGGCTCGGTCCAGGAGAAGGGGGGATAGGCACCCTCAACCCCGATCCGGACCTCTTTCCACTCCTTGGCCATCAGGCTACCGGACGCGAGGGCAGTAACTACGGCTGTCGCCAGCATCAGCTTGTTCATGTATCTCTCCTTGATAAAACAGTTGATTGGGTAACCAGGCATCCCGCCATCAGTAGATGGAGGAGATGAATTGCTTGAACCGCTCGGATTTGGGATGGGCGAAAATCTCCTTGGGGTTGCCCTCCTCTTCCACCCGCCCCTGATGCAGAAACATCACCTTGTTCGATACATCCCGGGCAAACGACATCTCGTGGGTCACCACCAGCATGGTGCGCCCCTCTTCGGCCAGCTCGCGCATCAGGCCGAGCACCTCCCCCACCAGCTCGGGATCCAGCGCCGAGGTGGGTTCGTCAAACAGCATCACCTCGGGCTCTACCGCCAGCGCACGGGCAATGGCGGCCCGCTGCTGCTGACCACCGGAGAGGTGGCCGGGATAGTAGTCACGCCGCTCCCAGAGTCCAACCCGGTTGAGCAGTTGCTCTGCCTTGGCCAGTGCTTCGGCGCGAGGCACCTTGAGCACCTGGATCGGCACTTCGATGATGTTCTGCATGATGGTCATGTGTGACCAGAGATTGAAACTTTGAAACACCATGGCCAGTCGGCTGCGGATCCGCTCCACCTGACGCATATCCTCGGGCAACCGCTCGCCGGCGCGGCTGGTTTTCATCCGGATCAGCTCGCCATGGAGCGAGACGGTGCCGGATGAGGGGGTTTCGAGCAGATTGATACAGCGAAGAAAGGTCGACTTCCCCGAGCCGGAGGAGCCGATAAGGGAGATCACATCCCCCTTGTGGGCGGTCATGTCGATGCCCTTGAGCACTTCGTGGGTGCCAAAATATTTGTGCAGATCACGTACTTCCAGTGCGGCAACGTCGCTCATCCATTACAACCTTGTCTGTCCCTAGACGCCGCAGGGGGCGTGACTCAACCATCGTCCATTTAACAAAAAGTTAACCGATGGCAACCTTCAGCGAAAATATCACCCGGATAGTGAAAAAACAATACAGAACGAGGGTCTTCAGGGGATTCGCTCTATTTTTATTCGCTCTTTGCGTATTTTTCAGCACTTTCTTTGCATAAACAGCCGTTTCAATGGCTATTCCAATACCGCCTTTTTATACCCCAATCATATCAGTGGCAAGAGAAAAGCGTGATGTGTGCCAAACCGGCACCAAAATGGCTTTATGCACCCCCTTGCCGAGCGAAATATCGGCCCCCCGATCGGATCAACTTGATTTCATTGGTGCACTTGGGCTCGCACAGAATCTTATCAAACAGAGAGGTTGTGGCAAAAAAGTAACAATCCGCCCCTAAAAGGGCTGTTTTTGGCCATGAAAGCGAGAGATATGTGACACAGAGCCAATAAGTAATGATAAGGTGGTGTTTTTATCAGTTTTTGTGATCGAGGCCTCGATGCTGCTCAATGTGTTGCTGATCCTGTTGCCACTGGCAATCGGCTATCTGATTCCCCTCTCCTCTGCCCGGCTGATCAAGCTGGTCAACCAGAGTCTGGGCAAGATGGTCTACCTCATTTTGTTTCTGATGGGGCTCGGGCTTGCCTATGTGGAGAACCTGGGCAGCAATCTGGCGGTGATCTTCAAGGTCGCCGGGGTGATGCTGACCGCGATCACGGTCTGCAACCTGCTGGCCCTCTGGTGGCTCGACAAGCGCACGCCGCCGACCCACGAGGCGAGCGATGCCAAGATGCCGGGCAAGTTACACCTGTTGTGGGAATCCCTGCAACTCTGCTTTGTGGTGCTCGGCGGTGTGCTGCTGGGCCTACTGGTGGATCTGCGCGCCCTGCCCATCGACAAGTGGAGCGAGTGGGCCCTGATGCTGCTGCTGTTTCTCATCGGGGTGCAGATGCGCAACTCCGGCATGCGGCTGCGCCAGATCCTGCTCAATCCCTGGGGGATGAAGATAGCCGCCACCGTCATCCTCAGCAGCTGGCTGGGAAGCCTGCTGGCGGCCCAGTTGCTGGGCATGCCCTTTACCCATGGTCTGGCGATGAGCTCGAGCTTCGGCTGGTATTCGCTCTCCGGCATTCTGGTGGCCGACAAACTGGGGCCGGTGCTCGGTTCTGCTGCCTTTATCAACGATCTTGGGCGCGAGCTTATCGCCATACTGATCATCCCGATCCTGATGCGACGCCACCCCTCGGCGGCCATCGGTTACGGCGGCGCCACGGCGCTGGACTTCACCCTGCCGGTTATCCAGAAATCAGGGGGCATTCAGGTGGTGCCGGTGGCCATTGTCTCCGGCTTTATCCTGAGCCTGCTCGGCCCCATCCTGATCCTCGGATTTCTGGCGATCTAAGCCTTGTTCCCACATTGCAGATAAAAAAGCCCGACCTTGTTGTCGGGCTTTGGCTGTTTGGAGCAACCACGCACTCGCACTGGCTGCGATATTGCCCGCAACCTTATTCGCGCCACAGGCCGCCGCTCATCACCCTTTCGATAGCAAACGTCCGGTCGTGCACCAGCAGCAGATCCGCATCCTGCCCGACCCCGATACGCCCCTTGCTGCCGAGTCCCAGCGCCTGCGCCGGATTGCTCGTCACCGCGGCCAATGCCCTCTCCAGCGAGACACCGAGTTGGGTCGCGCGCACGCACTGCTGCCACAGGCTGGCAATCTGGCCGCAGCGCATCTCGATTAGCCGCCCCTCGCCATCAAAGCGCGGCAGGCTGGCGTTCGCATCCGAGCTGAAAGTGATGCGATCGGCAGGCACATTGGCGGCCAGCAGCTCGAGAAACGCATCGGCGGCAAGCCGCTCGCCATCCTCCAGCAGATCGGGAAAGCTCGATGTAGTGAGGTCAACCCAACCTCCCGCCTTGCCCCACTCGATGGTCTCGGCAAAGAGCCAGGGGTTGCGGTTGCAGTGAGTGGGATAGAGCTGGCGCAGCGGAATATCGGTCTCATCGCGAAGAGCCCTTAGGGGGGCCAATGCCCCCTTGCCATCCCCGACATGGAAGAAGCTGACCCCGCTCTTGCCCGCAAGCAGCCCGGCCACCCGCGCCTCGCTGGCAAGCCTGGCCAGCTCGTCGTGGGTCGGCGCACTGGATCTGTGGTCGCTGATGGCCACCTCCCCCACCCCCAATACCTCGGGGATCAGGATAATGTCCGACTCCACCGTGCCGGTCAGGGTCTTGACCGGCAGATGGTAGGAGCCGCTATACATAAAGGCGCTCACCCCGGCGGCGCGAAACTCGCGCACCTTGCCGAGCACCTGCGCGGGAGTGCGGGTCAGGCTGTCGGTGCCAAGCGCCGCCACCAGGGTAGTGACACCGGCCCTGAGCGCCTCGCTCGCCGCCAGTTCCGGGGTGCGAAAGGCAAAGCCCCCCTCACCGCCGCCGCCGGTGATATGGGCCAGCGGATCCACCAGCCCGGGCACCAGATAGCGGCCACGACCATCGACACGATGCAGCGGCCAGTTTGTGGGCACCGTCAACCCCTTGCCCATCCAGGCGATACGGCCATCAGCCACCAGCAGATCCTGCTGGCCAAGGTGGGTGGGGCTGAAGATCTCGGCCCCCTCGATCAGGGTCAACATGGCGATCCTCCTTGCACGATTGTCGCTTGCCCAATGAAAAGAGAGGGAGCAAGCTCCCTCCCCCCGTCAACCACCATATATATCGTACTTGAAGTACTTCTGGTTGATCTGCTGATAGGTGCCATTGGCACGCAGGGCCTTGATCGCCTCGTCCAGCTTGCCCTTGAGCTCCTTATCGCTCTTGCGCACGGCGATCCCCATGCCATCACCAAACCACTGGCGATCGGTCAGGGCGGGCCCCACATAATCGAACTTGTCGCCCCCCTCTTTGCCAAGGAGCCCCTGCTCAATGGCAGAGGCATCGGCCAGCAGGGCCAGCACCCGACCCGCCTTCAGATCGAGATAGGCCTCATCGGCATTGCCGTAACGGACGATGGTGACATTCGAGCCAAAATTGTCGGTCAGGTACTTATCGTGGGTGGTGGCCCGCTGCACCCCGATGCGCTTGCCCGCCATGCCTTCCGGGGTCAGCGTCAGCTCGGTCCCCTTGGCCGCCACAAAGCGATTGGGAATATGGGCATATTTCTCGGTGAAATCGACCTTCTGGCGCCGCTCGTCGGTGATCGACATGGCGGCGATGATGGCGTCGTATTTGCGCGACAGCAGGGCCGGGATCATGCCGTCCCAATCCTGCGCCACCAGCTCGCACTTGACCGCCATCTGCTGACACAGGGCGTTGGCGAGATCGATATCAAACCCCTTGATCTCGCCCGACGCATCGGTCCAGGAGAAGGGCGGGTAGGCCCCCTCCACCCCGAAACGCACGGTTTTCCACTCCTTGGCTATGGCGGGGGTGGCCAGCAGGCTGGCAACAAACAGGGCTGAGAGGGTCAGTCTGATCTTCATCTTGAGTACTCCATTACATAAAAAGCGCACAAGCGCGGACAAGGCACCGCAGGCGAATGCATGCGATGACCAAAAGCGGCAAAATCTGGATGAGCGAGATCACGCCCGAGCGGGCGTCAGTGAACTGCTCCAGGGGTTCGATCTATTCGTCGAACCACTCGGAGAGATAGAAAGGCTTGAAGTAGAAGGCCAGAAAAAAGCCTCTGGCTTTGCGCATCATGGTGGTTTGTCGCGTCCTGTGACAAAGATGGCATCACCTTAGCACGCCCCAAATTTGCCCGGCAAGAGGCAGCCACAGGGCAGTAGCAAAATCCCGATCATGGCCAAGGCGGGCGGGATCCGTTAGGCTCGAAGCACCTTGCCATCCCATAACAGACCCACAGCGACCGATGAATTTTCTGGCCCATCTCCATCTGGCTGCCCACACCCGAAGCTCCCTCACCGGCAATCTGCTCGGCGATTTCGTCAAAGGCACGCTGCCCACGGGGCTTGCCGCCCACTTCGATGAGGGGATCTGGCTGCACCGCAAAATTGACGCTTTCACCGACGGCCACCCCGAGCACAAGGCGGCCGTCGCCTGTTTCGAGGCCCCCTGGCGCCGCTTTGGCGGCATAGTGGTGGATATGATCTACGACCACTGGCTGAGCCAGCACTGGGAGCTGTTCAGTACCGAGCCCCTGCCCCGCTTCCTGCAACGCAGTTATGACCAGCTATTGGCGGATCACCCACGCCTGCCGGATGGACTGCCACTCCCCCTCAAGCGGATGGCCGAGCAAAACTGGATCGCCTCCTACAGCCACAAGGAGGGGCTGGGGCAAGCGCTAAATGGCATCGGCCGCCGACTGCGCCGCCCGGTACAACTGGGAGAGGCGCTGTTGACCCTCGATGAGTCGCAGTGGCAAACATGCGAGGCGGGATTTCTGCGCTTCTATCCCCAGCTGATGGACTTTAGCCAGCAGCAGCTGGCCCAATATAGGGCAGCCCAAGGGGCACAGTGATCCCTCTGGATAGAGCTGCTTCCCCATAAAAAACGCCCCTTGCAGGGCGTTTGTCATCAGTTGGCTTCGTCTTTCTTTTTGCGAATGCTTAAGCCAAGTTCCCGGCCACGCAGTCGGGCGTAATAGATGGTGCCGACAAAGGCGAGAGCGGTGAAGACCAGCTCCACCACCGCCAGCCACCGCTCCCCCTCATCCGTTGTGATCAGGGTGAGGGCGTGGAGGAAATAGGGCATCAACACGAAGTTGCCCCAGGCGTGGGTGTAGGGGTTGCCCTGCACTATCCCCTTGAGAGGGAAGAGCAGCGGCACCGTCCAGATCACCGGCAGCAGCCAGGGGTTGAGGTCCGGATGGGGCGACAGCCACAGATGCCAGAGGATGACCCAACACAGCAGACCGAAGAAGCCGACCAGAGTCAGCCAACGAGCGAAGCGGGTGCTCACTTGAGGATCTCCAGCACCTGCTCCGGCGGGCGACCAATGCGGGCCTGACCATTCTTGATGACAATTGGGCGCTCGATCAGCTTGGGATGCTGGTGCATGGCGCGAATAAGGGCATCACCGCTGACATCGGCCAATCCCAGCTCCTTGTAGAGATCCTCCTTGGTGCGCATCAGCTGGCGGGGATCGCTAAAACCGAGCAGAGAGAGCAGGTTGCGGATCTCATCTTCGCTCGGGGCCTGCTCCAGATAGAGCACCACATCAGGGGCGATCCCGTGCTGTTCCAGCAGAGCCAGGGTTTCGCGACTCTTGGAGCAGCGCGGATTGTGGTAGATTTGGGTCTCGCTCATGGTAACTCCCTGATTAATCGCAAGATGGGACTAGAAACGGCGCTATTGTAGGGGAAAGTGATGGTCAGGGTAAGCGGCAGTGGAAAGGAATTGAAACGAATTTGTTGGCTGATTGTGGCTGGCCTGCTGGGCGCGTGCACACCCGCCCCCGAATTTACCGATGCAACAGGGCAGTCGGTCAGCCTGCGCAACTTTGCCGGCAAGCCGCTGCTGGTCAACTACTTCGCCCCCTGGTGTGCCCCCTGCCTGCGCGAGATGCCGCGCCTCAACAGGCTGGCAGCGGAGGGCCGGATCACAGTGGTGGCCATCAACTACGACCCGACCACGCCAGCAGAGCTGGACAAGCTGGCTGCGCAGTATCACATCAAGGTGCCGCTCCTTATTGCCAATGAAGATGCCAGGCTCCCCTTCCCTCGCCCAGGCGGCCTGCCCACCAGCTATCTGCTCGATAGCGAGGGCAAGCTCAAGCAGACGCTGGTCGGCGAGCTCGACCAGCAGCAGATCGAGATGCTCAAAGCGACCGCCAGCAGCATGAGTCACTAGCCCATCGCTGCTATCACCGTCCCCCACATCAACGCCACCGCCATAAACAACAAGGGCGCACCGTGGTGCGCCCTTGTTTGATAGGTCAATGCCAGGTTTCGTTAGCCCTTGAGGCTATCGAGATCCTTCTTGGCCCGCTCCAGCTCGGTGATGCGCGCCTCCAGACGAGCCAGGGTCATCCGATCGCTGGTGGTACCGCGTGCCACGATCAGCTCGTCGATGGCCGCCTGATAATCCCCGCGCAGTGCGAGCATCTCGGCCCGCGCCATATGCAGCTCGGTCATTCTGCCCGCCTTGCGATAGGCATCGGCCAGCAGGTTCCAGGCCAGATTGTTCTCCTCATGGGCACGGGCATAGGGGTCAAGGATGGCGATGGACTTCTTGTAGTTGCCGCTCTCGAGGTAGGCGTTGCCGAGGTTGACCACCACCACTTCGTTATCCGGCATCCGGCTGCGGAACTTCTCGAGGCGCGCGATGGCCTGGGCACTGCGCCCCTTGGCCAGATCGATGTCGGTCTGGGCATCGACGATAAAGAGATCTTCCGGATGACGGGCCGCCAGCTCCTGCATCAGGGTATCAGCCTCGTCGGTGCGCTTGAGCTGGATCAGCGCCAGCGCCTTGCCATAGATGGCGGCATCCTTGAGCGGATAATCCCCTTTCTGGATCCGGCTATCGAAGTAGCTCAGCAGCCCCTGCGGGGTATCGGTACCAAAACGCACCTGAATCCGCACCTTGGCCAGCCAGAAGTCGAGACTGGGCGGCAAGTCGCGGCGACCATAGCTGCCCGCCCGAGCGCGGGCCTCGCTGATCCGGGTCTCCGGCAGCGGGTGAGTGAGCAGCATCTCCGGCGGCTTGCTGGCGTAACGGTATTCGGCAGCCAGTTTCTGGAAGAAGTTGGCCATCCCCATGGGATCGAAACCGGCATCATAGAGGGTCTTCATGCCGATGCGATCCGCTTCGTATTCGTTGTCGCGGGTGTAGTTGATGGCTGACTGCATGGAGAGACCCAGCGTGGTCTGCAGCGCGGCGATACCGGCTGTCGGGTTGATCACTGCCAGCGCGATGGAGCCCACCAGACCGGCCAGAGTCACCGCCGAGCTGCTTGCCTGCGCTTCCATATAACGGGCGATGTGGCGCTGGGTCACATGGGTGATTTCGTGGGCCAGTACCGAGGCCAGCTCGCTCTCGCTGTCGGCGTAGAGGAAGAGGCCAGTGTGCACCTTGACTCGCCCGCCGAGGAAGGCGGCCGCGTTGATGCTGGGATCATTGATGAGGAAGAAGGTAAACGGGAAACGTACCCCATCGGCATTGGTCAGCAATCGCTGACCCAGATCGTCAATGTACTGGCTCAGCACCGGATCATCGATGATCGGCAGACCCGCACGGGCAAAGCGCATAAAAGCGTTGCCGTAACGCACTTCCTGCTCGATGGGCAGGGCAGCAACCCCGGCCGTGCCGATGTCGGGAAGCTGATTGTTGGCCTCGGCATGAAACGTGGCGCCCATCAGGGAAGCCAGCAGGGGAAGCGATGCCATCAGGGGGGAAAAACGTGCCACGTTATCTCTATCTCCATCAGAAAGGGCCTCGGCAGAATACCCTTGCCCATCAAGGGCTACAAGCGTTGTTTCATGCTCTTATCACGGCCATAATAGCGGCCACCTGCCTGATGGAGCCCCCATGGAAATTCTCGACCTGACCCCCTGGCGTTGCCCCGAGCCGCTGATCCGGCTCAAGCTCTGGTTAAGGGAGGCCAAAAGCGGTCAAACCGTCACCATACGGCTGGCCGATGCGGGCTCCCGGCAGGATATTCCGGCCTATCTGCACCGTCAGGGCCACCATGTCGAGGTGCAGCAAGAAGCGGACAAAACCCTCTCTTTGCAGTTGGTTGTCGGGGCTAAACAACCATCTTGAGCCCCAGTGATGTAAGGATGCCGTCATGTTAGAAGTATTGAAGCGCTGGTATCAGACCCGTTTTTCCGATCCCGATGCCGTTACCCTTTTCCTGTTGCTGGTGTTCTGCTTCACCATCATCTGGCTGTTTGGCGATCTGCTGGCCCCCCTGCTGGTGGCGCTGGTAATGGCCTATCTGCTGGAGTGGCCGGTCGCCCGGCTGCAAAAAGCGGGGCTGTCGCGCACCCTGGCCACCAGCGTCATTCTGATCCTCTTTATTGCGGTAGCAGTCGCCTCCTTGCTGGGTCTTATCCCGACGCTGGTCAGTCAGGGGATCAATCTGGCCAAAGAGGCGCCGGCCATGCTGACCCACGCTCAGGATTATGTCCGCACCCTGCCTGACAAATACCCCGAGCTCATCGACGTCAGTCTGGTGGAGACCGTCATCGACAATATTCGCCAGCGCATCCTCAGTGGCGGCGAGCATCTGGTAAGCGCCTCCCTCAGTTCGCTGGTCAACGTGGTCGCCATCATGATCTACCTCATTTTGGTGCCGCTGATGGTCTTCTTTATGCTCAAAGACAAGCGAGTACTGATGGGCAGCCTGCGCCGCTTCCTGCCGCGCAACCGCACCCTGGTCAACCGGGTGTGGGTCGAGATGAACAACCAGATCATCAACTACATCCGCGGCAAGGTGATCGAGATACTCATCGTCGGCATCGCCACCTATGTCCCCTTCGCCCTGATGGGATTGCGCTACTCGGTGCTGCTGGCGGTCGCAGTCGGCTTCTCTGTGCTGATCCCTTATATCGGCGCCGCCGTGGTGACCGTACCGGTCGCCATGGTGGCTCTGTTCCAGTGGGGGCTCACCCCCGAGTTCGCCTGGCTGATGGTGGCCTATCTGGTCATTCAGGCTCTCGATGGCAACCTGCTGGTGCCGGTGCTCTTCTCGGAGGCAGTCAACCTCCATCCGGTGGCCATCATCATCGCCGTGCTGGTCTTCGGCGGCTTGTGGGGATTCTGGGGTGTCTTCTTCGCCATTCCCCTCGCCACCCTGGTCAAGGCGGTGATCAATGCCTGGCCAAAACGTGAAGAGATGCCCGGTGCCGCAAAATAACCTGCTTCCCCTGCAATCGTGACAACGGAGTGTCCATGACCTTTTTTCGTCAAATCAGAGCGGCAGGACTGACGGCCCTGCTCCTCGCTGCCGCCCTGCCAGCGCGTGCCGATATCGATCTTGGCGCCATGGATCTGCTCACCAGCGACAGCCCTACCAGCCCGGTGCCACAGGGCTTTGTCGCCGGAGCGGCGCTCATCGGGGGACAAGCCCGCTATGAAGCGCAGGACAACGCCCTCTACGCCATCCCGGGCTTTATCTACTTCGGCGACGACTTTATGTTTCTGGGAGATCGGGCCCGCTACTACTTCCACAAGGATGAGAAGGTCGCCCTCTATGGCTATGGCCGGGTCCGTTTTGGCAATCTGGATCCCGAAGACTCTCCCGCCTTCACCGGCATGGAGCAGCGAAAGTGGCAGCTGGAAGGCGGGATCGGTGGCAACATCATCACCCCCTACGCCCTGCTGACCGTGCGTGCCAACAGCGATGTCACCGGCCGCAGCAAGGGACAGGAGCTGCTGCTGTGGGCCGATTTCCCCATCCTGCGCGACAACCTGCTGATCATGCCGGGGATGGGGCTGATGCTGCGCAGCGACAAGATGGCCAACTACTACTTCGGCGGCATCTCCGAGAGCGAGACAACCGCCCAGCGGCCTGCTTGGGATACCGGTACCACCCTCTCCCCGATGACGGCCCTCGTCACCAGCTACCGCTTCAGCCCCAACTGGATTGGCATGTTTGCCATGAACTACGAATGGTATGATCGGGACATCAAAAACAGCCCCATCGTCCAGCACGATGGCGAGCTCTATGCGGGTTTTGCGCTGGGCTATATCTGGTAACCGTTATGAGTCTTGAACCGTGAGACACGACCAAACAAAAGGGAGCCCTCGGCTCCCTTTTTCACGACCATCAGGCTGGTCGTACAGCCTGCTCAGGCGTCCAATTCAGGCTTACAGCGCCGCCAGAAAATCGATCAGCTGCTGATTGACGAAGGCCGGATTTTCCAGCGACGAGATGTGGCCAGCCATCGGGATCTCCCTGAACGGGCAACCCAGCACCTCGGCCATCAGATAGCCCTCCAGCACCGGACGGGCCTTGTCCTCGCAGCCGGTCATCACCAGTGCGGGAGTGGTGATCTCCTCCAGCCACTCGATGCGATCTTCGCGGGTCACAAAGCTGCGGCCCACCGCCACCATGGCGGCAATCTTCTCGTTTGGCCAAGCGGCCAGACGCGCCTTGAAACCACTCATCAGCGCCTCATCAGGCTGGCTGGCAAAGAAGATAGGCGCCACCTGTTCGATGATGGGCGCCGGCACGGTGCCGAGCTGCTCGATCATCGCCAGCATGCCGAGGTAGCGCTCGCAGGTGATCTGCGGTTCCAGGCCGACAAAACTGTCCATCAGCACCAGACCCTTGAGGCGGTTTGGCACCATGCGCGCCAGCTCCACACCCCACATGCCGCCGATGGAGAGGCCCACCAGTACGAACTCGTCAACCCCGAGGGCATCGAGCAGCGCCAGATGATCGCGCGCCAGGGTTGCCAGCGTGCAGGCGCCTTCCGGAAGCAGATCGGAATCGCCGTGGCCCCACAGCTCGGGAACGATGCAGCGATAGCTGCCCTTGAGCGCCTCGATTTGCGGCGCCCACATGGCGCTGTCCCACAGATAACTGTGACCAAACAGCAGTACCGGCCCTTGCCCTTCATCCAGATAGGCCATCCGACGGCCCGCTATCTCCATAAAATGCTTCATGTTATCTCCTGTTGCCAGCGATGGGCGGGCAGTGTATCACGTCCCCCTTGGCAGGTGACGCCTCCCTGGTGCAAGCTGACAGTGACTCAAAGAAGTCACCCATGAAAGGATGCCAAAAGGAGAAGCCCATGGCGAAGGAGAAGAGCAAGAAGCGGCCGCGTCTGGACAAGAAGTGCTACGAGCACCACCTTGCCCATCTGCAGGAGGAGCTGGTCAAGCTGCAGGAGTGGGTCAAGCAGGAGGGACTGAAGGTGGTGGTGCTGTTCGAGGGACGCGACGCCGCCGGTAAAGGGGGCGTCATCAAGGCGATCACCGAGCCGCTCAACCCCCGGGTCTGCCGGGTCACGGCGCTGCCCGCCCCCTCCGATCGAGAGCGCTCCCAGTGGTACTTTCAGCGTTATGTGGCCCACCTGCCCGCCGCTGGCGAGATGGTGCTGTTTGACCGCTCCTGGTACAACCGGGCCGGAGTCGAGCGGGTGATGGGATTTTGCAGCGACGCCGAGTATCGCGAGTTTCTGCGCGCCTGCCCCGAGTTTGAGCGGATGCTGATCCGCTCCGGCATCACCCTGATCAAATACTGGTTCTCGGTCAGTGACGAGGAGCAGGAGAAGCGCTTTAAAGAGCGGATCAACACCCCCATCAAGCGCTGGAAGTTCAGCCCGATGGATTTGCAATCCCGGTCACGCTGGGTGGAATACTCCCGCGCCAAGGATGACATGTTCACCTACACCGACACCGAGGATTGTCCCTGGTTCGTGGTGGAGGCAGATGACAAACGCCGTGCCCGCCTCAACTGCATTGCACATCTGCTGAGCAAGGTACCCTACGAGGCGATCCACTACGAGCCTATCAAGCTCCCCCCCATCAAGACCGAAGGGTATGAGCGCCCGCCGCTGGCCAGCCAGACCTTTGTGCCCGATATTACCGCCGAACTCGAGGCTTGAACCGGGTTACCTTGCCTACCTGCATGTTCAAATCGCAGGCAATAAAAAGCCGGTCTGACGACCGGCAAAAAGGCATTGATTATTAAGAAAGGAAAACCAGCACAACAAAAAATCAGGTACGGATATATTTGGCGGTCCGTGGGAACGCCTGCTCCTTGGCATCGAACAGGTAGCAGGCTTCGGCCGGGATACCCACGCTGTAGGTCTGACCGGTCGCCACATCCACATCCGAGGTAGCCTTGACGGTAAAGTCGTGACCATCCACATCCATATAAACGAAGGACTCGGCGCCCAGGTGCTCGGCCACCTGCACGATCCCGCTCACCTTGCTGTGCGCATGGGGGTGATCCAGCGGCATCAGGTGCTCGGGGCGAATGCCCAGCTCCACCTTGTCACCCACAGCGCCACTGCGGGCATCGACCCGGGCACGCACGGTATCGCCAGAGGTCAACTTGACCAGGCACTCCTGCTCGCCAATCTCCAGCAACTCGCCCGCCAGGAAGTTCATCTTGGGAGAGCCGATAAAGCCCGCCACGAACTTGTTGTCCGGGTTGTGGTAGAGATCCAGCGGTGAACCGAACTGTTCCAGGTTGGTGGCAGCTTCGGCCTTGAGCGGGCTCAGCACCACAATCTTGTCGGCCAGAGTCATCGCTTCCACCTGATCGTGGGTCACGTAGATGATGGTGGAGTTAAGCTCTTTGTGCAGCTTGGCGATCTCGATCCGCATCTTGACCCGCAGCGCGGCATCCAGGTTGGAGAGCGGCTCGTCAAACAGGAACACCTGTGGCTGCTGCACGATGGAGCGACCGATGGCGACCCGCTGACGCTGACCACCGGAGAGCGCCTTGGGCTTTCTGTCCAGCAGCGGCTCGAGACCCAGGATCTCGGCGGCGCGCATCACCCGCTTGTGGATGTTCTCCTTGTCCATCTTCTTGAGCTTCAGACCAAAGGCCATGTTCTCGTAGATGTTCATGTGGGGATAGAGGGCGTAGGACTGGAACACCATGCCGACGTTGCGCTCTACCGGCGGCACGTCGTTCATGTAGCGACCGCCGATGGTCAGCTCACCGCTGGTGATGTCTTCCAGACCCGCGATCATCCGCAGCAGGGTGGATTTACCGCAGCCTGACGGGCCGACGAAGACAATGAACTCCCCTTCCTTGATGGAGAGGTTGATGTTGCGCAGGGTGTCCTTGTGAACAGCCGGATCGTAATTTTTGCGAACGTTGTTGAGTACTACTTCAGCCATGACGAGCTCCGCTCTTGAATCTTTGCAAATCGTGATAGCGGGGGGAGTGAGCTCCCCCGGCCATAAACTTAACCTTTCACACCACCAGCAGTCAGACCGCCAACCAACCAGCGCTGTGCCAACAGGAAGACCACTGTGATGGGGAAACCGGAGAGCACTGCGGCCGCCGCGAAATCACCCCACAGATAGTTCTGCGGATAGAGGTACTGCTGGGCCCCGACCGCCAGGGTCAGATTGTTCACATCCTGCAGCAGGATGGAGGCCATGGGCACCTCGGTAATGGAACCGATAAAGGCCAGAATAAACACTACCGCCAGGATGGGCACCGACAGGGGCAACAGGATCAGACGGAATGCCTGCCACGGGGTCGCACCGTCGATGGCCGCCGCCTCCTCCAGGGAGGAGTCGATGGTCTCGAAGTAGCCCTTGATGGTCCAGACGTGGAGGGCAATCCCCCCCATGTACGCCAGGATCAGGCCACCGTGGGTGTTGAGACCGAGCCAGGGGATGTAGTCACCAATCTTGTTAAAGAGCGCGTAGATGGCTACCAGTGCCAGCACTGCCGGGAACATCTGGAAAATCAGCATGCCCTGCAGGATGGTGGACTTGCCACGAAAGCGCAGGCGGGCAAAGGCGTAAGCACAAGTGGTGGAGAGCGTCACGATCATCAGGGCTGTGATGCCGGCGATCTTGATGGAGTTCCACAACCAGGTCAGCACCGGGAACGGCGGCGGCGTGATGCTGCCGTCGGCGTTGGTGATAGACATGCCCAGCGCCAGCTTCCAGTGATCCAGCGTCGGATTGGAGGGGATGATCTCCCCTACCGCGAAGTTACCGTTACGGAACGAGATGGCGATAACCATGATCAACGGGAAGATGATCAGCGCCAGGAAGCCCCACATGACCAGGTGGGTTGCCCACACCCGGTATTTGACTGATTTGGGTTGTACGATTGCCATGTTGAAGCCTCCTTACAGCTGCTTGTCGGCTTTGGACAATTTCAGGTTGAGCAGCGCCAGCGCACCTACGATGAGGAAGATAGCTGTGGCGATGGCACTGGCCAGACCGTAGTCCTGACCACCCGATCCCTGGAACGCAATCCGGTAGGTATAACTCACCAGCAGGTCGGTGGTACCTGCCGGGGTGCTGGCGCCGATGATGTCGGGCGCACCGTTGGTCAACAACTGGATAAGCACGAAGTTGTTGAAGTTGAAGGCGAACGAGGCAATCAACAGCGGTGTCAGCGGCTTCATCAGCAGCGGCACGGTGATCTTGAAGAAGTTCTGTACCGGGCCGGCACCGTCCATGGCGGACGCTTCATAGAGATCTTCCGGAATGGCTTTGAGCAGGCCCATGCAGAGGATCATCATGTAGGGGTAGCCGAGCCAGGTGTTGACAATCAGGATCATCACCTTGGCCAGGAAGGGGTTGGTATACCAGTCCGGTTTGATGCCAAATGCCGCTTCCAGGAACATGTTGATCTCACCGAAGTTCTGGTTGAACAACCCCTTGAACACCAGGATGGAGATAAACGCCGGGATCGCATAGGGCAGGATCAACATGACCCGATAGAAACCGCGCCCCTTGAGCTCTTCCCACTGCACCAGACAGGCCAGCACCATACCGATAGCCAAGGTGAAAGCGACGGAGCAGGTTGAGAAGATCACGGTCCAGATGAAGATCTGCAGGAAGGGTGACTGGATGCCCGGATCGGTGACGATGCGCGCGAAGTTCTTCCAACCGACGCTCACCACAAAGCCCGGAGCAATACCCTTGCCGACAAACTGACCCTGTTCGTCGATGTACTGATAGAAGCCGGTCTCACCATTGGGCAGCATCAGCTCGCCATTCTGGGTATCACGCAGCAGGTTGCTGTCTTTGATCACCACGCCGGACTTGAGCACGGCACCATCCATCAGACGGGTGTAGTGCTGCTTCTGGGCGGCAAACTTGCGCAGGCTGCTCAGGGTCAGGTGGGTACCGCCATCCGGCAGCACCAGATCAAGGTCACTCAGGTGAGTACGATGCTCAACAATGGCGCGGATCGGTGCGGCCTTGCTGGCCGCTTCGCCGGTGAAGGGCTGCAGCTCGACCACTTGCTGGGTGTTCTGCACACGGCCCTCGCGGGACGCCAGCTCACGGGCCTTGTTGGTCATCAGGGAAACAGGTTGGCTGATAAAGGATTGATCATCCTGTGTCAGCAGCAGCTGGAACTGGCCGTTGTCGCCACCCAGCAGGGTAAAATCGAATTCACCGCCCGCCACCTTGTAGGTTTTCTTCAGGTGGTAGTCCCGCGCCTGCTCCACGGAGAGCAAGTTGGACCCCGAATAGTTGGTGAAGGCAATGCCAATGGTGTAGGCAAGAGGGAAGATGATAAACACAACCATGCCCGCAACACCCGGAAAGATGTAGCGATGGGCATAGGTCTTCTTGTTCATGAAGACATACAGACCGACGGAAACCACCACCAGATCCAGCAGCGCGAATACCCACTCGCCACTGGCGTACATCATCACGGCTGCGTAGCCGTTGAGGATGGCAACCAGGGCCGCTATGGTCCACTTAAGCCAGGTGTGCTTATCCTTCGGACCGGCATAGGACTCAACAGAAGGTACTACTTCCATGCCAATTAACCTTTATAACGCCAAGAGAGATTTGAGAGAGTGGGAGGCCATGGCGGCCTCCCGGGTAGTGCGTGCTTACTGAACGATACGCTTGGCAGCGGTATCCAGAGCTTCGTCAACACCCTGACGACCGGAGGTCACGTTCTTGAGGGCAGTTTCGAAGGAAGACCAGAAACGGCTCATCTCGGGAACGGATGGCATCGGCTCGCCAGCCTGGGCGTTCAGCATGGTGGCCTTGATGTGCGGATCGGATTCCAGGGTCTTCTGGAAGGATTTCAGCGCAACGGCACCCAGCGGCTTGTCGGCGTTAACCGGCGCCAGACCGGCATCGGTCAGCAGGTAGTTTTCCAGGAACTCGATAGCCAGATCCTTGTTCGGGCTGGCAGCGTTGATGGTGGCACCCAGTACGCCAACGAAGGCTTTGGCCGGCTTGCCGTTCAGGGTCGGCAGCGGCGCTACGCCGTACTTGATGCCGCTCTTGTCCAGGTTGCTCCAGGCCCAGGGACCGTTGATCATCATGGCCACTTCGCCCTTGTTGAACTTGGCGTCCATCACACCGTAGTCGATGCCTTTTTCCAGGTGACCGGACTTGATCATCTCGGATATGTAGCCCACGCCCATCTTGGCACCTGCGTTGTTCACGCCGGTATCTTTGACGTCATAACCGGTAGCGGTTTTCTTGAAGGCGTAACCACCGTTGGCAGCCACCAGCGGATAGCTGAAGTAGGGGGTGTCATAAGCCCACATGATGGCGCGCTTGCCGTTTTTCTTCAGAGTCTCGTCAATCTTGGCGATCTCTTCGAAGGTTTTCGGCGGCTCGGGCAGCAGGTCTTTGTTATAGATCAGGCTGACAGCTTCCATGGCAACCGGGTAGCCATAGGTTTTGCCATCAACAGTCATGGCATCCCATGCCAGCTGTTCAAATTTGCCTTTGGTGGCAGCGTTCGGCGTTACCGGAACCAGCAAACCGGCTTTGACCCACTCACCGTAACGGTCGTGAGCCCAGAAGAAGATGTCCGGGCCGTTGCCAGTGGCGGCGGCTTGCTGGAATTTCACTTCAACCTGATCCGGGTGAGCCACAGTAACCTTGATGCCGGTTTCTGCTTCAAACTTCTTACCCACTTCAGCCAGACCGTTGTATCCCTTGTCACCGTTGATCCAGATGGTCAGCTGGCCTTCATCGATGGCAGCAGTAGCAGAGCAAGCGACGCCAAGAGTGGCCAGACCGATCAGGGATGACAGCAATTTCTTTTTCATGAGCCTTTCCTTGTATTAGTTCCGCGCTGTAAGAGCATTGTGTGCGAGATGAATATTATCCCAAGCGGCAAACGGCTCACATGACGCAACTCGCATTTTTGAAATGCAATTACGTATTTCCTTCCAGAAAGTTTTGAAAACATTTTCTTATTTCAGGGAATTACGGCCATTTATCGGCTTAATTCCAGACAACCACAGAAAAATAATTACCAAAATGAAATAAAATTTCACAAGTGAAAGGGTTTTCACCTCAATGAAAACCCTTTCAGGTGGTTTATTTTGTTTGATTTGTTAACAAAGTACCGCGCCAGTTTCGAGGTCTGCCCGGGCGCAATAAAAAAAGAGACCCCGCCGGGGCGGAGTCTCTTTTTGCCAGAAATGACGACTTGATCACACTCGGGAGCATGACTACGACTGGCGCAGCAGCTGATCCTTGAGATTGGGCGGCACACCCTTGATGGTCAGGGTGTCGGTCTGGGGATCGTAAAAGATCCGGCTGTTCAACAGCTTCTGCTCAAAGCTCAGAGTCAGACCGCCGCCGGAGCCGACAAACTTGGTCAAACCACGCAAGGTAGAGCGATCCGCAGGGAAACGCTCTTCCAGCTCATACTCCTGACCAATAAAGCTGTAAAAATCGAGGTCACCGTCGCCGGGCAATTCTGCAGACAGCTCCTTGATTTCGATCTCTTCACCGGCGCTCGCCTGTTCGGTGCAATATTTGAAGACCTGCTTTTTATAGTCATTGCGCTCGGTCGGTTCGAGCTGACGACTGTCACAATAATCTTCGACCGCCTGCAGCAAGCCTTTATTTTGTACCTTGGCATCCATGCCCTCGCGGGCACCCAGCAGATCCATAAAGAAATCACCCAGTTTGCGACCAATGCGCCCCTTGCTGAAGGTGATATAGCGGCGCGAATCTGGTTGGGTTTTCCACTCGGTCAAATCAATGCGGGCCACCAGATTGAGTTTGCCGATATCCAGATACTGGATATGGAGCAATTCCAGCGCTTCGCTGACGGTGACGCTCTCCTTGCCCTCCAGCAGGGCAATCAGCAGATAATCGACCCCGACATAATTGTATTTGGCAAACAGCAGCACCCCCTGCTCATCGAGGGCGTGCTCCACCAGCTGCTTGACCAGCATCTGGGTCACAGTGACCGAGAAGGGAACGAATTCGGTCTGCTCGTCGAGCAGCTGTTCGAGGGCGATACGAAACGCGGGTGAAGGCTGCTTGGGAGCCTCTTCACCGTCGGCCAGCTCGGCGACGGCGGCCTCGGGGTCAGCAAAGAAGCCAAAACCCTTGCCGCCCTTGCCGTTGTAGATCCGATGCAGTTCCGCCATCAGTCCCTGTACCGCCTCATCAGGGGGCAGGGTCTGGCTGCGGGTATCGGCGTGGGGTTGACCATCGCCGCCCTGGCGCAAGGAGTGAAGAATGATCTTGTCGATATCGAGACTCATGTCACAAAGCCATAGTGTTAGCCGAAAGGGTGAAGTATTATAAGGCGCTTTGAACCGAGATGAACTGAAGATTATGCCTATCGTATCAAAGTACAATAACGAGCAATTTGACGCCCTGATGAACGACCTGATCACCGCGCTGGAAAAGCATAAAGCGCCGGTGGATCTCAGCCTTATGGTGCTTGGCAATCTGACCACCAATATCATCAACGGTATGGCACCGGCCCAGCGCCAGGCCATCACTGAAAAGTTTGTCCAAGCCCTGACCGCATCGGTCGATAATCGCCACGACGCACACTGAGTCCCCGACTCTGTTGATTTGACGTTTCTCAACGCAGATGGATCACTATGGTCGAAACCGGTAACCCCTATCGTGATAATGTCTCTCGCCTGATCACCTGGGGGCATTGGTTCTCCTTCTTCAACATTATTCTGGCCATGCTCATCGCCACCCGTTATCTGGGTGCCATCAGCTGGCCATCGACCACGCTTGGCGTGATCTATCTCGTTGTAAGCTGGATTGGCCACTTCTCGTTTCTGAGTTTTGTCACCTACCTGTTGACGATCTTCCCGCTCAGCTTCGTGCTGCCCAAGGAGAAGTCGTTGCGGTTCATCTCGGCCATCATCGCTACCCTGGCGCTGGTGCTGCTGCTGATCGACACCCAGGTATTCCGGCTGTTCAAGTTCCACCTCAACAGTCAGGTATGGCAGTTGCTGCTGGATCAGGCGCAGACCGAAGAGGGCTCAATCTGGAGCATCATCTTCGTTGCCGTGCCCACCATCTTCCTGCTGCAACTGCTGCTGTCGGCCTATGTCTGGCGCAAGATCAACAAGCGCAAGCGCCGCCAGTACGGCAATCAGGTGGGGCTGGCCCTGCTGATCTGCTTTATTCTGACCCACGTGGTCAACAGCTGGGCGGATGCGACCCTCTATCAGCCCATCACCATGCAGAGAGCCAACTTCCCCCTCTCCTACCCCATGACGGCCCGCTCCTTCCTGGCCAAACATGGCTGGCTGGATCTGGATCAATACGAGAAGCAGGCTGCTTCCCAGGGGGATAACAGCGACAGCCGGATGCACTATCCGCTGCGCCCGCTCAACGTCAACGCCCCCCTGACTCACCACAATCTGCTGATTGTGGTGGTCGACTCATTGCGTTTTGACATGCTCAACAACATCAACATGCCCAATCTGCAGCGCTATGCGGATCAGCATCTGACGTTCCGCAATCACCTGAGTGGTGGCAACGACGATCTGATGGGGATGTTCAGCCTCTTCTACGGGTTGCCCGGCCACTACTACAAGGACATCAGCAGCGACAAGCGTCCGCCGGTGCTGTTCGACGAGATGCTGCGCCAGGATTACCAGTTCGGGCTATTCGGCGCGATGGAAGATGCCCAGAAGTATCGCAAGAGCATCCTCGCCGGTCTGCGCAAACAGGTGTTTGTCTCCGAGCAGAGTGACGATGGCAAGCTGCTGACCGACTGGCAGCAGTGGCTGGAGAAGCGCTCTCCCGAGCGTCCCTGGTTCTCGCTGGTCTATCTCTCGAGCCCCGGCGACTACCAGTTGCCCGCCACCATGAAGGGGCCGTTCCAACCGGAGCTCGCCAACTTCAATCCGGCGACCGCCTATCGGGCGGAGAACCTGCAAAAACTGGAGAACCGCTACAAGAACTCGGTCTTCTATACCGACCAGTTGCTTGAACAGATGCTGACCAAATTGCAGTCGCAGGGGATGGACAGCAACACCATCGTCGTCATCACCTCCAACCACGGTCAGGAGTTCAACGACACCCGCAGCAACAGCTGGGGCGCAGGCAGCAACTACTCACCCTATCAGGTGCAGGTCCCGCTGGTACTGGCCTGGCCGGGGCGCGGCAGTGACGTTCGGGAACAACCGAGCAGCCATTTCGATCTGGCGCCGACCCTGATGCAGGGGATGCTGGGCGTGCGCAATCCGGCGCGCGATTACAGCGTTGGCCGCTCGCTGTTTGATACCAGCCCGCGCAACTGGCTGCTGGCCGGGGATCAGAATGACTTCGCCATCTATGAAGGGGACACCATCACCCACTTCAACAAGCAGGGTGACTTCGAACTGCTGGAGCGCAACAGCTATCGCCCGATCAAGCACGGCACCCCGGATATGGGCGCCATGATCCAGGTGATGAACGAGCTGAACCGCTTCTATCGCAACCAGTGAAGCGCCCGTTGATGGCTTGATACCATAAAAAACGCCCCGAATTCGGGGCGTTTTTCGTTGTATAGCCGGGCCACGTTCACGACTGTTAGCCACCCCACCCTTGCGGGTACTTGTAGCCGACGAAACGCTTGGCTGCATAGGCTTTGAAAGCCGCCGAGTTGTAGGCTGCCGCCACATCTTTGGCAAACGGCTGCTCCGCATCTGCGCTTTTCACCACCACCCAGTTGATAAAATCGTAGCTGCGCTCCAGAAACAGTCCTTCACTGAACGGGATTCCGCTGGAGGCGGCAAAATTACCGTTGATCACCGAGAAGTCCACATCCTCCCGCGAGCGGGGCAACTGCGCGGCTTCCAGCAGTACCAGCTTGAGATTGTGCGGATTGTTCACCACATCAAACTCGCTCGCCTTGAGCGGGTTTATCCCCTCTTTGAGAGTGAGCCAACCAAGATCCTGCAGCATCAGCAGCGCCCGCGCCTGATTGGTGGGATCGTTGGGGATGGCCACCGTGCTCCCCTCTTTCACCTTGTCGAGTGCTGCCAACTTGCCGGAGTAGAGCCCCATCGGACCGGTTGGCACTTGGGTAATGGGCGCCAGCGACAAGCCGCGATCTTTGGCAAAACTCTCCAGATAAGGTTTGTGCTGGAAACAGTTCACATCCAGTGATCCGTCAGCCAGAGCAATATTGGGGGTCACATAGTCGGTGAACTCCACCAGCTTGACCTTGTACCCCTTGGCCTCCAGCTGCGGCTTGATGGAATCGGTCACCATGTCGGCAAAATCCCCCACCGTGGTACCAATCACAATCTCCTGTTTGGTCGGCAAGGGCGCATCGGCGGCAACCGCGGAAAAAGAGAGGCTCCCGACCGCTATCGCGGCAATAAAGGTGCTGGCGCCAGCAGTGGCGCGCAAGGAAGCAGTCAAAGGAGAAGATAAGAAGGAACGAAACGGCATAGGGACTCCCTGTCAGGTACGCATCAAGCTATGGGACTGCGGCGGGGTGGCTCTCAGAGATTAAGCCCCTCAAACCGCAGCAATCTAGCCATCCAAACGGCTATTTTGGTTACCATAACAGAGCCATCCACTGCCGCCAAGCAATAAACCGCTGGTCCCACCTCATCACCCTTGCTGTCACCCCCGAATGCATAGCTGCACTCACATTGGCACACACAACCATGCCTCTCACGTTCAAGAGCGCACGAGCTCCCCTCGGGATTGCCCCGAATCGAGATGGCTGCGGCAAAGGAGAGTCGCGAGAGGAGTGAATTACAGATAAAAAGATCAGTAGCGAGCAGTGAGAACCATTCTCAATAAAACACATAATCAGCGTCATTGGAATACCTACCATAAACCAGATCGGATTTCTTTGAACCTCATTGCGTTTTTTGAAAATGGCTCTTTTTGAACCCCTACCACCCGTGTATAGATTTCCGTCGCACTCAGGATGAGTGCGATCCAAGATGGAGTTAAAAAAATAATGAAGCAAACATCGTTAGCACTGGCGATCACAGCACTGCTGTCGACCCTGCCCAGTGCGCTCGTTCAGGCAAATGAAGGTTGTGCGCCGCTCACCGGCAAGGAGAGCGGCATGGATATCGGACGCAGCAGCACCGAGCGCTGCCTGCCAGGTGCCAATCCCCTGCAGGATCAGCAGTGGTATCTGCTCAACAGCGGCCAGGATGGATTCAGCGCCCGTGGCGGTATAGCGGGCAATGATCTCAACCTCTGGTGGGCTCATCGCACCGGCGTGCTGGGCCAGGGAGTCAATGTGGCCGTGGTGGATGATGGTCTGGCCATCGCCCACCCGGATCTGGCGGACAACGTGCGTCCGGGGTCGAAAAACGTGGTAACCGGCAGCGATGACCCGACACCGACCGATCCGGATACGGCCCACGGCACGTCGGTCTCCGGCATTATTGCGGCGGTAGACAACGTCATCGGTACCAAGGGGATTGCCCCGCGAGCCCAGCTTCAGGGGTTCAACCTGCTGGACGACAACAGCCAGCAGTTGCAGAAAGATTGGCTCTACGCCCTTGGCGACAGCGATGCCAGCCGCGATAACCGAGTGTTCAACCAGAGCTACGGCATGAGTGTGGTGGATCCCCGCTCTGCCAACTCTCTGGATCAATCCCAGCTTGATCGCCTGTTTGAACAGCAGACCCTCAAGGCGCAGGGCGCGGCCTATATCAAGGCCGCCGGCAACGGCTTCAACAAGATAGCGGCGGGCGGCTATGTGCTTAACCGCACCGGCAATGGCCCCAAATTGCCGTTTGAAAACAGCAACCTCGATCCCTCCAACAGCAACTTCTGGAACCTGGTGGTGAGCGCTCTCAACGCCGATGGCGTCAGATCTTCCTACTCCAGCGTCGGCAGCAACATCTTCCTGAGCGCGACCGGCGGCGAGTACGGTACCGACGCTCCGGCGATGGTGACCACGGATCTGCCCGGCTGCGACATGGGTTACAACCGCACCGACGATCCCAGCACCAACCGGCTTCACGGCAACTCGCAACTGGATGCCAGCTGCGACTACAACGGTGTGATGAACGGCACCTCCTCCGCCACCCCCAGCACCTCCGGCGCCATGGCGCTGCTGATGTCCGCCTACCCGGATCTGTCGGTACGTGACCTGCGGGATCTGCTGGCGCGCAGCGCAACCCGGGTCGATGCCACACAGAAACCTGTGATGGTCAGCTACACCAGCAGCACCGGCAAGGTGCGTGATGTGAAAGGGCTGGAAGGGTGGGAGCGCAATGCCGCCGGCATGTGGTTCAGCCCGACTTATGGTTTTGGTCTGATCGACGTCAACAAGGCCCTTGAGCTGGCAGCCAATCACCAGCCCCTGCCCCCGCTGGTGCAACTGCCATGGCAGAAGATCAATGTCACTGGCAGTGCCGCCGCCATCCCGGATGTGGGCAACAGCCCGACCAGCTCGACAACACGCATCGCGACACCATTGACGGTAGAAGCGGTTCAGGTGATGGTGAGTCTGGATCATCAGCGCCTGCCCGATCTGCTGATCGAACTGGTCTCCCCCGCCGGCACCCGCAGCATCCTGCTGAGCCCCTTCAACAGCCTGGTCGGCCAATCTCTCGACCAGCAGCAGCTGGGCTTTGTACGAACCAAGGGATTGCGTGACATGCGGATGCTATCCAACAAGTTCTACGGCGAATCGGCGCAAGGCACATGGCGACTGGAAGTGACCGACGTTGCCAACGGTACCCGTCAGGTCTCTCTGCTCAATCGCGAGACCCGTGAGCGTACCACCCTGACCGAGCGCAACAATCGCCAACCGGGCAAGCTGATCTCATGGTCCCTGCGGGTCCTGGGTCACGATGCCAACCGCAGCTAACACGCTAGGAGTCTTACCATGAACAAACCTGTTACCTTGCTTCTGGCAACCCTGCTGGCCCCCCTCTCGGGACAGCTCTGCGCCCAGGAGTCCGTCACCATGGATGGCAAGCAGTACAGCACCATAGAGGTGAACGGCCAGACCTACCTCATTCCTGACAACGGCAGCAAGAAGCGGGTCGCCCGCAGCCTTGACAGCAAGATCCCGCAACAGACCCTGCGCCGCGGTGACGTGTTGATGCAAGGGGCCGCTAGCCCGGAGCTGACTGTAAGCGGCACCCTGCTGGTGGAAGCTGACGATGCCAGCGCCAAGGCGCTGGCGACTCGCCACGGCCTGAACTTCAAGCAGAGCAGCGGTGGTATCGCACTGCTGGAGGCCAAACCGGGCACCGATCTCAACGCCATCGCCACCAAGCTCAAGAGCGAAGGGGTTAATGTGCAGATCGAGCTGTCGGGGGCCGAACAGCAGCCGAAATAGGTCGCGACACACAGATAACAAAGGGGGCCATTATGGCCCCCTTTCTGCTGCTCATTTTGACAGTGACTTACTTGGCACCATGCTGCTCCGCCAGATAGAGCCAGGTATCGACCACGGTATCCGGGTTGAGCGACACCGAATCGATCCCCTGCTCCACCAGCCAGGCGGCAAAGTCCGGGTGATCGGATGGCCCCTGGCCACAGATCCCCACATACTTGCCCGCCTTGCGCGCAGCCTGAATAGCCATCGCCAGCAGCGCCTTGACCGCCTCGTTACGCTCGTCGAACAGATGGGCAATCAGCCCGGAATCCCGATCCAGCCCAAGGGTGAGCTGGGTCATGTCGTTGGAACCGATGGAGAAGCCGTCCACGTGCTCCAAAAACTTGTCTGCCAACAGGGCATTGCTCGGGATCTCGCACATCATGATCACCTTGAGCCCCCGCTCGCCACGGCGCAGACCGTTCTCGGCCAGGATGTCGATCACCTGCTCCGCCTCGCCCACGGTGCGCACGAAGGGGATCATCACCTCGACGTTGGTCAGCCCCATCACATCGCGCACCCGCTTGATCGCCTCGCACTCGAGTGCAAAGCAGGGGCGGAAGCTGTCGGCGATGTAGCGGGATGCGCCACGAAAACCGATCATCGGGTTCTCCTCGTGGGGCTCGTAGCCACGACCGCCCACCAGATTGGCGTACTCGTTGGACTTGAAGTCTGACATCCGCACGATCACCCGCTCCGGCCAGAAGGCGGCACCCAGAGTGGCGATCCCCTCGGTCAGCTTGGCCACGTAGAACTCTCGCGGGCTGTCGTAACCGGCGATCATCTTGGCGATGGTGGCCTTGAGCTCTGGCGTTTGCTGGTCAAACTCCAGCAGCGCCTTGGGGTGCACCCCGATCATCCGGTTGATGATGAACTCAAGACGCGCCAGCCCTACCCCGGCATTGGGCAACTGGGCAAAGTCGAAAGCGCGGTCCGGGTTGCCGACGTTCATCATGATCTTGATGGGCAGGCGCGGCATATTGCCCACCTCGGTCACCGCCACATCGAAGTCCAGCTCGCCGTCATAAATAAAACCGGTATCCCCTTCCGCGCAGGAGACGGTGATCCGCTGGCCCGGCTGAATATGATCGGTAGCGTTGCCACAGCCCACCACTGCCGGAATGCCCAGCTCGCGGGCGATAATGGCGGCGTGACAGGTGCGACCACCCCGGTTGGTGACGATGGCGGAGGCCCGCTTCATGATGGGCTCCCAGTCCGGGTCGGTCATGTCGGTGACCAGCACATCGCCGGGCTGCACTTCGTCCATCTGGCTGATGGAGGAGATGACCCGTGCCGGGCCCGCGCCAATCTTGTGGCCGATAGCCCGCCCCTCGATCAACACCTTGCCCGCTTGCTTGAGGGCAAAACGCTCGAGGGTGTTAGCCTCCTGGCGGCTGCGCACGGTTTCCGGGCGCGCCTGCACGATATAGAGCTGGCCATCCTGACCATCCTTGGCCCACTCGATATCCATCGGGCGGCCATAATGCTGCTCGATGATGAGGGCCTGTTTCGCCAGCGCCATCACCTCCTCATCGCTGATGCAGAAGCGGCTACGCTCGGCCTCATTGGTATCGACAATCTTCACCTGACGGCCGTGACCAGCATCGTCCGAGTAGGTCATCTTGATAAGCTTGGAGCCGAGGGTCTTGCGCACCACCGCCGGGCGCCCCCCCTTGAGGGTCGGCTTGTGCACATAGAACTCGTCCGGGTTGACCGCGCCCTGCACCACCATCTCGCCAAGACCATGGGCTCCTGTGATAAAGACCACGTCGTTGAAGCCGGACTCGGTATCCAGAGTAAACATGACGCCGGAGGCGGCGAGATCCGAGCGCACCATCCGCTGCACCCCGGCCGAGAGGGCAACGCCCTTGTGGTCGTAGCCCTGATGCACCCGATAGGAGATGGCGCGATCGTTGAACAGAGAAGCAAACACATGCTTGACCGCCGTCATGACGGCATCGATGCCACGTACGTTGAGGAAGGTCTCCTGCTGACCGGCAAAGGAGGCGTCCGGCATATCTTCGGCGGTGGCGGAGGAGCGCACCGCAAACGAGGCCTCGACACCGGCACTCAACTTTTCATAGGCAACCCGGATCGCCTGCTCCAGCTCGGGCTGGAACGGGGCTTCGATCACCCAGTCGCGGATCTGCTGACCGGCCCGGTTGAGGGCGGCGATATCGTCCACGTCGAGATTGTCGAGCAGATGGTGGATCTTGCCGTTGAGGCCGCTTGACTCCAGAAACTCGTTAAACGCAAAGGCGGTGGTGGCAAAGCCCCCCGGCACGGATACGCCGGCGCCAGAGAGGTTGCTGATCATCTCGCCAAGGGATGCGTTCTTGCCGCCAACTCGTTCTACGTCCTGCATTCCGAGTTGTTCGTACCAGAGCACGTACTGTTGCACTTGGATGTCTCCAGGTTGGTGGGCACCGATGCCATAGCACCTCGTGCGCCCGATTTAATCGATGAGGTTATGGGTAAGTCAGGTGCGTTATTGTCTGTTTCTTTTGTTGCCAACGACCATGAAAACGTTTTCTACTGGTTTTCAAAAAAATCCCCGAGCAAGCGTTGGGGATGGTCGAATGACCGGAACATTCTACAATGGCGACACAAAAAGATAACGATTCAGGTTTGCAAGCCACTTCACAACTTGGGCACAGCAGACCGGTTGACAAAACTGGTATGGTTTCGGGAGATACTTCTCCCCCCTTACCCCATGCGACCCCACCCGCGGTATCACAGGAGCCCTACGTGCACACCGTATTTTATGTTTCAGACGGAACCGCAATCACCGCCGAAGTGTTTGGTCACGCGGTATTGAGCCAGTTTCCGCTGGCCTTCGAGCAGATCACTATCCCCTTTGTGGAGACACTGGAGAAAGCCCGTCAGGTACGGATGCGGATCGACGAGCAGTTTCGCCAGACCGGGGTACGCCCCATCCTGTTTCACACCATCGTCGACCCGCAGGTACGGGAAGAGGTACTGAAATCGGAAGCGTGCGGCCACGACTTTCTCAACACCTTCGTCAGCCCGCTGGAGCAGGAGCTGGGGGTCAAAGCCGAGCCCCGCCTCCACCGCACCCACGGCATGGAGAACCGCAAGCTCTATGACGATCGCATCGAGGCGGTCAACTTCGCACTGGCCAACGACGATGGCATCACCACCAAAGAGTACGATGAGGCGGACATCATCCTGATCGGGGTCTCCCGCTGCGGCAAGACCCCCACCAGCCTCTATCTGGCGCTGCAGTTCGGCATTCGCGCCGCCAACTACCCCTTTATCGAGCAGGACATGGGGATGCTGGAGCTGCCCGCCCCCCTCAAGGCCAACCGTCACAAGCTGTTTGGCCTCACCATAGCGCCGCAGCGGCTGCACGAGATCCGCAACCAGCGCCGCGCTAACAGCCGCTACTCCTCCATCGAACAGTGCGAGCAGGAGCTGGCCTGCGTGGAGCGACTGTTTCGCCAGGAGGCGATCCGCTTCCTGGATACCAGCTCCCACTCGGTGGAGGAGATCAGCGCCAAGGTCCTCGAGGCGACCGGTCTGCGCCGCCAGCTCTGTTAAGCCAGCTTGACAGCTATCGGCATCAACAAAAGATAAAAATTACAGTGTCGCGGCGAAAGTCAGCTGTGGCGAACTGCAATTCACATAGATGACAGTGAAAAGCGTGGATAAAAAAGGGATAAGCACCACAAATGCTTATCCCTCTTCTTGTCGACCTTAGCGTTGTGCCTTGTCACCTGCTGCCAGTTAGCCGCTATTCGATTCCGTTCTGCTGCGCTCGGCAAACAGCCAGAGTTAACTAACGATTGAGCTCAGGGTTGTTCATCAACCGGGCATAGAAGGCCAGCAAACCGTGGCGCAGGCGAACCCGCTCCGCCAGCCAGCCGCCAACGAGCGCCCCCGTCACCCCGCCAACCAGCAGCAGCGACTGCCAGTAGTGCAGCAACCCCTGATCACCGAGCGAGAGCCAGCCCAGCAGCATGGTGGCGGCCACCAGCAACAACAGCGGACTGGCGGCAATCCCTAACCAGAGCGCCACCAGTACACCCTGGGCAACCCCTTGTTGCAGCACGCTTTCGCGCTTTCTGTACTCCAACTCCCTGCACTCTTCCCTGTACTCTCGCTTGTTTGGCATCATTTGCATCCATTTGTGGCTTGGCACCACAAAAGCACACCAACAAGACAAAATGTCAATCAAACAGAATTCGACTGCACAAACATCAACCAAAAACTACCAGCAAGCCTCTTCAGATCATGAAAAAGCTGCCTTTGGTACAAAACACGGCCATTAGAGATGGAAAACAGGTGCATTCATGGCGGATTATCACTATTCTGCTTCGGTTGCCAGCCAACACTAAAAATTGAAAACGGCATGGCGTAACGAAATAAATACAACTTTCGTCAGGTTTTGGCTACGCACTGCGGCCTGCTCAGGATGAGCCCAACACCGACCAGAGACAACAGAGACGTAAGGACAGACCCATGGATTTGAAACAAGACGGTGAGGAGCTGAAGCGCGGCCTTAAAAACCGCCACATTCAGTTGATTGCTTTGGGCGGCGCCATCGGCACCGGCCTTTTTCTGGGCATTGCCCAAACCATCAAGATGGCAGGCCCCTCGGTCCTGCTGGGGTATGCCATCGGCGGCTTTATCGCTTTCCTGATCATGCGCCAGCTCGGCGAAATGGTGGTGGAAGAGCCGGTAGCGGGTTCATTCAGCCACTTTGCCTACAAATACTGGGGCGAGTTTGCCGGTTTTGCGTCCGGTTGGAACTACTGGGTGCTCTACGTGCTGGTGAGCATGGCCGAGCTGACCGCGGTGGGCATCTATGTCCAGTACTGGTGGCCCGAGATCCCGACCTGGATGTCGGCAGCCTTCTTCTTCGTGCTGATCAACGCCATCAACCTCTCCAACGTCAAAGCGTTTGGCGAAATGGAGTTCTGGTTCGCCATCATCAAGGTGGTCGCCATCATCGGCATGATTGGCTTTGGCGGCTATCTGCTCCTCTCCGGTGCCGGCGGCCCCGAGGCGAGCGTCACCAACCTGTGGGCTCAGGGCGGCTTCTTCCCCAACGGCATCAGCGGTCTCGTGATGGCGATGGCGGTGATCATGTTCTCCTTCGGCGGTCTGGAGCTGGTGGGCATTACCGCCGCGGAAGCGGACAACCCCGAGAAGAGCATTCCCAAGGCCACCAATCAGGTGATCTACCGCATCCTCATCTTCTACATCGGCGCCCTGGCTATCCTGATGTCCCTCTACCCCTGGGGTAAAGTGGTGGAAGGCGGCAGCCCGTTCGTGATGATTTTCCACGCTCTGGACAGCAATCTGGTCGCCACCGTACTCAACATCGTGGTGCTGACGGCGGCACTGTCGGTCTACAACAGCTGCGTCTACTGCAACAGCCGGATGCTGTTCGGTCTGGCCAAACAGGGCAACGGCCCGAAAGCCCTGCTCAAGACCAACAAGAGCGGCGTGCCGCTGGTTGCCCTCTCGGTCTCGGCCATCGCCACTCTGCTCTGCGTGCTGATCAACTACCTGATGCCGGGCAAGGCGTTCGGCCTGCTGATGGCGCTGGTGGTCTCCGCACTGGTGATCAACTGGGCGATGATCAGCCTCGCGCACCTCAAGTTCCGCAAGGCCAAGGTCGCAGAGGGTGTCCAGCCCAAGTTCAAGGCGTTCTGGTACCCCTTCGGCAACTATCTCTGCCTCGCGTTCATGGCTGGCATCCTGGTGATCATGTATATGACCCCGGATTTCCGCATCTCGGTCGAACTGATCCCCGCCTGGCTGGTGGTACTGGGCATTGGCTTTGTCATCAAGCGCAAAGGACAAGCTCAAAGCAAGGTTGCAGCCAATCTGGGTTAATACCCGCAGCTGAGAAAAACAATGCAAAACGCCGATCACATGATCGGCGTTTTTTTATTGCGCGCAGCACTACTAGCAGCCATAGCCCTCAGGAAGGCAGATCTTGCCGATGCTCCGGGCTGTTGACGCAACATTCGTCGCGGAAAAAGGCGATGATCTCCTCCAACACCGCGTATTGAGAGACGCAAAGCAGGGTGCGACTCTCCCGGTTTTGCTTCACCAGCCCCACCGAGACCAGCGCCGCGATATGGTGGCTGAGGGTGGAAGCGGGGATCGCCAGCTGCTTTTGCAGCTCACCCACCGGCAGCCCCTGCTCTCCCGCCTTGACCAGATGCTTGAAGATAAACAGCCGGGTCGGATGACCCAGCTCTTTCAATGCCTTGGCGACCTCTTCCAGTTGCATCTCTGCGCCCTCCACAAACTTGATATTTCGATAATACCAGAAATATCTTGACCGGCCATTCATTTCGATTATTTTGGAAATATAGAAACCAAGTGAGGATACGACAATGAATGAGTGGTTAACCATGCTGACCGATGCAGCCCAGATGTTCCTGTTTCTGGCTGTCGAGCTGTCGGTTCTGTTTCTGGTCATTAGCGCCGGGGTCAGCCTGATCCGTCAGAAGATCCCCGACGAGAAGATCCAGCGGATGCTGGGAGCGAGACATGGCAAGGGCTATCTGCTCTCGGCCCTGCTCGGTGCCGTCACCCCCTTTTGCAGCTGCTCCACCATCCCCATGCTGAGAGGGCTGCTCTCGGCCAAGGCTGGCTTTGGCCCCACCCTCACCTTCCTGTTTATTTCGCCACTGCTGAACCCCATCATCGTCGGCTTGATGTGGGCCACCTTTGGCTGGAAAGTGACCCTGCTCTACGCCGTGATCGCCGCCAGCGTCTCCGTCATGGCGAGCATGCTGCTCGACAGATTGGGATTCGAGCGCCATGTCATCGACCCCAAAGAGGCCACCCCCTCTTGCGGTAGCGACTGTGGCCCGGCGACCCGCGCCACCACTCAAGCACATTGCAGTGACAACCAACGCGGCGCCATTCGCGCAATCAAACCCCTCAACGGGGCAGCGTGCTGCCCGGCTCCGCAACCAGAGATGGCAGAACAGGCCACCCTCCCCTGCTGCGGCGATGGCACGGCTGCCCTGACCAGAGCGCCACAGCTCCCCACCGCCTGGGTCAAAGCTCGCATCGATGCCTGGCAGCAGTTCAAAGCGGTATTGCCCTTCCTGCTGCTGGGGGTGCTCATCGGCTCGTTTATTTACGGTTTTATTCCGGCCGAGTGGATCGCCGCCCATGCCGGCGCCGACAACCCGCTGGCCATTCCATTCAGCGCCATCGTCGGGATCCCGCTCTACATCCGCGCCGAGGCCGTGATCCCGCTGGCGTCGGTACTGCTGGGCAAAGGGATGGGGATGGGCGCCGTCATGGCGCTGATCATCGGCAGTGCCGGTGCCAGTCTGACCGAGGTGATCCTGCTCAAATCCATGTTCAGAACCCCGATGATTGCGGCCTTCCTTACCGTGATTCTCGGCATGGCGATCCTGATGGGCTACCTGACGCAACTGCTGTTTTAAGTCGCCCATCATTAAACAGACAGGGTGTTAAGCCAGCTGAGTGTGAAACCATCAGGCTTCCCATAGACAAACGCCGATCAACTGATCGGCGTTTGTCTATTCCGTACGGCAATCTGCAACCGGCGTTACAGATATTGCCCGACGATGGGGAGCAGATCCTCGACGTCACGGGCGATATGGTCGGGTTGGTGTTCCCAGCGCTCCGGGGTCGCGCGGCTATAGGCGACAGCCACCGAGATCACACGGCTCTGCTCGCCAAGCGCCGCTTGCAAATGACGGGCAAACTGCACATCCGCTTCATGGTCACCGATATAGATCAGCGACTGGCACCTGGCTGGGCCAAAGATAGACTCCAGACATTTGAGGCCACCGTAAGGATTGGGTTTTTGCTGCTGTCCGGGCACGTCATCATAGCCGACCACAGCCTTGAACAGGCTGTTCACGCCATGCTGCTCCAGTACGCGGCGAATGTTCTTTTGGGCGTTCTGCGAACAAATTCCGTGGGGAATGGCAGAGAAATGGTCAATCACCGCCTCCAGCCCCGCAAAAAAACGCACCTCGGTCCGGTTCATCTCCTGATGCTTGGCCCACAGACTGCCAGCCAGCACCATCTCGTCCCGCGACAAACCGTAGTAATCCATATAGAGCGCCTGCCAGTTCTTGGCGGCGTGATTGGCATGGTGATACTCCACTTCGCTGCGCAGATAGCGCGGCAGATGCTCTCCGGTCAGATGGGGGGCGACCTCAGCCAGGATCTGCTTGGTGATATCGATATTCTTCGGCACCGAATTGACCAGAGTACCGTCATAATCCCATAAAATCGCATCCAACTTCATTGCGTTACCTGTCTCGCTGCACAGCCATAAGTCACGCCATGTTACTTGGCTTGCCTCCCCTCGCCAAACCGCGCTGTAAAAATGTGAGACCCATCCCGTCCCCACGCAGTAGCACAAGAGTTAATGTGCAACAACACAATAAATGAACATCCTCTGCCATACTCAGACGAAGTATTCCGTTACGCCGAAACCGGAGTCTGATCATGGTAACCAGCTCGCTCCACACCACAGATACCGAAGTTGAATTTGCCGACGATATCCAGTTGGTATCGACGACCGATCTCAAAGGGGACATCACCTACGCCAATCCGGCGTTTTGTCAGGTGGCAGGCTATCGCCTGGAAGAGATGTTGGGGCAACATCACAATCTGGTGCGCCACCCCGACATGCCCAAGGCAGCGTTTGCCGATCTCTGGGCCCACCTGCAGGCGGGCAAACCATGGCGAGGCATGGTAAAAAACCGCTGCAAGGATGGTCGCTATTATTGGGTTGATGCCTATGTCACCCCGATTTATGAAGATGGCAAGATGGTGGGTTACCAATCCGTCCGCTGCCGCCCCGCCGCAGAGCACAAAGCGCGTGCCAGCCAGATGTACAAAACCCTTAAAGCCCGTGAAACCGGCTCTGCCATTCATATGGGCCTGCGTCAGCTCACTCCGGCCATGATGACCATCCCCCTGCTGCTCGTCAGCGTGATCAGCGCGCTCTGGCTGCTCTCACCGCTGCAGGCGCTCTGGGTCATCATTCCCCTCTTGGCAACAATCTGGTTCAATCGCCACCCTCTCTTCCTCACGCCGCGATTCTTGCAGCAGCTCGAGCAGGATTACGACAGCATCAGCCGCCTTATCTTCTCGGGGGATGCCCCCCACAGCATCGCCGATTTCCATATCAAACTCGGGCAAGCGAGGATCCGTACCGTGCTCGGCCGGGTGGATGACACCACGGCTTCGCTCAATGCCATGGCCAATGACCTGCGCGGCTCCGCCTCGCTGGCCAGCCAGGATATCTCTTCGCAAGACACGCAGATCCAGCAGATTGCCACCGCCGTCACCCAGATGGCTTCGGCCGCCGAGGAGATCAACCGCAATATTCAAGACAGCAACAGCCAGATTGAAGAGGCCCGTAGCCACTGCATCACCACCAGCACCCAACTTTCGGAAGCAGGAGAAGAGATGTCGGCGCTGGCCACCCAGGCAGAGCAAGCCTTCCAGTCAGCTGTCGAGCTGGCGAGCGAATCCGAGCGGATCGGCACCATCATGAGCGAAATTCGCGGCATTGCGGATCAAACCAACCTGCTGGCGCTCAATGCCTCCATCGAAGCCGCACGGGCAGGCGATCAGGGGCGCGGCTTTGCAGTGGTGGCGGACGAGGTTCGCAGCCTGTCGACCAGAACCCACAAGGCGACAGAGCAGATCCAGAACAGCATTGGCCATATCCAGCAAACCCTGGGGGGATGGAAAGAGATGATGCATCTCAATGTGACCAGAACCAACGCCTGCCTCGCCACCACCCGGGCAAGCACCGGCAACCTGAATCAGGTTGTGGTCGAGATAGACAAGGTCTCTGATTTTTCCAACCAGATCACCGCCGCTGCCACCGAGCAACAAGCGGTCATCGAGGAGATCAGTCGCAATATCAACCAGATATCCTCGCTCTCTCACGATAACAGTCTCAAAATCGATCAGGTGAGTGAAACCAGTGCCAACTTGCAGAGTAAAGCGAGCCAGCTCAAGGACTTAAGCCGGACGTTTGGATAGCAGCAATCAGATGACATATAAAAAGGGCCACCCGTTTGGGTGGCCCTGTTGTTTATACGGCTTAACTGTTGCTCCTAAACGCCACTTACTTGGCGTAATCCTCGGTCGGGATACAGGCACAGAACAGGTTGCGATCGCCGTAGACGTCGTCGATGCGGTTCACAGAGGGCCACAACTTGGCGGCGCGCACGGCGTCGGACGGGAAGACCGCCTCGGCGCGGCTGTAGCCACGGGACCACTCTGCATCCATCACATCGTCCTGGGTGTGCGGCGCATGGACCAGCGGGTTGTCGGCGAGGCTCCACTGCCCCTCCTGCACCTTGGCAATCTCGGCGCGGATAGAAGTCATCGCCTCGACGAAGCGATCCAGTTCGCGCTTGGATTCCGACTCGGTCGGCTCGACCATCAGGGTGCCCGCTACCGGGAAGCTCATGGTCGGCGCGTGGAAGCCGTAATCCATCAACCGCTTGGCCACGTCCATCTCGCTGATGCCTGAAGCCTCCTTGAGCGGACGGATATCCAGGATGCACTCGTGGGCCACCCGACCGTTGCGGCCGGAATAGAGCACCGGGAAGGATTCACCCAACTTCTTGGCCAGATAGTTGGCGTTGAGGATGGCCACCTGAGTGGATCTCTTCAGCCCCTCGTCCCCCAGCATGGCGATATACATCCAGCTGATGGGCAGGATGCTGGCCGAGCCGAACGGTGCCGCCGACACGGCGCCGTTGTTGCGGCTCTCCTTGTCGGTCTTGACCACGGCGTGACCGGCCACGAACGGTGCCAGATGTTTCTTCACGCCGATGGGGCCCATGCCCGGGCCGCCACCGCCGTGAGGAATGGCGAAGGTCTTGTGCAGGTTGAGGTGAGAGACGTCCGCCCCGATAAAGCCCGGTGCCGTCAGCCCGACTTGCGCGTTCATATTGGCGCCGTCCAGATAGACCTGACCACCGTGCAGGTGAACGATGTCGCACACCTCCTTGATGGTCTCCTCATACACCCCGTGAGTGGAGGGGTAGGTCACCATCAGACAGGAGAGCTGATCACCCGCCTCGGCCGCCTTGGCACGCAGGTCGTCGAGATCCACGTTGCCGGACTTGTCACAGGCGGTGACGATCACCTTGAGCCCCGCCATCTGGGCAGAGGCCGGGTTGGTCCCGTGGGCAGAAGCCGGAATGAGACAGATGTCGCGATGCCCCTCGCCTCGGGATTCGTGGTACTTCTTGATGGCCAAGAGACCAGCGTACTCCCCCTGAGCCCCGGAGTTGGGCTGCATGCAGACCGCATCGTAACCGGTCACCTTCACCAGCCAATTTTCGAGGTCGGCCAGCAGCAGCTGATAGCCCTTGGCCTGCGCCAGCGGGGCAAACGGGTGCAGTTTTCCGAACTCGGGCCAGGTCACCGGGATCATCTCGGCTGTGGCGTTGAGCTTCATGGTGCAGGAGCCCAAGGAGATCATGGCGTAGTTGAGCGCCAGGTCTTTCGCTTCGAGACGGTGGATATAACGCAGCATCTCGGTTTCGGAGTGGTACTTGTTGAACACCTCGTGGGTCAGCACGGCGTCGGTGCGCAGCAGATCCTGCGGGATGGCATGATGGGCCTGAGCCGCCTTGTCGAGTGCCTCGATGTCGAGGCCATGGCCTTGACCGAGGAAAAGATCGAACAGCTCCGCCACATCGCCGCGGGTGGTGGTCTCAGAGAGTGACACCCCTACCGCACCGTCGAGATCCGCACGCAGGTTGATGCCCAGCCCCTCGGCCTTGGCGATCAGCGCCGCTTTGTCGGCAGTCTGCACGGTCAGGGTATCGAACCAGCTGGCATGCTTGAGGGCCACACCCTTGGCCTTGAGGCCAAGCGCCAGAATGGTGGTGAGACGATGCACGCGGGAGGCGATGGTTTTCAGCCCTACCGGGCCGTGGTAAACGGCGTAGAAGCTCGCCATGTTGGCCAGCAGCACCTGTGCGGTACAGATGTTGGAGTTGGCCTTCTCGCGGCGGATATGCTGCTCGCGGGTCTGCATCGCCATACGCAGGGCACTCTTGCCACGGGCATCCTTGGAGACACCAATGATACGGCCCGGCATGGATCGCTTGTAGGCATCGCGGGTAGCGAAGAAGGCGGCGTGGGGGCCACCGTAACCCATGGGCACACCAAAGCGCTGGGCGGAGCCCAACACCACGTCGGCACCCAGCTCGCCCGGGGATTTGAGCAGCAGCAGGGAGAGCAGATCGGCGCTGACGCAGGCCAGCCCTTTCTGGGCCTGTACCGCGGCAATCAGGGCACGCAGATCTTTCACCTCACCTGTGGTGGTGGGGTACTGGAACAGGGCCCCGAACACCTCTTCGCTCACTGCATCGCTCGCCGCGCCAACCGCCACGTCGAAACCGAAGTGAACCGCGCGCTCCTTGACCACGTCGATCACCTGCGGGTGCACGTCATCGGCAACAAAGAAGAGGTTGGATTTGGACTTGGCCATCCGTTTGGCCAGCGCCATCGCCTCGGCGGCGGCGGTCGCTTCATCCAGCAGGGAGGCGCTTGCCAGATCCATGCCTGTGAGATCCAGCGTCAGCTGCTGGAAGTTGAGCAGGGCTTCGAGACGGCCCTGCGCCAGCTCGGGCTGGTACGGGGTGTAAGCGGTATACCAGCCCGGGTTTTCCAGCACGTTGCGCAAAATGACGTGGGGCACATGGGTATCGTGATAACCCATGCCGATGTAGCTCTTGGCAATCTTGTTCTGAGCGGCATAGCCCCTGAGCTTGGCCAGCGCCTCCACTTCGGTCATGCCGGCACCGATCCCCAGCGGGCCCGGCAGGCGAATGGCGGCGGGCACGGTCTGTTCAATCAAATCGTCCAGGCTTTCGGCCCCGACGGTCGCCAGCAGCTGGCGCAGCTCTTCCTCGCCCGGGCCGATATGGCGGCGGACAAAATCGGTTTTTTGCTCGAGTTCAAACAGTGACTGGGTCATTTCCCTATTTCCTGATAAATAAGTCCTGGCATGACATCCTGATAACCAAGACCTGATGTTCCTAATCGTCGGCTGATACCGACTCCACTCATGTTCTGGGTCCCGCAGACAGGGCGCGGCACCGGATGCTGCGGCAGCATCGAGAGGGGATCGCCTTGTTGCGAACCGGCCTGTTTGCCCCTAGGCTGGCAAACGGCAGGTGCGGACGACTTCACCCTTCCACCGGCCGGTGCTTGCCCGGCTGGCGGCCATACAAAGGGGCCCTGCTGTGTTGGCAGGGCCCGGGGGCATTACTCTTCGTCCACCACGTTCTGGTAGCCTTCGGCATCCAGCAGGTTGGCCAGCTCGCTCTCGTCATCGAGCTTGATGCGGAACAGCCAGCCAGCGCTGTAGGGGTCGGAGTTGACCAGCTCGGGGCTCCCTTCCAGCTCTTCGTTGACGGCAATGATCTCGCCACTCACCGGGCTGTAGATGTCGGAGGCCGCCTTGACCGACTCGGCCACGGCGCAGTCGTCACCGGCACTGACCTGCTTACCCACTTCCGGCAGCTCGACAAACACCATGTCACCCAGCAGCTCCTGGGCGTGTTCGGTGATACCGACCACGGCCTCGCCGTTGGCTTCAACACGGATCCACTCGTGGGAAGTGGCATATTTCAGTTCGCTCGGGATATGGCTCATTTGTGCTTCCTTTGATCTTTGAGTCGCGTTTAAAAACGAATATGAAAAGGGATGGGGGAGGCACTGCCCTCCCCCAAGACGGTATTAAACCAGCTTCTGGCCGTTACGGACGAAAGCAGGCTTGGTGACCTTCACGGTGACCAGCTTCTTGCGGATCTCCACCTCGGCCAGCTCACCGATATCGCGGGGCACCCGCGCCAGGGCAATACTGTAGCCCAGGGTGGGGGAGAAAGAGCCGGAGGTGATCACACCTTCCCGCTTCTCACCGTTTGCCGCGGTGAAGGTAACGGGCATACCGGCACGCAGCACCCCTTTCTCTTCCATCACCAGCCCCACCAGCTTGGGCTGGTTACCCGCCGCTTTCTGCGCTTCCAGCACGTCGCGGCCGATGAAGTTGCGATCGCTCGGCTCCCAGGCGATGGTCCAGGCCATATTGGCAGCGAGTGGAGAGACTGACTCGTCCATATCCTGACCGTAGAGGTTCATCCCTGCTTCGAGGCGCAGGGTATCGCGGGCACCTAGGCCGCACGGGGCGACGCCGTTATCCAGCAGTGCCTGCCACAGCTCGCAGGCTTTCTCTTGCGGCACCACGATTTCATAACCATCTTCGCCGGTGTAACCGGTAGTGGCGATAAAGAGATCGCCTGCCTGCACGCCGAAGAAGGGTTTCATCCCCACCACGGCGGTACGCTGAGCGGCGCTCAGCACAGCAGCAGCCTTGACCTTGGCGTTGGGGCCTTGCACCGCAATCATCGCAAGCTCGGGACGCTCGGTCACTGTGATATCGAAATCGATGGCGTGATGGCGGATCCAGGCCAGATCCTTCTCGCGGGTAGCGGAGTTGACCACCAGCCGGTAGAAGGTATCGGTCAGGTAATAGGTGATGAGGTCATCGATCACGCCGCCTTCCGGATTGAGCATGCCGCTGTAGAGGGCCTTGCCGGGGGCTGTGAGTTTGGCCACATCGTTGGCCAGCAGGTGTTGCAGAAAGGCTTTGACCCGTTCGCCGGTCAAATCGACGATGGTCATGTGGGAGACATCGAACATACCGGCATCGCTGCGCACCGCGTGGTGCTCTTCCAGCTGGGAGCCGTAGTTGATTGGCATTTCCCAACCGTGGAAGTCCACCATCTTGGCGCCGGCTTCCAGGTGTTTGGGATGCAGTACAGTAGTCTGGATCATCGCATTCTTTCCTTAGCAAAAAGCCTTTTCGCTTTGGCGACCACCCTTGCGACCCGTGCCACCGCTCTGACTGCACTACGAACAGCAAAAAGCGACCGGATCCAAAAGTGTGTGCTCGCTCCTGCCCTTGCCAGGCAAGAGGGATTCCTTGAACGGAGCGGATTATATGACAAGCAGGCGAGCGTGCCGCTCAAAAAAAACTAATCCCCTCCCGTAAAACCGACTCCAGACACTAAGATAAATGCAGTGATAAAAACAGCCATAAGCCGACTCAGGCGAGATTAAATTTTGATTTTTACCGTTTCGTCACAATTTGCAGAAAAACGTTTCGCTCCAGAGCAAAATTAAAGGCTGACACCCAAAACGGGTCATCAGCCTTGTCGGATTACTTTTGTTGTCAAAAACGGCGAGTAATATTAGTTTTTTTCACCCTTGGCCTGCATGGCACTGCCCTTGGTCGCAGCAACAGCCCAGTCAGGACGGGCCAATGCGGGTAACTCGCCCTCCAGCCCCATGGCGGCGCGGATCACCCCCTCCTTGAACGGAGTCAGCAGATTGGCCGCGCGCAATCCCACGCCCCGCACCAGCTTCTTGAGCGGGTTGGCCCCGCTGAACAGCCGCTTGAGCCCCTCCATCGCCGCCAGCATACGAGCCGCTTCGCTCTTGCGCCAGCGCTCGTAGCTGCGCAGGTTGGCGAGCAGGCCGATATCCTCACCCGCGGCATGATTTTGCAAGATCTGCTCCGCCAGCGCGGCAGCATCCAGCAGGCCAAGGTTGACCCCCTGCCCCGCCAGCGGATGGATAGTGTGGGCGGCATCTCCCACCAGCACCAGCCGCTCGCGGGCAAAGTCGCGGGCATAGCGGGCAGTGAGGGGAATCGCGCTGCGCGGCCCCTCCACCTTGCACAGACCGAGCCGAGCGTCGAAGGCGGCGGTAAGCTGGCGATTGAACTGCTCATCATCGCAGGCGCAGAGCGCCTCGGCGCGGGCCGCAGGCAGCGACCAGACGATGGAACAGAGGTTCTCCTTCCACAGCGGCAAAAAGGCGAGCGGGCCATCCGGGGTGAAGATCTGGCGAGCAACAGCTTCATGGGGTTCGGCGCAGCGCACCGTCGCCACCAGCGCGTGGTGGCCATAATCCCAGCTGGTGAGCGGGATATCGGCCTGACGGCGCACCCAGGAGTGGGCGCCATCGGCGGCTACCACCAGTTTGGCCGAGATGGCCTGACCATCTTCAAGGAGCAGCAGGGCACCCGCCGGGCCGCTCTGCAGGCTCTTGGCTCTGGCGGGGGTCAGCAACTGGATATTGCTGGCACCTTTAATCGCCTCAAGCAGCGCCAGCTGGATCACCCGATTCTCGACGATATGGCCGAGGTTGGCCTGACGCAGGCTGGCGGCATCGAAGTCGATATGGCCGAAACTGTCCTGCTCCCACACCGCCATCTTGTCGTAGGCCTGCAGGCGGCGCGCTTCAATGCCGTCCCAGGCGCCGACATGGCGCAGGATCTGCTGGCTGGCCAGACTCAGGGCGCTGACCCGGTTATCGGCCACCTCCCCCAGCTGCGGGTCGGGCAGTTGTCCCTCCACCACCAGCACCTTGAGGGCGCTATGTTTCAGGGCCGCAGCGAGCCCCAGCCCCACCATGCCGCCACCGACAATCACCACATCCACATTTTGCATCTGCATCATCTCATCCTTTCAGGGCTGACCGGCTGGCCAGCGAGGGGACGCCCGCAGGCATCACCTCTTTATTCAATAGGTTTTGATCAACGAATGGCGGTCAACAGGTTCCACTCAACAAATGCTGGCTAGTTGCCGCACACATCAGCGACAAAGCCCAGGGTGCGCGAGGCAAGCGGCGCCTTGAGGCACGGGAATCGCCCCATCAGGGTGAGCGCCAGATTGCGCCCCGCCACCAGCGGATCGTGACCATTGGAGAAGAGCTGGGCCAGCGAAGAGGTGAGCCAGACAGTCTGCTCCTGATCGCGCTGACGCTGCTGCCAGTAGCCACTCAGTACCTTGAAACTGCCGATATCCTCCCCCTCTGCCAACGCCTTGGCTACGGCGCCGGTAAGCAGGTCGAGGTCCCGCATCCCGAGGTTGAAGCCCTGTCCGGCAATCGGGTGCAGGGCGTGGGCGGCATTACCGACCAGCACGGTGCGCTGGGCCAGCGGGTAGTCGCAGGCGGTCAGAATGAGCGGATAGACGTTACGCACGCCGCATCGCTCGAAGCGACCAAGCCGCCAGCCAAAGGCCTGCTGCAGACGGGCAAGAAACGCCGCCTCATCGAGGGCCATCAGCTCATCCACCTCATGCTGCCCGACGCTCCATACCAGCGAGGAGAGCCCCTCCTGCATCGGCAGCAGGGCCAGCGGCCCCCCTTCGGTAAAACGCTCGAAGGCGCGTCCCTCAGGGTCTTGCGCCGTTTTGACCGTGGCGATGATGGCGTGCTGCTCAAAGTCGTGGCGGGTCACCGGCAACTTGAAGTGCTGACGCACAAAGGAGTTGCCGCCGTCTGCCGCCACCAGCAGGCGGGTCTCAATCTGTTCACCGCTCTCGAGGGTGAGGGTCACCTTCTCCTCATCGGGCACAATCTCGCTCACCCGGGCCGGACAACAGACCCGGATATTGGGAGAGGCCGCCATCGCCCGTTGCAGCTCATGACCGGCAGCTGCAAGCTCGATCACCTGGCCCAGCGCGGGTAGACCGTATTCGGCAGCCGACAGGCGAGCCTGACCGAAGTGGCCCCGATCCGAGACATGAATCTGGGTAATGGGGGCGCAATAGGGGGCAAACAGCGGCCAGAGTCCGCGTCGCAACAGCGCATCACAGGTACCGGCCGAGAGCGCAATGGCGCGGGCGTCGAACCCTGAATGGGTGTGCTGTTCGGGGACGCTTGCCTCCAGCAGCAGGATCTCGAGGGGGGAGCCATCGGATCGAAGCAGGGCTGCCAGCGAGAGGGCCAGCACGGCACCGCTCATTCCACCGCCGACCAAGGTGACATCGACCTGTCGCACATCAGATTGAGACATAAGCAGAGAGGAAGAAGTGAAAAAGGTGGCCTCATGCTATCACAAAGCCGCTGGCCGAATGCGAGGTCACCGGCAAAAAACCGGTTGTGCCTCACAGGGTTAGCCACCACAAGGAAATAAAAAAGAGTGCCATCAGGCGCTCTTGCAGATTCAGTAAGGATCGCGTTGACCCGCGCCTCAATGAAGGGTCGGCGGCGCGCTCGGGGTATCGGGGCGCTTGCCAAACTCTTCGAAGGCCATCATGACCCCCAGTTTGACGTGTTCGTAGAGCACCAGGAAGGAGGCTTCGTTCTCGTCATCTTCCTGATCGAACTCGGCAGAGACCTGAGTGATGCTGGCGATATCCTGGATCATCTCCTGCAGCTCTTCCGACGCGCGGGAGAGCTCCTGCTGCACCACGCCAAAACCGGCCAGAAATGCCTGTGACCAGTCCACCAGCGAATCGATGCGCTCGTCGAGGGGAGCATCATCGCTTGGCAGCAGCAGCTCGACGCCCTTCTGGGCCATCAGGCTCTCGACCACATTGTGATAAAGATCGGTCATCACCTGGCGCACCGGGGCCGGCAGACCGAAACCGTCGTTCACCAGATCGTTGAAATGGGGCACCCAACTCTTGTCGTCCAGTGCCACACCGCCGCACACCAGACCGCAGATCACACCATGGGCCTCTACTGCGCTGGCCATCAGCTCATGTTGTTCCATGATGTCGGCCACTGCCGCATATTTAAGGGGGTTCGTTTTGCTCATCGAGGATCCGCTCAAAGTTCAGTCAAATTTGCAGAATTAATGGTCAGGATCCTAGCATTCTCCCTCTTGCAGAGCCAGCAAGGCCTTGAAACTTATGCATCTGCGCTATATAGTCCCGCCCAGTTGTCCACGTGGATAAAGGCGGAAATCAGCTCCGCCGTATTGAGGAAGGCATGAGCACAGAGGCCGTAGAAATCGTCATTTTGGGACGTCCCTACAAGGTATCCTGTCCCTTGGGACAGCAGGATGCCCTGCGCCAGGCCGCCGAGCAGCTGACCGACAAGTTGATCGACCTGCGTCAACGCTCCAAAGTCTCCAGCAACGAGCAATTGGCTATCATGGCGGCGCTTAATTTCTGTCATGAGCTCTGCCTTGAAAAAGAGAAGAACCACCAATACTCTGAGACCATGGACAAGCGGATCAAAATGCTGCAGCGCACCATCGAAGCGGCCCTGATCGAGCACGGACAATATGGTGATTCCAGCGAAGAGGGGCAGCAGCCCTAATCGCAAACCGTTTTAAAATTCCCTGGGATGTTTGTCAGCCGGTTCAAGTCCCCGAGCCGATATTCATACCAAACAGGGGATCTGCCTTCTGGCTATTGCGCATGCTCGGCACGACCGAGAAGCCTGCGGTCAGATCCGATCCCCGCCTTGAACCGACGGTTCAAGGGCCCAAACCGGCAACGGCATCTCGGGGTACCAACAGCAAAAGCCCGTCACCAGCGTGACGGGCTTTTTCTTTTCAGGAAGTTAACCTCACAACATCGATCACTACATCAAGCGAATGCGATCTCCTAGCCCGTTCTCCGGATAAAACAAAGCCCACCGCTGAGGGTGGGCTTGCTCCAGATGCAAAGAGAGCGGCAGATCAAATTGCCATCTGCTCGTGCGGCGAGCCGTGGTGGCGCAGCCAGACAAAACTCAGCGCCACGATCAGCACCATCAGGGTCATGATGGCCCCCAGCGTCACCTGACCGGTCATCGGGAAACCGGCCGCCAGCAGGGTCACCACACCGGCCCCCAGATTCTGCATCCCGCCGAGAATGGCCCCCGCGGTGCCGGCCTGACCCGGGAAGGGCTCGATGGCACAGGAAGTGGCGGTCGGGTAGAGAATGCCGCTACCGATAAAGTAGACAGCCGCACCACCGACCAGCGAGGCGGCACTCACCATCCCGAACAGCCCCGGCACCAGAATGATAAGCGACCCCAGCGCCAGAAAGGCGATGCCAAGACGCATCAGTTTGCCCTGAGTCAAACGGAAGCTCAGCTTGGCAGAGAGCCAGGCCCCGAACAAATAGCCGGGCAGCGGCAGCACGAACAGCACGCTCACGGTACGGGCGCTCAGTTTCAGCACATCGCCGAGCAGCACACCGGCCGCCGCTTCAAATACCGCGAGTCCCGCAAAGGTCGCCATGAGGCAGAGCAGGTTTCCCTGAAACTTGGGGTTGCCCAGCACGTGGCGATAGGCTGCACCGACGCGCAGTGGCTGACGGGCAGCAGCAGGCAGAGTTTCACCAAACCAGGCCATGATCGCCAGAGTGGCTACGGCACCAAAACCGAACAGGAACCAGTAACCGGCGCGCCAGTTGAACAGCTCGGTCAGCCATCCCCCCAGCACCGGTGCCAGCAGCGGGGAGAAGATCACCCCCATGCTCACCAGACTGTTGGCGCGGTTGAGCTCGGCGCCGTTGTAGCGATCGCGCATCACGGTACGGCTCATGGCGCCACCGGCACCGGTGCCCAGTCCCTGAATAAAGCTGCCCACCAGCAAGGCGGCAAAATGGGGGATGACCTGAATGATCAGGGTGCCCACCAGAAACACCATCATGCCGACGATCAGCACCGGACGACGACCGATGCGATCCGACAGCGGCCCGTAGACAAACTGGGAGAGGCCATAGGGGATCAGGTAACAGGCCATCACCGCCTGTAACTGGCCCGAGGCCACATTGAAGTCCCCCGCCATCATGGGAATGGAGGGAACATAAAGGGTCTGGGTCATCTGGCCCACAGCGACCATCAGAATGGTCAATAAAAACAACGGATAAAAACTGTGCCGATCCATATCAGTCCCAAAAAATCGAAAAAATGCTGCCGCCCCTCTGGCACAAAATGGCCCAGAGGAATCTGATCACAGAGGTTGTGATGCAATCAAAAACAGTGTTGGAAACAGTAGGCGGGGAGCCCGCCAAGCCACCGCACAGGACGTTTGGTGGTATGGGGGCATCATAGTGATTCAGCTCACAAAAAACGAACGAATCTTTATAATCGGCTTGCCTTAGTTTTTCTAATATTACGGGGCATTTCGCCCCGTCAGCAGTTAAAAATCAACGTGTTACCATCTGCTGCGCCTGCTTGATCAGCTCATCGGGCTGCTCTTTGCGCGGTGGTATGGTGATCCCCTTCTGGCAGGCAGGTTTCAGTGCCATGCGATCCATCCATGCTTGCAGATGGGGCAATCCCTCGATGGAGATGCCGCTCCAGTCATAAATACGCACCCAGGGCCAGGTGGCGATATCGGCGATGCTGTACTCGTCCGCCAGATATTCTTGGTGGGCCAGATGGCTGTCGAGCACCTCGAACAGACGGCGCCCCTCCTTCTGGTAACGTTCGATGGCGGCGGGGATCTTCTCGGGGAAATAGCGGTAGAAGACATTGGCCTGCCCCATCATGGGTCCTACCCCGCCCATCTGGAACATCAACCACTGGATGGCCTGAGAGCGGCGCTTGGGATCAGCGGGCAGCAACTTGCCGGCTTTCTCCGCCAGATAGATGAGGATGGCGCCCGATTCAAATACGGCGAAATCGTCGTTATCCCGATCGACGATGGCCGGAATGCGGCCATTGGGATTGATGGCAAGAAACTCGGGCTTCTTCTGATCCAGTGCCGACAAATCGAGGGGAATGACCCGATAGGGCAAACCCAGCTCTTCGAGAGCGATCGCCACTTTGAAACCATTGGGGGTCGCGGCGGTGTAAAAATCGATCATGATTCACTCCTTGTTGGTCATAGCCAGATTGCACAGTTTTAACAGGGTGCAACACCATAGCCGCCTCATCTTGCAACAAGTGACCGGCTCCAGACCATTAAAAAGCGGCGCACCGTAGGCCAAACAAGGCCACGGTGCGCCGCTGGTGCGCTCTGGCGATGGTAGATATTAGTTGATCATGGCAACCGGCTTGCGCTGGCGCAGCATGATCAGGCGGGAAAGCAGCGGGAAGTAGGACTCCAGCTTGCGCAACAGCACCCGGCTGCAGGCAGGCTCGGCCAGCTCCGACTCATCCAGCACGATGCCGTTTGAGACAAAATAGAAACGGGGGTCACGCACATCCGGCCCGCAAACCGTCAGCTCCTTGTCTCCCTTGCGGATCAACAGCGGCAAGACCGGCAAACCGATCGTCTCATCCTCTCCCCGGGCAAATCCGGCATCCTGCCAGGGCGCATCGCCGTCTATCAGCATGATCGCCGCCTCCGTCTTGGCCGGTTGCCACTGGGCCAGGGGGGTCACGGTGATGTGGGCAAAGTGATCACCATACTCGGGTGATGACCGCAAGATGGCCAACAGTCCCTCGCTGGCCGCTGACACGTTCTGACTCACTAATGACAAATTCATGGTTCACATCCCTATGCTCATGACAGCCTGTATCCGGCTGCTGGGATAAGACTAGCGCAGATCTGGTCTATATTGGAGCCGTCAAATCTGGCAGTGGTAATCAATTGGTCGTAGGGGGATAACAGTTGCCATCGCACAAAATACTGGTATCATACCGCGTCCTTTTATCCCCCGTTCTTTAACATCCAGTGGTGAACCTATGCATCCGATGCTGAATATCGCCGTGCGCGCTGCGCGCAACGCCGGTCAAGTTGTAGTAAAAGCCTTCTCCCAGCCCGAGAACATTGAGGCTATCCAAAAAGGCAGCAATGACTTCGTGACCAACGTTGACCGTGAAGCCGAAGCGGCCATCATTCACACCATCAAAAAATCTTACCCGGAGCACAGCATTGTTGCTGAAGAGTCTGGTGAGATTGCCGGTACCAATCCGGACTACCAATGGATCATTGACCCACTGGATGGCACGACCAACCTTGTCAAAGGCATTCCGCACTTTGCCGTTTCCATCGCCCTGCGCGTAAAAGGCAAAACCGAACAAGCCGTTGTTTACGATCCCATCCGTGACGAACTGTTTACTGCTACTCGTGGTAGCGGCGCCCAGCTGAACGGCTACCGTATCCGTGTCGGCAAAGCCAAAGAGCTGGCTGGCACCGTGCTGGCGACCGGTTTCCCCTACAAACAAAAGCACCACATCGAGTCCTACCTGAAGATGTTCCAGAGCATGTTCATCGAATGTGCCGACATCCGTCGCTCCGGCTCTGCCGCACTGGATCTGGCCTACGTGGCTGCCGGTCGCGTCGACGGTTTCTGGGAAATCGGCCTGAAACCCTGGGACACCGCTGCCGGTGAACTGCTGGCCAAAGAAGCTGGCGCCATCGTCACCGACTTCGTAGGTGGTCACAACTACGAAAACTCCGGCAACATCGTGGTTGCCAACCCGCGCGTCCTGAAAGAGATGCTGGGCAAGATCCGCGAAGAGCTGCCGGAATCCTTGGCGAAATAAGCCAGCCTTCGAGCAGACAGATAACAAAACCGGCGCAAGCCGGTTTTCTTGTATCTGTTATCCGAACACCAAGGCAGACATCTACAGCTGATTTAAAAGAGTTCGCGATGCATCCCCACTTGCCACTCAACATCCACTTCAGCCATTTGCAGACAACCCATCTTGCCCCCCGCCTTTGGCTACCGATAAGAGTTCCCATGTGTTTGCCTAGATAAACTCTTTCCAGATTTTCAGATAGCGGCAATCGCCTTGCAGGCATGGACAAGGGGCGGCCAAGTGGATGTAATGCCACCATCCACTTTGCACACCTTGAGGTCATGCCATGGACCATCTCTCAGCTCTTCCTCCGTTATCCTGGTCACAGCAACTGCGTAGCCAGATGCAAAGCCGCCCACTCACTGCCCTCGGTCTCTTTATCGCGCTGGCTGCCGTCTTGTTACTGCTGTTGCAGAGTCTCATCATGCTCGCTACCGGAGAGGTGACCAGCGGCGTGCGCTACGGCCTTGTCGGTGGTGCTGCCGGGTTTGCCGCCACCGCCATCGGCGCCCTGCCCGCTCTGTTTCTGCGCTCGGTACCGCAAAAGGTAGAGGACACCATGCTGGGCTTTGCCGCAGGCATGATGCTGGCGGCTAGCGCCTTCTCCCTGCTGCTGCCGGGGCTGGAGGCCGCCGAGGGGATCACCGGCAACGGCTTTAGCGCCGCCGCCGTTGTGGTGGTCGGCATGACCCTCGGGGTGCTGTTGATGCTAGGACTGGACCAGTTCACCCCGCACGAGCATGACAAAACCGGCCCCTGCGGCCCCGGCCATGAGAGCTGCTCCCGGGTCTGGCTGTTCGTCTTTGCCATCGCCCTGCACAACCTGCCGGAGGGGATGGCCATCGGGGTCAGCTTCTCGCAGGGGGATATGTCGGTGGGACTGCCGCTCACCACCGCTATCGCACTGCAGGATATTCCCGAAGGACTGGCGGTGGCACTGGCCATGTGCGCCGCCGGTTTTCGCCCCTCGGTGGCGGTGCTGGTTGCTATCGCCAGTGGCCTGCTCGAACCGGTTGGTGCCCTGCTCGGGGTGGGGCTCTCCAGCGGCCTTGCCATCGCCTACCCCATCGGACTTGGGCTCGCCGCCGGCGCCATGCTGTTTGTAGTCTCGCACGAGGTTATCCCGGAGACTCACCGCAACGGTCACCAGACCTATGCCACCCTCGGCCTGATGGCGGGCTTTGCCCTGATGATGACCCTCGATACCGCGCTCGGCTAAAGACACTAGCCCCTCTCTCATCAATGCTTTTTGTCACCTGCGGCGCTCCCATATGGAGCGCTGCACTTCATCTCACCTTTCGCTCGTGCCTCTCGGCGCCGACGCCATCTTTTGTTATGATCTACAGCAACTTAAATTCAGCCACACGGCTATCAAGACGAGGTCAGCAATGAAAGTAGGTATTATCGGCGCCATGGAGCAAGAAGTGGCCCTGCTGCGCAGCCAGATGAGCAACCCCACCACTCTGCAACTGGGCGGCTGTGAGTTCTATCAAGGGATGCTGGCGGGCAAAGAGGTGATCCTGACCCGCTCCGGCATCGGTAAAGTCGCCGCCAGCGTGGCCACCAGCCTGCTGCTGGAAAAGTTCGCTCCCGACTGCGTCATCAATACCGGCTCTGCAGGCGGCTTTGCCCAGGACCTGCACATCGGTGACGTGGTGATTGCCAGCGAGATGCGTTTCCACGATGTGGACGTGACCGCCTTTGGTTACGAGATGGGCCAGATGGCGCAGCAACCCGCCGCCTTCCCCTGCGACGAGAAACTCATCGCGGTCGCTCAGGATTGCATCGCCGAGCAGGGCAAGCACCAGACCAAGGTCGGCCTTATCTGCACCGGCGATCAGTTCATGTGCAAACCGGACGCCATCGCCAAGGCTCGCGCCGACTTCCCGCAGATGCTGGCGGTCGAGATGGAAGGTGCCGCGATCGGTCAGGTGTGCCACATGTTCAAGGTGCCCTATCTGGTGGTACGCGCCATGTCCGATATCGCTGGCAAGGAACAGGTTGAATCCTTCGATGCCTTCATCGAAGTGGCCGGTAAGCACTCCGCCGAAGTGATCATCAAGATGCTCGGCAAGCTGTGATCGAGAACGGCTTGTTTGATTTGATGGCCGACGCCCTCCTCTCGACGACGGCGGCCATTCTGGTGGGGGCAGCCCTGCTGGAGGCGGTGATCCCGTGGCCATCCCATCTGCGTCTTTCGGCCGTCACGCCCCTGCTGACCCGGCTGGGGCACAAGGTACACAGACCCGATGGTTCACCCGGCCAGCAAATGCAAGCCGGCCTGCTGGCGATGCTGGTAGTCTGGCTCCCCTGCGCCGCCGGGCTCTGGTCGCTGCGCAATCTGGCCCTGAGCGAGCCGATCTTCGACCTGCTGTTCCTGCTCTTGATGATCGAATCTCGTCCACTACGCGAACTCGCCCATGCCACCCGCTCGCTCGCCACGCAGGAGACGCTGCCGCTGGCGAGATTGCAGTCCGCCCCCTGGCTCAAACGGGAAACCGGCAAACTTTCGGCCATGGGGCTCGCCAAAGCGGTGACGGAGAGCTGCGCCCTGCGTCTGATCGGCCAATGGGCTGGCCCCTTGATGGGGTACGCTCTCGCGGGGGTACAAGGTGCACTGCTCTGGCGGCTGACTCAGCTGATGAGCCAGGGCTGGAGCATGAAGGATCCCGCGTTTGGCTATTTTGGCCGAGCCACCAGCGCCCTCTATCAGGGGCTCAATGCTCCCACCATCCTGCTGTTGGGGCTGCCGCTCCTGCTCCCGCGGCTCAAGCAGGCCGCACAGCTGCTGCGCAATGGTGCGCTCTGGCCCTATCCCACCATCGGGATGCTGTTGACGCTACTTGCTGACAAGTGCCGGATTCGCCTTGGCGGCCCCCGCTACTATCAGGGAACCTTGCAACGCTGGCCGATACTTGGCAGCGGTGATGACCCCGACGGTGAGTCACCGCGCAAGGTGCTGAATATTCTGCAAGGAATTGGCTGGGGCTGGTTGATGCTGGCGCTGCTTGTCACTGTGGCGGGGTTATTTCATGGTTAGATGGTTGCGATTGCCTATCTGGCTGCCCTGCGTGTTGCTTGCCTGGTTGCCCGCTGCGCTGCAGGCAGCCACTCCGAGCCGGGTGGTGAGCGTGGTACCCCATCTTACCGAACTGCTTTACGACATCGGTGCCGGTGACAAGCTGGTGGCCATCGACGATGCCTCCGACTATCCCGCCGAGGTGAAAAACAAACCCAAGGTGGCCAATTATCGCAGCATCAATGTCGAGGCCCTGCTGGCACAAAAACCGGACCTGATCCTGGGCTGGCGCTCGGCCCAGTCACGAATGCTGGTACCGCTGGAACAGCTGGGTATCCCGGTGTTCTACTCGGAGCCCACCAATTTTGCCTCGCTGGCGACCGAGATGCGGGCGCTGGGCAAATTGCTTGGAGTGGAGAAGAGTGCCAACGAAGCCGCCGATCGCTATCTGGCGCGCCTGCATTCCCTGCAACAGCGCTATGGCCAACTAACCGGTGTCAAGGTGTTCTACCAGCTCTGGTACCCACCGCTCACCAGCGTCAGTGGCAATGCCTGGCCGGCTCAGGCCATCGAACTCTGCGGCGGGATCAACATCATGGCGAATGCCAAGACCCCTTACCCTCAAGTTGACATGGAACAGGTGATCAGAGCCAACCCATCGCTGATCCTTGCTGGGAGTCAAGATCCTGACGCTCTGCGTCACTGGCTGAAGTGGCCTAATCTCGACGCGGTGCAGCATCAGCGACTCGATTTGATCAACTCGGATGAGCTGCACCGTTTCACCCCGAGAGCCCTCAATGCAGTGGAGCAGGTTTGCCAAGCTATTACCCAACCCAACAGCAAGTAGCCAAAAAACAGCCATTCAGATCACGCCTGCCAATATACGTCTGCAAATGGCATAAAAAGTGCTTTAGAATTCTATAGATACCAATTTTCATCATGGGACACCGTCATGTTTAATGGAAAAACAATCCTGGTTACCGGTGGCACGGGGTCATTTGGCAAGAAATTCATTGCAACCGTGCTATCCCGCTACCAACCCGCACGACTGATCGTCTACTCCCGTGATGAGCTCAAGCAGTTTGAAATGCAGCAGTGTTTCAACCATCCCTGCATGCGCTATTTTATCGGCGATGTTCGCGATGCCGAGCGCCTCGACATGGCGATGCGCGATGTCGACTTTGTGGTGCATGCCGCTGCGCTCAAGCAAGTGCCAGCTGCCGAATACAACCCGATGGAGTGCATCAAGACCAACGTTGGAGGAGCCGAAAACGTCATCAAGGCCGCGCTCAACAATGGCGTGCAGAAGGTCATTGCACTCTCGACCGACAAGGCTGCCAACCCGATCAACCTTTACGGGGCAACCAAGCTCTGTTCTGACAAGCTCTTTGTCGCTGCCAACAATATGGCGGGCAAGAACCCGACCATCTTCTCAGTGGTACGTTATGGCAACGTGGTCGGCTCAAGGGGCTCAGTAGTTCCCTTCTTCGACAATCTGATCAAGAGCGGCGCCAGTACGCTGCCCATCACCCACCCCGAGATGACCCGCTTCTGGCTGACCTTGCAGCAAGGCGTAGATTTTGTTCTTAGCAACTTCCAGCGTATGCGCGGTGGCGAACTGTTCGTGCCGAAAATCCCGTCGGTCAAGATCACCGATCTGGCGGCAGCCATGGCTCCGACCCTTAAGCAGGAGATCATCGGCATCCGTGCGGGGGAGAAGCTGCACGAGGTGATGTGTCCGGCTGACGACTCTTTCCACACTTATGAGTTCAACGATTACTACGTGATTGCACCCAGCATCAGTTTCACCAGCCGCAACAATGATTTCAGCGTTAATGCTCTGGGTGAAACAGCCACACTGGTTGCACCGGGCTTTGAATACAATTCCCTAAATAATCAGCACTTTCTGTCGATAGCCGAACTACAGAGCATGAACCAGCAGGTATTGTCCGAATGATCCCTTATGGCCGCCAATCGATCAGCGATGCCGATATAGAAGCCGTCGTTGCCGTACTGAAATCTGATTATCTGACCCAAGGCCAAGCTGTTCCCGCTTTCGAACAAGGACTGGCCGATTACTGCCAAGTGCCGCATGTGGTTGCTTGCAGTAACGGCACCACTGCGCTTCATCTGGCCTGCGCAGTTCTGGATATTGGCGCCAAAGATACAGTTTGGGTTTCTGCGGTCAGTTTTGTTGCCTCGGCGAACTGCGTTCGATACTGCAATGCCAACGTTGATTTTGTCGACGTTGACCCTGCTACCGGTAACCTCGATGTAGTGGCACTGGATAAGAAACTGCAGCAAGCTATGCGCACCCACTCCCTTCCAAAAGCGCTGATTGCTGTACATCTGGCCGGACAGCCCTGCGATCTCGAAGAGATCGGTGCTCTCTGTCGCCAGTACGGAATCGTTCTGATCGAGGATGCCTGCCATGCACTGGGTGCCCACTATCAGGGGTCACCTATCGGTAGTTGCCGTCACAGCGATATGACGGTCTTCAGCTTCCATCCAGTCAAACCGATTACGACCGCAGAAGGAGGCGCCATCACCACTAGGGATCCGGAACTCGCAGCCAAATTGCGGCTATATCGCAGCCACGGGATAACTCGCGATCCGCAAGCGCTGTTCATCCCCTCTCCCGGAGAGTGGTATTACGAGCAACAACTTCTGGGCTTCAACTATCGCTTGACCGACATTCAGGCGGCACTAGGGCTTAGTCAGTTGAGCCGTCTTGATCAGTTCATTACCCAGCGTCGTGAACTTGCCAGGCGATATGACGCGCTGTTATCCCTCTTGCCAGTCCAGCCGTTGCAGCAGAGTAATAATCGCCAGAGCGGTTATCACCTCTATGTCATTCAGGTGGCTGAACGCGATCAGGTGTTTGCCCGCCTGCGTGCTGCCGGCATTGGCGTCAACGTTCACTATATTCCTATCCCTGCCCAACCCTACTACCGTGGGCTGGGACATGACCCAGCAGACTATCCGGGCGCACAAGCCTACTATCAGGGAGCAATCTCTCTTCCACTGTTCCCGGCTCTGACTCTTTCAGAGCAGCAACAGGTCGTAGATGCGCTGGAGCAGGCACTATGCGGCTAGCTCTGGGCACAGTGCAATTCGGTCTGGATTACGGGATCAGCAATCACGACGGACAAGTCTGCGATGAGGAACTCGACGAGATCATTGCATTGGCCCGTCATGCAGGTATCGATACCCTGGATACGGCGCAAGCCTATGGCAATGCCGAGCAGAGGCTGGGACAAAGAGATATCACCCGCTTCACGATCATCGACAAACTGGCGCCTGGGCTACCGCTGTCCGATGTTAAGGCCGCAGTCAACAACAGTTTGCATTTGCTGGGGCGAAAGCGGCTCGATGGCTTGCTGCTGCACCGCAGCCAGGATGCCTCACCTGCCATGTTCGAGTTGCTCACCGATTTGCAGAAAAAGGGCTCGATCGGAAAACTCGGGATCTCCGTCTACTCCCCGGAGGAGCTCGATGCCTGGAGCGCAGCTGGATATCCTCTGGAACTGGTGCAATTACCTGCCAATTTGCTCGATCAACGCTTTTTACGTACTGGATGGCTCGACAAACTGGTAGATATGGGTTGTGAAATCCATGTTCGCTCGCTCTTTTTGCAGGGACTGTTGTTGATGCAGCCAGCACAGCGACCTGACTATTTTCAGCGTTTCGCTACCGCACTTGAACGGTTTGACCAGTGGCATCCCTCAATGGCCCCGCTTGGCAGAGCCCTCTCCATCATGACGGCCCTACCACAGGTAAGCCGCTTTGTTGTCGGTGTTTGTCATGCCCAAGAGCTGGCAGCTATCGTTGCGGCCAGTCAAGCGCTGCACGAGTGCTACGAGGCCGATATCGCCCATCTGGCGTCTATGGAACAGGAACTTATCAACCCCGGACTCTGGAGAATACAATGATCCTAGGTATTCTGCAGGCCAGAACCAGTTCTTCACGCCTACCCAACAAGGTACTGAAAGAACTGCTGGGCGACCCCATGCTGGCAAGGCAGATTGAACGGCTGCAACAGAGCAAGCTGCTGGACAAGCTGCTGGTTGCCACCAGCGATAAGCCAGAAGATCGTGCCATTGCCGAACTGTGCGAAAAGTTGCATATCCCCTGTTTCTGCGGTCCTCTTGACGATGTATTGCTACGTTTCTATCTGGCAGCCCAACCCTACAGTCCGACCCATGTTGTCCGTCTCACAGCTGACTGCCCACTGGCAGACCCAATGGTAATAGACGAGCTGATAGCCCTCCATCTCTCGGGCAAGTTCGACTACAGCAGTAACTGCGGCAGTCCCAGTTATCCGGATGGGCTGGATGCCGAGATCATGACTGGAGCGACTCTGGCAACCTTGCAGGAAAAAGCCACCACGCAGACCGAGCGGGAACATGTCACCTATTACGTTCGCTGTCATCCCGAGCAGTTTTCCATCGGCGAACTGCAGCGCTCGCCTTCGCTGGCCCACCTGCGCTGGACTGTCGATGAGCCTGCCGATTTTGAGCTGGTGGAGCGCATTTATCAGGCTCTCTATCCTACCAACCCAACCTTTACGACCGACGATATCCTCGACCTGCTGGCGCAGCAGCCGGAGCTGGCAACACTGAATACCCGGCACCAACGCAACGAAGGATTGGCTAATTCACTAGCCAAGGAGAATCACATATGACCTCACGTTATCAACATTCACTGGCTCTCTCGGTTCGGGCGGAACAGAGCATTCCTCTTGGCTCCCAAACCTTCTCCAAAAGCCGCCTCTGTTTTCCCTATGGCGCCGCCCCACTCTTTATCGAGCGCGGCAAAGGTGCACATGTTTGGGATGTAGATGGCAACGAGTATCTTGATTTCGCCAGCGGCCTACTGGCCATCAGTCTTGGATATTGCGATCCGGATGTGAATGAAGCGGTAATGGAGCAACTCAATCTTGGCTCGATCTTCTCCCTTCCCCACCGGCTGGAAACCGAGGTCGCAGAACAGCTCATTGAGCTCATCCCCTGCGCCGAAATGGTTCGCTTTGGCAAAAACGGGACTGATGCCACCTCAGCCTGTATCAGGCTCTCCCGTGCGGTCACAGGCCGCGAGCGGGTAGCCGTTTGTGGCTACCACGGCTGGCAAGACTGGTATATAGGCTCAACCACCCGCCATTTGGGGGTCCCCGAGTGCGTGAGAGAGTTGACGCACAGATTTGACTACAACGATCTTGCCTCGCTGCAGCGTCTACTGGAAGCTCACCCGGGCGAGTTTGCCGCCGTCATTCTGGAACCGATGAATGTAACCTGGCCAACCCCGGATTTTCTGCCTGGTCTGCGCCAACTCTGCGATGCCCATGGCGCACTACTCATCTTTGATGAGACCATTACCGGTTTTCGCTACCACTTGGGCGGGGCACAGAGCCTCTTTGGTGTGACGCCGGATCTTGCTGCGTTCGGCAAAGGCATGGCCAATGGTTTCCCGATTTCCGCCGTTGTTGGCCGCCGCCAATATATGAAACGGATGGAAGATATCTTCTTCTCCGGCACCTTCGGCGGGGACGTGATTGCGCTCGCCGCCGCCAACGCCGTCATCAAGAAGATGCAGCGACTGGATGTACCGAAGAGGCTTGCAGAGCGGGGACAACAGTTACTGGATGGGCTACATAGCTTGCTAAAAGAGATCGATGCCCCAGCTTGGCTGCAAACCGCCGGACACCCGAGCTGGAGCTTTCTGCTGGTTGCGGATTCGGTAAACCACTCTACCTGGCTTCTCAAGAGCTATCTGATCCAAGAGTTGTGCAAGCGAGGGCTCCTCACCCTTGGCAGTCACAATATGAATCTGGCCCATAGCGAACAGGATGTGGCCGTTCTGCTGGCCGCCTATCGCGACATACTACCAGCGCTCATTCGCCACGATAGAGAACTGACACTGGCCAGTGCGCTTGATGGCGAGTCCATTCAACCCGTATTCCGGGTACGCTGATGCGGTTGCTGTTCCGATGTGATGCCAGTACGACAATAGGCGCAGGCCATCTCATGCGGTGCCTTAGCATCGCTGATCTTGCAGCCAGCCGAGGTGACGAGTGCCACTTCTTTTGTGCCGATTTGCCTGGCTTTGATGGCACTCAAGTCATTGCTCGCCAGCATGGTCTGACGCTGCTTCCCGCACAACCTGACTGGCGCTCGCTCTATCGCGCCATCATGGGGTGGGGAGGCAGTGACTGGCTGATTGTGGATCACTATCAGCTGGATCGCCGTTGGGAGCAGCCGCTGGCGGCCCTCTTCCCCCAACAACTGGTTATCGACGATCTGGCTGACAGACCTCATGAAGCAACCCGGTTGCTTGATATGACCCCACACCGGCAACCAGCCGACTATGGCGAGAGCCTATTTGCAGAAGTGCCTCTGCTGGGCCCTGGTTATGCGCCACTGCGACCAGAGTTTGCCAGGCTACGGCCTGTCGCGCTTGTCAGAAGAGCGTCAAATAAAAGGATCAGACGACTGCTGCTCTCCCTCGGAGCAATGGACAGTGACAATCATCTATCCCGCATTCTGCCCCAGATAGATCAACTGCCCATCCCTATATTGGAAATTGATCTGGTATTGGCAAGCAAAGCCCCTCATATCGATGCACTTAAAGAGGTCATGGCAAAAAGTCGCCATCACGTCAAATTGCACCTCGATGCAAACAACATGGCCGAATTGATGTTGAAGGCCGATCTTGCCATCGGTGCTGGAGGAACCAGTTGCTGGGAGCGCGCTACCTTGGCTCTGCCTACCCTGCTATTCACTCTTGCCGACAACCAACTGGAAAATGCCAGACGGCTAGCACAGGCAAATGCCGTGATATGGCTTGGCGATCTGAGAATGCTGGATGATGAGCAACTGCTGCAACAGCTGTTACTTCACTGGCCCAATCAAGAGACATTGCAGCAACTCGGCAAGCATGGCGCCGCACTTTGTGATGGCACGGGAGCACAGCGTTTGTTGCAGAAGCTCACATCGCAGCAGCACTCATACTGGCTGCAGCCAATCACAGAAGAAGACGCAGAGTGGATATGGCAGTGGCAACAGGATGCGGTAACTCGCCGCTATAGCCGAAATACCGATTGTCCTCCCCTCAGTGAACATAAAATCTGGTTACACGGAGCTTTGCAGAACCCTCAGCGCTGGCTGTTCAAGGTTATGTCAGCCACAGGTCCTTGCGCCGTCGTGAGGCTGGATGAAGCCTGTGAGCCAGACAGGTATAACGAAGTTTCTATCTACGTTGACCCCGAGCAACACCAACGAGGGCATGGCAAACGGGCTCTTAATCTGTTGCACCAACTTTTCCCTTGGTTCACCTTTCACGCCTATATCAGCCCTGAAAACCAGGGCTCTCTGGCACTCTTCCGGTCAATTGGATATCAGTGCAGTAGCTCACAGAACTGGTTTCATTTTTCTCCCAAGGAGACGTTTCATGCCTCAGTTCACTATTAATGGCCGCGAGATAGGCCCAAATAGCCCGCCATACATCATTGCTGAACTATCCGGCAACCATAATGGCCAGCTGGAGAGGGCACTGGCGCTGGTAGATGCGGCTGCCGATGCGGGAGCTGATGCCATCAAGCTGCAAACCTATACAGCTGACACCATGACAATCGACTGTGATCTACCGGATTTTCATATTCAGGGCGGTTTATGGGATGGCCATACCCTTTACGATCTCTACACCCTAGCCCATACCCCATGGGAATGGCACCAGCCTCTCTTTGAACGAGCAAAGTCACGCGGATTGACTATTTTCTCCACGCCCTTCGACGAGAGTGCTGTTGATTTTTTGGAGGAGCTGGGTACTCCCGCATACAAAATTGCCTCATTCGAAATTACCGATGTTCCCCTGCTCAGCTACATAGCTCAGCAAGGAAAGCCGGTAATTATCTCTTCTGGCATGTCAACTGAAGATGAAATTGCCAAGGCACTGACCATTTTGCGTGAAAATGGTTGCTCACAGATCCTGCTGCTTCATTGTGTCAGTGGCTACCCAACCCCTCTTGCTGATATCAATCTCAAGCGGATTACCCGCTTGGCAGAGACATTTTCAGTACCCGTTGGTCTCTCTGATCACACGCTGGGAAATACCGCCGCTCAGCTAGCAATAGCATTGGGCGCGGGGGCCATCGAGAAACACCTGACCTTGGCTCGCGCTGATGGCGGCCCGGATGCCGAGTTCTCACTTGAACCAGGTGAACTTAAAGAGCTCTGCAGCCAGGCAAAACTCTGCTGGCAAGCGTTGGGGTCAGGAGAAAGTGGTGACAACCAGGCTGAACAGGCAAACCTGAGATTTCGTCGTTCTTTGTATTTTGTTACCGACATTCCTGCGGGTACAACCATTAAGCCAGAACACATTCGACGGATCCGGCCAGGTTATGGGTTGCCACCTGAAGCATTACCACAAATATTAGGAAAAAAAGCTCGCCAAGATATTAATCGTGGAAAGGCCGTTCATATCGATGATTTTTTATAAAACCTTAAAGCATTATATTATAACGCTCATGTTACAGGGTATGTTATATGAAACAAAAAAACGTATTCATGAAAGAAGAGGCTGATGCATGGTATGAGAGAAATAAATTCTGCATCAATCAAAAAGCTCTGAGTAATGACCCTATATTCATAGCACTACAAAGTATCGGCTACCAACCGAAACGAATCCTTGAAATTGGCTGCGCCAATGGTTGGCGATTAGCACAACTGGCTAATTATTATGGTGCCACCTGCTATGGAATAGATCCATCACAAACAGCGATTGAGGATGGGGATAAGAGCTATCCCGAATTAAATCTAAGCGTTGGAACTGCAGATGGTTTGCCTGATATTGAACCTGTCGACCTGATTATTTTCGGTTTTTGTTTATATCTATGCGATCCACAGGATTTATTCACCATTGCGGCTAATAGTGACAGATTGCTCGTAGACAAGGGCGTAATGGCTGTTTACGATTTTTGTCCTCCGACAGGGCACTATCGAAATGACTACCAACATCATGCCAACCTATTTAGCTATAAAATGAATTACAGTAGTATGTTCAGTTGGCACCCAAGCTATTGTCGAATATTTGAGCACATCAAACATCATGATGGCACCAATGAGCTGGAGCCAGATGAATTGGTTTCTGTTCAACTATTGAAAAAAGACTCACGGCTTCTTGATGCAAAAAATCCATATCTCCAAAGGAATTACTGATATAAAAAGGGAGGCTTTTGCCTCCCACAATAAAGAATAACGCCTTGTTCACTACATAAGAAAAATCATTCTTTTCTAAAAAAGGACATGAATTCATTATCAATCATATCAACACTATCGAAAGCCATAGGATACATATCCCGAGCCTTCTCTAAAAACTCTAACCATAAATTAATTGCTGGTTTCATCAGTGAAATAGTCTTTTCTTCACCTTCAAAGGAGTAAAGAATAGAACTTAAAATCGCGAATACATAATTCATTGATCCTATCATAACTTGAGATATATGTTTTTGGCGAGTCGCCGCGATCTGTGAGAGATACCCAAAGTTACATAGCATTAGTTGATTCAGCTCATTTCTGGAAGAAAAGTTCTGCCTCCATTCACCCAACATTTTGTCAACAAACAACTCAAAGTAATCAACCCCTAAATATGGCTTAAAATCCTTTTTAGACAATGGGATAGGTGCAGATAATTGTGCAATATGAATGAGCAATTCTTTTTTATTTATTATTTCAAAGAGTTTAATTTCACCACAAGGTAATGGCCTTGCGTTGGTGATTTTTGCTCCATCACTGCAGTTGAAACATCGAACATCGTCATTAGCAGCCAACACCTGCTCTACAATGACACGTGATGAATTAAACATTGCATCTGTCGTAACAAAACCACCAAAGTTACCCTCATGGTGCCATTGATTATCACCATACATCAGATCAGCAAGTACTTCCGCCCCCGCCTCACTATTATAATAGGAACTAAATTTTGAGTGATGATGCTCTTTATTTTTATAGCCATTATCAAGACCAAATAAATATATGTTTTTAAAGCCAAGGTGAATAGGTGCACGAACTCCAATATTACCAACCAAAGGATTTAAACCACCTAGAGCTGCATGTTTTGGTAAGTTAGAAAAATTAGCATGATAAAGTGTTACACCTGGTTCATATAGCTTAAAAATTAACGCTGATGTATCAAATAATGTAGAGCAATAAGGATGGATCACATCTGTGCTCAGAAAAAGAATGTCATGCAAATAATCATTTGCATTCAAATTAACTAAAAAATCATAAACTATTTTAGTTCGCTCAGTTTCAACATGGATATCAGGTTTAATACCTAATTTATGCAAGGCTGAAATGGCACTTCCACAAGATATTAAGATTGCTTTATCTCTATTTTTTTCAATAAAAGAAATAGATGCATCTAAAGAAGGACCATTTGCAATAACAAAAACTGGTGTTCTGGAATATCTTTCCGGTATTTTTTTGTCTTTGAGAAAAAATGGTACTCCCCGTTCTATATTATCAACAGTATGAGATAGTGCAATCAAGTTATCATCAAAAAAACCCCATCCCATAACCAGAAGATAATACTCACGCTGAACTTTCTCAATTAACATATTTATTTTTTCGCTCTGATAGCCCCACATAAAAAATGCATTGGCAATCAGAAAAGATCCCCGGCTGTGAATAGCTGAAGCAAAATCATTAAATATTGTTTCTTCATCTTGGCCTAACAAAATATGAACACCTAGATTTTCTTGGTGCAAATAATCGAGTAGTGGAGCCCAATCAAAACAATATAGCGATGCATAAAATAGATCCAAGTCTGGTTCAAAAAGGAATAACGTACCAATCTTACAGCGCTCATATAGATAACCAAGATGGTAACCCAGTCCAACCCCAAAAACGAGGGCGGTAGGTACTTCATTTGGTACTTTCTCTAACAATTTTTCTTGTAAAGATATCTCTTCAAAATATGCATTCAGTTTATTTAGATAATCTACATGCATAAATCCGAGTGGATTGGATTCTTGGCTAAATGAGAACTTTGAAAGCCCTCCTTTATCCATAAACTCCTGAACTAAAGTCTCACAAATAAGATATGGTTCGTCACCATAAACCGCAATATTATCATCCAACCAAGCCATGTTTGGCTGGCCATTTTCATTACAAAAAAAACGAAATGGTCGGCTTGGTTTATATGACTCATACATATCTGCAATATGGGGGATATATTTACGAAATGCAGCAATATTCTGTGAGAATCGAAGGGGCAAGGCCACCGACATGGCAGCTTCTTGCTCTGCACGTTCTTTTAGTCGTAAAGCAACACCCTCAGCTTTTTTCAAAATATCATCAATATTTCCCGACATCAGAACTCCTTGCTATTCACACTATAAATTTGCTTTGCTTTACTCGCCAACCCAATCGCAGATAACTCATTGGAAATTATTTTATGGTGATCGGATGCCACTTTTTTCATACTTTCCTCTTGTTGGAAAAGTAATGTAGCCAACAAAGTGGCATCTTGTTTCAGTGAAGGCTCACTTTCAACGAGATACAACAAACGGTCAATCAAAGAGATCCGATAATCCATACAGACCAGAGCATCATCATAGCTTTTTCTGGCTAAAAGATATTGAAGTTGCTCGTAATTTTCTGTGAGAGCTTGTTGCAAAGAAGCTAAAGTGGTCATTACAACTCACCCAGTTGCTGTCTCATTTGATAGCCCTGTTGTTTAGCAGAATCGGGTAACTGATCCCAACCAGATTTTATAGTAACCATCAAAGCCATGACCTCTTCAATCGGGGCTACATCCAATGCAAGGCTTGCATCCCAAATTCGCTCGTCCATATAGGAATAGAGGCTGTATAAATCTTCAGCTATAGCCCCTTGACTCATATCAAGTGCATCCTGCAAACCATGTAATAATCCCTGAGCTTTCGATACAGCGGTAGATTTTGCTTCCATATCACGACGCTCAATTGCACCTTTGGCTTGAGCCAAACGTTCAAGTACACCTTGCATCATGAGCTGAATAACACGATGAGGATCGGCAACAGCCAAGTCAGCAGCGACACTGGTTGCCTTATATGCTTTAAGATTACGCTGGTACATAGCCTGCTCCTCGTAATATCAATTTATTTCTTGTTATTAATCTGTAATGATTGCAGTGCTGCCGCTGAGTGATTCATTTTCACTAACAAGGCATCCAGGCTACCATATTGAGCACGTAGTGAAGCTTCGTATTTAACCAATTGAGCGTTTGATGTGGCCTGCTTCTGGTTCAAGCTACGCAGATCGGCATTCAAAACATCTGTGCGTTGATCCAGCATACCGCCAGACTTGGAATACTCTTTTAAACCTGTATTCAAGGTTGCAGCAATACCCTTTTCTCCACCGAAAAGCCCAACGACTTGGTCAAAGTTTTTATCAACAGCATTATCAAATTTTGTTTTGTCCAGAGACAACTTGCCTTTATTGTCCATCTTAATGCCTACTTCAAAGATGGTTGAGTAAGTCGTACTGGTACCTGCTTTATTTGTTACAGTATTAGCCATAAAACTGCTAATGGTGCGAGTGCTCGCATCACCAGCGAGCGCGCCACCATCATCTTGTCTAACTCCACCAACTATACTATTACGCTTGCCCAGCGCATCCATTTTATCTTGCAGCGCATTGTAACCATCAATAAACTGCTTAACCATATCCTGAATAGCAGTTTTATCCGTTGTTATGGCAACTTTATTGGATTTCAGAGTTGTGCCATCACTCTCTTTATCGGATACACGTAAAACCGTTAATTTTAAGTCCTGAATAGAGTCGTCAAACACATTGGTATCACTTTTAAGTGTATTACCATCAACAGTAATTTCAGCACTACTAGCGGCTTGCTTCTGGCTCATCGCAGAACCAGTAGCGCCAGTTGCAAAGATATCCAGCTCAGAATTATTGCCAGTGATCACCAAATCGTTGCCATCTCCAGATATCCCAGAGTCAATAACAAATTTTGCCTTACCATCGGCAGTATTGACGATATTTGCACTAAGACCGAAGTTATCTCCGTTGCTATTAATACTTTTACGAATGTCTTGCAGAGTATCCCCTGCCTTGACATCAACCTTGAATTCCTTGTCACCGGCTTTGAAGGTCAACTGACCATCCTGAGTCACAAGTGGAGTTGTCGAACTGGCAAATTCACCTTCAACACGGCTAGTGGTTGCCAATTTATTGACGGTAATATTGTACTGGCCATTGGAGCCACCACTTTTACTCTCCACCTTCATCACCGGATTATCTTTATCTTGGGTGATGGTGACGGCTCGCTTGTTGAAAGCGCCAGGTTTGCTCAAAGTATCGAGAATATCGGTGAATGCGGTGAGGGATGACTTCAGCTGGCCTATACCAGATATGCTGATCTGGGTGCTGTTTTGCTTGGTCAAAATCGGTTTCTGTAGCTGGGCCTTCTTGGCCGCTACGCTAGCAGCGATGACGCTCTCAAGATCAAGCCCAGAGCCCGCCCCGGCAGAAGTAATGGCCATGTTATCTTCTCCTCATCAATTCGGTTCAAATCTCGCTATCAAACAACAGTCCGCGTTTAGGGTTCGCCCCTGCTTCACCTTGCTGCAACGCCTGGATCCGCTTGTGGATAGCAATCAACTCTTCTGTAGGGATCTGGCGGATCACCGAGCGGGTATCAGAGTCCATTACCTTTATTACCACCTGGCCAGACTCCTGCTCCATGCTGAAATTAACGGTCCACCCTTGCAATATGCCAAATTCCTGCAAGTTTTGTACCTGTTTTTCAATATCTGCCTGGCTCTGCACTTGTTGAAGCTCAGTTTCCTTTGCCTGCTCCTGACTTTTTTGCTGTACAGTCCCGGCATCCTCTACCTTGCCAGAGAGCAGTTGAGCGGCCACTTGGCCGCTCTTGTCACTTAGCTGTAAGGAAGCGCCATTGGCAGATGACAGATTGCCTATTTCGGTTGCCATCTTATCTCTCCCATCTTAGTCAGCCTAGTCAACCCATTACCCAAGCAGGGAAAGAGCAGACTGCGGTCTCTGGTTAGCCTGTGCCAGAATACTCGAAGCTGCCTGTTGCAGAATATTCTGCTTGGTCATATTGGCAGTCTCGGTCGCAAAGTCTGCATCACGAATACGTGAACGTGCTGCACTTACGTTTTCCGAAATATTGGCTTGGTTGCGGATGGTGGAATCCAGTCGATTCTGAACAGCACCAAGCTCAGCACGCTTACCATCAACCACTTCCAACATAGAATCAACTGCGGATAACACATCTTGTGCATTGCTCTGACTGCTGATGCTGATACCTCCAGCAGTTGAACCACTAATAAAGGTTGTAGCTTTCCCTGCAACAGCTGCAATACCGGAGATGCTAAATCCACCAGCCTGACTCAAGCTGAAACCGATAGTCTGGTTAGCATCCGCTCCGACTTGGAAGGTACCACCATAATTTCCATCAAGTAATTTAGTGCCTGCAAACGTAGTATCTTTTGAGATTCGGTTGATTTCAGCACCAAGCTGATCAACTTCCTTTTGCAAAGCTTCACGATCCTTGGCGGAGTTGGAGCCGTTGGCAGATTGCTGGGCCAAGGTACGCATGCGCTGCAGCATGCCGGTCACTTCATCCATCGCCCCTTCTGCGGTCTGCGCCAAAGAGATGCCGTCGTTGGCGTTACGGTTGCCCTGATCCAAGCCATTGATCTGGGAGGTCAGACGGTTGGATATCTGCAGACCGGCCGCATCATCTTTTGCACTGTTAATGCGCAAGCCAGATGCCAAGCGGGTATACGAAGTATCAAGTGATTTTGTGGTATTCATCAAATTACGCTGGGCGTTCAGTGATGAGGTATTGGTATTAATGAACATGGCCATAATAAATTCTCCCGAAGAACATGCGACTGCGGGTTGCGTCGTCAAAACCGCACGACGTCCCACCGTTTGAAGAGAGGTTGAACATTCCTGTCTCTTCAGGCGGGTGTCTGTTTGAACGAACAGGCCACCCGCAGTAGTGCAAACGTTGGATTCCGAACACCCCTCGATTGCTTCACTTTATTTAACGGCAGCGCAGAGACAAGCTTTAGGAAAATTGTTGCCTAAAGCGGCAACTTTTATCCGGCTGGCGGCAAAAGAACATGAATTGAGCAGCATCATCATGCAACTCACCGCTGATGATGACCCAGTTTACGGCATGAGGAACATTGGCACGGTTCATGCTAAGACATAGTGACGTCAATTTGGCGACACAATAAAAAGAGGCCGGTAAACCGGCCTAAAGATGAGCATATGCTCAGGAGAATATGACCAAGCGTGACAGAACTGAACAGCTGGACAACACTTGGCATTACTAGTAGAGAATTATACTTCTCCCGATAGAACAAGGTGCGAACCCGAACACCCCTTTGTTCCATCTCTTGACCAGGGCGGCCTGAACAACCGCCCTGTTTTCTTTTGTTAACCTTGCAGCAGTTGAAGTGCTGACTGAGGTCTCTGGTTGGCCTGTGACAGGATGCTTGAGGCCGCCTGTTGCAGAATATTCTGTTTGGTCATGTTGGCCGTTTCGATAGCAAAGTCTGCATCACGGATACGGGAACGAGCTGCGCTGACGTTTTCCGAGATGTTAGCCTGGTTACGGATGGTCGAATCCATTCGGTTTTGCACTGCACCAAGCTCGGCGCGTTTGCCATCAACCACTTCTAACATAGAATCGACAGCGGCTAATACGTCCTGTGCATTGCTCTGGCTACTGATGCTGATTCCACCAGCAGTTGAACCACTTATAAAAGTTGTCGCTTTACCCGCGGCAGCTGCAATACCAGAGATGCTGAATCCACCAGCTTGACTCAAGCTGAAACCGATAGTCTGGTTGGCATCCGCACCCACCTGGAAAGTACCACCAAACGAACCATCAAGAAGCTTAGTTCCTGCAAAAGTCGTTGCATTAGAAATCCTGTTTACTTCAGCTCCAAGCTGATCCACCTCTTTTTGCAGCGCTTCACGATCCTTGGCAGAGTTGGAACCGTTAGCCGACTGTTGTGCCAAAGTACGCATACGCTGCAGCATGCCGGTCACTTCATCCATGGCCCCTTCAGCAGTTTGTGCCAAGGAGATGCCGTCGTTGGCGTTGCGGTTACCTTGATCCAGACCGTTGATCTGGGAGGTCAGACGGTTGGAGATTTGCAGACCAGCCGCATCATCTTTTGCGCTGTTGATGCGCAGGCCGGAAGCCAGACGAGTATAGGAAGTATCCAGTGATTTGGTCGCATTCATCATGTTACGCTGCGCGTTGAGTGATGATACGTTAGTGTTGATAAAAAGGCCCATGACTATTCTCCTAAGCTATTAAATTTACTCTTCTATTTGCTCTGGCTTTATTATTTTCTGTGCCCGATGCGTCTTATTTAACGGCTCGTTTTTGGATGTCTTTAGCGTTTTTTTCAACGCTTCATCGCATTAACGCCGCTTACCTTATATATCGGCGGGTCGGGGGGAAACTTAAGGAAAAAATCGGACCTAAACCTGTGATGGGCTCAACCTTCTGAAGCTAGCCAACGGCAGGGGGCAAACGAGACACTACCGTTCGTGCTGCGAGAAAAAATCCGTCCCGACTCTCAATTTTGTCGAGCACTGTTGGCGATTGGGCTCACCAGCCCCTAAAATCGCGGCCCCATCAACAATTTAGCGTGAGTTGTTCTCCATGCAGACACTGGTTGAGCAGATTGTTTACATCAGCGACATGTTTGGTACTGCGGTATTCGCGTTTTCAGGGGTATTGGTGGCTGGCCGACTCAGAATGGACGGGTTTGGCGTCATGGTTTTGGCGGCGGTCACTGCCATCGGCGGCGGCACCATCCGTGATATGATCCTGGGAGCCACCCCCGTGTTTTGGGTGCGCGATCCCCTCTATATCTGGGTCGTCATTGCGACGGCGCTGATCGGTATGTGGATGGTCAAGCTGCCCCGCAGGATGCCCTGGTATGTGCTGCCGGTGGCGGATGCCTTCGGGCTAGCCCTCTTTACCGTGATCGGTGCCCAGAAGGCCCTCAATTTCGGCACCCCAGGGCTGATTGCCGTGATCATGGGCACTATGACCGGGGTTGCCGGTGGCATGATCCGCGATGTACTGGCGCGGGAGGTTCCCATGGTGCTGCAAAAAGAGATCTATGCCACCGCCTGTATCCTTGGCGGCATTCTCTATACCCTGGCGCTTGAGGCCAACATGGACAGGGTAACGGCCATGCTCATCTGCATGACGGCCGTGTTTGGCCTACGGGTCGCGGCTATCTACTGGCATCTTTCGCTACCGACCTTCTCCCTGCAACGCAATTGAGAGCAGGCCCACAGCGTCATCATGTCGCTGTGGGCCACGCGTTGAACCAAATAGGCTTTTCTGTTGTCATAGAAGCAGTCGTTGTTAGCCGGAACTTCTCATGCGCAAAATCGGTATGCTTACCACCCTTCTCCTGGCGAACGTGACGGCAGCCCACGCCGAAGCACAAGTGGTATTTGGACGACTGGCCTCGGCGCCGGTGCAGCAGTTCAACCAGCAGATACGCCAGGCAAGCCATCAACAGCAAAACTGGGTTAATGACTACCGTGAGGTAGCTCTGCGATTCGTCGGTCATGGTGACACGCCCAGCCGCATCCATGCCCAGCAACTGGACAATGACTTGGTGCTCTCGGTCGCCCTCGACGGCAGCAAGAGCGACATGATCTACATCCTGACCCTCTATCGCAGCAACAACCTGTGGCAGATGCGGGAGGCAGAAATGGGCTGGCGTTGTCAGGGGCAAGACTCCTTCACTCCGGTTCCCTGTCCCTGATAGTCATTGCTCACTCTGTGAAATAAAAAATCCGGCACATTGGCCGGATTTTTTATTGAAGGTGAAAAACACGCTTACGGGCGGTACACCTTGACGTTGTCAAAGCCCTTCTCTTTCAGATAGAGCGCCTGCAGCTTGCTCATCACACCGCGATCGCAGTAGAGCAGATAGGTCTTCTCTTTGGGCAGATCGCCAAAGGCGGTAGCCAACTTGAAGAAGGGGATATGCAGCACTTCACGATCTTCCACCACCAGCGGCTTCTCGTCGTGTTCGTCGGCAGAGCGGATATCCAGGATCACCTCGTCAGCGCCCAGCACCTGAGTCGTTTCCACCTCTTGCACTTCAGCGGCAGTCTCTTCACCGATACGGCGGATATCGAGGTAACGGGCCTCAGAGACCACCTTGTCCAGAATGGAGAAGTCAAAATTGGCCTCTTCCTCTTCAATGCGGGAGAGCTCGGCCTTCACGGTCGGCTTCTTGGAGATGACACCGCAATACTCCGGCATGGTCTCGGCAAATTCCAGGGTGCCGATACGGCGGGCTTCGTTGATGATATCCGGCTTGTCCCAAGTGATGAGCGGGCGCAGGATCACCTTGTCGGTGACCCGGTCGATCACGTTCAGGTTGGTGAGAGTCTGGCTGGAGACCTGACCCACACACTCACCGGTCACCAGCGCCGGGATCTGGAATTCATCGGCCACCTTGGCGGCAGCACGCATCATCATCCGCTTGAGCACCACCCCCATCAGACCGTTATCGATCTTCTCGAGGATCTCGGCAACCACCGGCTCGAAGTCCACCGCAGTGAAACGTACCCGATGGGAGGAGCCAAAGCGGTTCCACAGATGATAGGCCACCTGCTTGACGCCGATTTCGTGGGCAGCACCGCCCAGATTAAAGAAGCAGTAGTGCACGCGGCAGCCGCGCTTGATGAACTGGAACGACGCCACACCGGAGTCAAAACCGCCGGAAATGAGGCTCAGCACATCTTCCTGAGTGGCGATGGGCATGCCGCTCAGCCCCTGATGGATGGCGCTGACGATAAAGAGCTCCTCGCCGTCGATCTCGAGGTTGATCTTCACATCCGGGTTCTTGAGGCGCACACCATTGCTTTCGCAGTGCTGGTTCAGACCGCCCCCCACATAGCGCTCAACCTCGAGGGAGGAGAACTCATGCTTGCCGTGGCGCTTGGCGCGCACGCAGAAGGTTTTGCCCTTGAGCTGGTCGCCCCACACGGCTTTCACCTGCTCGAAGATGTCGTGCAGATCGGTAAACTTGCTGGCCTGAACCTCGAGGAAAGCCTGAATGCCCGGAATACAGGCCAGGGCTTCGATAGCCTGCTCGCGGAACTGGTCATTGCGGGAGCTCACAATCAGCTTGTCCCAATCCATCCGTACGCGGGCATCGTCGTCGAAGCGGCGCAGGACATTGCGGATATTGCCCTGCAGGATTTTGATAAAGCGCTGGCGAACCGACTTGCTCTTGATGGTGATTTCCGGGAACAGCTTGATAATGAACTTCATGGTAATGACTCGGGTGACCTTGATTTAAGGGCGCGAATTATATCAGAACTTTGTGGCCAACGCCTACTGGATGAGCGTTTGCTCACATTACCCCACGCAGTGTTTGCCGTGCAGCGCCAATCTTGCGTATATTCCCGACCCTGCGCCTCGCCAGATTTTTGACAACAGACTGATCCGATGAAGACCTATATCTACTACCCCGGCATGGAGGTACGCGACGAGCTCTGGCTCAAATTTGCCCTGCTCTATCTGGAGCGGCTTGCCTTCGTCTTCACCGTCAGCGAAAAGAGCGGCCTCACCGCCCTGCTCGATACCTTGCAACAGCAGACCGATCTGCTGGCCGAACGGCCCGATGCCGCCTTCTTTGCCGCCATTACCCCGCAACTGGAGAGCCAGATAAGCGGCCTGGTGGCCCCCGATTTCGTCCGCCACAAGGTGTTTGGCAACAAGGAACTGATTGGTCGCTGGCGTCAGGAGGCCAACCACGACTGCTTCTGCCCGGATCAGGCGGGACTGGAGCGACTGCACGGCTTTTGCCTGACTCACGGCTTTGCGACCCGGGATGAGGGTGGGATCAGAATGGCGCGGCGCTTTGCCAACCTGATCTCCATGCGCCTCGCCCGTGAGTGGGCACTCGCCAATGACGGGGCGCTCATTACCGATCACGACTATCTCGACCGCCTGCTCCATCTGCTCGAATCCCGCTACCACAATCGCGGTGGTCAGGATTGCTTCCACCTCGAGATCCCGTTGCAAGTGCCCACTCACCTGGCCGACATTCCGTTTGCAGAGCTGATTGCCCTGCGCGGGCGCAGCGGCTTTCGCCAACAGCTGGCCGAATTTCATCTGGCCCTCGACAACCTGCTCACCATGCTGGGTAGCGGCTATGCCGACTCGGCGGCCGTGACCCGCTTTGAGCAGGCTCAACAAGGGCTCAATCAACTGCTCGGGCCCGAGACCCTCAGCATGCCACTCACCACCCTGGTCAGCACCAGCCTGCCCGCCGTAGCCATGCTCCACCAGTTAAAAGCGAGCCATCCCGAAAGCCGCCTCATCGTCCATCCCATCAAGAAGAGCCACTTTCACCAACGCAAGAGCCAGCACTTCTTCACCCGGCTCGGTCATCTGCGCCAACAGGGCTGAATTGGCGGAATGAAAAAGGGGTTGGCATCTGCCAACCCCTCTCGTTATCTGCGGCCTACCAATCATCACCCCGGTGATTGGCCCGCTCTTGCGCCTGCCTGCGCGCCTCCATCACCCTGTCACGGCGGATATTGGCAGGGGTACAAGCAAACTGTTTCTGATAGCAACGCGCAAAACTCTCGGAAGCAGGTTCGAAAGGTGAATAGAACCCGGTACGTTCAGGAGAAACATGGTGATCACCATGATTGGTTGTGGCACAACCCGAACTCATCAGCACCAGCAAGGGACACAGAACACGCAGCAAAAGAGAACTCCCGATTGGATTTGAATGAATTCGTAATTATTCACAAATTAATTCATTCAATCAAATATTGATGCATTTCAAATGGTTAATTACATTCACCTCAATGGCTGCCGACAAAACGATCAATGGGTGATGGTGCCGGCATCACCGTCAGGATGCACCACGCGAAACTCGATGCGATCGCTGTTGCCTGCTTCATCCACCACCACCAGCTGATAGCGCCCCGCCACACTCAGCACCTGATCGCCATCCCAGCGCAGCCGCTGGCCGTTGAGAAACCAGGCTGGCTTGCCGACACCGCCGAGCACCTTAGGCTGCAACCGATAGCGCTGGCTGCGGATAAGGTTGCCCTCCCCCAGCGCCACGATGCGAATGGGAGCCTGCAGCTCGGCACTCTGCTCTTCCCCTGCACAACCGCTGGCCAGCAGTGCCTGCCGTCGCTCGCCGGGGGACCGCCACGGCTCCAGCGACAAAGGCCAGAGTGCCCGAAAACCGGATTGCGCCGCATCTTGGCAGCGTGCCAGGGTCGGCTTGCCTTCGGTAGTGAGTGCAACTTGGCGCAGCGGCGAGGGCCAGTCCATGGGATCCGGCAAGGTGGGAGGATCGCGCCCTTCCAGCAACCAGGCGCTCTGGCGCTGCAAACAGGCCTCAGGCAGGGTCGCGCTCATTTTGCGCCCCAGCGGCCAGCAGAACTCGGCTTCGCTCACCGTATTGGGCTGTGCCGGCAGAGGGCTGTTGTCCGAGAGCCGCGAGTAGACCGAGAGCAGCAACGGCACCGCCGCGCTCTGACCGTAGAAACCGGGCATGGGGGTACCGTCGGGGCGCCCAAGCCAGACGCCGATGGTCCAGCGACCGGAGACCCCCATCGCCCAGCTGTCGCGATAGCCATAGCTGGTGCCGGTCTTCCAGGCCAGCCTGTTGACCCTGCCGGTTGCCTCACTGGCAAAAGGCTGATCAGCCCGTCCCTGGGCGCTCAGGATCTGCCAGATGATCCAGGCAGCCCCCGGGCTCAGCAAGGGGCGCGACACCGCCTGCTGCCCCGCCAGCCAGACCGGCATCGCCACCTGCCCCTGCCGAGTGAGCGAGCTGTAGAGCGCCACCAGCTGCTCGAGTCGAATGCCCGCTGCCCCCAGCGCGATGGCCGGATTGGGCTTGTCGGAAAGGGCCAGCCGCACCCCGGCGTTGTCGAGGCGGCTGACCAGCTTGTCGGGCCCGAGCGCCTCCAGCACCTGCACCGCCGGCACGTTGAGGGATTGCTGCAGTGCCTGAGCGAGGGTCACCGGCCCCTGAAAGGCGCCGGAAAAGTTGGCGGGGCGATAGTCAGATCCCAGCCTCGGCGCATCGGAGAGCAGGGAGGCCGAGTGCACCAACCCTTCATCCATCGCCAGACCGTAGATAAAGGGCTTGAGGGTGGAGCCGGGAGAGCGGATTGCCTGCACCATGTCGAGATAACCGTGGCGGCGCAAATTGCCATACTCGGCGCTGCCCACATAAGCGCGCACAGCCATGGTTTTGTTATCTACCAAGAGCAACGCCGCTGAGGTCTGCTCGGGGAAGCGGCGAATGTAGCTCGCCACCCGCCCCTCCAACCAGCGCTGCAGATCGCCATCAATGGTGGTGTGCACCAGCGCCCCGGCCTGATGGTCGGCGGCGAGACGGGCAAAGAGCGGCGCCTCCATCGGCGTGAAGTGACCGCGGGCCAGCACTGGCTCGATACGTCCCTCCAACCACACCGGCTCGGGCCAGACGCCCTGCGCCACCAGCCGCTGCATTACCTTGTCACGGGCGGTGCGGGCCCGCTCGGCATGCCGGTCCGGCCGGTTGCGGCTGGGAGCCTGCGGCAGCACCGCCAAGAGCGCAGCCTCGGCATAGGTCAGCTTGGCGGCGCTCTTGCCGAGATAGGCAAAACTTGCCGCCTGCACCCCCTCTAGGTTGCCGCCAAACGGCGCCCGGTTGAGGTAGACGGTGAGCAAGGTGCGCTTGTCGTAGTGCCACTCCAGTTGCAGCGCGCGCGCCATCTGGCGCAGCTTGCCGGGCACGCTCCTGTGATAGGGCTCGATAAGGCGCGCCACCTGCATGGTGAGGGTCGAGCCGCCCGACACGGCCCGCCCATAGCGCAGCCACTGCCAGACCCCGCGCACCATGGCCACCGGATTGACTCCGGGATGACGCCAGAAATAGCGATCCTCGTAACCCAGCAACGCCTCGATATAGCGGGGTGAGACCTGCTCCAGGGTAACGGGGTAGCGCCACACGCCGCTGGTATCGGCAAAGGCGCGCAGTGGCCGCCCCTTCATGTCGAGCACCACCCGTGCGTAGGCGGGGTCGAGTGGTGGCGGCGGGAAAATGCGATCCAGCGCCAGCAATGACAGGAGCAGTGCGACAACTCCCAGCACCGAGAAGAGCAGCCAGCGTGGCAGGCCACCAAGCCAGCGCCAGCCTGCGCGGCCGCTGCGACCTAATTTCAGCCAGCCACGCTGCCAGAAAGTGAGCGGGCGAACCCGCTCAAGGGAGGGAACATTACTCAGAGATGATCACCTCATGGATATCCTCACCCACAGCCCGCAGCTCGGGCCGGTACATATCCTCCACCTGGGTCGGCGGCACCTGATAGCGACCCGGCGTCACCGCCCGCATCAGGTAGACCAGTTGCTGGTTGCTCCCCTCGCTCAGATCCAACGCTGCCGTGTAGCGGTCATCGCGAAACTCCTGATGCTTGAGATAATCGTTCCATTCGCTCTGCCACGCCGGTTTCCCCTCGATGGAGAGCTCTTCCAGCTTGATGCTGTTGCCAAGGGCCGGGTTCTCCAGCTCGAAGCCGGCGGGCACCATCTCCACCAGCAGGGCATCGGGCACCGCCGATTCGCTGCTGACGTTGAGCCGCACCACCACCAGATCGCCCACCTTCACCTTGGCGGGATCAAACGGCTGACCGTCGCTGTTGAACCAGCTGCGGGTCACGCTCATCCCCTTGCTGATCCGTGCCGGAGCCTGTTCGGGGTAACCAACCAGAGTGCGCTGCACATAGAGGGATCCCTTGCCCTCGTTGGTGACGGTGCTCGCCGCCAGCGCCTCGGGGGCGCCCTGCTGCAGCGGTGCCGAACCGCTCAGGGGTCCACTGCCAAGAGAGGAAGTTACCTTGGCCTGCCAGTCGGCGGCCGGATCGAAGCGGGCGAGTCGCAGCAGGGCGAGTCGCTCCTGAGTGCTGAGCCACTGACGGTGAGCCAGGGCATCGGCCACCTTGGCACTGAGGGCTGGCCAGCGATCCGCAGCCAGCTTGTGTTGGCGCAGCAGGGAGAGCTCAAGGGCTTCATCGCGCAGCGGCGAGCCGTAATCCCCCAAGTAGTCGTCACCGCGCTCGGTCCCTAGCGCCCGGCTGAGGGCCTTGGCGGCGTTCTGCTCATCCCCCATGGCCGAGAGGGCCAGCGAGAGGTGCAAGAGTGGCAAACCGGAGCGAGCGTGATCAGCCTGCTGCTCCAAGATAAGGCGCAGGGTAGCGAGCGGCGCCTTGCCCACCCGGGCCAACACATAGGCACTGTAAGCCTGATAGGCCAGCCGGCTGTGCTCGGGGGCACTGCTCCAGCGCTCGCCATACTGGCTGTCGGTAAGATAGCTCTGCAGCCGGTTCAGCGCCTGATTGAGCATTGCCTCCGGCACGGCGTCGCCCGCCTCCTTGCGCGCCAGCAGGTAGTCGGCGGCATAGGCGGTGAGCCATTGCTCCTCGTCGGAGCGACCATCCCACAGGCCAAAACCGCCGCTTGGCAGTTGCAACCGCTGCAGCCGTTGCAGCAGGGCGCGTTGCACATCCGCCTCGCTCGCCGCTTTCTTGCCCTCTGCGGGTTTGCTCCAGGCGGCCCGCTCATCGGCCGTGGTCAGCAAGTAAGGCCAGGCACGGGACAGGGTCTGCTCCAGACAGGCGTAGGGGTAGTCAGCCAGCGCCTGCCACTGGGCTGCCGGATCCCAGGGCGGAGTACCTGAGAGGCTGAGCAGCCCCTGCAGATTGGCGCGATCCAGCCCGGCCAGCTCACTTTGCGCAAAGCTCATCTGCTGGCCGGGGGCCAGCATCTGGTAGCGCTGGCGAGTCTCGGCCGGCCAGGGGGAACGCAGCGGCAAAGTCCAGTCGCGGCTGATGGCAAAATCCTTGCCGCTGGCCGCCAACTGCAGGCTCGCCACACCGCTCGCCCCGGTCACGGTGAGCGGCAGGGTCAACCACTGCTCTTCGCCATTTTTAAGGGAAAGGTTGCCAGGCAGCTCGCCGTTTGCTTTGAGCCCACCGTTGAGGGTCCAGACAAGGGAGAGGGTCTGATCCTCGCCGCTCATGTTGCGTAGCTGCACCAGCGCCCGGGTCTCATCCCCTCTGGCGCCAAAGCGCGGCCAGCCGATCTCGGCCACCAAGGGCGCCACCACCTTGACGGCGCGCTCGGCCTCCCCGACCTGCTGTTCGTTCCAGGCCAGCGCCATCAGCGCCAACTCGCCGTTGAAGTTGGGCAGATCGAGCGGGATCACCGCCTTGCCACTCTCATCAAAGCTCACCTCGCCACTCCACAGTGCGGCGATCTCGACCCGGCTCTCCAGCGCGCCACCCTTTTTCAGCGGCGCCCGATCGCCCCCGTAGTTGAGGCGGGCCAGCTTGCCATCTTGCGGCGGGATCACCTGGCCGTAGTTGTCGAACAAATCTTGAGCGAAGCGCTTGCGACCAAAGAAGATCTCGAACGGGTCGAGCGGCTGGTAGTCGCTGATATTGAGCACGCCCCGATCCACCGCCGCCAGCACCACGCGCCCCTGACTGTTGGGGGTGGAGGTGGCGGTCACTTCCAGCCGGGTAAGCGGCACCGCTTTATCCGGTGCGCTCAGGGTAAGCGGCAGACGACGCGTTTCCCGATCCAGGGTGAGCGGCACCAGTCCGACCGAGCGCAGGCTCTGCCCCTGTTGCTTGCCGGACGGTTTGGACGCGCTGTCTGGCGCGGCGATCTGGGCCGATATATGCAGGTCATGACGCTGCCACTCGGGACTGACCGGGATCTCGAACTCGCCGCGGGCATCCTTGGCATCGCCACCTGCGCCCTTGAGCTCGATGCGCTGCCACCAGCGCAGGCCGTCGCCATCCTCCACCAGCAGCAACCCCTTGCCGGGGCGCGGGGCCACCAGCGTCACTTTGGCCTTGTCACCCGCCTGATAGGCGCGCTTGTCGAGGGTGATGGCAATCTTGTCGGGCCGTGCCTGCTCGCCACCACCGCCCCAGGCGTAACTGCCTATCTCCACCCGTAGGCTGGATTGATGACCCTGACTGTTCTCAACCTCCAACCGATACCAGCCCGCCGCCAGTTGCAGCGTGAGCGGGGTCGGCCCCTTGCCATCCAGCTGCAGGGTTTGCTCCTGCTCCAGATAGGGCTGGCTGTTGAACTCGTACTTCCACCCCTCGCCATCGGCGTAGTGCCAGTAGTAGTCGCGGTACTCGTTGATAAGGCGCACTTTCACCGCCCCCGCCACCGGTTGGCCCTTGTCATCGAGGTTGAGGATCTGGAAGGGCAGAGGCTTGCCCCCCTCTACCCGATCGGCCACGAAATCGGCCTTGAGTGCCGGCCACTGGCTGCCTGCAGGCCAGCCATACTGGGTGCGGCTGCGATTGACAGCGCGGCCACCGGGCTCGGCGAGCGATACCCGATAGGCCACCTCCAGCGGCCCGAGGGCGCGCACCCCATCGAGCTCATCAGCTAACGAAAAAGTCCCCTGCCCCTGCGCATCGAGGGTGAGATTGAGGGGCTCGAGATCTTTGGCCTGCTCCGCGAGCAGCACGTCACCCAGAGTGAACTCCTGCCACTGGGTAAAGGGCATGGTGGCGCGGCTGATCTTAACCTCCGCCTTCGCCTTGGTGGCGCTCGCCGGCGCGCCGTAGAGATAGTCCCCTTGCAGTGGCAGCGTCAGGGCAGCGTCCAGACTCGTGACTTCCCCATCCGGCCCCTTGCCAAGCTGCAGTTTCAGCCGTTCCGGCAGAAACTCCTCCACCAGGAAAGGCCACTCGAAGCGGCTGCCGGCGGCGGTCTTGAGGTTGATGGTCCAGCGCCCGAGCGGCGCATCGTCCGGCAGACGCAGGCCGTAGTGGGCGGCGCCAAGGCTATCGGGTAGCAGCCGTTTCTGTTCGAGCAATTGACCGTCCGGCTGCTTCACCTCCAGCTCCACCGCCATGCCGGGCAACAGCTGGCCATCCTGCCCCTTGAGCAGGATCTCGCTGTCGAGCCGCTCGCCGGGACGATAGAGATCGCGCCCGCTGAACAGATAGAGCTGCTGGGCCTGCCAGGGCTGGGTGCCGAGATCGAAGGTGGAGAGATCGAGCGCAGCCCCATCGAGGCGCAGCACCGCCAGATGGTTGCCCTGTTCGGCCAGCAGCAAGCGAGCCCCCTGCACCTGATCAAAGCGGCGATGGCCCTGCGGATCAGTGGTTTGCACCTGCAGCCGGTTGCCCTTCTCGTCGAGCAGGGAGAGCTGCACATCCTTGAGCGGGTCGGCGCTGGCCAGGGAGCTGACAAACACCTCCAGCTGATCGCGGTAACGACGGGCACTGAGCCCCATGTCGCTCACCGCAAAATAGGTGGTCTCCTTGCGCCAGTCGTAATTGCCAAGGGGCGACATCACTGCAAAATAGACACCAGCCTCCGCCAGCTGCGGCTCCTTCACATTGATAAGGCGGGTCTCGCGCCGGTTGGCATCGAGCTCCAGCGCATAGCGGCCGCTGAATACCCGCTTGGCCCGCTGGGTGATCTGCTCAAGCTCCCAGTTCCCCATGCCGGCACCGGGGCGATATTCCGCCAGAAAACGGGGCAGATATTCCGCATCGACCCGAAAGAAGTCGATATTGACCTCATCCACATTGACCGCACTGATGGGCAGGCGCAGCTCTTGGCGCAGCGGCAATACCATGCCGCTGGCGGTAAAGGAGGCCCCCGCCTCCAGCGGCCGGGTCTTGAGGGTCCAGCTCTGAGGGGATGGGCCCAGCCCCGCCTTGAGGCTCACCTCGTAGCTTTTATCGGGCTGAACGTTCGGAAAATAGAGGGTGCGGCCATCTTCGGCGAGGATCCACTCCCCCTGCACCTGCTTGCCCCCCTCACTGACCCCGAGCCAGCTCTGCCAATTGGCCTTGGGCGCCAGGGGGCCGGAGAAGACCAGCGCCAGTGCCGGCGCATCGCGATATTGGCGGGCATTGGCCTGCACTACAGAAGTTGGCGCCCCGGCCTCCTGCTGGGCAGTCGATTCTGTGGTCGGTACTTGGCTGGTGGGTTTGTCAGGGCCGCAGCCAGACAGCAAACCGACTACCCCGCAAAGCAGCAGGGTTGACCAGCGGCGGCGCAAAGCGTCGGTTCCAGCGGTAGAGCGGTGAGAAGCAGAGGGAGAGTCGAAGAGGCGCATAAGTTCCATCCCGAGTTGGAGCGCTGCAAACGCAGCGTGGCTGGAAACAGGATAAGGCATCCTGCTCACCCGACACAAAGCTCATTACCCGAATGGGCACAATTCCTCCCCCCTGCAGCACGAGAACCCCCTTGCCCACTGATCCAGTGCGGCAAGGGTTGTCATCTAGTCGTGGCTGGTCTCGTTTTTTGCTCCGCCTTTGAACCAGCGAAACAGGATGGCCATGACGGCCGCCAGAAACAGCACCAGCGAGGTAATCAGCAGGGCCCGGGTCAACAGTTCGCTGTGGTGGAGAAAGAAGGGGGTATTCATCGCCAGCTTGCCCACCAAACTGAGGCAGAGCGCCCACATAAAGGCACTGGCAAAGCTGGCCACGCACATGCGCAGCACGCTCAGGCGGCCAATCCCCATCAGCATGGGGGTCAGCACCCGTACGAACGGGATAAAACGGGAGGAGAACATCGCCAGAAAACCGTACTTTTTCAGCAGCCGGGTCGCCTTGGGCAGGCTGTCGGGAGGCAACATCCGTTCGATATGATCCATAAAGCGGGTGCGCTGCAGTGCCCGTCCCTGCCAGTAGGCGAGCACGGAACCTATGCCAGCAGCCAACGGCAGATAGACAAGAGTCACTTCGGGGCCAAACACCCCCATGCCCACCAACCCACCGGCCAGCAGTACCAGGCTGTCCCCCGGCAGGGGCAGGAAGACGAATGCGGACTCCAGCAGCAGTACCAGCATCAGGCAACTGATCAGCAGGGGTACCGCCTGCATCTGAACCAGGGCGTCAAAATCCTGATGCCAAATGGCCATCAGCATATCCAGCATGTCACTCTCCCTACTACACGGTTCATCATGAACGAGGCAGGGGTTATAGCACCCATCCCCTGAACAAAACGTTAATTTTGTCCGGCACAGGAAATAAAGTGTGTCGAAATATTGCTGCAATTAGGGAATGCAAGGAGGGCGAAAAGCAGAAACAAAAAGCCCCTCATCTTGCACGCACAAGGGAGAGGGGCAAACAGGCACAGAAATAAAACGGTTACTCGGCGGTGGCCATCTGCCAGGTTTTGAAGCCGCCGGAGAGGTTTTTCACCTTGAAGCCGTGCTGGCTCAGCAAGCGGCAGGCGACATGGCCGCGCAGCCCGACCTGACAGCTGATCAGCAGCTCTTTCTCTTTGGGCAACTCATGGAGGCGACCACGCAACTCGTCGAGGGGGATATGCAGTGCCCCCGGAATGCGGCCCAGCTTGTCAAGCTCGGGGCCATTGCGCACATCCACCACTAGCTGATGGGGGTTACGAGCCTGCACCTCGGCCACGTGGCAGAGCAGGGTGTCCCCCTTCAGGTGGTTGCTTGCCACGAAGCTGGCCATGTTGATCACATCCTTGGCCGATCCAAAGGGCGGCGCATAGGTGAGCTCCAGATCCTGCAGGTCAAACACGGTGAGACCGGCGCGCTGGGCCACCGCCAGCACGTCGATGCGCTTGTCGATGCCATCCTTGCCGATGGCTTGGGCACCGTAAATCTTGCCATTCGGGGCAAACAGCAGCTTGAGGCTGACCGGATGGGCGCCGGGGTAGTAACCGGCGTGGCTGCCCGGGTGGACATAAACCTTCTCGAACGGCAATCCCAGTTGCACCAGTCGCTTCTCGTTGAGGCCGGTGCTGGCCACCGCCAGATCGAACAGCTTGCAGATGGCGGTCCCTTGCGTTTTCTTGTAGGTTTCGCTTCGGCCCAACATATTGTCGGCGGCGATGCGCCCCTGCCGGTTGGCCGGGCCCGCCAGCGGGATCAGCACAGATTCGCCGGTGACAAAATCTATCTCTTCCACCGCATCCCCCACCGCGTAGATAAAGGGGTCCGAGGTACGCATCCCGGCATCGACCTTGATGCCGCCCCGTGGGCCCAGCTCCAGCCCCGCTTTGGCGGCGAGCAGAGTTTCCGGCTTGACGCCGATGGCGAGGATCAAGAGACCGGTATCAAGATGGGAGCCGTCATTGAGGGTCAGGCGCAGGCCACCGCTTTTGGCGGTCGGCACGGCGGAGGTTTTCTCGGCAGGCAGATCCAGACTCTCGATGGCGGTGAGGCCGGTGCGCAGGCGCAGGTCGATCCCCTCTTCCCGGATGCGGGCATGGAGCATGTTGGCCATCTCCTTGTCCACCGGCGCCATCACCTGATCGGCCAGCTCCAGCAGGGTGACATCCAGCTTGCGCTGATGCAGCGCCTCCATCATCTCCAGCCCGATAAAGCCGCCGCCCACCACAGTGACGTGGCGCGGCTGATCGTGATGCAGGGCCGCCAGAATGCGATCCATGTCCGGGATGTTGCGCAGGGTATAGACATGGGGGCTGTCGATACCGGGGAAGGGAGGACGGATCGGCGCCGCCCCCGGGCTCAGCAGCAGCGCATCGTAATGCTCGCGCTGCTCTTCACCGGTTTGCAGGTTGCGCACCAGCAAGGTCTTGCCCGCCTTGTCGATCTCAATCACATCGTGGAAGACCCGCACATCGACGTTGAAACGGCGCTTGAAACTCTGGGGAGTCTGCAGCAGCAAGGCATCCCGGTCGGGGATATCGCCCCCGATGTGATAGGGCAGACCGCAGTTGGCGAAGCTGACAAACTCGCCCCGCTCGAACATCACGATCTCTGCCTCTTCACTCAAACGACGAGCACGAGCCGCCGCCGATGCGCCCCCCGCGACACCACCGATAATCAGGATCCGTTTCATCAGCAAGACTCCTCATACATGATAATGGGCAATAAATTAGACTTTTCTAATTTAGAATTCAATGAAATTTTGTTTCACACCATTTTGCAGTATTCTTGCAACCCCGACGGTTGCTTAACAGGATGTTGTTTGTTCATGTCGTCTACCGCACTCAGTCATCTTCCTCCTGCCCTCCAGACGCCACTCTTTTTCCGTCTGGACCTGCGCAGTCAACGGCTGGTCGCCCTGACCGACGTGATGCAAACCCCGCTCTACTGGCTCGACGAACCGCGCGCCCCCTGGCCTGCCCAGCTGCCCGATGCCCTGTGCCTGCCCATCGAACAACTGCTGGCCAACGGCCATGGCGGCAAGATCACCGTGCGCTTTGCCAGCCAGCTCTGGCATATCGCCCTCGCCCACGAGCAGGATGGCTTCTGGCTCATCTGTCTGCAGAACCTTCGCCAGGAGCCCATCGCCGACCTGGCATTGCAACTGCCGCGCCTCAGCCAGATGGCGAGCCAGCAACAGTATGCGCCCCTGCTCGAGGCCCTTAAAGAGAGTTTGGGGGCCGATCGGCTCATCCTCTGGCACTATCAGGCCAACGGCGATCTCGGCAGCGAGCAACTCACCCCGGTGTTCACCCTGGGGGTCGAGGCGCTCTACCCCATTCGTGGTGACAGCCGCTATATCCGCGCCCTGCGTACCCGCAAATCGTTGAGTTTCTCGGAGGCGGCCCACCAGCCGATGCTGAGCAATCACCTCTATCTGACCAGTGCCGGTGTGCGCTCACGCCTCGATGGTGCCCTGCTGGAGCAGGACAAGCTGTTCGGGGTGCTGAGTCTGGAGTATCTCGATCCCACCCCGCTTAGCGAGGAGATGTTGCAGCTGGTGCGCAGCAGCGCCCAGCTGCTCGGCCACTGGCAACCGCAACCGGAAGAGCACCGCGCCGAGCTGGCCCTCCCGCCCGAGCTGCACCAGCAGACCGGCATCGACTACTGCAAGACGCTGGTAAGCTGGGCCATGAGCGCCAGCGGTGCCCGGGTGGGCTGGATCGGCGAGTTCCAGCCCCGCGGTCAGGATCTCTGGATCATCCCCCGCTGCGTCATCAACGAGGAGATCTGCTCCACCCTCAAGCCCATCCAGCTCGACCCTGGCCCCGCTCAGGAGCTGTTCCAGCACGGTCAGGCCATCTATGTGGAAGATCTGCCCGTGCGCTATCCCAAGGCGACCCGGCTGCTCGCCCTCAATGCCAGCGCCTACATCGGCATTCCGCTCCATGCTCAAAGCGGCGCCCCCATTGGCCAGATCACCCTGCTGCTCGATACCCCTCTTGAGGAGCCCGAGCAGCTGCTGGATCTATTGAGCAGCCAGCACGAGCGGGCCGCCATCGAACTCAAGCGCCTCGCCACCGACGATGCCCTGCGGCTGGCCGAGGTTGCCTTCAATACCCACGATGGGCTGATCGTGATGGATCACAACGGCATCATCCTCAAGGTCAACCACTCCTTCAGCCGGATCACCGGATTTGGCGAGGTAGAGGTGATCGGTCACTCCATTCGCAAGCTGCGCCCCACCTATTACGGGGATCATCTCAAGGAAGATGTCAGCCGCACCGTCAACGAGCAGGAGTTCTGGCTCGGGGAAGAGCGCTGCCTGCACAAGGATGGTCACCTCTTTCCGGTGCGCTTGATGGTGAACGGCGTCAAGGATGAGCAGGGGGAGCTCAGCCACTTTATCTGCAGCTTCTACGACATCACCCAGGAAAAAGAGGCGGCCAGACACATCGAGCAGCTCGCCTACTACGACGATCTCTGCGGTCTGCACAACCGGCGCAGCCTCAACCATATTTTGCAGCAGACCCTGAGCGCCACCAACGGCCAGTGGGGCGCCCTGCTGCTGGTGGATCTCGACAACTTCAAGTCGATCAACGACTCTCTCGGTCACGCCTGCGGCGATCTGCTGCTGCAGGCGGTGGTGCAGCGTTTCAGGGAGCTGCCCCAGGACAATCTGGTACAAGCGCGCATCTCGGGGGATGAGTTTGCCCTGCTCTTTACCCAGCTGGGACAAGGGGAAGTCACCGCCAAAATTCTGGCAGAGCACTTCGCCCGCGAGCTGATGGGGCTGTTTCGCACCCCGTTCGACATCGGCGATCACAAACTGCACTGCAGCGCCTCGGTGGGGATCAGCCTCTTCTCCGGCAACGAGACGGATCATCTGGTCCTGATGCAACAGGCCGACACCGCGACCCACATGGCCAAGCGCGCCGGTCAGGGCCACTACGTCTTCTTTACCGAGGCGATGGCCCAGCATGAGAAGAACCGGCTGACCCTCACCAATGAGCTGCGCGATGCCCTGCGTCACCACGAGCTGCAACTCCACTACCAACCGCAATACCGGGTCGATAATGGCTCACTGTCGGGTATCGAGGCGCTGCTGCGCTGGCAGCGCAGCGACGGCACCATGGTGCCGCCCGGGGAGTTTATCCCCATCGCCGAAGAGACCAGCCTGATCCTCGAGATCGGCTACTGGGTGATGAAGACCGCCTGCGCCCAATACAGCTTCTGGCTCAACCGTGGCCTGCTGATCCCCCATCTGTCGGTCAACGTCAGCGCTCGCCAGTTCCACACCCAGGGCTTCGTACAACAGGTGGAGTACATCTTGCGCGACACCGGTGTGCCCCCCTCCCGCCTGCTGCTGGAGGTGACCGAATCGGTAGTCTTGGAGAATCGGCAGGAGAGTATTGCCAGAATGCGCCAGCTCAAGGAGCTCGGCATCCTCATCTCCATCGATGACTTCGGTACCGGCTACTCGTCGCTGGCCTATCTGCGGGATCTGCCCGCCGACGAGGTGAAACTGGACAGAAGCTTCATTCAGACCCTGGTACACAGCGAACAGGACAGAGCCATCGTCAAGGCGATACTCGATCTGGCCCAGGTCTTTCGTTTTACCGTCACCGCCGAAGGGGTGGAAGAGGAGGCGCAGCTGGCCATCCTCAAAGCACTGGGATGCCAGCATTATCAAGGGTTTCTCACCAGTCGGCCGCTCACCGTCAAGGGGCTGGAGCAGCTGCTTGGCAGCCGGGCGCCGGACTAAAGGTGTAGGATCAATAGGGGTTTATGTAATAAAATAACGGCCTGCTCGAATCGTTGGAGTTGTTTATGTCTGTCATTAATCGGATCCCTGCCGTTGAAATCAGCCAGCCAGCCGGAGCTCACGGCACCGTTGGCCGGATCCATTCCGTCGAAACCTGCGGCACTGTCGATGGCCCGGGAATACGCTTTATCGTATTCATGCAAGGCTGCCTGATGCGCTGCAAGTACTGCCACAACCGCGATACCTGGGATACCGAAGGTGGCCGCGAAGTGACCGTACCGGAGTTGATGAGTGACATCACCAGCTATCGCCACTTCATGAATGCCTCCGGCGGTGGTGTGACAGCGTCCGGCGGTGAAGCCATGCTGCAACCCGCTTTCATTACCGAACTCTTTACCGCCTGCAAAGAGAAAGGGATCCACACCTGTCTCGACACCAACGGCTTCGTCCGTCATCTCGACGAACAGGTGGACAAGCTGCTCGACCAGACCGATCTGGTACTGCTCGACATCAAACAGATCAATGACGAGAAACACATTCCGCTGACCCACGTCAGCAACAGATACACCCTGGAGTTTGCCCGCTATCTGGCAGCCAAAGGCAAGACCATGTGGATCCGCTACGTGGTGGTACCGACCTGGAGCGATGACGACGAGAGCGCCGAAGGGCTGGGTCAGTTTATCGCCGAGCTGGGCGAGAGCGTGGAGAAGGTGGAGCTGCTCCCCTACCATGAGCTCGGCAAACACAAGTGGGATGTGCTGGGCGACCCGTACGAGCTGAGCGGGATCAAGCCCCCCAGCAAGGAGACCATGGAACGGGTCAAGGGCATCCTCGGCAAGTACCACAACAACGTGAAATATTGATGTGCAAGCAGGCTGACTCGTCAGCCTGCTCTGTTTTCGGGTGGCAGGGATCTGGCTGCCCCGCGTAATCTGACTGCCTCGTGAGTGAATGAATGATGAGTGAAGGACAACTCGCCGCTCTTCTGATCTGGCTGCTGCTACTGACTTTCAGCCTGCGCCGCACCCTGTGGCAACTGCTTCATGACAACCCCCTCTACCAGCATCTGCTGCTGGGGAGCGCCATCGCGCTGGTGCCGCTCTGGACGCTGCGTGCCGGGCTGCACGACGGACTGGAAGTGCATTTTCTCGGGCTCACCACCCTCACCCTGCTGCTGGGCTGGCGACTGGCCCTGCTTGCCCCCTGCCTGACCCTGCTGGTACTCGACTACTTTGGCGTCACCAATCTGGCCGACTTTGGCTGGCAGGCGCTGGTTGGCATTGCCCTGCCGGTAGCCAGCAGCTGGCTGCTGTTTCTGGCCAGCTGGGCCTGGCTGCCGCGCCATCTCTTTGTCTATATCTTCGTTGCCGCCTTTCTCGGCGGCGCCCTCGCCATCTCGACCAAGGTGGCAGCCAGCGCTCTGCTGATGGGGATAAGCGGCAGCTACCCCTGGCATACCATCACGGCAGACTACCTCTCCATCTGGCCGCTGCTGCTGTTCCCCGAAGCCCTGCTCAACGGCATGGCGATGACGGTGCTCGCAATCTACCGCCCCCACTGGGTCAACACCTTCTTCGATCGCACCTATCTGGGCAAATAACTCGTTTTCCCCGATCTGCGCCCATAAAAAAGGAGAGGCCATCGCCTCTCCTTTTGGTATTCCGAATTATGCCAAATCCCAGCTTAGTGCAGCTTCAGGGTCGGGCGCAGTACCCGGTTGATACGACCCACCAGCATGATGAGGCCGGTCTTGACGTAGCCGTGCAGGGCGATCTGATGCATCCGGTAGAGAGAGATGTAAACCAGACGGGCGATGTAACCTTCCACCATCATGGAGCCGCGCATCAGGTTGCCCATCAGGCTGCCCACGGTGGAGAAGCGGCTGAGGGAGACCAGCGAACCGTGGTCGTGGTAGAGGTAGGGCTTCATCTCGCCGCCGTTCATCTTGGCCAGAATGTTCTTGAATGCCTGGCTGGCCATCTGGTGGGCAGACTGGGCGCGCGGCGGCACAAACTTGCCATCCGGCTGCGGGCAGGCGGCACAGTCACCGATAACGAAGATGTTCTCATCACGGGTAGTCTGCAGGGTCTCTTTCACCACCAGCTGGTTGATGCGGTTGGTCTCAAGACCAGCGATATCCTTCATGAAGTCAGGCGCCTTGATACCGGCCGCCCACACCATCAGGTCAGCTTCAATCAGCTCGCCATCCTTGGTGTGCAGACCGTCGCTGGTCGCTTCGGTGATCATGGTGGCGGTACGCACGTCCACACCCAGCTTGACCAGCTCCTGATGGGCGGCGCCGCTGATGCGCTCCGGCAGAGCCGGTAGAATGCGTGGGCCCGCTTCCACCAGGGTCACCTTCAGGCTGTCGGTGGTGAGGTTCTTGAAACCGTAGGCATAGAGCTGCTCGACCGCGTTGTAGAGCTCAGCAGAGAGCTCGACGCCGGTGGCGCCGCCGCCGACGATGGCAATCTTCACCTTGTCGCCCGGCTTATATTCGGTCGCGAACTGCAGGAAGCGGTTCATCATGCTGTTGTGGAAGCGGTGCGCCTGGGAGGGGCTATCGAGGAAGATACAGTGATCCTTGATGCCCTTGGTGTTGAAGTCATTGGAAACAGAGCCGATGGCCATCACCAGATAGTCGTAAGGCAGCTCGCGCTCGTTGACCACGATGTCGCCACTTTCGTCGTGGATCGGGGCCAGCACGATGCGTTTATCGTCACGCTTGATGTCGGTCAGGGTGCCGAGCTGGAAGTCGAAACCGTGGTTCTTGGCGTGAGACTGGTAGCTCAGGGCATCGATGCCCGCATCCATGGAGCCGGTGGCCACTTCGTGCAGCAGGGGTTTCCACAGGTGGGTGCGGTTGCGATCGACCAGAGTGATCTTGGCCTTGTTCTTCTTGCCAAGCTTGCGACCCAGACTGGTGGCCAGCTCCAGGCCACCGGCGCCGCCGCCTACAACGACAATATTCATCATGATGATTTTCCTCGGTTCCTCAAAACGAAAGGGAGCCATTGGCTCCCTAAAACGAAATCGGTCGACGTGATGGATCAGGCTTCTTTGAAGGCCTTCATCCGCTGCAGATGATGCGAGATATTTTTGAACTTATGAGTCTCGCGCTCATCCCACACGATGTCGTAATAGTTCTTCAATTCACGTTCAGTGTCCCGATTATCGCGCACTTCATCCTGAACGGAAAGGATACACAGGCAGTTTCCTGAATTTTTCTTACGAAATTCAGTTACACACTTGGTACCGATATCGTCATATTCTTCCGGCCGGTCGATCTTGCCCTGCATGTTCTCTTCCGGATGGAGGTTGGGGTTGAAGATCACTTGGCGAATGCCGCACAGAAAGCCGATCCGCTCGCTCCAGTAGCCACCAAGACCCACGCCGCAGATCAGCGGCTTGGGATCGGTACTCATATCGAGCTGTTTTTTCACTTCCTTGAGCAGATGGCTCATATCATGACGGGGGTGAACCGTGCTGTAGTGCACGAAACGCACATCATCATCAATAAACTGCAACTGCAGCACTTTCTCGTGATTGCCTGGGCTGGTGGCATCAAAGCCATGCAGATAGATGATCATGGATAAGACCTCAGGATCTGTGTCGGTTTTATCGAAACTACCCCAGCGGCGGCCCCGTGCGCCACCAAAACATCCAACTTTCTTGCTTTGGATCACGCCCCCGCCCCCGATTGCGCCCTGCGGCCCGCGAGCGCCGTCACATGCAGAGGGGCGCATTGCGAGCAACCCTCTGGAGCTTGGCTATCAAAGTGAGATCGCCAGACCGATAATGATAAACCCCTTACCAATCTGAGATGCCCTCACCTCCTTCCCCTGCCAGCAGCCGGGCACTTATCTGGCCGGTATGTGACTCATCCCGCAAAAACAAGGCGTTATCGCCAAACGTTTTCTCTCGTGAGTGGCGTTGTGCATGTTTTGTGCACTGACCCGTGCTGCACCGGATCCCTCTCACTACTGCCGAGGGATCTGGCACCTCTGTCAATACACGAGATCAATGACCGGGAAAGCTGCGGCTTTCACTATCTTGCCTGTAGCAGTTGCGCGGGCTTCAAGGAGTGATCTGTTCATGAACGAGACCAATCCCCCCTCCCCCCGACCGGGTGCGCGCAAGCGCCCGGTGGATGAAGTGGAGCGCATGCTCCCCATGGGCCAACTATTTACCCTGGGCCTGCAACATGTGCTGGTGATGTACGCCGGCGCCGTGGCGGTGCCATTGGTGATTGGCGGCAGTCTGGGGCTGCCCAAGGATCAAATCTCCTACCTTATCAGTTCGGACCTCTTCTGTTGCGGCATCGTCACCCTGCTGCAATGTGTCGGGATTGGCCGCTTTGCCGGGATCCGGCTCCCGGTCATCATGTCGGTCACCTTTGCCGCCGTGATGCCCATGCTGGCCATCGGAGCCAACCCGGATCTGGGGCTGACAGGCATCTTCGGCGCCACCATCGCCGCCGGTATCATCTCGACCCTGCTGGTGCCGCTGATAGGTCGGCTGATGCCGCTCTTCCCCACCGTCGTCACTGGGGTGGTTATCACCTCCATCGGGATCAGCATCATGCAGGTGGGGATCGACTGGATGGCAGGGGGGAAGGGCAATCCGGAATATGGCAGCCTGCGCTATATCGGCACCAGCTTTCTGGTGCTCGTCTTTATCCTGCTGGTGACCCGCTTCACCAAGGGCTTTTTCAGCAATATCTCGGTGCTGCTGGGGATCATCTTCGGTTTCGTGGTGGCCATCGCCATGGGCGAAGTGAGCCTCGATGGCCTCGGCGAGGCAGCCTGGTTTGCCCCCATAGTGCCCTTCGCCTTCGGCTGGCCCACCTTCGATCCCATCTCCATCGCCACCCTGACGGTGATCATGCTCATCACCTTTATCGAGTCGATGGGGATGTTTCTGGCCCTTGGCGACATCGTCGGCCATCCGGCCAGGCGCGGTGATATCGTGCGCGGGCTGCGGGTGGATGGCATCGGCACCATTATTGGTGGGATATTCAACAGCTTCCCCCACACCTCCTTCTCCCAGAATATCGGTCTGGTGAGCGTGACCGGGGTGTCGAGTCGCTGGGTCTGTGTGATGTCGGGGGGGATCCTGCTCGCCTTTGGCCTCATCCCCAAGATGTCGGTGCTGGTCGCCTCCATCCCGCCCTTCGTGCTGGGGGGCGCCGGTATCGTGATGTTCGGCATGGTGCTGGCCACCGGTATTCGCATCCTGGCGCGCACCGATTACAACAGCAACCGTCACAACCTCTATATCGTCGCCATCAGTCTCGGAATTGGCATGATCCCGACGGTCTCCGGGAATTTTTTCCAACAGCTTCCGGCGCAGCTACAACCGCTTTTTCATAGCGGTATTCTGTTGGCCACCATCAGCTCGGTGCTGCTCAACCTCTTCTTCAACGGCTATCAGCCGGATCTGACTCACCAGACCCGCCCCCTGTTCGTTGGCCCCATCAAACCGCAGCAAGAACAGGCATAACAAACAGGCCCCCGGACAGCGAGACTGTCCGGGGGCCAGTTGTTCATATCACCGCTGAACCAATCAGGCAGGCAACTGCGTGAAGCGCTCTACCGCCTGCTCTACTTGTGCCAGACTCCCCTGCCAGAAGGCGGCCTCACGGATATCCTGCCCCAGATGCTTGGCTACCAGATCTTCGGCGCTCATACGGCCGGTATCGCGCAACAAGGCGCGATACGCCTCGGCCACGCCCTCTTCCCCCGCCGCCTTGCGGCTCATCAACTGCTGATAGACCCCGAGGCTGAACAGATAACCGAACAGATAGGGGTAGTTGTAAAAGCCCAGCCCCGCGATGGAGAAGTGCGCCTTGGCCGCCCAGAACATCGGGTGATAGCGGGTCAGACTCCCCTCATACCAACGCCCCCATGCCTCGTCAGTCAGCGCCTTGAGCCGCTCTGCCGGCACATAACCCTGCGCCCGCTCGGCCACCAAGGCCTGCTCGAAATCGAAGCGGGCCGGGATATTGACCAGGAAGGTGGCTGCGCCATCGGCCTCGGCCCAAGCGATGGCCAACTGCTCTTCCGGGCTTTGCGCCTGCCGGAACAGGGCGCTGCGCACCAGGGTTTCGGCGAAGATGGAGGCGGTCTCCGCCAGCGTCATGGGGTAGCTGCGCTGGCTCATCGGCAGATCGCGAATGACCCAGTTGTGCCAGGCGTGGCCCAGCTCATGGGCCAGGGTAATGACGTTATCCATGGTGCCGGCATAGGTAACGAAGACCCGCGGTTCGACCGGTTCGGCAAACTTGGTGCAGTAGGCGCCGGTGCGGCGATTTGGCGTGGGCGCAGCATCAATCCACCCCTTCTCGGCCATCATGCGGGCAAATGCCCCCATCTCGGGATCGAAACGGCTAAAGGCATCGGCAATCAACTCGATCGCCTCATCAAAAGGAATGTCACGGCTGCTGGCGGCCGGAGGCGGCGCAAAGAGATCCTCCGGCCCCAGATCGTCGAGACCAAGGCGCTCGGCCATCAGCCCCAGGGCGCGCTGACCCAACCCACGGGCTCGCCAGGTTTCGCTCATCAGGGCATCGAGGGTGGCACGCTCGATATGGCTCTGGTGGCAAGAGAGATCCAGCGCATCGAGCAACCGGGTGTTGCCACGCTGACGGGCCAGCTCCAACCGCCAGCCGTTGATGGCATTGAGGATAGCGGCGACCGTCTCCTGCTCCCCTTCCCAACCGGCGCTGATGGCATCAAAGGCTTCTAAACGCAGCGCACGTATCGGGCTGGAGAGCAGATTGCTCGCCTCGGCCAGCCCCATCTCGCGGCCATCAATGGTTAACCGGATCTTGCCCACCAGATCGTTATAGAGGTTGCCCCAGGCGTGCAGACCATCGGTGCCCAGACCGATCACCAGCTGCTCCGCCGCCACCGGCAAGCGCTGATCCTGCAAACGACGCTCATGGCGCAGGCGGTACGCCTCTTCACCGAGCAACGGATCCCTCATCAGCGCGGCGAATTCCTCCTCCGGCAACACCAGCATCAGATCTTCCACCGGCGCCAGGATCTTGAACAGATCGGCGTTGAGGGCGCGGGCACGGGACGCCAGCTGTTTGGCCTGCGGATCCCGCGCATCCTGACTGCCGCGGCACGCGGCCAGAATGGCGACGTTCCAGCCGATATGGCGAATATCACGGGCGCGCAGCCGCACTTCCCGCAAGAAATCCAGCAGCGCTGCGTCATCGTCGCGCACCCCGTCCAGACCCGCCATATAGCTGGCCAGCTCTTCCAGCGCGTGGCGGGCTGCGCGCATGTCCGCTTCCAGCTCGGTGCTGTCGAGGCCCGGGTAGATATGGTCGTTATTCCACTGTTGTTGATACATAACTTCTCGCAAAGGCCTTTATCGGGAGGCGCAGCAGACCTGCGGGCAGCAAGTCCGAAACCGGGCAACCCGAGGGCCAAAAAATGAAGAGAGGAAAAAAGAGACAATGGCCCGCAAGCTCGCTTATCCCTTGGCCGGGGCAAGACGGCTCACCAGCGTCATCACGGCAACCAGCAGCAGACCCGCCACCACACCGGCCACGGCGTTGAGCAGCGTCGGCGTCACCGCCGCCAGTACGGCCCCTACTGTGGGCAAGGTGGCGACAACAGCGGCTGCGCCTTCAATCAGGTGATGGGCAAAAGGCCAGCCATGCACCAGAATGCCACCGCCCACCATGAACATGGCGATGGTGCCGACCAGTGCCAGCAGGTGCATCAGACGGGGCGCCGTCACCAGCAGACCCTGCCCCACAGCGCGGCGCAGGGTGCTGCCATCGTGCTTTTGCAGCAGATGCAGACCGATGTCATCGAGCTTGACGATCAGCCCCACCAACCCGTAGACCCCGATGGTCATCAGCAGGGCGATGCCCGCCACTACCGAGAGCTGCAGCGCGAGGCTTGCTCCCTGTACCGTGCCAAGGGCGATGACGATGATCTCGGCAGAGAGAATAAAATCGGTGCGGATCGCTCCCTTTACCTTCTGCTGCTCGAAGGCCACCAGATCATCAGGAATGGGGGCTGTATGTGCCTCACCTTCACTCGCCTCATGGGGCAGGAACTTGTGGGCCAGCTTCTCGGCCCCCTCAAAGCAGAGGTAGGCGCCTCCCAGCATCAAGAGTGGCGTGATAAGCCAGGGCACCAGCGCACTGATGGCGATGGCGGCGGGCACCAGAATCAGCTTGTTGCGAAATGAGCCCTTGGCCACCGCCCACACCACCGGCAGCTCCCGCTCGGCACGCACTCCGGAAACCTGCTCCGCGTTGAGGGCCAGATCATCCCCCAACACCCCGGCAGTTTTCTTCGCCGCCATCTTGGTCATCAGCGCCACGTCATCAAGCACGCTGGCGATATCATCGAGCAGGGCCAACAAACTGGTTCCGGCCATATCAAAGATTCCTTATATCAGTGAGAAACGTCTACCCAAAAAAAGTCTCGCTCTTGTTCATCACGACCTTGGTCATCAGCGCCACGTCATCAAACACGCTGGCGATATCGTCGAGCAGGGCCAACAAACTGGTCCCGGCCATATCAAAGATTCCTTATATCAGTGAGAACAACCCCGGGAGAGAGGTTTACGTCCCGATAACCACCAAGGTCAACAGGACCACCTCATGGCGATCGCAGGCCATCATCGGCCGCGCCAAGAATCCGGCTCTCACCATCGGGGGGTTACGTCTTTCGGGCAAAAGATGGCACAGTGTAACGAGAAGCCGCCGTTTCGGCAGCACCCCTGAGCCATTTGTTCCTGGTTCCCTCTGAATCACCTCAAGGAGTTCCCATGCAACCCTGGCAACCTCTGCTCGCTCTCTGGTTTGGCGACGAAGCCGATGACGTCCTGCGGGCCACACGGCAAGCCCCCCTCTGGTGGGGCAAAAGCAGCGAAACGGATGCCCTGCTGGCCAGCCGCTTTGGCGAGCTGGCAGAGGCCGCAGCCAAGGGCAGTCTCGCCCACTGGGCCGATCTCCCCAGCGGTCGGCTGGCGCTGATCCTGCTGCTCGACCAGTTGCCCCGCAATATCCATCGCGGCACGCCTGCAGCCTTTGCCCAGGATCCGCTGGCACGGGATCTCTGCCTGAAAGGGCTATCCATCGGGGCGGACAAATCCCTCTCGCCACTGGAGCGGGTCTTCTTCTATCTGCCGCTGGAGCATGCCGAATCCCGCGAACAACAGGCCAGAAGTGTGGCGCTGTTCGAGGCACTGGCTGCCGAGCAGGCTGGCACACCGGCGCAAGCAACGTTTGCCGGATTTGCCGACTTTGCCCGCCGCCATCAGGTGATCATCGAACGCTTTGGCCGCTTCCCCCACCGCAACGACATTCTGGGTCGCACCAGCACACCGGAAGAGGCGGCATTTTTGCAGCAACCGGGCTCAGGCTTCTAAGCAAGCCATATAAAAAAATCCCCGCCAGCTGGCTGGCGGGGATAGCGGATGGATAACAACTCTCGGCGTTACTGAATGCGATAGCGGGATATCTGCTGGTGGATGCTCTCGGTGGTGACATTAAGCTCCTCGGCGGCGGCTGAGGTCTCCTCCGCTGTGCTGCTGGTTTGCTGCACGACCTGAGCAATCTGCTCTACCTGATGAGCGATCGACTCGGCGGCCGAACTCTGCTCGCGGATGGCATTGGTGATCTCGCCCACCTGCTCCATCACCCGGTGCGACGCACTGCGGATCTCGGCAATAATGGCGCCACTCTCGGTCGCCATGGTGACCCCCTGGCTCACCTTCTCCTCCACCAGATGCATGCGGGAGACCGTATTGTTCGACTCCTGCTGGATCGCCTCTACGGTGGCGGAGATCTCCTGGGTGGATTGCGCCGTCCGCTCAGCCAGTTTGCGCACCTCATCCGCCACCACCGCAAAGCCACGGCCGGACTCCCCGGCCCTCGCCGCTTCAATGGCCGCGTTCAAGGCCAGCAAGTTGGTCTGCCCCGCCACATCACGGATCACGTTGACCACACCGCCAATGCGCGAAATGCCCTCACCCAGCGCAATGACCTCGGCCGAGGCCTGCCGAATGGAGTCGGCTATCTCGTTGATGGCATGAACGGTGCGCTCGATGGTCCGGCCCCCTTCGGTCGCTAGCTGCCCCGACTCGTTGGTGATGCGGCTCGTCTCCTGAGTGCGCTGGGAGATATCTGTGATGCTGACCGTCATCTCTTCGACACCGGCGGCTATCAGACTGGTGGCATCATTGGCCTGATTAGCCGAGCTGGCCAGGTGCTGCGCTGCCTGAGAGAGGGATTCGGCAGTGCTCTTGATCTGCAAGCTGCCGACGGAAAATTCGGTAAATGTCTGTTGCAGCGTATCGAGCAGCCGGTTGACCGCATTGAGGGTCAGGCCAATCTCATCCTGCTGTTTCACATCAGCTCTCAGGGTAAAGTTGAGGTCACGCTGGATCCGGGTCAGGGTATCCATGGCGGTGCGAAGGGGATTGGCCACCTGATTGAACAACCAGACAAACAGCCCCATCGTCAGTAAGGTGGCACCACCGGCGATAAACAACAGGGTTTGCAGGCTGTTGTCGTAGTTCTCCTGGCCCTGCTTCTTGAGCGCCAGTCCCAAATCCATATTGAAGTTGACGTGAAGCTCGATTGCCTTGGCAAATTGCTTGAACAGTCCGTATGCCTCTCCCGCCAGCATGTCTCTGGCTTCATCATTCTTGTTTTGGCGAGAGAGCTGCAGAACCTTGTCTATCTCCTGATAATATTGCGCGACTATGCGTTGATCATCGTCAGTCAGGCGCCGATCTTCATCATTGGAGAGCATCTCTGCCTTATATTTGTCGAGCAGCGAATTGATTTGTCCCCGTATCTCGGTGATACCCGTTTCAATCTGCTGCATCTTGCTTGAGTCGGTATTGAGCACATGTGTTTGTACCAGCGAGTGCAATTCATAGAAATCGGCCTGCACTTCCTTAATCAGCGAAATACTGGGCACCGTATTGTCCGTCACATAGCTCAAATCACGGTTGCCTGCCCCAAGGCGATTGATACTGAACCAACTGAGAAAAATGAGCGTCAGCATCACCAGCAGCGCTATCAGTTGCAGTCGACGAGCAATATTCATAACCGTGCACTCCAGATGGAAACTATCTAGCAGTGTAGACGAGCCATAAACAACAACGGCCCGCATTGGCGGGCCGTTGTTGTTTATTTTTCATGGCGTTGTGATCAGGCTTTGGCTGGCTCACTCTCGCCCAGCGCGACGGTTTCACCCAGACTGTCTTCGGTCTTGGCGACCACGCTGGCGGCGATGGCGTTACCCAGCACGTTGGTGGCAGAGCGCCCCATGTCGAGGAAGTGGTCGATCCCCAGCAGCAGCAAGATGCCCGCTTCCGGAATATGGAACTGGTTCAGGGTAGCGGCAATCACCACCAGAGAGGCGCGCGGTACCCCGGCCATCCCCTTGGAAGTGACCATCAGCAGCAGCAGCATGGTGATCTGCTGGGCCATGGAGAGCTCGATGCCATACGCCTGGGCGATGAACATTACCGCGAAGGTGCAGTACATCATGGAGCCGTCGAGGTTGAAGGAGTAACCCATCGGCAGCACGAAGCTGGCGATGCGCTTGTCACAACCGAACTTCTCCAGACGATCCAGGGTCTTCGGATAAGCCGCTTCGGAGCTGGCGGTCGAGAAGGCGAGCAGGATGGGTTCGCGGATCATCGCCAGCAGTTTGATGACGCGACCACGCAGGAAGACGCTGCCCATGGCGATTAGCAGCAGCCAGAGGCAGGCCAGCGCGATATAGAACTGGGCCATAAAACTGCCGTAGGTAACCAGAATACCCAGCCCCTCTTTGGCCACCATGGCGGCGATGGCGCCAAACACCGCGAACGGCGCAAAGTTCATCACATAACCGGTCACTTTCAGCATGATCTCGGCAGCGCTGGCCATCAGCACCACTACCGGCTTGGCCAGATCGCCGAGCGCGGCGGCAGCCAGACCGAAGAAGAGGGAGAAGACCACGATCTGCAGGATCTCGTTGGTGGCCATCGCCTCGACCACGCTCTTGGGGATGGCGTGGGTCACAAAATCTTTCAGGGTAATGGCACCGGCAGCAATACCCGAGCTGGCGGTGTCATTGGGCAGGGATAGTGAAAGACCCACACCCGGCTGCATCAGAGTCACCATCACCAGACCCAGGCTCAGGGACATCAGGGAGGCCAGCATGAACCAGCCGAGGGTCTTGGCACCGATACGACCCACGGTGCGGGTGTCGCCCATCTTGGCGATACCGACCACCAGGGTGGTGAAGACCAGGGGAGCGATGATCATCTTGATCAGGCGCAGGAAGATATCGGTCAGGATCGTGATGTTATTGGCGAAATCCGCAGCCTGATCTGCGGCAAACATCCGATAGCCCTGGCCGGTGAGGATGCCAAACATCATGGAGATGAGGATGGCGACCGTCAGTTTATTCATTTTCATGGGGGAGTCCCGGTTTTGATTGGTGCAAGCCGTAAACAGTGGCGTGGGAGCCACTACAGTCCGTTTTTGTGATCCGAGCCGTTGATTCCTGGCGGCTGGTATGCTGGGAGAATGCCTAAAAGCAGGGGGCAAATCTAGAGGCTTTCTCCAGAATTTTATCCCGCCATTAGGTGTATGTGATATTAATCTTGCAAACCACCAATATTAATCACTGTTTATTTTGATTTCGGCGAGATATTTCGCATTAAGAGTTCGCTCATCGAGTGCCCGTGGCAACAGGCGAAAAGTGAGCAGCGCCGAGATGGTATGCTGCACCTGCATCTGGGCCATAAAGAGATCCGGCTCATCCTCGTCAAAGCCGAAGATCGGCCGTGATGGGGTCACCCTGACGGCATCGCGGTTAATGGTCAGCTCATCGACCTTGAGCCAGGAGTAACCCTCTGCCAGTGCCAGCTCCCCTGCCCGCTTGAGCACATATTTGCGGGCGGTCTCCCTGTCCACCAGATCGTTGCCGACAAACTCCAGTTGCCACTTGTCCGGGCCAAGCCGGGTCTGGGAGAAACCGGTCTGGCCATTCCAGAATGACTTTTCACTCTCGTAAGGGGTGGCGCAGCCCACCAACAGCAGGGTGAGCATCAGCAGACAGCAGGGTTTAGATACGGATGCAGACACGAAAGGCCTCGCCAGGCAAATGAGCAACAGAATCGTTACTACACCATAAAGCGCGGTGGCAGCACAATCGACTCACGCCAACAGAGACCAGCGTGCATCACCACTGGCTTCACGCCTGTGCGGCAAATTGCAGGCAAAAGAAAAGGCCTTGTCGTTTGACAAGGCCTTTACCGGGGAATTTGGTCGGTGTGAGAGGATTCGAACCTCCGACCCTCTACACCCCATGCAGATGCGCTACCTGGCTGCGCTACACACCGACGGAGTCAGCTCGGCTGACGGGGGCAGAGTTTATGGAGATGACCCTGCCCTGTCAACAGGGAAACGCCGCCAATTCCTAAGCCACGGTGCGTTCGCCTGCTTTGCGAACAATCAGCGGTTAAAGGTCAGCCGCTTGCCCAGGATCTGGTCAGTCACCTGCCCGTTTTGCCAGGCGATCTGGCCGTTCACCAGCGTCATCTCCACCGTGCTGTGGAAGCGGTAGCCGTTGAAGGGCGACCAGCCACAGTGGTAGAGGATGTTGTCATCGTTGACCACATAGGGCTTGCCCAGATCCAACAGCACCAGATCGGCGAAGTAGCCCTCGCGGATATAACCGCGATCCTGCACCTGGAAGCGCTCGGCCACCGCATGGGAGGTCTTCTTGACGATAGTCTCCAGGGTAAACACGCCGTTGTGGTAGAGCTCCAGCAGCGCCTGCAAAGAGTGCTGCACCAACGGTACGCCAGACGGCGCCTTGAAGTAGCTGTTCTGCTTCTCTTCCCAGGTGTGGGGCGCGTGGTCGGTGGCGATGATGTCGAGCACGTCGTTGCGTACCGCATCCAGCAGCGCCTGCTGGTCGGCGGCACTCTTCACCGCCGGGTTGCACTTGATCAGGCTGCCCTGGGTCTCGTAATCGGCTTCATTGAAGAAGAGGTGGTGAACGCACACCTCGGCGGTGATGTTCTTGTCCTTCAGCTCACTCAGGTCGTGGCTGGCGGTAAAGAGCGACAGCTCCTTGGCCGAGGTCAGATGCAGCACGTGCAGCTTGGCACCGTATTTTTTCGCCAGCGCCACCGCCATGCTGGAGGATTTGTAGCACGCCTCGTCACTGCGAATGCGGCCGTGCTCCCCCATCGGCACATTCTCGCCCCACTTGGCTCGCGCCGCCTCTTCAGCCTTGGCGATGGTCGGGGTGTCTTCGCAGTGGGTGACAATCATCACCGGACTTTCGCGGAAGATGGCCGCCAGGGTCTCCTGATTGTCCACCAGCATGTTGCCGGTCGAGGAGCCCATAAACACCTTGACCCCGCAGGACTGCTTGGGGTCGAGACGCTTGATCTCTTCAAGGTTGTCGTTGGTGGCGCCGAGATAGAAGCTGTAGTTGGCGACGGAGGAGTTGGCGGCGATCTGGTATTTGGCTTCGAGGGCGTCGAGGGTGGTGGTCTGGGGATTGACGTTGGGCATTTCCATGAAACTGGTGGTGCCACCGGCGACGGCGGCGCGGGATTCGCTGGCGATAGTCCCCTTGTGGGTCAATCCCGGCTCCCGGAAGTGGACCTGATCATCGATCATTCCGGGGATGAGATGGCGACCTGCGGCATCGATCACCAGCGCATCGGGCGCCTCGATATCCGGGGCGATGCGGGCAATCCGTTCCCCCTCGATCAACACATCGGAGGCATAGATACGGCCTTCGTTGACCAAGGTGGCATTCTTGATAAGCAGTTTGTTCATGGGGGGTTCCAGTTCCTTTGCCGATAATCGCGGGTCATAATAGCGCAAAACTGCCCTTTCTCTGTAGCAAGGCCTGACTGATGAAGTTATTTGTAAGAGATTTGACCGTGATCGACTCCAGCTACCTGTGCGAACGCCGCGGCATGGTGGGCGAGAGCTGGCTGGTAGATATCGAAATGAGCGGTGAGCTCAACGAAATGAGCATGCTGCTGGACTTTGGCCGGGTAAAGAAGCTGATCAAGTCGATCATTGATGAAGAGGTGGACCACAAGCTGCTGGTGCCGACCGAGTGCCCGCTGATCCACGTTGAGGCTCTGGATGGTGACGAAAGCACAGTGGATCTGCTGCGCCCGGGTCGCTCCATCCATCTGCGCTGCCCATCCCAGGGCTTTGCCTTTATCCCGGCCCCGCAAGTTGATAAAGAGTCGGTGACCCGCTACCTGCTGGCGGTACTGGCCAAACGGCTACCGGGCAATATCAAGGATCTCTCCCTGACCCTGCGTCAGGAGGCGATCACCGGCGCCTTCTACCACTACAGCCACGGCCTGAAAAAGCACGATGGCAACTGCCAGCGCATCGCCCACGGCCACCGCTCTCCCATCGAGATCCACGTCGATGGCGAACGCGACCAGGAGCTTGAGCTCAACTGGGCCGAACGCTGGGGCGATATCTACCTCGGCACCGAGGAGGACAAGGTGGCGCTGACCGAGCTCGCTTTGAGCCCTCGCGCCAATGCCCAGCTTGGCGAGCATCACTGCGGCTTCAAATATGTGGCGCCGCAAGGGCTGTTCCAGCTGGCCATCCCCAGCGCCGAGGTGGAGATGATCGACACCGACACCACGGTCGAGCTGCTGGCCTGCTACATTGCTCGCGAAGTGAAGAAGATGGTGGGCGACAAGTTCGTCAAGATTGTCGCCTATGAAGGGGTCGGCAAGGGCGCGATTGCCTACGCCTGATCCCCTTGTCACGGCCGCAATAAAGAGAAGGCCCCGCATCTGCGGGGCCTTGTTGTTTCAACTTTCGACCATCAGGCGCTGAGGCGGAAGCGCTTGACCAGGCTCTCCTGCTGCTCGGCGAGGGAGTCCAGCTGCTGGCTGGTCTCGGCTACCCGCTCAATCCCCTGATAGTTGAGATCCGAGATATCGGAGATGCGGTTGAGGTTGGTGGCGATATCGGCGCTGGTGGCCTGCTGCTGCTCGGCGGCAGAGGCGATCTGGCTCGACATGTCGCTGATCAGCACCACAATCCCCTGCACCTCCTCCATGGCGTTGTTGGCGTGAGAGCTCTGATCCACGCAACTGTCCATCTCGCGAGAGCACTCCTGCATCACGGTCACCGCCTTGGCGACTCCCTGCTGCAGGTTTTCGATCATGGTCTGGATCTCGCTGGTGGACTGGGCGGTGCGGCCCGCCAGACTGCGCACCTCATCCGCCACCACCGCAAATCCGCGCCCCTGCTCGCCGGCCCGCGCCGCTTCGATGGCGGCGTTGAGGGCCAGCAGGTTGGTCTGCTCGGCGATGCCGCTAATGACATCGAGGATGTTGCCGATCTGGCTGCTCATGGCACTCACATCACCAATCACCTTGCCGGTCTGTTGCAGCTTGCCCGCCAGTTGATGAGTGGTGGTGATATTGCCTGCCATCACCTTGCGCCCCATCTCGGAGGCCTTCTCCACATCCTGCACCCGCTCCAGGGTCTGGTTGGCAGCCTGCGCCACCTCCCGCACCGAGGCCTCCATCTGGGTCATGGCGGCGGCGACCGAGGCGGTCTCCTGCCGCTGTTTCTCCAGATCCGCCCGCACCGATTCGGTGGTATGGCGGTTACCGTGGGCGGCATCGTTAAGCTGGGCCGACGCCTGCGAAAGCTGCGCCAGCACCTCCCCCATCTGGGCAATCAGCAGGTTGATCTGGCTGCCCAGCTGGCCGAATTCGTTCTTGCTCTGAAAACCGATGCGCTGGGTCATGTCACCCTGGGTCACTTCGGTCAGCACCCGCAGCAACTCCCTGAGCGGACGGCGAATGGCCTTGCCCAGGGTATAAGCCACCAGCATGGCGATCAGGATGGCGACGACGATGCTGGTTCCCTGGGTCAGGGTGCTCTGGCTCTGTGTGGCTTTGGCGTGCTGAATGCTTTGACTCATCAGCTGCTGACTCTGGCCGGTGATCCGCTCAAGCTGGTTCTGGATCTCGACGATGAGAGCGCTCGCCTGCTTGCTCTTCTCCCGCATCTGTTCCTGCTGCTTCATCAGCGCCAGATACTGGGAGAGCACGCCTTCGCTTGCGGTGGTGTCGCGCACAAAGCCGTGAACATAGTGGCCCATGTCGTTCTCGAAGTTTTTCAGCTCCCCCCGCAGATCCTTGATGGTGCTGTTGAACCCCTCGATCTGCATCTTGTTGCGCTTGAGCGCCCCTTCGATGGGAGCTGGAATGGTCTGGTTGAGGGCGTCCATGGTGGAGAGTTCGATGGCGGAGAGCTTGGTGGTCAGGGTCTCGGAGAGCATCTTGATAAAGCTGTCGTCGATGGTGACCATCATGTCACCCAGACTCTTCTTGAACTGGGGCAGACTGACCTGAAACTGCCCCTTGGCCAGATTGACCTTGTGCAGTCGGGTGAGCAGAGCCTCGTGTTCGCCGGGCAGGGTATCGGTCAGTTGCAGGTAGCTGTCGACCTGCTGGCTGAGGCTGCTCATCTCCCCTTGCAGTTCGGGGTGGTGGGCCACCTGCTGGCGCAAGACGTCAAGGCTCTTGCCCACCGCAGCCTTGGCCTGTTTCAGTTCGGCCACTTCTGCCGGCAGCTGTTTGGGATCCTGCTCGGTGAGCACATCCCCGAGCCACTTGTTGGCGCTGAGCAGGGTGATCTGGGTCTGACTGCTGGCAATCACCAGCGGCATGGACTGCTGGGTAACCTGCTCCAGTGCGTTCCCCAGGGTCTCCTGACTACGAAATGTGAGCAGTGAACTGGCCACCATCACGGCCACCAGGATCGCGAAGCCAAGGTAGACTCGCTGCAAGATGGAGAGATCCGACATTGTTTGTTTCATTATTGTCCCGCTGTATATGCAAAAGTCCCTTGCCTGAGTACCCCGTCCTTTTGATACCCTGCAGACCACCCTGAACAGGCGCTGCAGATGACGTCCCTCTGGCTATCGGTATTTTTAACAATAACTGAAGGGAATGGGACATCAGCTGTGTCAAATGTCGGCTTGTGTCACACTTGGCGTGCTGCTCGCCCCCCTTTCGGGAGCCGCTTGGGGTTCTAGTTCAATTTTCTGTTTCATATAAGGGAGTTAGCCATGGCGCAAGAAACCATTTTCAGCAAAATCATCCGTAAAGAGATCCCCGCCGACATCCTTTATCAAGACGATCTGGTCACCGCATTCCGGGATATCCAGCCCAAGGCCAAGACCCATATTCTGATCATCCCCAATGTACTGATCCCCACCGTCAATGACGTGGAAGCCGAACATGAACTGGCCCTTGGCCGGATGTTCACCGTGGCCCGCAAACTGGCCGCCGAGGCGGGCATCGCCGAAGATGGCTACCGCCTCATCATGAACTGCAACCGCCACGGCGGGCAGGAGGTCTACCACATCCACATGCATCTGGTCGGTGGCCAGCCGCTGGGACCGCTGCTCAGCCTGTAATGAATCGCAACGCCTCAACCTGCCGCAGCGCCCTGTTGCTCTGCGGCGCCCTGCTGTTGCTGGGAGGCTGCGCCTCCCGCTGGCAGGATATGTTCGTCTCCTACTCCGATCAGATGGTGCCCCTGCGCAACCAGCTGCTGCTGGGCCATGCCGCCGAGGCGCTGCCCGAAGTGCGCGACTCCACCCTTGGGGATGACACCTTTGTGCTGGATCGGCTCGAACAGGGGCGCATTGCCTGGCTCGCCGGTCAGGATGCGGGCAGCAAGCAGGCGTTCACCGCCGCCGACAGCCGCCTTCAGTGGGAAGAGAATCAGGCCGAATACCGGCTGAGCCACGGTCTGGATCAGGTGGGCAGTCTGCTCACCAACGATCAGTCGATGGCCTATCGTACTCCCGATTACGAACGCACCATGCTGCACCACTATCTGGCCCTCAACTACCTGCAACGGGGAGATGCCGATGGTGCCTTGGTGGAGGTGCGCCGGGCCAATCAGGTGCAGGAGCAGGCTCTGAAACGGCGAGCCGATGAGGTGCGCAAGGCGAAGGATGAGAGCGAAGAGGCCGAAGCAGAAGGCGAGATGCGCCAGCTGATGTCGCGCGGCGCACCGGATCTCGACCGGTTGATCGGCAAGGTCAAAAACGGTTTTCAGAACGCCTACACCTTCTATTTTTCCGCCGTGCTCTATGAGGCGGCCGGGGATCTCAACGATGCCTGGGTCGACTATCAGCGCGGCTACCAGATAGCGCCGGACAACCGCAGCCTGCAAGATGCCTTGCTGCGTCTGGCGCGGCTGCGTGGCTCACCGGACGAGATCCGCGAGACCGAGAAAAAGATAGGCCGCAAAGCGCCGCCGCTTGCAAAAGATCAAGGCCAGCTGGTGGTGCTGTTTGAAGATGGCTTGATCCCGGCACGGCGCGAACTGTTCCTGCCGCTCCCCATCTCCACCTCCCGCGGCGATTTTCGCACCTTTACCGTCGCCATCCCCTATTACGATAATCGGGCCAGCGACACCGGCCCGCTGACGGTGGAAGTCGGCAAGCGGGTCGAGCAGACCAGCGAGCTGGTCAGGCTGGAAGCGCTGGCCGCCAAAGATCTGCAGGAGCGGCTGCCCGGCATGCTGACCCGCCAGGCGCTGCGACTGGTGGCCAAGGAGCAGATGCGCCGCACCGCCGCCAAAGAGGGAGGGGATGTGGGCAATATTCTGGTGGGGATCTTCAACACCCTCTCGGAGCGGGCCGATACCCGCAGTTGGCTGACGCTGCCAGCTCAGGCATCGAGCTGGCAGGGGATGGTGCCGGCGGGTGAGGTGAACCTCACTCTGGGAGCGGGTGCCGCCCAGCGCCAGTTGCCGCTGACCATTCATAGCGGCCGCACCACCCTGGTGTGGGTTCAGCGCCTCGGCGCCGGCCTGACCACCCGGGTGATGCCGCTCTGAGCAAGCGGCAAAGAGAGATGAACAAGACGATTAACCGGGCAGCCCCCAGTGCTGCCCCACTCACTCCAATCAAGGAGAGCAAGATGAAAGCATACGGGTTGGCCCTCGGGCTCGCGCTGCTGCTGACCGGCTGCGCCACCAACACCTCCGGCGTGGCGCTCTATGGGGCACCGGGCGCCGCAGCGGTGCCGGAGCAGCATCAAAACGTCAACGTCACCCTGACCGAGCTGAGCCGCCGTGAACAAAACGGCCTGCTGCAGGTCAATGTGGCGGCCGCCAGCACCCAGCGTGGCGACAACAAGCTGCAATATATCTTCTATTGGTATGATGAGGCAGGTCAGGAGGTCGCCAGCGACGGTCGTGGCTGGACACCGCTCAAGCTGCATGGCTATCAGACCCGCACCCTGTCTGCCCTGGCGCCGAGCCCGACCGCCCGCGGTTACCGGATTTATGTACGTGAAGTGATTGAGGAATCCTACTGATGAAAATGAATCATGCTCTGCTGATCCTGACCGGCGCCCTGCTGCTGGGCGGCTGCTCCAGCACCACGGTCAGCTACGGTGATCCGACCGAAACCGAAACGGTCACCGTCGATTACGGCTCAAGCGATCTGCAGGCCATCGCCGACAAGATGGCGGATTCCATGCTGGCCTCCCCCGCCACCAGCGAGATCACCGCCGGCGGCCGTCCGGTGATGTTCATGGACTCCATCCGCAACAAGACCTCCGAGCACATCGATACTGAAGCGATCACCGACACCATCCGCACCAAGTTGCTGCGGGCCGGCAAGTTCCGCTTCGTTGACATGAGCAAGGTTGCCGCCGTCAAGCAGCAGCTCGAATATCAGCAGAGCAGCGGCATGGTTGATCCCGCCTCCATGGTGCGTCTGGGCAAGCAGACCGGTGCCCGCTACATGGTCTATGGCAACCTCACCAGCATCGTCAAAGACAATGGCAAGGTGAAGGATGTCTACTACCAGATGACCATGAACCTGATGGATCTGCAAAGCGGCGAACTGCTGTGGGCCGATCAGAAAGAGATCCGCAAACAGGCGAAGAAATCCACCTTTGGCTGGTAACAGGCTCCCGGTGACAGGCAACTGTGATCCGCTACTGGCCAGCCTGCCCGCCCCCTGGCGGGAGGGGCAGCTGGAACCACTCGGGTTAGGTCTGACCAACTGCAACTATCGACTGCGCCTCCCCTCGGGGCGCAGTTACTTTTTGCGTCAGGGCCACTCCGACCCGGTGCGCCTTGGCATCGACCGTCCCACCGAGTGGCAGCTTTATCAGGGGGGGATGGCAGAAGGGTTGGCGCTGCCCTGCCACTATGGCGATCCCGTCAGCGGTCTGATGTTGCTGGAGTGGTGCGATGAGCCAAACTGGGTGCACGCGGCGCCACCGGAAGCCGATCAGCCCCGTCTGCTGGCTGAGGTGCTGCGCAAGCTCCATCGCCTGCCGCTGCCTGCGGTGGTGATGGCGGTCCGAGCCCACGCCGCAGGCTATCGCGCCCGACTGGCCCGAATTCCCTCCTGGCTGCCCGCCCTGGAGCGGGGCTTGCTCGCCAGCAGTGAGCCAAATGATTGCTGGCGCCCTTGCCACCATGATCTCAATCCGGCTAACTTGTTGGGAAGCAACCCCTGGGTCATCGACTGGGAGTATGGCGCGGCAGGTCACCCCGGCTTTGAGCTCGCCAGCATCCAGCGCACCCATGAGTGGCCCGCCGAGCGGCGCGACGAGCTGGAAGCGCACTATCTGCAGGCCCTGCCGCGCCACCAGTGGCCCGATTTTCAGAGCGAGGCATTTTTACCCTGGGTCGACTATATCGGCCTGCTCTGGGCCCTGCTGATGGCAGAGCAACAGCACTCACTCGACTATGACACCCTGATCGCCATCAACCGGCAACGACTGGAGTAACAGATGATAAACAAGGTGCGCTGGCACAAGCCGAAAACCTGGGGTCTGCTGCTGATCAGCCTGCTGCTGACCGGCTGCTCCACCCGGGTGATCTACTACTGGCTCGATACCGCCATCATCTGGCAACTGGATGACTACTTTGCCCTCTCCTATTCGCAGAAGGATCTGCTCAGCCGCGAAGTGAAGGGGCTGATGGCCTGGCATCGCCAGCACGAGCTGCCGCGCTACGCCAAGGATCTCGACGCGCTGGCCAAGGCAGTGGCCAGCCCCATGACGCCGGAGCAGATCTCGACCAATCTCGATGCGGTGCAGCAGAGCCTGACCCGCACGCTGGAAAACACCATCCCCCGTGCGGTCAGGCTGGCGCGCACCCTGACCGACGAGCAGGTGGCCCGCTTTATGACCGATCGGGTCAAGCGGCAACAGGAGCGGCAAAAGGACTTTGCCACTGAGCCCAAAGAGCAGATGCTGGCGGAGTTTCGCGACAAGATGAACAAGCGGCTCGAGTTCTGGATTGGCGAGGTGAAACCGGCACAGGCGCCACTGGTGGCCCAGTGGGCCGAATGGCAATACGAGCTGATGCCCCCCTGGCTCGAGTTTCAGGAGTCCTGGACCCAGGAGCTGGACAGGTTGATGAAGCAGCGCCAGAGTCCCGACTTTACCCGCGAGCTGACTAACCTGCTGGCCGAGGGGGATGGACTGATGGATGGCCGTTTTACCGGCTATACCGAGCAGTCGCGCCAGCGTACCGTCAACTGGTTGAGCGCCATGAGCCAGTCGCTGGATATCTCCCAGCGGGCCCATCTCTACTCCCTGCTCAAGGGCTACGCCCGCGACTTCAAGCAGATGAGCGGCAACTGACAAACGGCGCCGAATGGTGCCGTTCGCCCGAGCAACCTTGTTCAAACCGGGCGCTTATGGTAGTTTGCCCTTCCTATTTATCGGGAATTAACTTTTGCGCCTTATCGACAAAGTAAAACTGGTGCTGGTAACTCTGGTTATCGCCCTCACCCTGCTTTGTTCCATCGCCCGAATGGAAGGCCCGCTGCTACCCGCATCTCCCCAGAGTGAACAGCAGCAGACTCAGGTGTTCAATCAGCTTAGCGACAGCGATGATGGCATCATCAAGTTTGTTGGCAGCCATCAGAATCACCTGCTGCGTCTCGAACAATCCCTGCGCAGTGACAACCAGCCCAAGAGTGTGGTCTACGAGCTGATCCAGAGCTGGTCTGCCCAGGCCATCCTGCTGCTGCTGCTCGGCTGGCTGATGCTGGCACCCGAGCTCTATCACAAACAGAGTTTTCGCGATCGCTTCGGTGCGATCCACCGGCGCCATCTACAGCGCCAACATCTGCAATACCGCTTCACCCAGAGCTATCTGAGCGCCTGACCCCGGAGGGGCTGGCACATCCACTGTTTGCTCATCTCCTCTTCCTGACGGATCCGGCAACTGCCTGATCCGCATCTGATGCATCCCATTTTTTGCGCCTTGCCGAGCCTTGTTGCTATCGGCCTAGGCACCATTCTCCTGACAGAGGCTTGTTTGCCATGAGAAAGAGCAATCGCACCGTTCTCAACCGCATGAGCAAGTGGCAGTACGCACTGCTGTTGTTGATGCTGTTGACCTTTACCTTTTACTCCCTGCCCACCTTTTTCGGTGAGCAGCCCTCCCTCGGCCTGCACGGACAGCCGCGCCTGACCACCCAGCAACAGATGCTGCTGAGCGACAAACACCTGACCCCGCTCAAGGTCATTGAGCAACCTGAGCGAGTCGAGCTGGTCTTTGCCAGCCAGGGTGAACAGCAGCGCGCCAAGCAGTTGCTGGAGCAGCAAGGGGTCGACAGTGCCGCCCTGACCCTGGAGTTTCACTCCAACGCACCGGCCTGGATCACCCGCCTTGGCGCCGACCCCATCAAGCTGGGGCTCGATCTGCGTGGCGGCTCCCAGCTGCTGATCGGGGTGGACGTGGACTTTGTCATCGACAATCAGACCAAGAATCTGGTGGATACCCTGCGCACCCGTTTCCGTGAAGCCAACCTGCGCGGCGCCAGCGTCACGCGCAGCGCACAGGGCGCCGTAGCCGTCACCCTGCCGGAGGTCGCCGAACAGGAGAGCTGGCTCTCTATCATCAAGGAGAGTGCCGGTACCCGTCAGGATCAGTGGAAGCTGACCCGCTCCGGCAATGATCTGAAACTGGTGCTGAGCGAGGCGGAGCGTACCCTGCTGGTCAACAACGCCGTGACCCAGAACCTGTCGATCCTGAAAAAACGGATCAACGAGCTCGGCATCGTCGAAGCCTCGGTGGTGCGTCAGGGGCAGGATGGCATCCGTATCGAACTGCCCGGGGTACACAACCCCAAGCAGGCGAAAGAGGTGATCGGGGCCACCGCCTCGCTGGCCTTCTACGAGGCCAAAGCCGACAGCCACTTCTATATCGCCGATCGCAACGGTCAGGCCGTCGGCATGGCACGCAAGCCGGTACTGACCGGCGAGCACATCGTCGATGCCCGCGCCAATATGGGCGAGATGGGTCAACCCCAGGTCAATATCGTGCTCGACACCCTGGGTGGCAGCAAGATGAACCAGTTCAGCCGCCAGCATGTGGGCAAGCCGATGGCGACCGTCTTCACCGAGTACAAGACCAACGCTCAGGGCAAACTGCGCGCCCAGAGCGAGGTGATCAACGTCGCCACCATCCAGACCGCCCTTGGCAACCAGTTCCGCATCACCGGTATTGGCAGTCTGCCGGAGGCGCAAGAGCTGGCCATGCTGTTGCGTGCCGGCGCCCTCACCGCCCCTCTCAAGATCCTGGAAGAACGCAGTATTGGCCCGACGCTGGGGATGCAGAATATCGAGGCGGGCTTCACCGCGCTGGCCTTCGGCATGGCAGGCATGATGCTGTTCATGATGGCCTGGTACCGCAAATTCGGCTGGGTTGCCATCACGGCGCTGGTCGCCAACCTGTTGATGCAGGTCGGCATGCTGGCAGTGCTGCCGGGCGCCGTGCTGACCCTGCCGGGGATCGCCGGTCTAGTGCTGACGGTGGGCATGGCTGTGGATACCCATGTGCTGATCTTCGAGCGGATCAGGGACCGGCTGCGAGAAGGGGGCTCACTGGCCAACGCCATCGACTTTGGCTATCGCTCGGCCTTCCACACCATTTTCGATGCCAACATCACTACGCTCATCTGCGCTGTGGTGCTCTACTCCATCGGCTCCGGGCCGCTGCAGGGCTTCTCCATCACCCTCATTCTGGGTCTGCTCTCCAGCATGATCACCGGGATCTGGGGGACGCGCGCCATCATCAACCCCCTCTGGGGACGCAGCAGCCAGCGCACGCTGAAGGTGTAACGAGACAGCAGTCCTTCTGATGAGCGGCTTTGGCTGCGCCATCGGCCATGGATATGGCCGGAGCGGCCAAAGCAGAACACTATTTCCCGGCGTGTCGCGACACGTCGTGATGGGCCAACAGCCTGGTGCTGGCTGGCCAAGGAGAGAATTATGTTGAGAATGATCGTTGCCATGGGGCTGACCCGTTGGCGTTATATTGGCCTGTGGGCTTCCATCCTGCTGACCGTGGCCAGCGTTGCCATCTTGCTGGTGAACGGCCTGACACTGGGGCTCGATTTTACCGGCGGGATCCTGCTGGAGTTTCATATCCAGACCCTGAAAGAGGCCCATGAGCTCAATGCCATGCTGGTCTCCCCGCTGGCGGGAGCCGTTGAGCTGAGCTCGGCCGGTATTCCCGGCGAGTGGCTGATCAAGCTGCCCCCCCACGAACTTCCCTGGCCCGCGGCAGATCTCGCCACCATGCTGACCCAACAGCTGGGGATGCCGGTCGAGTTGCTGCGCACCACCATCGTCGGCCCTCAGGTGGGTGCAGAACTGTTCCAGCAGGGGATGCTGGCGGTACTGGTCGCTTCGCTGGCGATGTCGGCCTATCTGGCGTTTCGTTTCGAGTGGCGTCAGGCCATCGGCATCCTGCTCTCGGTGGTCCATGACGCCATCGTGGCGCTGGGGCTGCTGTCACTCTTTCAAATCGAATTCGATCTGAACATCATCGCCGGCTTGATGGCGGTGATCGGCTACTCCCTCAACGACAGCATCGTCATCTCGGACAGGCTGCGGGATCTGCTGAGCTCGCGTACCCAGATGGGGATCCACGAATGCTCCGATGTAGCCATCAAGGCGACCTTCAGTCGCACCATGATCACCTCGGGCACCACCCTGTTTACCGTGGGCGCTCTGTTGCTGTTTGGCGGTGACGCCCTCTACGGCTTCTCCTTCACCCTGTTTGCCGGGATCCTGGTGGGCACCGTCTCCTCCATCACCGTCGCCTCGACCGTGCAGGAGCTGCTGGGCCTCACCCCGCAGGCCTACCAGAAGAAGAGCGAGGAGCCACTGGCCAACGCAGCCTGAACCTTGTTAACCAGGCCCGGCTTACCGGGTCTCAACAAACCGGGCCCCTGCCAACCATTGGCAGGGGCTTTTTCATCCCTCCTCTCTCGCCGCCCATTTTGTCGTTCGGCTCGCCTCAATTGACAACTGACCATATTGAAAGCAATGACGGATCAACCCGTCATTTTTAATAACAAAAAGGTCATTTTATTACGTCAGAAACCATAAAATGTGACTGAAAGCACTTTCCTGAGGGCTCAAAGGAGGCAACATTGTAGTGATTTATCTACAAAGGGATATGAGATGTTGTTACAACCTGCCAATACAGCAAAATCCAGACAGTTGCTGAACGAGACCATGGCTTTGGTACTCGCAGGAGGGCGGGGTAGTCGCCTCAAACAGTTAACCGACAACCGTGCAAAACCTGCCGTTCATTTCGGCGGCAAATTCCGCATCATCGATTTCGTGCTCTCCAACTGCATCAACTCCGGCATCCGTCGGGTCGGTGTCGTGACCCAGTACAAATCCCACAGCCTGTTACGCCACCTCCAATCGGGCTGGTCTTTCCTGCGCTACCAGATGAACGAGTTTATCGATCTGCTCCCTGCCCAGCAGCGGGTGGATGAGGTGAACTGGTATCGGGGTACCGCCGATGCGGTCTACCAAAATCTGGATATCATCCGCGATCACGCCCCCAAATATGTGGTGGTGCTGGCAGGCGATCACATCTACAAGATGGATTACGCCGCCATGCTGCTCGACCACGTCAATATGGGCGCCAAGGTGACCGTTGCCTGCATCGAGGTGCCACGCAGTGAAGCAAGCGCCTTCGGGGTAATGGCGGTGGATGATGATCGCAAGATCAATGCCTTCGTCGAAAAGCCTGCCAACCCGCCCGCCATGCCGGGCAAGGCCGACACCGCGCTGGCCTCAATGGGCGTCTATATCTTCGATGCGGAGTATCTCTATCAGCTGCTGGAAGAGGACATTGCCAACGAGCAGTCCCATCACGATTTCGGCATGGACGTGATCCCCCGCGTGGTGAAAGAGGGCACCGCATTCGCTCACCCGTTTGGCATGTCCTGTGTCGGCTGCTGTCCGGATCGCCGCCCCTACTGGCGCGATGTGGGCACCGTGGACTCCTTCTGGGAGGCCAATATGGATCTCGCTTCCGTCACGCCTGAGCTGGATATCTACGATCAGGACTGGCCCATCTGGACCAGTCAGAACATGACTCCTCCCGCCAAGTTCGTGCAGGACCGAAACGGCCAGCACGGCATGACCATCAACTCCATGTTTGCCGGGGGCACCATCGTCAGTGGCTCTTTCATCCTGAGTTCGGTGCTCTTTACCAATGTGCGGGTCGACTCCTTCTGCACTCTGGATCAGGCCGTTATCTTCCCGGGTGTGGAGATTGGTGCCGGTTGCCGACTGCGCCGGGTGGTGATCGACAAGGGGTGCAAACTGCCGGAAGGCACGGTGATCGGTGAAAACGCCGATGAAGATGCACGTCGCTTCCACCGCTCCGAGCAGGGCATAGTGCTGGTCACCCAGGGGATGCTCACTCGCCTGAACAAAGAGCTGCAGGAAAAACAAAAGCGCTGATCCGCAGCCAGACGGAATCCCCCTTCCTACCGCAAAGGGAGCCATGATGGCTCCCTCTTTCTATGGCTGACCAGATAGCCACCTCACACCATCATTGCCATCGCGTTGCAGTCTCCCAGAGATACCATTTACTGTGGGTAAACAGCTGGGCAACGCAGCCTTCACGCCCTCAAGCCGTAAACATTAAATTACACAAAAACCATTAACCCTCCGAAAAAACCTCTGTATTATTCCTGTTAGCGCTATATAGCAGCTCCTTTATCTGACTTTTTAGCGGTAAACCCACTAGTTTCACTTGATCGTTTGTTTTTCCTTGGTAAGGTGATGGCGGTTGCGTAACAAAGCAGGTACCAGTGTAAATATATAGGTACAACCGCTTTTGGCTTAATACAGTAGAGAGAATGAAATCATGCAAAGAGACCCCCTGAACAACATCCATATCCAGTCCGAACAAGTGATGATCACGCCTGCCCAGCTCAAGGAGAAGTTACCCATCTCCGACAAGGCGCTGGCATTCGTGCAAGGGGCCCGCAATACCATCGCCGACATCATTCACCGCCGCGATCACCGGCTGTTGGTGATCTGTGGTCCCTGCTCCATCCACGATATGGACGCCGCCAAAGAGTACGCAACCAGACTCAAAGCGCTGCATGATGCCTACCAGGACTCTCTCTACATTGTCATGCGGGTCTACTTTGAGAAGCCTCGCACCACGGTCGGCTGGAAAGGCTTTATCAACGACCCCAATCTGGATGGCACCTTCGATGTGGAGCTGGGGCTTCATCGTGCCCGCGAGCTGCTCTGCTGGCTGGCGGAGCTGGAGTTGCCGCTGGCCACCGAAGCGCTCGACCCCATCAGCCCGCAATACCTGGCCGAGCTCTTCTCCTGGTCAGCCATCGGCGCCCGCACCACCGAATCCCAGACCCACAGGGAGATGGCCTCCGGCCTCTCCATGCCGGTCGGCTTCAAGAACGGCACCGACGGCAACCTGGGGACTGCCATCAATGCGTTGCAAGCGGCCTCCTCCCCTCACGCCTTTATGGGGATCAACCAGCAGGGCCAGGTTGCGCTGCTGCAGACCCAAGGCAACCCGGATGGCCACGTGATCCTGCGCGGCGGCAAACATCCCAACTACGACTCGGTCAACGTGTCACTGGCGGAAGAGGCGCTGGAGAAAGCGGGCCTGCTGCCGAGCCTTGTGGTGGATTGCAGCCACGGCAACTCCAGCAAGGATCACCGTTTGCAGCCCAAGGTGGCCGACAACGTCATCCACCAGATCCAGGAGGGCAACCGCTCCATCATCGGGGTGATGCTCGAATCCAACCTGTTTGAGGGAAACCAGTCCAGCGAGCAGCCCAAGGAGCAGATGCACTACGGGGTCTCCATCACAGATGCCTGCATCGACTGGGACACCACCGCTACCCTGCTGGCCCGCTGCCACAACCAGCTGGCTGACCCCCTCAAGGGCAGAACTGCACGGTAAGCCGTGGTATCTTGTCGTAACCTATTGAACAATCTGGGTATCACCGCAGGTGGCATCTGGCAGCTCATGCCGTGATACCTTGTTGCATCTTGATTTTCAGGGCGCCGCCGCTGCGGCGCCAGCAGGGACTGGATATGGCTGAAGAGTTGAATGTACTCAGGGACAAGATAGATGCGGTGGACAAGCAGCTGATCGATCTGCTGGCCGCCCGTCTGGCCCTGGTGGGAGAAGTGGGTGAGGTAAAGAGCCGCCACGGCCTGCCCATCTATGCACCGGATCGGGAGGCGAGCATGCTGGCCCGCCGCCGCGCCGAGGCTGAGCAGTTGGGGGTTCCCGGCGATCTCATCGAAGACGTGCTGCGCCGGGTGATGCGTGAATCTTATGCCAGCGAGAAAGATACAGGCTTCAAATGCATAAAGCCGGATCTTGGCAAAGTGATCATCATCGGTGGTCAGGGCCAGCTTGGTCGGCTGTTCGGTCATATGTTCAGCCTCTCAGGCTATCGGGTCGAGACGCTGGAACAAGCCGACTGGCCGCGCGCTGACGAGATCCTCGCCGGAGCCGGTCTGGTGATGGTGGCGGTGCCCATCGATATCACCTGCCAGATCATCGACCGCCTCGGCAACCTGCCCGCCCACTGCCTGCTGGTGGATGTCACCAGCGTGAAAGCGGCGCCGCTCGAACATATGCTGGCGGTGCACCAAGGGCCGGTACTGGGACTGCACCCCATGTTCGGGCCGGATGTGGCGAGTCTCGCCAAGCAGGTGATCGTCTGCTGCCAGGGTCGTGACCCCGCCGCCAGCCAATGGCTGCTGGATCAGATGACCATCTGGGGCGCCCGCTTGCAACAGGTGGAAGCCAAGGCCCACGATGAGGCGATGACCCTCATTCAGGCACTGCGTCACTTCGCCACCTTTGCCTATGGCTGGCACCTCTCCCGGGAGCAGGCCAATCTGGATCGCCTGCTGAGTTTGAGCTCCCCCATCTACCGGCTGGAGCTGGCCATGGTGGGGCGGCTGTTTGCCCAAGATCCCCACCTCTATGCCGACATCATTTTGTCGTCACCGCAGAATCTGGCGATGATCCGCCGCTACTACCAAAACTTCGGCGAAGCGCTGGGGCTACTGGAGCGGGGGGACAGGGACGGTTTCATCGATGCCTTCTCGCAAGTCTCCGGTTTCTTCGGCGAGCATGCCGACCAGTTCCTGCGTGAAAGCCGCATGTTGCTCGCCCAGGCCAACGACCGCCGCCAACACGGCTGATCCTGCAAAAGTAGTAACAACTCATGCCACTCGGAAGGAGCCGCCACCGTTCATAACTGGATGCGAGCCAAAGATCTCCATTGGAAGGGGCGATTAAGCGTGCGGGTTGTCATTAACAATGGCAACCCGCTTTGCAACTAGTCTCGAAGCAAACCCAGTCCTACCTAATCGTCGCCATCTGCCGCACACATCGCTGTTCTCTGTCATCCACCCGCTTGGCAAACCAGGCGGTGGTGAGGTTGCGGGTAATTTTCGGGCTCTTTAGCTGAATGCCGGGCAGGATGGCGCGGGGCAGTCGCTTGCCCGCTTGCTTGTCGGCCAGGGTAAAGATGCGATGGTAGAGATCGGTCTCGGCAAATTCGGCGGTATCCCCTTTACGCAGGCTCTGGTGGATCGCCTGTTTGCTCATATTGACCCGGTTGGCGAGGGTGTAGACGGCCAGCTCGGTGTTGCCCGGCAGATCCGAGTCATAGCGGATCAGATCCCCGTCCAGCGCCAGAGTTTTGCCACTCAAGCGGCTGACGGCGGCCTGAAAAGCGGCATTGCGACTGGCATACCAGCCGGCGTTGAAGTCGGCAAAGCGGTAGAGGGTATCCGGGTAGTCGACGGGATAACCGAAGATATGCTTGGTGCCAAACCAGATGCCGCCGCGACGGGTAAAGACTTCGTGGCGAATGGAATCCTTGATTGGATAGGGGTAGCCACGGGCGTTGGCCTCGGCAAAGGCGATGCTCACCTGCATCGGGCCACCGGTATGCACCGGGTTGAGGTTGCCAAACAGCGTCTTGCCCATCGGCAGCATGCTGATCATATCTTCGAAGATTTCACTCATCTCCCGTTCGGTACGCAACTTGTCGATGCGCTCGGCATAGCTCTTGCCGGTGGGCGAGTTGATGGAGAGCGCGGCCCGCACCATAAATTCGGGGATCAGCAGCTTGGCTGCCCGTGAGTTGATCTCTTTCCAGGCGATCTTGCCAAGGCCCGGCACCACGGGGTCAGCCTGATAAGTGGCTTCCTGCTCCGCCACCGCCAGCACGCTACAGACGTTGTGATCATTGACCGTCACCCCCTGGGTGGTGAGCGCCGTCACCACGTCGTTAGCCCACCCCTGTTTGTCAGGCACCTGACGGGGCAAGAAGCGCACGATGCGGCTCTTCATATCCGCCGGTTTGCGCGGCTGCATGGCAGGCGGCGTTTTGGGGTTGCTCACGCTCGCCTCTTTGGCAGGCGTGGAGGCGGGATCACTGGCACAACCGGCCAGCAACAAGGCAGAGCAGAAGGCAAGAAGACGACAGGAAGGCAAAGCGGTCATAAGCATGTCCATTTTTTGTAGGCCCTACAGGCAGCGCCGCTGGCACTGCACTGACAAGCAAAGTGGGGCCATTGTAGAGGATTGCCTGCCGCAGTTGAAACCCGCGCTCGCAGCATCCCCTCCCCTTGCCAGCTTTTGCCACCCCCACGCGCCATCCGTTGTCTGCGATGCGGAACTCATGACCTTCCTCAATGGCTCACCCGGCCAGAACCGTACGGTGAGCGACAGATAAAAAGAAACCCCCGCCATCGCTGGCGGGGGTTGGTCGTCTGGCAAGTCGGGCTGATGCCCGCTGCAAACTCTTAGCGGTTTTTCACCTTCTGGTGCAGCTCCTGCACCGAGTTGACATTGGCGGTGGCATCCACGCTGATGGCCATGCAGGTGGCAAACGCCTCATTCATGGTGGTGGTATACGCCACCTTGTTCTGCAAGGCGGCGCGACGCAGCTGCTTGGAGTCCTGGATCGCCACCCGCCCTTCGGCGGTGTTGACGATGTAGGTGTACTCGCCATTCTTGATGCGGTCGAGAATGTGCGGGCGACCTTCGTGCACCTTGTTGACCAGGCGCGGGTTGATGCTCGCCTCACCCAGCGCGACCGCGGTGCCGTGAGTGGCATCCAGCTCGTAGCCCAGCTCCAGCAGCTTGGCAGCCAAGTCAACCACCTGCGCCTTGTCGCTGTGACGCACTGACAAGAGGGCACGACCCTCTTTCGGTACGGCGTGGTTGGCACCCAGCTGCGCCTTGGCATAGGCCTCGGCAAAGCTGCTGCCCACCCCCATAACCTCACCGGTAGAACGCATCTCTGGCCCCAGCAGCGGGTCAACCCCCGGGAACTTGGCAAACGGCAGTACCACCTCTTTCACCGAGTAGTAGGGCGGGATGATCTCTTTGGTGAAGCCCTGTTCTTGCAGCGACTGACCGGCCATCACACGGGCGGCAATCTTGGCCAGCGGAGCACCGGTCGCCTTGGAGACAAACGGCACGGTACGGGCGGCACGCGGGTTCACCTCGATGAGGTAGATGTCATCGCCCTTGACCGCGAACTGCACGTTCATCAGGCCGATAACGCCGAGCTCCAGCGCCAGCTTGCGCACCTGCTCGCGGATCTCGTCCTGAATCTTCTTGGACAATGTATAGGGAGGCAGGGAGCAACCGGAGTCACCGGAGTGGATACCGGCCTGCTCGATGTGCTCCATGATGCCGCCGATGACTACATCGGTGCCGTCGCAGATGGCATCCACGTCCAGCTCGGTGGCATCGTCCAGGAAGCGGTCCAGCAGCACCGGCGATTCGTTGGAGACGCTCACCGCCTCGGCGAAGTAGCGACGCAGATCCTGCTCGTCATAGACGATTTCCATGGCGCGGCCACCCAGCACGTAGGAGGGGCGAACCACCAGCGGGTAGGTGATACGCTCGGCCAGCAGCACGGCCTGCTCCAGCGCGGTGACGGTGCCGTTTTCCGGCTGCTTGAGGCCGAGGCGCTCGACGGCAGACTGGAAGCGCTCGCGGTCTTCGGCGCGGTCGATGGCATCTGGGCTGGTACCGATGATCGGCACACCGTTGGCTTCCAGTGCTCGGGCCAGTTTCAGCGGGGTCTGGCCACCGTACTGAACGATGACGCCCTTGGGTTTTTCGATGCGCACGATTTCCAGCACATCTTCCAGGGTCACTGGCTCGAAGTAGAGACGATCCGAGGTGTCGTAATCGGTAGAGACGGTCTCCGGGTTGCAGTTGACCATGATGGTCTCGTAACCGTCTTCGCGCAGGGCCAGCGCCGCGTGCACGCAGCAGTAGTCGAACTCGATACCCTGACCGATACGGTTCGGGCCGCCGCCGATGATCATGATCTTGTCGCGGTTGCTCGGAGCCGCTTCGCACTCCTCGTCATAGCTGGAGTACATGTAGGCGGTGTTGGTGGCGAATTCGGCGGCGCAGGTATCGACCCGCTTGTAGACCGGGAAGATGTTGTGGCGGGCGCGCAGTTTGCGCACTTCCCCTTCGGCCACACCGAGGATCTTGGCCAGACGGGCATCGGCAAAGCCTTTGCGCTTGAGGGCGCGCAGGAAGTCGGCATCGAGACCGGCCATGCCGCGATCTTTCACCTCTTCCTCCAGCTTCACCAGGTCTTCAATCTGTACCAGGAACCAGGGGTCAATCTTGGTCAGCTTGAAGATGCCATCCATGGAGAGACCGGCGCGGAACGCATCGGCGATGTAGAAGATACGGTCACTACCAGCGTCCTGCAGCTCGTGACGGATGCGGGTCAGGGAGTCCGGGGCATTGAGGTCAACCATGGGGTCGAAGCCGGTTTTGCCAGTTTCGAGGCTGCGCAGCGCCTTGTGCAGAGACTCCTGGAAGTTGCGGCCGATGGCCATCACTTCGCCGACCGACTTCATCTGGGTAGTCAGACGGTCGTTGGCACCGGCGAATTTTTCGAAGTTGAAGCGCGGTACCTTGGTGACCACGTAGTCGATGGCCGGCTCGAAGGAGGCCGGAGTGCGACCGCCGGTGATATCGTTCATCAGCTCGTCGAGGGTGTAACCGATGGCGAGCTTGGCGGCGATCTTGGCGATGGGGAAACCGGTCGCCTTGGAGGCCAGCGCAGAGGAGCGCGACACCCGCGGATTCATCTCGATGATGACCATGCGGCCATCTTTCGGGTTGATACCGAACTGGACGTTGGAGCCGCCGGTCTCGACGCCGATCTCGCGCAGTACCGCCATGGAGGCGTTACGCATCAGCTGGTACTCCTTGTCGGTCAGCGTCTGGGCTGGCGCGACCGTGATGGAGTCACCGGTGTGGATACCCATGGGGTCGAAGTTTTCGATGGCGCAGACGATGATGCAGTTGTCGTTGCGATCCCGCACCACCTCCATCTCGTACTCTTTCCAGCCGATAAGCGACTCGTCGATGAGCAGCTCTTTGGTCGGCGACAAGTCCAGACCGCGCTCGCAGATCTCGACGAACTCTTCGGTGTTGTAGGCGATGCCGCCACCTGAGCCGCCCATGGTAAAGGAGGGACGGATGATGCAGGGGAAGCCGACCATCTGCTGCACGCCCCATGCCTCTTCCATGTTGTGGGCGATGCCGGCACGCGGGCACTCGAGGCCAATGCTGCGCATCGCCTTGTCAAAACGGGAGCGGTCTTCGGCCTTGTCGATGGCGTCGGCGGTGGCACCGATCATCTCGACACCGAACTCGGCCAGCACGCCGTGCTTCTCCAGTGCCAGTGCGCAGTTGAGCGCAGTCTGGCCACCCATGGTGGGCAGGATGGCGTCCGGGCGCTCTTTCTTGATGATTTCGCGCACCACTTCCCAGGTGATGGGCTCGATGTAGGTGGCGTCTGCCATCTCCGGGTCGGTCATGATGGTGGCCGGGTTGGAGTTGACCAGAATGACGCGGTAGCCCTCCTCGCGCAGGGCTTTGCACGCCTGGGCGCCGGAGTAGTCAAATTCGCAGGCTTGGCCGATGACGATGGGGCCGGCGCCGAGGATCAGGATGCTCTGAAGGTCGTTACGTTTTGGCATGAAACTCTTTCCTCTATTTCTTAGGCGCGATACTGCTTAATCAATTCAATAAAGTGGTCAAAAAGACCGGCACAGTCGTGCGGGCCCGGGCTCGCTTCGGGGTGCCCCTGGAAGCTGAAGGCCGGACGGTCGGTGCGATGGATGCCTTGCAGGGAGCCATCGAACAGGGAGACGTGGGTGGCGCGCAGGCAATCCGGCAGGCTGTTCTCGTCTACCGCAAAGCCGTGGTTCTGAGCGGTGATCATGACGGTGTTGTCATCAAGGCTCTTCACCGGATGGTTGGCGCCGTGGTGGCCAAACTTCATCTTGACGGTCTTGGCACCGGAGGCCAGACCCAGCAGCTGGTGACCCAGACAGATGCCGAATACCGGCGTGTTGGTATTAAGGAAAGCCTTGATGGCCTCGATGGCGTAGTCGCACGGCTCGGGGTCGCCGGGGCCGTTGGAGAGGAAGATGCCATCCGGGTTCATCGCCAGTACCTCGGCGGCCGGGGTCTTGGCCGGTACAACTGTCAGGCGGCAGCCACGGTCAACCAGCATCCGCAGGATGTTGCGCTTGACGCCAAAGTCATAGGCTACCACGTGGTATTTCAGCTGGTCGGCATCCGGGGTGACATGCCCCTTGCCAAGCTGCCAGCTCCCGGTCGTCCAGTTGTACGCCTCACCAACCGTCACCTCTTTGGCCAGATCCATCCCCTTCAGACCGGGGAAGGCGCGGGCCTGTTCGAGGGCATAGGCTGCATCGACCTGTTTCCCGGCCAGAATGCAGCCAGCCTGAGCGCCTTTCTCGCGCAGGATGCGGGTCAGTTTACGGGTGTCGATGTCGGCGATGCCAACGATGTTGTGAGACTTGAGGTATTCGGAGAGGGATTGCTGATTGCGGAAATTGGAGGCAAGTATCGGAACGTCCCGGATGATCAATCCCTGAGCATGGATCTGACTGGACTCTTCATCTTCGCTGTTGGTGCCGGTGTTGCCTATATGGGGGTAAGTGAGGGTGACTATCTGACGGGAATAAGAGGGATCGGTGAGGATTTCCTGATAGCCCGTCATCGACGTATTGAAAACCACTTCACCAACGGAACATCCCTCGGCGCCTATCGACACGCCTTTGAACACAGTTCCATCTTCCAGCACTAGCAATGCAGTGTGATTCAAGACAACCTCCAGTTATTTAGCTTTAAATTCAGCAATTTACCTGGGTGTTGCGGGCTCGGTTCCGGTCTTGGACAGGACTCGAACCCGGCAGATTTCTGGCAAATTGGGCGCATTCTACTTAAAAAAAGTGGCATTTCAACGTCTTTTCTCAGACGAAATGCATCTAAATTCAATAAAAAAGCAATATTACCCATTATCTATGCACTCAATCGCTTTGCAACCCCCTCCCATGAAAGAAAAGGAAAAACCACCACCAAAAGATGCCACCAAGCCAGCAATAGCGACAAAAACAAACAAAAAAACCAATTAAAACAATAGCATTTATTTTTACACAAAAAACATTAATGACAAATTTAACGCTTTTATGATGACAAGAGTGAACATGAAAAATGGAAAACGTTTTTCTGCGTTTGAATTTTTAGTCTTTTCCAGTCCGTGTAAAAAAATGGCTTCATCAGCCATAAAGATGCTCAAATTTGTTACCTGATGATGACATTCAGGAAGGGGAAATCTGGCGGATAACGCAATAGTGTGATTTATAAGGCATTCAGTTAAAAATTGCAGGCAGCGTGTCTTTTTACACAAATTCTGGCTGACTGACAGCAAAAACCCCGGCAAGCCGGGGTTTTTCACTGGGGTAGCAGTAGTACGAAAGTGCCGCTCAGAGGCATCACTTGAGATTGAGCACATCCTGCATGTCATAAAGACCGGCACCCTGCTGACCAAGCCACTTGCCCGCCCGCACAGCACCGTTGGCGAAGGTCAGGCGGCTGGAGGCCTTGTGGCTGATCTCCACCCGCTCGCCGATATCGGCAAACATGACGGTATGCTCCCCCACCAGATCACCAGCACGAATGGTGGCAAAGCCGATAGTGTTGCGATCCCGCTCGCCAGTGATCCCCTCGCGGCCATAGACGGCGCACTCCTTGAGATCCCGGCCCAGCGTTTTGGCGACCACTTCCCCCATGGAGAGCGCGGTACCGGATGGCGCATCCACCTTGTGGCGATGGTGGCCTTCGATGATCTCGATGTCGGTGTAATCCCCCATCACCTTGGCGGCCTGCTCCAGCAGTTTGAACACCAGGTTGACCCCGACCGAGTAGTTGGAGGCGAACACGATACCGATCTGCTTGCCCGCCTCTTTCAGGGCGGCCTTTCCTGCATCGTCAAAACCGGTGGTGCCGATCACCATCTGCTTGTGGTGGGCCAGCGCAAAGGCCAGATTGGCAAGGGTCACCTCGGGGCGGGTGAAGTCGATGATGAGATCAAACTCATCGCGCACCTTATCCAGACTGTCGCTGATGGCCACACCCAGATGGCCCAGCCCATTGAGCTCACCGGCATCAAGGCCGATCACCGCCGAACCCGGCCGCTCCAGCGCAGCACCAACCACCACGCCATCGGTGTTGGTGATGGCCTCCAGCAGCACCTTGCCCATACGACCATTACAGCCCATCACGGCCACACGGATCGGATTGTCCATCTCCACCCTCTCATCTCTTTTAATTATGGAAAGAGACCGTTTTACCAGCCCGCACCGGGTTTGAAAAGCCATGATGCCACCACACCTTGCTGCGCTCGCCAACGGCAGCGCTCACTGGCTGGCCAAGAACTTCCTTTTGGTCACAGGCCGCTTTTCATCGTTTCACACCATCATTTGGCAGACCGGGTGCCATCTGATAGGTTCGAACGAGTGAAATGCCAGAATACACGGAACCAGGGCAACGCCCGTGTCGATATCAAACGAGGTGCAAGGATGAGCGCAGGATTGCTGTTTGCTGTGGGGTTGATATCACTGACCCTGGTCATGCTGGCAGCGGCTCTGCTGTTTGGCGGGCCGAGTCCGGCACCGGCGTTGGCCAGCATCAACGACCCTTTCAAGGGGAGTGGCTGGAGCAACATGTCACCTATCTCAAGATACCCGGCGCGTGACGGCACGCAGCTGGCCTATCGGCACTATGGCGCAGAGGGCAATACGAAGAACAACAAGGTCAAGGGCAGCGTGGTACTGGTTCACGGCTCTTCTGCCAGCAGCCAGAGCATGCACAAGATGGCGAACGCCTTTTCGCAAGCGGGATACGACGCCTACGCCCTCGATATTCGCGGCCATGGCGCATCGGGCAACAAAGGCACCATTGACTACATCGGTCAGCTTGAAGACGATCTGGAAGATTTCATCAAGTCAGTGGCCCCCGCCAAGCCTGCAACACTCGTCGGTTTCTCGTCAGGGGGTGGCTTTGTGCTGCGTGTTGCTGGCAGTGCGCGACAAACCCTGTTCGAGAGCTATCTGCTGCTCTCCCCCTATCTCGGCCCCACCGCCGCCAACTACCGGCCCAACAGCGGTGGCTGGGTACGTGTCGGCTTGCCTCGCCTCATCGCCCTGAGCATCCTCAACGGTTTCCATATTTCCGCACTCAACCATCTGACCGTGCTGAACTTTGCCCTTAATGATGAGGCGAAATCCCTGCTGACCCCCTCTTACTCCTTCAACCTTGCCTCGAACTTTCAGCCAGAGCGCGACTATCAGCAGAATTTACGCAATGTGCAACGCTCCTGCGCCGTGATCGCGGGTGCAAATGACGAAGCTTTCCAAACAGATCAACTTGAACCTGAGTTAAGACGTCTCGGCATCTCCTGGTCTGTCACCTTGCTGCCTGGTATTGGCCACATTCCGCTGACGCTGGAACAGGATGCTCTCGCGACAGCCGTTCAGGCGGTGGAGAAACTGACACAATAACCACACAGCCCAGGTCTTGTGTCCACGCGTTCTGGAAATATCCGTACCATGCTCACGTAGAGATAGAGAGAGGTGCGGCTGACGTTTGGCAGCGGGAGAAATCCCCAAGATGGCATGCAGAGATCTTATCGTTTACCTCTTTCCTTATTAAAGGCACGCGATACCCCCAGATACTCGCGGACTGCGTCAGAACAGCAATGAACAATAAACAGCACTAACTTCTTTTTCCGAATATTCTTTGGATATCTCAATAACACCAGAATCATCAAACAAAAACACCTATCCATCTGGACGTCTATCTTGACCAAGCGAGGTTGACTCACTACTGTGGGCACCCCAATGCGGCAGGATGCCCGCCCTGTTTTCCCCCTATCCCTATCCGATAGAGGTACAAAGCAGTTTATGACAGGAGGTCATTGTTCAATTTCAGAGGAACACATGATCCAGACTCAACCCAGTGCCAGGGCCTTGTTGCCACTTCTGGTTTTTCTCGCACTCTTTATCGGTACCGGTACCTGGCTGACCCTGCAGGGGGTCGAATTCGCCTTCTATCAGCTGCCCGCTCCGGTTGCAGCCCTGCCTGCGGTGATGCTCGCCCTGCTGCTTGGCAAAGAGAGCTTCAACAGCAATCTGGAGACCTTCTTCAAGGGGGTCGGCCACAGCAATATCATGGCGATGTGCCTTATCTATCTGCTGGCGGGCGCCTTTGCCAGCGTGGCCAAGGCCACCGGCGGGGTTGATGCCACCGTGGCGCTGGGCCTATCGCTCATCCCTGGCTGGGCGCTGTTGCCCGGGCTGTTCCTCATCTCTGCCTTTATTGCTACCGCTATGGGCACCTCCATGGGCACCATAGGTGCCGTGGCGCCGGTCGCGCTGGGCGTGGCGCAGGCAGCTGGCATCGATCCGGTACTGATGGCAGGCACCATTCTCTCCGGCGCCATGTTTGGCGATAACCTCTCCATCATCTCCGACACCACCATAGCAGCAACCCGCAGTCAGGGGTGCGAGATGAAGGACAAGTTCCGCGAGAACTTCAAGATTGCGGCCCCTGCCGCCATCGCGGTGATCCTGCTCTATCTGACCCTGGGCTCAGTGGGGGAATCCCCGGCCAGCGGCAGCGCCATCGAGCTGTTCAAGGTGATGCCTTATCTGCTGATCCTGGGGCTGGCGCTCGCCGGAGTGAATGTGTTTGTGGTGCTGGGGATCGGTATTCTGGCCGCCGGAGTGGTGGGCATGATCAACGGCTACGCCATCGGTCAGTTCAGCAAGGATATCTATCAGGGCTTTACCGGCATGCAGGAGATCTTCCTGCTCTCCATGCTGATCGGCGGTCTCGGCGCCCTGATGGAGCGTCAGGGTGGTCTGGCCTGGATCAGTGAGCGCATCAGCGCCCTGATTGCCCGTTTCACTCGCGAGCACAATGGTGAACAGAACGAGAAAGCCGCCGAGCTCGGCATCGCCGGGGTGGTGAGCCTCACCAACCTGTGCACCGCCAACAACACGGTGGCTATTATCGTCGCCAGCAAGGTAGCCCGGGATCTGGCCGAACACCACGGAGTCACCCCGCGCCGAGCCGCCTCCATGCTCGATATTTTCTCCTGCGTGGTACAGGGTCTGATCCCTTGGGGCGCACAGGCGCTGCTGCTGGGATCCATCTTCGCCCTGTCACCGCTGGCGGTAGTGAGCATGAGTTTCTACCCGATGGCACTCGCGGTAGCAGCACTCATTGCAGTGTTTGTGAAGCACCAGATGCGCGGCAAGGCTGACAAGTAACTGACCAGAGTCTGGCGCGCCGACATGCCATCAACAGGGGCCACACCCTGGCCCTTGTTGACTCACTAACGGCTCAGCCAGCATTTATCCCACCGTTCCGGGCATCAGCCGTCCGGGACGGGGTTTCCCTGCCCCCCTTAACGTCAAGAGTGAATGTGCTAAGGTAGAGCGCGTTCAAGCCATCGATGCGCAGCTATACCAGAGGTTCCCCATGCATGAGTCCCAACCCGAACGTCAATCCCTGCGCCAACTGGTTCGTCAACGCCGCAAAAATCTGAGTCCGGCCGAGCAGCAGGCGGCGGCCCAAAAGCTGCTGGCCCAGTTCAAGCAACACCCCGAGATCCTCGCCGCCAAGCGCATTGCCCTCTATCTGGCCAATGATGGGGAGATCAATCCCTTGCCCACCATCCATTGGCTGTGGGCCCAGCACAAAGAGGTCTACCTGCCGGTGCTCCACCCCTTTACCCCGGGTCACCTGCTCTTTTTGCGCTATACCGCCACCAGCCCCATGGTACGCAACCGCTACGGCATCGAAGAGCCGGAGCTGGATATCCTGCAGGTGGTGCCCCACAGCACGCTCGATCTTATCTGCACCCCGCTGGTCGCCTTCGATGCCGAGGGCAATCGTCTTGGCATGGGGGGCGGCTACTACGATCGCACTCTCGCCATCTGGCATCAGCACAAGCTGGGCCCCAAGCCACTCGGTATTGCCCACGACTGCCAGCAGGTAGATGCCGTCCCGCAAGAGGAGTGGGATGTGCCGCTGCCCCAGATCATCACCCCGAGCCACTGCTGGCGCTTTGAATAGGCTGTTTTTGGCAGGCAGTCCCTGCTTTGTGCGCGCAAACGCAGAATAAACAGGCAAACGATTTACAAAGTCCCTCTTTTTGCCCTGGAACGTGAGCAACAAGGTCGCGACGGGGTACCGGGTTGGATATAATGCGCCCGCTTTTTTCTTAAGGAACGATCATGACTCAAGATGAAATGAAGAAGGCGGCCGGTTGGGCTGCGCTCAAGTATGTGGTTCCCGGCACCATCGTCGGGGTGGGCACCGGCTCTACCGTCAACCACTTTATCGACGCGCTGGCGACCATGAAGGACGAGATCAAGGGGGCGGTATCCAGCTCCGTGGCCTCTACCGAGCGCCTCAAGGGCTTCGGCATCACCGTATATGATCTCAACGAGATCGACGCACTCTCCGTCTATGTGGATGGCGCCGACGAGATCAACGCAACCCGCGACATGATCAAGGGCGGTGGCGCAGCCCTGACCCGCGAGAAGATCGTTGCCGCCGTCGCAGACAAGTTCATCTGCATCATCGACAACACCAAGACCGTCGACGTGCTGGGCCAGTTCCCGCTGCCGGTGGAAGTGATCCCGATGGCCCGCGAATACGTGGCCCGCGAAATTCGCAAACTGGGTGGCAACCCGGTGTGGCGTGAAGGGGTGGTCACCGACAACGGCAACCACATTCTGGATGTGAAAGGCATGGCCATTACCGACGCCAAGGCGTTGGAAGTGCGACTGAACGCCATTGTTGGCGTGGTCACCAACGGCCTGTTCGCCGCCCGCGGCGCCGATGTGGTCCTGATCGGTACGCCGGACGGCGTGATTACCCAGTAATCCCGATACCGGTAACACAGTGCAGCGGTATTCTCCCTCGCCCGCCAACGCCACTCTGCCAGCCCTGACGCAGCAGCGGCATTGATTGAGCCCCGGGATGGGATATGACCCAAACATTGCACTGTGAATAAATGACGGCGCCTGATGGCGCCGTTTTTATTTATCCCTCAACAAGTTGCATACGGATGTTTACAACATTCGTTGATAACTTCAAAGAATTTGACTTTCGTCACAAATATTCCCTCTCCCAAACGTTTTTGCTACTTTACGGTTTTCTTCGCACACCAAATCTGCACTTACGTTTGCACATACAGAGGGATCGTCATGACTGCCAAGTTTTCGTTGGACAAGGATAAAATCAAGGTTCTGCTGCTGGAGGGGGTTCACCCCAACACCGTAGAGACCTTTCGTGCCGCAGGTTACACCAGTGTGGAGTATCTCAAGACCTCGCTCTCCGAAGAGGAGCTGATCGAGCAGATCCGCGACGTCCATTTCATCGGGCTGCGCTCCCGCACCCAGATCACCGAGAAAGTCCTCGACGCCGCCAACAAGCTGGTCGCCATCGGCTGCTTCTGCATCGGTACCAACCAGGTCGAGCTGGAAGCGGCCCAGATCCGCGGTATTCCGGTCTTCAACGCCCCCTTCTCCAACACCCGTTCGGTCGCCGAGCTGGTACTGGGCGAGATCCTGCTGCTGCTGCGCGGCATCCCCGAGAAAAACGCCAAGTGCCATCGCGGCGTGTGGGAAAAACTGGCCAACCGCTCGGTGGAAGCGCGCGGCAAGAAGCTCGGCATCATCGGCTACGGCCACATCGGTACCCAGCTTGGCATCATCGCCGAAAGCATCGGCATGAAGGTTTATTACTACGATATCGAGAACAAGCTCTCGCTGGGTAACGCCATTCAGGTACCGAGCATGGTCGAGCTGCTCAATATGTCTGACGTCATCAGCCTGCACGTGCCGGAGACAGCCTCCACCAAGAACATGATCGGTGCCGAGCAGCTGCGGATGATGAAACCGGGCGCCATCTTCATCAACGCCGCCCGCGGTACCGTGGTGGATATCGATGCGCTGGCTGACGTCATCAAGAGCGGCCATATTGCCGGTGCCGCCATCGACGTCTTCCCGGTCGAGCCCAAGTCCAACGACGAGGAGTTCCAAAGCCCGCTGCGTGGGCTGGAGAACGTGATCCTGACCCCGCACATCGGTGGCACCACCCATGAAGCGCAGGAGAACATCGGGCTGGAAGTGGCCAACAAGCTGGTCAAATACTCCGACAACGGCTCCACCCTCTCCGCCGTCAACTTCCCGGAAGTGTCGCTGCCGGGCCACAAGGGCTCCAGCCGCCTGCTGCACATTCACCGCAACCAGCCGGGCGTGATGAACCAGATCAACCAGATCTTCGCCGAAGAAGGGATCAACATCGCCGGTCAATACCTGCAGACCAGCAGCCATATCGGTTACGTGGTGATCGACGTGGAGACAGAGCACAGCGAGAAGGCGCTCGCCAAGCTCAAGGAGATCAACGGCACCATCCGCGCCCGCATCCTCCACTGATAGACCCTTATCTGCGCAGCAAAAAGCCCGTCGTGATGACGGGCTTTTTTATGAAGCAGAACCTCAAGGCTGCGTAGTGGCTTACCACCACCCCAACAGGTTGCGGCCCACCAGTGCACCCCATACCAGGGCGTTCAGGGCCAGCGCGATAAAGACGGCGGCAGAGCCCAAATCCTTGGCGCGACCGGAGAGCTCATGATGCTCGGAGCCAACCCGGTCTACCACAGCTTCGATGGCTGAGTTGAGGATCTCGACGATCACCACCAGCCAGCTGATGACGATAAGCAGCAGGATCTGGTTGAGGGAATCCCCCAGCCAGAAGGCCAGCGGCATCAGCAACAGGATCAGCATCAGCTCCTGCCGAAACGCCGCCTCGTTAATCCAGGCTGACTTGAGCCCCTTCATGCTGTAACCGGTTGCATTGATGATGCGGGTGACCCCGGTTGCCCCTGGCTTTGCCACGCTATCTACCTCATTTGGAATCGATTTTGGCCTCACATCCTATCAGAGCCCCCCAAGGTTTCAATCGGTGGACTTTTGCTTTATTTTATCTCTTTGCTTTTTCGCCCCTTGCGGCTGACACCACCCACTCGAGACTTGAGTTGTATGTCCATTCACACAGATGAATTGCGCACCCGTCGCCTGGAGTCACTGATTACTCCGAGCGAGCTTGCCCACGCGTTTCCGATCACCGATACCATTGCCCAGAATCTGCTGGATGCCCGTCGCGAAGTGGAAGCCATTCTGGCCGGAGACGATCAGCGCCTGCTGGTCATTGTCGGCCCCTGCTCTATCCATGATCCCGCTGCTGCTCGCGAGTATGCCCAGCGCCTCAACGCCCTGCGCGAGCAGTATAAAGAGAGCCTCTGCATCGTGATGCGCACCTATTTCGAGAAGCCGCGCACCATCGTCGGCTGGAAAGGGCTGATCAACGATCCGCGCCTCGATGGCAGCTTCGACGTCAACGAAGGGCTGAAACTGGCGCGCAAACTGCTGGTCGACATCAACGAGATCGGCATGCCAACCGCCACCGAATTCCTCGATATGGTGACCGGCCAGTATATTAGCGATCTCATCACCTGGGGCGCCATCGGCGCACGCACCACCGAATCCCAGGTACACCGCGAGATGGCTTCGGCTCTCTCCTGCCCGGTCGGCTTCAAGAACGGCACCGACGGCAATACCCGCATCGCCATCGATGCGGTGCGTGCCGCCCGTCACAGCCACATCTTCTATTCGCCGGACAAAGACGGCAAGATGACCATCTACCGCACCGCCGGTAACCCCTTTGGTCATGTGATCCTGCGTGGCGGCCATCGCCCCAACTACGACACCGCCAGTGTCGATGAAGCCTGTGAAGCGCTGGCCGATGTGGGCCTGCCGGAGCGTCTGGTGGTCGATTTCAGCCACGGCAACAGCATGAAGGATCACCGCCGTCAGCTGCTGGTGGCGCAAGATATCTGCGATCAGCTTCGCCGCGGCCGTACCGGCATCGCCGGCATCATGGCAGAAAGCTTCCTGGTGGAAGGGCGTCAGGATGTGGAGAACGGCTGCGCCGCCACCTTTGGCCAGAGCATCACCGATGCCTGCCTGTCATGGAACGATACCGAAACCCTGCTGGCGATGCTGGCAGAAGCCGCACAGGTGCGCCTGAGCAAACAGGCTTGAACTGCGAATAAAACCAAAGGGGCCGGTATTTTTGATACCGGCCCCTTTTTCTTGCTGTCAGCCGATTACGCTTCGCTAATCGGCCCTACATGCGCGCTCTTTCCTGTACACCCTACTTACAAACTGGGCATAAACCACACACGCCCTGCCGCTTCGATGCGGTCGGTGCGGATCTGGAATACCTGCGCCAGCAGCGCCTCATCCACCAGCTCGACACCCCCTTCGCGCACCACCGCGCCCCCTTGCAGGCAGAGAATGCGGTCGGCCCAGTCGATGGCCAGATTGATATCGTGGATGGCGAGCACCACCAGCAATCCCTGCCCGGCCAGGGTTTTCAGCAACCGCAATAGCGCCAGCTGATGATGCAGATCGAGCCCCGCCAGCGGCTCGTCAAGCAGCAGCACCTTGCCGGTCGGATTGAGGCTCGGCCACACCTGCAGCAGGGTGCGAGCAATCAGCACCCGCTGCTGCTCGCCCCCCGACAACCGGCTGAAGTCACGAGCCAGCAAGGCTTCCAGCTCCAATGCCTCGCACAGTGCGTTTATCGCCTCATTCTGTCTGGCGGGCGCAACCGCCTCATCGAACCCCAGGCTCAACACCTGAAACACCGGAATATGAAACAGCTGGGGCTGACGCTGGGGCAACATGGCGCGCCGTTTGGCAAGCTCGGGCCAACTCATGTCAGTAAGCACTCCCCCCCCCAGCAGCACTGTGCCATCGGCGGGTAAAATCCCCGCCAACGCCCCGAGCAGGGTCGACTTGCCACTGCCATTGGGGCCAAGCAGCGCCACCAACTGGCCGCCATGCCAGCGGATATCCAGGGGAGAGAGCCGTCCGGCAATGGCGAGTGCGCTCGCCTCCAGCAGTGGCGCAGCAGCACGAGAAGAAACCGGCATGGGATCAGCGGGTGACATCGGCAGTTTGCCTCAACAACGGGTAAATAAGGAGACTGCGCGCCCCGACCAAATCATGCAGATATTCATGCAGCACCATCGGCAGTTTGCCTCAATAGCAGGTAGATAAAGAGCGGCGCCCCCACCGAGGCGGTGATGACGCCGATAGGCAACTCCCCCGCGCTCAGGGTGGATCGAGCAACCAAATCGGCCACCAGCAGCAGGGCCCCGCCGCCAAGCGCCGAGGCAGGCAGCAGAAAGCGCTGATCGCTGCCACCGCAGAGCCGCAGCAGATGGGGCACCACCAACCCGACAAAACCGATGACACCACACAACGACACCGCCACACCGGTCAGCAGACAGACCGCCAGCACCAGCCGCACCCGCATCCTGTCGATATCCATCCCCATCAGGCGGGCCTGGGTCTCCCCCAACAACAACTGTTGCAGCGCCTTGCCCTGCCAACAGAGCCAGCCCAAAGTGAGCGGCAGCACCAGCCACCACCAGCCGAACTGCTGGCTGCCGTAAGAGAGGCTGCCCATCATCCAGAACATGAATTCACGCAAGGAGCCATCATCGGCAAAGTACATCAACCAGGTCATGGCGGCATTGGTGAGAATGCCGATGGCGACGCCAAACAATAGCAAGCGGGCATGGCCGAGACGCGCCCGACGAGCCAGCCGAATGAGCAACATGGTCACCAGCAAGGCGCCACCGAAGGCCGCCAGCGACAGCCCCCAGCCGGGCAGATAGACACCAAGCGCCTTGGCCACCGCCATCGCCACCATGGCGGCAAGGCCCGCCCCGCTCGAGACGCCAAGCAGCCCGGGTTCGGCCACCGGGTTGTGCAGCATCACCTGCAATACGGCGCCGCCACAAGCAAGCGCGGCGCCAGCCAATAGGGCCAGCAGGGCACGCGGCAGGCGCAGCTCCAGCAAGATGCGCTGTTCGAGATCGCCAAGAGGCTGCCAGGGCAGCAGCACAAACTTGCCCCAGACGAGGGAGAAGAGAAACAGCAGCAAGGTCAGCAGCGTCAGGCCACAGAGCCAGCGCCGCTGCCAGCGCTGCTGGCGGGCGATAAGGGAGAGGTACAAGGATGATCCCCGAATAACAAGGCTTCCCCCCGGCCCTGTCGCAGCGCTGGGGGGAAGCAGGAAAAGGGCATGATAACAGTGGCTTGCCACCCAAGGTCAAGGCTGGTAACGCTTGGCCATCACGCTTATCTCGCCGCTGGCCACCAGATTTTGCAGCGCCACCAGCAAGGGCTGGCGCAGCGACTGGTGAGGTGAGTGCTTGCTCATCCCCAGATAGAGGGTCACCGGCGTGGCGGGGCGGTAGTCCGCCTTGCCTATCCGGCTGGCATTTCCCTGACTCAGGGCATAGTCCACCTGACAATCGGTGCCAATCATCAGCGGCAGGTGACCGCGCTGCACCATGCGCAGCAGCTGATCTTCGGTGGGTACTCCGTGCTTGTCGAGGCGGCTGTCACTGTTGAAGGGCTCAAAGTAGGCGGAGTTGAGCACATAGCCCACCTTCACCCCCTGCAGATCGCGGTATTGGTGGATCCGGGCCACATTGACCGGCTGACCATAAAACGCGGGCCAGCACTGGTAGTAGGCAGGCTGCAGATAGTCGATAAACTGCGCCCGCTCGGCGGTATAGGCGAGGCCAATCATCAGATCGACCTGGCCGGTCTGCATCTGCTTGAGCGCCCTGCCCCACGGCATCCGCCGAACCTGCAACTCAATGCCGCTCGCCTGTTGCAACCGGCGCAGGATGTCCATGTCGAGCCCCTGCAACCGGCCATCCGCTTGCAGGATGCGAAATGGCGGCCACAGATCGGTGGCCACCGTCAGCGTCGGGGCCGCACGCACCGGCATGGCAAATAACAGTAACAACACTATCCCGCATAACTTGCCCATCCCGTCGCATACCTCGCACGGTTTATCCTGTTGGTTAAAAATACCCTCCCGCACCACGTATGAAAACCCGTGGTTCAGGGATAAAATGCGCCGGATTTTCAAGGAGAACCCTATGAACCCGATTTTCGCCAGTATCGGTCTTCTGCTCTGCAGCAACGTCTTTATGACCTTCGCCTGGTACGCTCACCTCAAGAGCATGAACCACAAACCCTGGATCATTGCCGCCCTGGTGAGCTGGGGTATCGCCCTGTTCGAATACCTGCTGCAAGTGCCCGCCAACCGCATCGGCCATACGGTGATGAGCGTGGGCCAACTTAAAATCCTGCAAGAAGTGATCACACTCACCGTATTCGTCCCCTTCTCTATCTTCTATCTCAAGGAAGATCTGAAATGGGACTATCTCTGGGCAGGGCTCTGCATTCTCGGTGCGGTCTTTTTTGTCTTTCGCGAGAAACTGACCGGCGCCTGAGGCTGTACACTCAATATCATCCCGCTCATGGCATCTCATTGATCGACGAGGCAAAAAAATGGAATTGCGAGACATGTTACAGATCCTGGCCAAGCAGGATGGCTCAGACCTCTATCTGTCGACCGGCGCGCCCCCCTGCGCCAAATTTAACGGCGGCCTGCGCCCCCTCAACGAAACGCCGCTGGAACCGGGTGAAGTGGCGCGGATCGCCGCCGAGATCATGGATGGCGAGCAGAAGCAGCAGTTCGAGAAGGATCTGGAGATGAACCTCGCCATCTCCCTGCCCCAGATCGGCCGCTTTCGGGTCAACATCTTCAAGCAGCGCAACGAAGTCTCTCTGGTGGCCCGCAACATCAAGACCGAAATCCCCCGCTTTGAAGATCTCAAACTCCCGCCTGTGCTGCTCGACACCATCATGGAGAAACGCGGTCTGGTGCTGTTTGTCGGCGGTACCGGCTCGGGTAAATCCACTTCGCTGGCGGCGCTTATCGACCACCGCAACCGCAACAGCGGCGGCCACATCATTACCATCGAGGATCCGGTGGAGTTCGTTCATCGCCACCGCAAGAGCATCATCAACCAGCGGGAGGTTGGCGTGGATACCCGCAGCTTCCACGCTGCGCTGAAAAATACCCTGCGTCAGGCGCCGGACGTCATTCTTATCGGCGAAATTCGCGATCGCGAGACCATGGAACATGCGCTGGCCTTCTCCGAAACCGGCCACCTTGCCATCTCCACCCTGCACGCCAACAACGCCAACCAGGCGCTGGATCGCATCATCAACTTCTTCCCCGAGGAGCGCCGCCCCCAGCTGCTCAACGATCTGGGCAACAACCTCAAGGCTTTTGTCTCCCAACGGCTGGTGAAAACCACCGATGGCGGCCGCCGGGCCGCAGTGGAGATCATGCTCGGCACCCACACCATCCGCGACATGATCAAGCGCGGCGAATTTGGTGGTCTCAAAGAGGTGATGGAGAAATCCAAGGCCCTCGGCATGGTCACCTTCGACAGTGCCCTGTTTGATCTGGTGGTGGAAGGGGTAATTGAGGAAGAAGAGGCGGTGAAGAACGCCGACTCGGCCAACAACCTGCGCCTCAAGATCAAGCTGTGGAAGGAGAAGGGACAGATTGCCAGCAGCAGCGATGCCACCGGCTGGAGCCTCGAACCCACCAAGGACGAGAAGGGCGATTTTTTCTAACTAGCCCCTCGAGAACCCCGGGCCCGCCCGGGGTTCTCTTTATCCAGCACGGCTGACCCGACTTATCCTTCAGCTCACGCAGCTCACAGCCAGTCAGCACCAACGGCGAACGCGCTGGCAATACGCCACATACTCGTCGCCGAAACGGGCATGCAACAGCCGCTCCTCCGGCATGATCTGAAAGCGAGTCAGCCAGGCAACCAGCACGATTGGCCCAACCCAGACCCAACTTCCACCGAGATAACAGCCCCAGGCGGCCAGCCAGCAGAGCAGCCCCAGATACATGGGATTGCGACTGACACGATAGACGCCACAGGTCACCAGACGACTGGTGTGCTGAGGTTTGGTGGGGCTGACCGTGGTCTGGTGGTGACGAAACCGTTGCAGGGCACCAAAGCCCATGATGGCCCCCGCCACGACCAGCACAGCCATCAGCGCCATTGCCCAGATGCCGGGCTGACTCTCCCCTCTTAGCCACCACATGGCCCCGGCACAGAGCAGGAAGATCAGCGGTGGTGGCAAACGTAACTCAAGATTGACCATTTTCTTCCCCTGACGAGTGTCGGCCGAACCCGTGTTGCGGTAGACTCCCAACCAGTCAGCGCCTGTTGAGAGTGACAAAGATCATAATAATAACAACAAGTTGTGGTTAAACCACCACCAATGTGGCCGACCCCGTCCAAACTATCCAACGCGAACAACAAAAAGGAATCACCATGCACAAGAAAACTCTGCTGGCTACCCTGATCTTCGGCCTGCTCGCGGGCCAAGCCGTTGCGGCTCCCTATCTGCCCCTTGCGACGGATCATCGCAGCGGCCAGGAGCAAACCGCCAGCAACGCCTGGTTGGAAGTGGATCTGGGCGCCTTTGAACACAATATCCAGACCCTCAAGGATCGCCTCGGCGACAAGGGCCCGCAGATCTGCGCCATCATGAAGGCCGACGCTTATGGTCATGGCATCGACCTGCTGGTCCCCTCCGTGGTCAAGGCCAATATCCCCTGCATCGGCATCGCCAGCAACGAAGAGGCGCGCGTCGCCCGCGAGAAGGGCTTTACCGGCCGTCTGATGCGGGTGCGTGCTGCCACCCCGGATGAAGTAGAGCAGGCCCTGCCCTACAAGATGGAGGAGCTGATCGGCAGTCTGGTGAGTGCCCAGGGTATCGCCGATATCGCCCAGCGCCACCACACCACCATTCCGGTGCATATCGCGCTCAACTCCGCCGGCATGAGCCGCAACGGCATCGACCTGCGTCTGGCCGATGCCAAGCAGGATGCGCTGGCCATGCTCAAGCTCAAGGGGATCACCCCGGTCGGCATCATGACCCACTTCCCGGTGGAGGAGAAAGAGGATGTCAAGATGGGGCTGGCCCAGTTCAAACTGGACTCCCAGTGGTTGCTGGAAGCGGGCAAGCTGGATCGCAGCAAGATCACCATCCATGCCGCCAACTCCTTCGCCACCCTGGCCGTGCCGGACGCCTACTTCGACATGGTGCGCCCGGGCGGCCTGCTCTACGGCGACTCCATCCCCTCCTACACCGAATACAAACGGGTGATGGCATTCAAGACCCAGGTCGCCTCGGTGAACCACTATGCGGCGGGCAACACCGTCGGTTATGACCGCACCTTTACCCTCAAGCGTGATTCCTGGCTCGCCAACCTGCCGCTGGGCTACTCCGATGGCTATCGCCGTGCCCTCAGCAACAAAGCCTATGTGCTGATCCAGGGTCAGAAGGTGCCGGTGGTCGGCAAGACTTCCATGAACACCATCATGGTGGACGTGACCGACCTGAAGGGTGTGAAACCCGGCGACGAGGTGGTGCTGTTTGGCCGTCAGGGTGACGCCGAAGTGAAACAGGCGGATCTGGAGGAGTACAACGACGCCCTGCTGGCGGACATGTACACCATCTGGGGCTACACCAACCCCAAGAAGATCAAACGCTGATCACGCGATATGAAAAAGGGCTCCCGCGGGAGCCCTTGTTGTTTGGTATTAAATGATGTTGCGTTTAAGCGGCCTTTTTACGGGTCACAAACAGACTCAGGCCCATGGATGCCAGCAGGATCAACGCGACTACGCCCAGTGCGATACCGGTCGGGATCTTGAAGATATCCAGCAGCAGCATCTTGACCCCGATAAACATCAGGATCAGTGCCAGACCGTATTTGAGCAGGGCGAAGCGATCAGCCACACCCGCCAGCAGGAAGTACATGGCACGCAGACCCATGATGGCGAAGATGTTGGAGGTCAGCACGATGAAGGGATCCGTGGTCACCGCGAAGATGGCCGGGATACTATCCACCGCGAAGATGAGGTCGCTCACCTCCACCAGCACCAGGATCAACAGCAGCGGGGTGGCATAGCGCACACCGTCACGCCAGACGAAGAACTTCTCCCCTTCCAGGGTCTCGGTCACCTTGAAGCGACGGCGCATCCAGCCCAGCAACGGGTTGTTGGCGAGAGCCGGCTCCTTGTCGGCCGCCCACAGCATCTTGGCACCGGTCAGCAGCAGGAAAGCGCCAAACAGATAGAGGATCCAGTGGAACTGCTCGATGAGCCAGCTGCCCGCGAACACCATACCGGCCCGCATCACGATGGCACCCAGTACCCCGTAGAGCAGCACCCGGCGCTGCAGCTCGGCCGGAATGGCAAAGTAGCCGAACAGCATCAGCCAGACGAATACGTTGTCCACTGCCAGCGCTTTCTCGATGAGGTAGCCGGTGAGGAACTCCAGTCCCTTCTGGTTGGCAATCTCACGGCCCGCGCTGTGATCCAGCCAGAGCCAGATGGCCAGGTTGAAGAGCAGCGCCACGCTGACCCAGATGAGGGACCAGACACCCGCCTCTTTGAGGGACACCTTGTGTGACTTGCCGCCACCGACAAAGCGTATGTCTATCCATAACAGGACCAGCACTATGCTGAAGAAACCGGTCCACATCCACCATTCACCCATTTTCACTTCTCCCAAAAACGACAAAACCCACGACCGAGAGGCGTGGGTTTGCGTTTGGAGCAGATACACCTTGCCTCTCGGCAAGGTCTCACTTACAGCTGATTTGCATCAACTGCCCGGCTGCCGGGTGCACTGCAGGAAATGGGTGCACCGTAATGACGACAAACCGGCGAGAAGTTACTCCCCTTGTTGCGCGGATATTAACAGCGGTAAAAGATAACGCCAAGAGGCATCTTCACCCTTAACGCAAAAAACGGGGCGCTGTATGAGTGCCCCGTTATTTTCATTGCTGCCTGTGCAATCAGAGCGGATCCACCTTGAGGCAGGAGACCGCGTGGTCGAAGTTCCCCTCCAACACAGGGCGGGTCTTGGCACACTCGGGGCCCGCCACCGGGCAGCGGGTGCGGAACACGCAGCCTGACGGCGGATTCATCGGCGATGGCAAGTCCCCTTCCAGGATCTGGGTCACCTTGTTGCGCTCCAGCTCCGGATCCGGGATCGGCACCGCCGACATCAGCGCCTTGGTGTAAGGGTGCAGCGGATTGGCGAAGATCTCCTTGCGGGTCCCCACCTCAACGGCGTTGCCCAGATACATCACCAGCACCCGGTCGGAGATGTGTTTGACCACCGACAGGTCGTGGGCGATGAAGATAAGCGACAGCCCCATCTCCTTTTGCAGCGACTTGAGCAGGTTGACCACCTGCGCCTGAATAGAGACGTCGAGGGCCGACACCGGCTCATCGCAGATGATCATCTTGGGCTCGAGGATCAGCGCCCGGGCGATACCGATCCGCTGACACTGGCCGCCAGAAAACTCGTGCGGGTAGCGGTTGACCAGGTTGGGCAAGAGCCCCACCTTGCTCATCATGGCGCGCACCTTCTCCTTCACCTCTTCCCGTGGCAGGTTGGGATAGAAGGTAATGAGCGGCTCGGCAATGATGTCGCCGATGGTCATGCGCGGGTTCAGAGAGGCCAGCGGATCCTGGAAAATCATCTGGATCTCTTTACGCTTCTCGCGCAGGGCATTCTGGTCGAGCTTGGTAAGATCATCACCCAGCCACACCACCTTGCCCGCCGTCGCCGGCACCAGACCGATGATGGCGCGGGCAAAGGTAGATTTGCCGCAACCGGACTCACCCACCACCCCGAGGGTTTCCCCTTCGTAGAGGCGCAGGGTAACACCATCGACCGCTTTCAAATCAGATGGCTTGGCCCATGGCCACGCCTTGCCACTCTTGATACTGAAGTGCACCTTGAGGTCAGACACTTCCAACAGCAATTTCTTCTCGGCACCCATTTAGTTGGCCCCCTTGTTCATGGCATCCGATACCCAGTGGCAGGCGCGCTCTCGGCCGTCATTGAACGGCGTCAGGATTGGCGACTGCTGGCCGCAAATCTCGCTCACCCGATGGCAACGCTCCTGGAAGGGGCAGCCGGTGGGCAGACGCAGCAGGTTGGGCGGATTGCCCGGGATGGTGGGCAGCACTTCCCCTTCGGTATCGAGACGGGGAATAGCACGCAGCAAACCTTCGGTATAGGGGTGACTCGGGCGATAGAAGATATCGTCCACCTTGCCGTACTCCATGGTACGACCGGCATACATCACCAGCACCTTGTTGCAGATACCGGCGACCACGCCAAGGTCATGGGTGATCATGATGATGGCGGTGTTGAACTCGCGCTTGAGCTCGTTCATCAGGGTCATGATCTGGGCCTGTACGGTCACGTCGAGCGCGGTGGTCGGCTCATCGGCGATCAGCAGTTGCGGGCGGCAGAGCAGTGCCATGGCGATCATCACCCGCTGGCGCATACCGCCGGAGAACTCATGGGGGTACATTCCCATCCGCTTGCGCGCTTCGGGGATCTTCACCGCGTCCAGCATCCGCACCGACTCCTCGAATGCCGCCGCCTTGTTCATCCCCTTGTGCAGCATCAGCACTTCCATCAGCTGATCCTGCACCTTCATGTAGGGGTTGAGCGAGGTCATGGGGTCCTGGAAGATCATGGCGATCTTCTCGGAGCGGATCTTGTTGAGCTTGGATTCGGGGAGATTGAGGATCTCTTCACCCTGAAATTTGGCGGAACCGGTGATCACGCCGTTCTTGGCCAGCAAGCCCATGATGGCAAACGCGGTCTGGGATTTGCCGGAGCCGGACTCGCCGACGATCCCCAGGGTTTCACCGGCAGAGAGAGAAAAGTTGAGGTCGTTGACCGCCACCACATTGCCATCCGGGGTCTTGAACTCGACCCGCAGATCTTTTACATCCAGTAATTTCATAAAAACTCCTTATCGATCTTTCGTGACGTTTTCCTGTCGATCCGATTCGCTGTCAGCGATGGGTGGCCGCACTCGTGCAGGCAGCCACTTGCCGCCTTGATTAGCGATCCTTCGGATCGAGGGCGTCGCGCAGACCATCCCCGAGAAAGTTGAAACAGAACAGGGTCACCACCATGAAACCGGCGGGGAACAGGAGTTGCCAGATGGCCACTTCCATCGACTTGGAGCCTTCATCCAGCAGAGCACCCCAGCTGGTCATGGGCTCTTGCACGCCCAGGCCAAGGAAGCTCAGGAAGGATTCGAACATGATCATCCCGGGCACCAACAGGGTGGCGTAGACCGCCACGATCCCCAGCACGTTGGGTACGATGTGACGAGTGATGATCTTCCACTTGGAGACGCCGCAGACGTGGGCCGCCTCAATGAACTCCTTGCTCTTGAGGCTCAGGGTCTGGCCGCGCACGATACGCGCCATGTCGAGCCAGCTCACCGCCCCGATAGCGATAAAGATGAGTGCCAGATTGCGGCCAAAGAAGGTGACCAGCATGATGACAAAGAACATGAAGGGGAAGGCGTTGAGGATCTCCAGTACCCGCATCATCAGGCTGTCGACCCGCCCGCCGATAAAGCCGGAGGCCGCGCCATACAGGGTGCCGATGATGACCGCCACCATGGCGCCCATGATGCCGACCATCAGGGAAATCCGGCCACCCAGCAGAGTGCGCACGAACAGATCGCGCCCCAGGCTGTCGGTACCGAAGTAGTGACCCGCTTCCATATCGGGCGGCGACTGCATGGCGCCCCAGTCCGGATCGTCAAAGGTGTATTGGGACAGATGGGGGCCAAAGATGACCGCCAGACCGATGATGGTCAGAATGATCAGGCTGGTCAGGGCCGCCTTGTTGCGCAGGAAACGGCGACGGGCATCCTTCCACAGGGAGCGCCCCTCCACCACCTCGACCTTTTGCGCGAACGCCTCGACGGCATCGCGTTTTTCAGTTGAAACAACCATGATGAACTCCCGAATTAGTAACGGATCTTGGGATCGATAAAGGCGTAGAGAATATCGACCACAGCGTTAAAGGTGATGGTAAGGGCGCCGACCAGAATGGTCAGACCGAGCACCATGGAGTAATCACGGTTAAGGGCACCGTTGACGAACAGCTGACCGATCCCCGGCAGACCGAAGATGGTCTCGATCACCACCGAACCTGTGATGATGCCGACAAAGGCCGGGCCCAGATATGAGACCACCGGCAGCATGGCCGGACGCAGCGCGTGTTTCAGGATGATGTGGCGCAGCGGCAAGCCCTTGGCACGAGCGGTCCGGATGAAGTTGGAGTTCATGGTCTCGATCATGCTGCCCCGCATGATCCGCGAGATGGCGGAGATGTAGTACATCATCATGCCGAACACCGGCAGCACCATAAACTGGATGCCACCACCCTGCCATCCACCGGCAGGGAACCAACCCAGATGAATACTGAAAAAGAGCACCAGCAAGGGCGCCAGCACAAAGCCCGGGATCACCACCCCGGCCATGGCCGACGACATCAGTAGATAGTCGATGATGGTGTTCTGTTTCAGTGCCGCTATGGTGCCGAAGGTGACCCCCAGCAGCACGGCGAAGAAGAAGGCCGTGGTCCCGATCTTGGCGGAAACAGGCAGCGCCTGACTCACCAGATCATTGACGGTGAAATCCTTGTATTTGAAAGAGGGGCCCAAATCACCCTGCACCAGGTTGCCCAGGTAGGTGAGATATTGCATGCCAATGGGTTTGTCGAGCCCATATTTGGCCTCGATGTTGGCGATGACTTCGGGGGGCAGTGAACGCTCGCTGGTAAAGGGGTTACCGGGGGCGAAACGCATCATGAAGAAAGAGACGGTGATCAAGACCAGCAGAGTCGGGATCGCTTCCAATAGCCGTTTAAAAATGAATTTCAACATAGACATTTCCTGTCCTGTACTGCTTCCAAATGGTCGCGGTTGTAATAAAGGCCCGCCGTCCGGCGGGCCCTGCTTGTTATGCGACTTGTTGCTTTAAATCAGTGAGCAATGATGTACATATCTTTGCTGTAGAGGTTATCCAGCGGGTTGGCCGGATAGCCGCCTACATAGGGTTTGACCATACGGGCAGTCACGTACTGGTAGATGGGGGCGATCGGCATGTCCTTGGCCAGGATCTCTTCAGCCTGGACGTAGAGCTTGTTGCGGGCCGCCACATCAACCTGATCACGGGATGAATCCATCAGCTTGTCGAACTCCGGATTGGAGTACTTGCCGTCGTTGTTGCCGTGGGTGGTCTGCATCAGATCCAGCATGGAGGAGGCTTCGTTGTAGTCGGCGATCCAGCCGGCACGACCTACATCAAACTGACCCTGTTTCTTGGTTTCCAGGTAAGTTTTCCACTCCTGGTTGACCAGGCTCACCTGCACCCCCAGCTTCTTCCACATGGAGGCCACGGCCACAGCCACTTTCTTGTGGTTGTCATCGGTGTTGTAGAGCAGCTCGAACTTCAGCGGCTTGCTGGCATCGAAACCGGCCTCTTGCAGCAGCGCCTTGGCCTTGGCATCACGCTCGGCCTGGGTCATCTTCGACCACTCGGGCGCTACCGGCTTGAAGCCATCGACGAAGTCCGGCACCAGGGTGTAACCGGGCGTCTGACCCTGCCCCATCACCTTGTCGGCGATCACGTCGCGATCGATGGCATAGGAGAGCGCAGTACGGACGCGCACATCGTCAAACGGCTTCTTCTTGACGTTGTACTGGTAGTAGTAAGTACCAACATAACCGGTCACTTTCAGCTCGTCCGGCTTCTCTTTCTTCATCTGCTTGAAGCGCTCGATGGGCATCTGATAGGTGATGTCCACTTCGCCCGCCAGATAGCGGCTCAGGTCAGCGTTGGTAGACTGGATGGGCAGATAGACCACCTTGTTGATGACGGTCTTGCCATCGTTCCAGTAGTGCTTGTTGCGCTCCACTTCGACGCGCTCGTTCACCACCCAGTTCTTCAGGGTATAGGCACCGTTGGATACCATATTTTCCGGCTGGGTCCACTTGTCACCGAACTTCTCGATCACCTTCTTCGGTACCGGATAGGTGGTGGTGTGGGAGAGCATGCTGACGAAGTAAGGGATCGCTTTCTCGAGCTGCACTTCGAAGGTGTAGTCGTCGGTCGCCTTCACGCCCAGCGTATCAGCGGGTTTCTTGCCAGCGATAATATCGGTGGCGTTGGCGATAGTCGGGATCTCCAGATACCAGGAGTAAGGAGAGGCGGTTTTCGGATCAACGGCACGCTGGAAAGCAAAAACGAAATCGTGGGCAGTGACCGGGTCACCGTTGGACCACTTGGCATCTTTGCGCAGGTGGAAGACGTAGTGCTTGTTATCCTTGGTTTCCCAGGATTCAGCCACCGCCGGGAGAATTTCCCCTTTCGGGCCGGATGCAACGAGACCTTCGAACAGGTCGCGCAGGATATTGGATTCGACCGTTCCTTCGGTCTTGTGCGGGTCAAGGGTCGCAGGCTCGGAGCCGTTGCCTTTTACCAGTTGCTGGACTTCAGCCAACTTGGTTCCCGCCGGGACATCGGCAGCCTGAGCCACATTGACACCACCAAACACTGCAGCCATCAGCAATGTGTTAATCATTGTTTTTTTATGAGTCATTTCCCTACTCCAACAAGAACATTCCATGCGTTTTTTAAAGTGACGGGGTTAAAACCCGCTCCCAGCATAATTCCCTGCCAATTCCGATAATGCAACAGATATTGTCAGGGTAATCGTCATTTTCTGGTCAAAAAATCAGCTGGCATGCGCTTTTTCAGTATTAAAACACCAGCAAAGCGCTCATTTTTCACACAAACGACCGATTCTAGAAAAGACCGGGCAAAAAGCAACCAATAAAAAGCCGGTCACGAGGACCGGCTTTCATAAAGCGGAGCTGGCTCACATCAGGCTGGGGAAAACCCCCTTGATACCGGCCACCATGATCTCGATACCCAGCGACATCATGATAAGACCCATGATACGGGTCACCACGTTGATGCCGGTGTTGCCCATGATCTTGAACAGCAGCGGCGCGGCGCGGAAGATGAGCCAGGAGCAGAAAGAGAAGACAACGACAACCACTGACATGCCGAGCAGCTGCTGCCAGTGGCTCTGGCTGGCATAGACAATTACCGAGGAGATGGCACCGGGGCCCGCCATCAGCGGCAGCGCCAGCGGTACCACGGCGATAGACTCGCGCACCGCCAGTTCGCCCTTTTCCTGTTTGTTGTGCTTCACCTCGCCCAGCTTGCCCTGCAGCATCGACCAAGCAATCAGGGTAATCAGCGACCCACCGGCAATACGGAACGATGCCAGCGAGATACCAAACCCATCGAGGATCAGCTGCCCCATATACATGGAGACCAGCAGGATCACCATCACCGCGATATTGGCGGTGGTATTGGTTTTCATCCGCTCGGCCTGGGTATGGTGGCTGGTCAGGCTGACAAACACCGGCAACAAACCAAGCGGGTTGATAATTGCGAACAAACCGACAAAAAACTTCAGATACAACGAGACGTCAATTGCTGCCATAGGCGCCTTCCAATAGAGTTTCGGGCCCAGCGGGCCAGTCCATTAATTTCGTGCGTAAATTTACATCATAGCCAGAGCGGGCACCAATCAAATAATCTCACCATTTTGAGGGTTTTTTAGTTAGTTCATCTAATGCATCCGCGCTAACTGGCATAAACCGATGCCAAAAGCCCTTTCTACCGCCCGACACGCGCCAGAAAAGTGAGCGCAAGCCTGCTTAATCATGACCAGAGAGTAAGACGGTGACTGACCGAATGACCAAGCGACTCGAGAGGATCCAGGCTTTGCCTTCCCACTATTTCAGGCCAGACATCACTTCATTGACTCGGCAAGAGAGCCACAATGCAAAAACCGGGAAAGGGGACAGAAATGGCCCCCTTGGGGAATAAAGCGGATTAGTCATGGATTAAAACAACAATCATTTTTGCAACAAACGCTGGAATAAAGCGCGTTTGTCGGTGGTTTTGAAACCGATTCACTCATATTTGCTAACCTGCACAGCCAAAACGGCCCTACTATCTGATGGCGAAGTACAATTAACCACTTGATAAATATGGTTTATTACCCTGCGTTAACAAGTCTCTCGCCTTTCCCTTTGATGCACATTCCGATAACATCAGTCAAACAAGGATTGTGAAATAAAATTTCTTTTGTTCTTTTGTTACACATGATCCAGATCAAGTTTTTCTGAGTCAGCCCCGCTCTATAATCGACTCAGAAAGCGATTTAGTAAGGCATGTGAAAAAGCTGTTGCAACGATACCGTCTTGACAGGGCGACTATAATTGCCGGGCATTGCCAACGTCTTACTAAACAGTTTTCAAATAATCAGGAGATAAACATGGCAGTAACCAATTTGGCTGAACTGGATGCACTGGTCGCCCGCGTTAAGGAAGCCCAGCGTGAATTCGCCAGCTTCTCTCAAGAGCAGGTAGACAAGATCTTCCGTGCCGCCGCCCTGGCCGCCAACAACGCCCGTATCCCCCTGGCCCAGATGGCCGTGGAAGAATCCGGTATGGGTATCATCGAAGACAAGGTTATCAAGAACCACTTCGCCTCCGAATACATCTACAACAAGTACAAAGACGAGAAGACCTGCGGCATTCTGAGCGAAGATGATCAGATGGGTACCATCACCATCGCCGAGCCGGTAGGTATCATCTGTGGTATCGTTCCGACCACCAACCCGACCTCCACTGCGATCTTCAAATCCATGATCGCGCTCAAGACCCGCAACGCCATCATCTTCTCCCCGCACCCCCGCGCCAAGAACTCCACCAATACCGCTGCCAAGCTGGTACTGGATGCAGCTGTTGCCGCTGGTGCGCCGAAAGACATCATCGGCTGGATCGACCAACCGTCTGTTGAGCTCTCCAACGCCCTGATGAAGCACGAAGACATCAACCTGATCCTGGCCACCGGTGGCCCGGGCATGGTGAAAGCAGCCTACTCCTCCGGTAAGCCTGCCATCGGTGTAGGTGCCGGTAACGTACCTATCGTTATCGACGAAACCGCCGACGTGAAGCGTGCCGTTGCCTCCATTCTGATGTCCAAGACTTTCGATAACGGTGTGGTCTGTGCTTCCGAGCAGGCAGTCATCGTTGTTGATGCCATCTACGACCAGGTTAAAGAGCGCTTTGCATCCCACAAGGGCCACGTGCTCTCCAAAGAAGATGCTGACAAGGTACGTAAAGTCATCCTGATCAACGGTGCCCTGAACGCCAACATCGTTGGCCAGCCAGCCACCAAGATTGCCGAGATGGCAGGCGTAACTGTGCCGGCTGATACCAAGATCCTGATCGGTGAAGGCGTCAAGCTGTGTGCAGAAGATGAGTTTGCTCACGAGAAATTGTCCCCGCTGCTCGGTATGTTCCGTGCTAGCAGCTTCGAAAACGCCGTTGATATGGCCTGTGACATGGTCAACATCGGTGGTATCGGCCACACCTCCGGTCTGTACACCGACCAGGACCGCAACGCTGACCGCATCAAGTACTTCGGCGACAAGATGAAGACCGCGCGTATCCTGATCAACACTCCGTCTACCCAAGGCGGTATCGGTGACCTGTACAACTTCGCAATGGCTCCGTCCCTGACCCTGGGTTGCGGTTCCTGGAGCGGTAACTCCATCTCCGAAAACGTGGGTCCGAAGCACCTGATCAACAAGAAGACAGTCGCAAAACGGGCAGAAAACATGCTGTGGCACAAACTTCCGAAATCCATCTACTTCCGTCGTGGTTCCCTGCCGATCGCTCTGAGCGACCTGGAAGGTAAAAAGCGTGCTATGGTCGTAACTGACCGCTTCCTGTTCAACAACGGCTACGCCGATGAACTGGTCAGCCTGCTGAAAGCACAGAATATGGAAGTGGAAGTGTTCTACGAAGTAGAAGCTGACCCGACCCTGGCTGTGGTTCGCAAGGGTGCCGAGATGGCCAACTCCTTCAAACCGGACGTTATCCTGGCGCTGGGCGGTGGTTCACCGATGGATGCCGCCAAGATCATGTGGGTGATGTACGAACACCCGAACACTGCGTTCGAAGATCTGGCCATGCGCTTCATGGATATCCGCAAGCGTATCTACAAGTTCCCGAAAATGGGCGTGAAGGCCGAACTGGTCTGTATCACCACCACTTCCGGTACCGGCTCTGAAGTCACTCCGTTTGCAGTAGTAACCGATGAAGTGTCTGGTCAGAAGTATCCGCTGGCTGACTACGAGCTGACCCCGAACATGGCCATCGTTGATGCCAACCTGGTCATGGGTATGCCGAAGTCCCTGTGTGCCTTCGGTGGTATCGATGCCGTGACTCACGCCATGGAAGCCTATGTTTCCGTACTGGCCAACGAGTACTCCGACGGTCAGGCGCTGCAAGCCCTGAAAATGCTGAAAGAGTACCTGCCATCCAGCTACCAGAACGGTGCCAACGACCCGATCGCTCGTGAGAAGGTGCACAATGCTGCCACCATCGCCGGTATCGCGTTCGCCAACGCCTTCCTGGGTGTGTGCCACTCCATGGCTCACAAACTGGGTGCCGAGTTCCACATTCCGCACGGTCTGGCTAACGCCCTGCTGATCAGCAACGTCATCCGCTACAACGCGAACGACAACCCGACCAAGCAGACTGCGTTCTCCCAGTACGACCGTCCGCAGGCTCGTCGTCGTTACGCCGAAGTCGCTGACCACCTAGGTCTGACTGCTGCCGGTGACCGCACCGCCGCCAAGATCGAGAAGCTGCTGACCTGGCTGGACGAGCTGAAGGCTACCTTGGGTATCCCGGCCTCTATCCGCGAAGCTGGCGTGACTGAAGCTGACTTCCTGGCCAAGGTTGACCAGCTGGCTATCGAAGCTTTCGATGACCAGTGCACCGGCGCCAACCCGCGCTACCCGCTGATCAGCGAGCTGAAGCAGGTTCTGCTGGACTCCTACTACGGTCGTCCGTTCACCGAAGCCGCTCCGGTAACTGCTGCCCCGGTTGAAGCCAAGGTTGAAGGCAAGAAGAAATCCAAGGCCTGATAACCAGTCCTGAGATAACAAGCCCGCGCACTGCGCGGGCTTTTTTATCTGCCACTTATCACAGAGCTCCTCTCTCCAACCGATTGCGGTAGTGCAGCCCCTCACTTCCCAACCAACCAACCAACCAACCAACCAACCAACCAACCAACCAACCAACCAACCAACCAACCAACCAACCAACCAACCAACTCGCCCCAGCCAATCCGCTATCAACATCCCAACCTGTGACTCTGTATTGATGGGCACCTGTGATAACAAGAGCGCGCCCCATCACCTCCTCTCCCCTACCCGCAACGAATTACCCTGACGGGCAGATGTGAGCAGTCAACGCCATCTCAAGAGCTAAAGGTGTGATAAACAGGATAAGCGGAGCCTCGCTAACGCAATGCAGCAGAACTGCCGACTGGCGTACGTGCAGGGCCAACCGACTGGCATGAATAGAGCAATGATGATGCGCAGAGAAAGCGGGAAAGACTGTCAGTGAAGAGAATTGTTGCGCCGATTGCTCAACCGACACATCAGCAGTTGCCACGATGCAAAGATAAAAAAATGGCAGCCATCTGGCTGCCATTGGGAGAGCACGATTCAGCGATCAGAGGGTCGCAGCGACTTCATCGGAGATGGAGCCGTTGTGGTAAACCTCTTGCACGTCGTCCAGATCTTCCAGCATGTCGATCAGACGCATCAGCTTGGGTGCAGTTTCTGCATCCAGCTCCGCTTCGGTGGAGGGGATCATGGTCACTTCGGCGCTCTGGGCCTTGAAGCCGGCAGCTTCCAGACCGTCCAGCACGGTACCGAAGTCGTTAGGGGTGGTGTACACCTCGATGGTGCCATCCTCTTCGGTGACCACGTCATCGGCGCCCGCTTCCAGCGCGGCATCCATCAGGGCATCTTCGTCTACGCCCACGAAAGTCAGCAGACCTTTCTTGCTGAACAGATAGGCAACGGAGCCGTCGGTGCCCAGGTTGCCACCGCACTTGCTGAAGGCGTGACGCACTTCGGCTACGGTACGGTTACGGTTGTCGGTCAGGCACTCTACCATGACGGCAGAGCCAGCCGGGCCGTAACCTTCGTACACGATGGTCTCGAGCTGTTCGCCATCGCCACCACCGGCGCCACGCTGAATGGCACGGTTGATGGTGTCGCGGGTCATGTTGTTGGTCAGGGCGGCAGTCACCGCAGCACGCAGACGCGGGTTGTTGGCCGGATCGGCATCACCCAGACGCGCGGAGGTAGTGATTTCGCGGATCAACTTGGTGAAGATCTTGCCACGCTTGGCGTCCTGAGCGGCCTTGCGGTGTTTGATGTTGGCCCATTTACTGTGACCTGCCATAGAGACTCTCCGTTATTTTTTAAATGTCAGTAACACTGATCATGACTAACCCAAGGGAAACACAGAGGCCGCACGGCGGCGGCCTCCGGTGCCGGTATCGGCTTACTCGTCGCCCTTGACGGTGGTTGCAATCGCCAGCTCACCCAGTTGGGCGGCATTGGCAAGGCTGGGGGCGTCTGTCATCAGACAGGCGGCCGCGGTCGTTTTCGGGAAGGCGATGACGTCCCGAATGTTTTCGGTGCCGGTCAGCAGCATGCTGAGACGGTCCAGACCAAAGGCCAGACCGGCGTGCGGCGGGGTACCGTACTTCAGGGCATCCAGCAGGAAGCCAAACTTCAGACGCTGCTCGGCCGGGGTGATACCCAGGATGTCGAACACGGTGGACTGCATCTCGCTGTTGTGGATACGGACAGAGCCGCCACCCACTTCGTAGCCGTTGATCACCATGTCGTAGGCGTTGGCGTAAGCACCCACAGGGTTGGCTTTCAGCTCGGCCGGGCTCATGTTGCTTGGCGCGGTGAACGGGTGGTGCATGGCGGCCAGACCACCTTCGCCATCTTCCTCGAACATCGGGAAGTCGATAATCCAAAGCGGTTTCCAGCTGTTCTCCAGCAGGCCCAGATCGCGACCCACTTTCAGGCGCAGGGCACCCATGGCATCGCAGACCACTTTCTTGCTGTCAGCGCCAAAGAAGATGATGTCGCCGTCGGCTGCGCCGGTACGGGCCAGGATCTCGCGCACGATGGCGTCAGAGAGGAACTTGGCAACCGGAGACTGCACGCCTTCGATGCCGTTGGCGGCTTCGTTGACCTTCATCCAGGCCAGGCCCTTGGCACCGTAGATGCCGACAAACTTGGTGTACTCATCGATCTGCTTGCGAGAGAGGTCGGCGCCGCCCGGGACTTTCAGGGCAGCCACACGGCCTTTCGGATCGTTGGCGGGGCCAGCGAACACGGCGAACTCGACGGCAGTCAGCAGATCAGCCACATCGACCAGCTCCATCGGCAGCCGCAGGTCCGGCTTGTCGGAGCCGTAGCGACGCATGGCTTCGTCGAAGGTCATGATCGGGAAGTCGCCCAGATCCACGTTCAGGATGTGCAGCCACAGTTTGCGGATCATATCTTCCATCACTTCACGCACTTGCGGCGCGGTCATGAAGGAGGTCTCCACGTCGATCTGGGTGAATTCCGGCTGGCGGTCGGCACGCAGGTCTTCGTCACGGAAGCACTTGACGATCTGGTAGTAGCGATCGAAGCCGGACATCATCAGCAACTGCTTGAACAGCTGGGGTGATTGCGGCAGAGCGTAGAACTTGCCCTTGTGCACGCGGCTCGGCACCAGATAGTCACGGGCACCTTCCGGGGTGGCCTTGGTCAGCATCGGGGTCTCGATATCGAGGAAGCCGTGCTCGTCCATGAAGCGGCGTACGAAGGCGCTGGCCTTGGCACGGGTCTTCAGGTACTTGGCCATCTCGGGACGACGCAGATCCAGGTAGCGATACTTGAGGCTGATCTCTTCGCTGTTGACCTGATTGAAGTCCAGCGGCAGCGGCTCGGCACGGTTGATGATGTTGAGTTCGTGGGCGAACACTTCGATGGCGCCAGTGGCCATGTCGCTGTTGCGCTGGGACTCGGGACGGGTGCGCACCACGCCGGTCACCTGGATGCAGAACTCGCCGCGCAGCTCGGAGGCCAGGGCGAACGCGTCCGGCTTGTCCGGATCGAAGAACACCTGAACGATCCCTTCCCGGTCGCGCATATCGATAAAGATCAGACCGCCGAGATCACGACGACGATGAACCCAACCGCACAATGTAATGGTCTGCCCTGCATGGGCCTCATTGACCTGTCCGCAATAGATAGAGCGCATGGACTTCTTCCTTCGAAATTGTAGAGAGACGGTTAACCTTGGGCCGCCGGGCACGACTGGCAAGCACCGTCTGTCTCACAGCTGGCCAGATTCTTTTTCTTACCCGGTTTGAAATCAGTCTCGTACCATCCGGTTCCCTTGAGCCGGAAGCCTGCCGCCGATATCAGCTTGACCAGATTCGGCTTGCTACAGGCCGGACAGTCGGTCAGGGGGGCATCGGAAAGCTTTTGCAGTTTTGCCAATTCATGGCCACAGACGTCGCAACGATATTCGTAGATAGGCATGGGTCACAAGAAATTGAAAAACAAAAGGGCTGGCATTATAGAGGAAAACCCCCTTTTGGGTAAAATGGCCAGCAGCCTCCTTTCGCCAGTTTTTTGCACTCGATGGCAAAAAGCGGGCAAAAAATCGGCACGAATGCACCAAGAGCGAAGATAATAGCCACCATGAGCCTCTATTTGGGCCTGCCACAGTGGTCCCACCCCAGCTGGCCCGGCCAGTTGCTGGGCCTTGGCGCCAAGCCTGCCGAACACCTCGCCCACTACGCGGCCGTCTTCAACTCGGTGGAGGGTAACACCACCTTCTACGCCCTGCCGACACAGGACACGGTACAGCGCTGGGCCGATGCGGTGCCCGACCACTTTCGTTTCAACTTCAAATTTCCGCAAACCATCAGCCACCAGAGCGATCTGGTGAGCGCAGACAAACAAGTCGCCGACTTTATTCGCCTGCTCGCCCCGCTGCACGACAAGCTGGGGCTGCTCACGCTGCAGTTGCCCGCCCGTTTCGGGCCACAGGGGCTGGCCAGACTGGCGGCCTTTATTGATCGGCTGCCGCGGGCGTTTCGCTACGCCATTGAAGTGCGTCACCCTGAGTTCTTCGCCAAGGGGGAGGCCGAGCGGGCATTGAACCGGCTGCTGATGGAACAGGGTGTGAACCGGGTGATGCTCGACAGCCGGCCACTCTTCTCGGTGCCAGCAACCACGCCAGCCCTTGTCGATGCCCAGGGCAAGAAACCGCGCCTGCCGGTGCATCTGCTGGCCACCGCCAACGCCCCCATGGTGCGCTTTATCGGCCTGCCGGACCCGGCGGCCAATCACCCCTTCCTGCCCAGCTGGCTCCCCCACTGGCGCCAGTGGCTTTCCGAGGGCAAGGATCTCTACCTCTATATACATACTGCCGACAACGCCCAGGCACCTGAGCTGGCCCGCCAGATCACCCGCTTGCTGGAGAAGGAGATGGCCCCCTGGCCAGGGGAAAACGATCGCGCACGGCAGGGAGTGCTGCGCTTTTAGCCAACCCATTCTGCGGCCATCGTTTCGCTGCAAAAAAAGTGCTTTTTTGTGGCGTGGCAAGCCCTGGCGTCAAGACAAACGGCCATCAATCCTCTACACTACCGCCCCAAGTAAGGGTCCGGAACATGGCCCGTACGAACAGGGCAGGTCCAAAGGATTTCACGACCAGCCACCCCGTTCGTAAACAGGTGATAAATCTACTCTGATGGGTGTCACCCAACGACTCAATTGAACAATACAGCCGGGTGATGTCCCGACTGTCAGGTTGCGCCAGCATGCATACCAAAGATCAAATTTTTGCCGCCCCGATCGCCCGATTGGGAGACTTCTGTTTTGACGAACAGGTCGTCGACGTGTTTCCCGATATGATCCAGCGCTCGGTGCCGGGTTACAGCAACATCATCTCCGCCATCGGCATGATGGCCGCCCGCTACGCCCAACCCGAGAGCCGACTCTATGATCTCGGCTGCTCACTGGGCGCCGCGACCCAGGCGATGCGTCGCCATGTCAGCCAGTCCGGCTGCCGCATCACCGCGGTGGATCTCTCCCACCCGATGATTGAGCGCGCCCGCTCCCACCTCTCCGGTTTCAAATCCGAGGTGCCGGTGGAGCTGGTGGAAGCAGATATCTGCGACATCGAGATCGAGAACGCCTCCGTGGTGGTGCTCAACTTCACCCTGCAATTTGTCGAGCCGGAGAAACGGGCCGCCCTGATCCAGCGCATTCACGATGGTCTGCGCCCGGGCGGGATCCTGATCCTGAGCGAAAAGTTCCGCTTCGAAGATGAACCGGTCAACGAGCTGCTCATCGATCTGCATCTCGACTTCAAGCGGGCCAATGGCTACAGCGAGCTGGAGATCAGCCAGAAACGCACCGCCCTTGAGAACGTGATGCGCACCGACAGCCTGCCGGTGCATCAGGCCCGTCTGCGCGACGCCGGTTTCGTCCATCAGGATCTCTGGTTTCAGTGCTTCAACTTCGGCTCCATGATTGCCATCAAATCCAGCGACGCCCAGCCATGATCGACTTTGCCAATTTCTATCAACTGATTGCCAAAAACCGGCTGAGCCACTGGCTGCATACCCTACCCGCCCAGCTGCACGCCTGGCAACATGACAACCAGCATGGCGACCTGCCGCGCTGGAACCGCGCCCTCAACAAGCTGCCGGTGGTCTCCCCCGGCAACATCGAGCTGAAAAGCCGGGTCGAGATTGGCTCGGCCGAGAGCCTGGGCGAAGGGGAGCGCAAGAAGGTCGAAAGCCTGCTGCGCCACTTCATGCCCTGGCGCAAGGGGCCGTTCACCGTGCACGGCATCCACATCGATACCGAGTGGCGTTCTGACTGGAAGTGGGATCGGGTGCTGCCCCATATCAGCCCGCTCGAAGGACGTTACGTGCTGGATGTGGGTTGCGGCAGCGGCTACCACCTCTGGCGCATGGTGGGTGAAGGGGCTCGGCTTGCAGTCGGCATAGACCCGAGTCCGCTGTTCCTCTGCCAGTTCGAGGCCATTCGCCACTTCGCGGGCAATGATCAGCGTGCCCACCTGTTGCCGCTCGGTATTCAGGAGCTGCCGGAGCTGCGTGCCTTTGACACCGTCTTCTCCATGGGAGTGCTCTATCACCGCAAATCCCCCATCGAGCACATCGAGCAGTTGCGCAATCAATTGAAAGATGATGGCGAGCTGGTGCTGGAGACGCTAGTGATTGACGGCGGTGTCAACGACGTGCTGATGCCCACCGATCGTTACGGCAAGATGCGCAACGTCTGGTTTATTCCCTCAAGCCGCGCCCTCAAGCTATGGGTCGAGCGCTGCGGCTTCACCGACGTGCGAATAGTAGACGAGAATATGACCAGCACCGACGAACAGCGTCGTACCGACTGGATGATTAATGAATCCCTGAGTGACTATCTGGATCCAGACAATCCGGCACTCACGGTAGAAGGACACCCGGCGCCGAAACGTGCCGTACTGATTGCCCGCAAGGCCAAAGACTAGCCGGTGGCGCTTGTGGAAGTTACACTGACCCAATTCCAGGAAGCACAGTTAAATGAATGACATGAAAAGCAAATTAAAAGGAATGACCCTGCTCTCCCTGCTTAGTCTCGGCGGGTGTGTCAATATGGAAAAAGCGCCTCAGGTTCCTGCTCTGACGCTGGCCGAGCTTCGTAGCGAGCTGAGCCAGAGCGAGCAGCGCCTGCAAACATCCATGGAACAGCAACAGAAGCAGTATGTGCAGCAACAGCACCTGCTGGTTCAGCTCAACACAGATGTCACCAATATGAAAGAGTCCGTCAAGCAAGTAGACCACAAGCTCGCCACCCTCCCCTCCGAGCCGCCCAAGCCGATGGCCATCCCCACCGAGAAGTGCCCGGCCCCCAATCAGGGTCACACCATCGATGGCAAGCTGATGGTCGGTGAAGCCGAGTGGATCTGGGTTGATGCTGCCAACGACGCCTTCCAGGCGCGGGTAGATACCGGTGCGACCACCTCCTCCATCAGTGCGCAGGAGATCACTATTTTCGAGCGCAACGGCAAAAACTGGGTGCGCTTCTTCCTGAGCCATCAGGAAGTGGACGACAAGATCCAGATCGAAGCGCCGCTGGTACGCCATGTACGGGTGCGTCAGGCCTCTGCCGACGATCTGGACCGCCGTCCGGTGGTGCGTCTGGCCGTGCGCATTGGCGACATGACCGAGAAAGCCGAATTTACCCTGAAAGACCGTAGCGACATGACCTTCCCTGTGCTGCTGGGTCGCGAATTTTTGAAAGACATCGCCGTGGTTGATGTAGCCCGCGAATATATCCAACCCAAACCCAAGCTCAAGGATGTGAAATAATCCATGGTTTCCCGTAAGCCGTTCTATTTGCTGGTAGCCCTGCTGTACATTGTCGGCCTGGGGATGACGATCTATCACCATATCGCGTTGGATGTACCGCTGACGCCCGGTGAAAAGCGCCAGATCTGGTCTATCGAAGCCAAGCTGGAGTTTGAGGCGACCGGTGAGCCGGTGATCGCCTCTCTGGCCATTCCGGGCACCCAGCCCGGTTTCACCCTGATGAACGAGAACGCCGCCAGCCCCGGCTACGGCCTCTCCTTTGTCGAGAAAGATGGCGATGCCCGCGCCGAGTGGTCCATCCGCACCGCCTCCGGCCGTCAGGAGCTCTACTACCGCGTCGACATGATGGCGGATGCCCACGCCAAACCGGCCGCCAATCCGCAGCCGCCTGCCATCGAGAAGCAGATCGAGAGTGAGCCTTACGCCACCGCGATGAAGCAGATCCTCGAGCGGGCACAGGAGCGCTCTGCCGATGGCTACACCCTGACTCGCGAGATCATCAAGGAGATCGAGAAGCAGGAGCAGAACGCCGAGCTGCTGAAAAAGCACAAGAGCCGCGCCAACCTGATCGCCGAGCTGCTCAACAATGCTGACGTGCCGACCCGCGTGGTGCATGCCCTGAATCTGGAAGATGGCCGCCGTCGTCAGGAGCTGGTGGATTACCTGCAGGTATTCAACAGCCCGACCGACTACAAGCTGTTCAACCCGCAAACCGGTGAACAGGGTCGTCCGGCCAACCTGCTGCTGTGGGAATATAACTCCGGCGCCCTGCTGGACGTGACCGGTGGTCACAACTCCCGTGTCAGCTTCTCGATGATCGAGCAGGAGCAGCCGGTTAGCGTGGCACTGGCGCAGAAGTTCGAAAAATCAGAGATGATGAACTTCTCCATCCACAGCCTGCCGCTGGAAGAGCAGACCCTGTTCAAGGGCTTGCTGCTGATCCCGATCGGCGTGCTGATGGTGGTGTTCCTGCGGGTTCTGGTGGGGATCAAGACCTCAGGTACCTTTATGCCGGTGTTGATCGCGGTCGCCTTTATCCAGACCTCGCTGGTCACCGGTCTCATCGGCTTCCTGCTGATCGTCGGCACCGGTCTCATCATTCGCTCCTATCTGTCTCGGCTTAACCTGCTGCTGGTCGCCCGAATATCGGCCATCATCATCATGGTTATCTCGATGATCGGTATCTTCTCCGCGTTCGCCTTCAAGCTGGGGCTGACCGACGGCATGAAGATCACCTTCTTCCCGATGATCATCCTCTCCTGGACCATCGAACGGATGTCCATCCTGTGGGAAGAAGAGGGCCCGAAAGAGGTGTTCCGCCAGGGCGGCGGCTCTCTGCTGGTTGCCGTCATCGCCTATCTGGCCATGGATAACGAGCTTATTCGTCACCTCACCTTCAACTTCCTCGGCCTGCAGCTGGTGCTGATGGCGACCGTGCTGTTGATGGGTAACTACACCGGCTACAAGCTGAGCGAATTGAAGCGCTTCAAGCCGCTGGTGGACGAGATGAAATCTGGCGTCACCCCGGGTAAGGACAAGTAACCGATGTGGTTCTGGGAAAAATACACCACCCCGTGGAGCCTGTCCCAATCAGGCATCCTCGGCATGAACAAGCGCAACCACTCCTACATCAGCCGCTACAATCCGCGCAGCCTCTATCCGCTGGTGGATGACAAGCTGCAGACCAAGCAAATTGCGCTGGATGCAGGCGTTACCGTGCCTGAGCTGATCGGTACCATCCGAGCCCAGCACGATGTGGGTCGCATCACCGAGCTGGTAAAAGATTGGCCGGGCTTCTGCATCAAGCCGGCCCGTGGCTCGGGCGGTAAGGGGATCCTGGTGATCCTGCGTCAGGAAGATGGCCTCTTCTATAAACCCAACGGCAGCGCCTCCAACGGTCAGGATCTGGAGCGCCATGTATCCAACATTCTGGCGGGGCTCTATTCGCTTGGCGGCAAGCCAGACGTGGCACTGGTGGAAGGCCTCATCAACTTTGATGATGTGTTCGACGGCTACTCTTTTGAAGGGGTACCCGATGCTCGGGTCATCATCTTCAAGGGGTTCCCGGTGATGGCGATGATGCGCCTCTCCACCGCCGCCTCCGACGGCAAGGCGAACCTGCACCAGGGCGCCGTGGGGGTGGGTCTGTGCCTGCGTACCGGTCGTGCCCTGCGGGCGGTGCAGTTTGGCAATCCGCTGCGCCACCATCCGGATACCGGCCTCGACCTCTATGAGCTCAAGGTCCCACACTGGGATACCCTGCTCACCCTGGCGGCCTCCTGCTACGAGATGTCGGGTCTGGGCTATATCGGTACTGACATGGTGCTGGACAAGTTCCGCGGCCCCATGCTGCTGGAGCTCAACGCCCGTCCCGGTCTTGCCATCCAGATCGCCAACGGTCGCGGCCTGGTGCCCAATCTCAAGACCATCGAGAAGCTGGGACAGGTGAAGATGAACGTGGAGCAGCGGGTCAATTTCGCCAAGGATCACTTCGGGATCTTTGAGGAATAACACCTCCGCTTGTGAACTAAGCGCGCCTATGGCGCGCTTTTTTTATGGCGATTGTCTGTCGGCATATCCCCCCACCCAGCCATTCGGATCAGCACCTCATTTCGAAACGACGAGTACGCCAGCGAACGGCTGCTTGGAATAGCGATGGAGTGAGAAGAGTGTGACCGCAATGTCAGGGGATGGATAAATCTCAGGTATAAAAAAACCGGCGCCAAGACGCCGGTTCTTCAAGGAGAGTACGACCCGATTACAGGGAGTCAGCATTCTCGGACAGGTACTTGGCAACGCCGTCCGGAGAGGCTTGCATACCTTTTTTGCCTTTTTCCCACTGAGCCGGGCACACTTCGCCGTGCTCTTCGTGGAATTGCAGGGCATCGACCATGCGCAGCATCTCGTCGATGTTGCGGCCCAGCGGCAGATCGTTGACAACCTGGTGACGAACGACACCGTTCTTGTCGATCAGGAAGGAGCCACGGAACGCCACACCGGCTTCCGGATGCTCAACGTCATAGGCTTTGCAGATTTCGTGTTTCACGTCGGCGATCAGCGGGTACTTGACCTGACCGATACCGCCATCTTCCACTTTGGTGTTGCGCCATGCGTTGTGGGAGAACTGGGAATCGATGGAAACACCGATCACTTCCACGCCACGCTTCTGGAACTCTTCATAACGGTGATCGAAGGCAATCAGCTCGGACGGGCAGACGAAGGTGAAATCGAGCGGATAAAAGAAGACAACGGCAGCTTTGCCTTTGATGTGGGATGACAAGTTGAATGAATCAACGATCTCGCCATTACCCAGAACAGCTGCGGCGGTAAAATCGGGTGCGGGACGGCCTACCAATACCATATTCAATTCCTCTTTATGTGAAGTGAACAATCCGGTGAGGATTGGGCTACCTAGAGCCAAGTCCATCTAATTCAAGCGACAAACTATAGACCCGGTGGTAGATTAGTTAAATCAAATTAAATAGATAGCATTAATCGGGTTTTTCTATGCAACGTTGGCCCAGCCTCAAACAGCTGCAATATCTGGTTGCTCTCGATGAGCACAAAAACTTCAACCGCGCCGCCAAGGCTTGTCATGTCAGCCAGTCGACCCTGAGTACCGGGATCCAGACGCTGGAGGACATGATGAACCTGCAACTGGTGGAGCGGGACCACAAGAGCTTCATTATGACCCCGGTCGGCATGGAAATCGTCGAGCGCGCTCGCAATTTGCTCTCCGATGCGCGGGATCTGATGGAGCTCGGGCAACATCAGGGCGGCGTGATGCAGGGGACGGTACGTCTTGGCTGCATTCCCACCATCGCCCCCTTCCTGCTGAGCAAGCTGCTGAAAGAGTGCAGCAAAACCTATCCTGACCTCGAATTGTTGCTGCGTGAAGACACCACCAGCAATCTGCTCAAGCAGCTGGAACAGGGTCAGCTCGACTTGCTGATCCTCGCCCTGCCCATCGAGATCGGTGGATTTCACTGCAAGACCGTCGGCCAGGATCCGTTCCACATGGTGATGCCCGCCAGCATGGCGGCCGGTCTGCATACCCCGTTCGACTACAAGGAGCTGCCCAACCAGAGCATCTTCCTGCTGGAACGGGAGCACTGCCTCACCGAGCACGCAGTGAGCGCCTGTCGCCTGCGGGACAAGAGCAAGATCAACCCGTTCGCCGCCACCAGCCTGCACACCCTGGTGCAGATGGTGGAAGCGGGTCTTGGCACCACCTTCCTGCCGCAGATGGCCATCGATGCCGGCATTCTTGCCAACTCCGATCTGGTGGCCATCCCGCTGCCGGGAGAGACCTCCTATCGCGAGATCGGGCTGGTCTGGCGCCCCAGCACCACCCGGGTGCAGACCTTCTACAAGCTGGCCGAGCTGCTTAAACCGCTGATCAGCCACAACGAGTGACAACAAACGCCAGCCCTCGGGTTGGCGTTTTTCAGTTCCCCGCCACATTTTTCCTCTCGGAGACTAGGTCTGGAGCCAGATCCCTGTTTATGATGGAAAAGTTGTCTCGCCCCCTACTGCCAGAACGATTTGGCAAGATATGGCGCTCGATAAATGTCTCGTTTGGTAGACCCGTCCGTGGAGAGAGCCCGATGTATCGCAAGCTGCTGCTATCCCTGCTGACTCTGCTGCTGGCCGCCTGTTCCAGCACGCCAGAGCCACCTCCGGCCCCCCGGCAGAGCAGTGCCTTTGATGGCTTCTACCAACAGTGGCGCGGAGTGCCCTACCGGATGGGCGGCGCCAGCCGCGCCGGGCTAGACTGCTCCGCCTTCACCCAGCTCGCCTACAGTCAGGTGCTGGGCTTCAACCTGCCAAGAACCACCGAATCTCAGGCCAGCATTGGCAAACCGGTGGATCGCTACCGGCTGCAACACGGGGATCTGGTCTTCTTCAAGACCGGCTGGCAACAGTACCATGTGGGGGTCTACACAGGTGCCGGCGAGTTTATTCACGCCTCCACCAGCAAGGGAGTGATCCGCTCCCGCCTCGACAACGTCTACTGGAACAGTCGCTACTGGCAGGCACGTCGGGTAACCCAGTAACCACTCAAACGCCTGCTTGCGGCACAAGTTGCGTGCCGATACTCTCCGTCAATTCCTGTCGCTATGTCGGGACACACAACCCACGCTTATAACTCAATTGGCCCCAAAGCCTGCATATCACACCATTTTGTGATAAGGTGGTGGCCAATTTTTAACACTTTCGCCTTTTTCTCATACGCTCTCTGTCCTGATTGACAACAAGCGAGGCAATAACAAGCAGCGCGCGGCGAAAGTGGAGTGTGGCGCAACACTGCCGGACGGGTGGCCCACAGCTGCAGTATCAAGGGTTAAATAGATAAGGAGATCGTGCAATGAAACAGTATCAAAGCTGGCTGGGGCAATACCTGATGAGTCGCCGTGACGGTGACCACGCCATGGCATGTGAGATGGCGAGTTCCATCTGCGAGTTCTGGCAGCAGCAGGGTGATGAAAACGAACTGGACAAGTGGCAGCAGATTTATCAGAACCATCTGGAAAAGACCACCTGATCCCGACCGTTGCCTTGCTGCCAGCCACGGTTGGCAGCAAGGCAACTCGCGACCAACCACCATCAGCCAACCCCTCTCCCCCAATTTTCCCGCTACGTTAAACCGCTACCTTCGTTCACTCGCGCTTTACCATCTTCATTTTGCTCTTGCGCACCGGCCTCTGTTCATTCCATCTCGGCAGCCATTTCCTGCGCCCAGTCGATAAAGGCCTGGATCTTGGGACACGCCCGATTGGGCAGGGTCGCCATGTAATAACGCTGCTCGCACTTGACCTCCAGCCCGGCAAAAGGGGCCACCAGCTCGTTGCGAGCCAGTCGCTTGCTCACCAGATTCTTGCGCCCCATGGCGATCCCGGCGTGATTCATGGCGGCGATGATGGCGAGATCCGAGCGATCAAAACCCATGCTCAGCTGGCATGCCTCGAGGCTGACCCCGGCGTGGCGAGCCCAGCAGCTCCATTCATCGGTATCCGAGTCAAATCCCCATGCCTGCCGATCATGGAGCAGCCGGCACAAGGACAAGTTGGCGGGATTGCCGACAAGCCCGTGCTGCTCGGCATATTCCGGGCTGCAGACCGGCAGCATGAACTCATCCATCAGCGGGTGGATGGCAAGCCGCTCCGGGCTCTTCTCATCGAAATAGAGGGTCAAATCGATGCCATAACCATGCAGGTTGATGTTCTCGTTGCCGGTGATGATATTGAGCTCGATCTGCGGATGCAGGCGGGAGAAATCAGCCAACCTGGGCACCAGCCAGCACTGGGCGATGGAGGGACGCGAATAGATGGTCAGGGTACCGGAGAGCTCCTGATTCTTGATCTCCAGGATCTCCTGATTGATGAACTCCAGCGAAGATTTGAGCGCCCAGAACACCCGCTGCCCATCCGCCGTCAGTACCACCTTGCGGTGAAAACGCTCAAAGAGCTTGAACCCCAGCTCCTCTTCCAGCGCGCTGATCCGGTGGCTCACGGCACTGGGACTCAGCGACAATTCATCAGCTGCCATGGCAAAGGATCCGTGGCGGGCGGCCGCCTCGAAGGTGTGCAACTTGGCCAGCTGGTAGCCACTCAGCAGCTTGTTGCGCGATATGTAATTATCCCCGTTATACATTCATCCCCCTCTTCGCAATGGCCACCGATGATACACCCACAGGCCACCTTCAGGATGAAGTCAAAAGACCCAAAGAATGTGATTTAGATAAATTGTGACCAATGTAGCGCCTTTGCATCACCTCAGATCACCCAAGTGGTCGATTTCATCATTTGTCAGCCCCGCCTCATTTTCATTCAATAAGCGCATAAACAATCACACACAACAGATGTCGAGGCGCAGTATGAGTTCAGAGGTATGGGTCATCGCTACCTTGCTAAGTAGCATCGTTCTTATCGTGGTCACCATAGTGAAGGGCAAGATCCACCCCTTTCTTGCCCTGCTGTTGGCCAGCTTCTATGTCGGCACCCTGATGGGGATGGAGCCCCTCAAGATGGTCAGCGCCATGGAAGCGGGCATTGGCGGCACGCTAGGCTTTCTCGCCGCCGTCATCGGTCTTGGCACCATACTCGGCAAGATGATGGAGGTGTCGGGGGCTGCGGAGCGCATCGGCCTCGCCCTGCAGAAATGCCGCTGGCTCTCGCCACAGGTCATCATGGTGCTGGTCGGTCTGGTATGTGGCATCACCCTCTTTGTCGAAGTCGGGGTGGTGCTACTCATTCCGCTCGCCTTCTCCATCGCCCGCAAGACCAACACCTCGCTGCTGACCCTGGCCATTCCGCTCTGCACCGCCCTGATGGCCGTGCACTGCATAGTGCCGCCCCACCCTGCTGCCCTCTATGTCACCAATCAGCTGGGGGCTGACGTCGGCTCGGTCATCGTCTATGGCCTCGCGGTCGGCCTCTTTGCCTCGCTGGTGGGCGGTCCGCTGTTTCTGAAGCTGCTGGGTAACCGGATTCCATTCAAGGAGGTGCCCGCTGCCTTTGCCGACATCAAGGCCCGCGATGAAGCAACTCTCCCGACTTTAGGCGCCTCGCTCTTCACCGTGCTGCTGCCCATCCTGCTGATGCTGGCCAAGACGGTCGCCGAGCTCAATATGGAGCACGCCAGCCACCTCTACACCGTGCTGGAGTTTATCGGCAACCCCATCACCGCCATGTTTATCGCCGCCTTCACCGCCTACTACGTGCTGGGGATCCGCCAGCAGATGAAGATGGAAGGGCTGCTCAACAAGACCGAGGAGTGCTTCTCCTCCATCGCCAACATTCGGCTCATCATCGGTGCGGGTGGCGCCTTCAACGGGGTGCTCAAGGCAAGTGGCCTGGGGCCACCATCCTCTCCCAGCTGGATATGCACCCCATTCTGCTGGCCTGGCTGGTGGCTATCGTGCTGCACGCCGCCGTGGGCTTCGCTACCGTTGCCATGATGGGCGCTACCGCCATCGTCTCCCCCATCATGGTGCACTACCCGAACATCAGCCCGGAGATCATGACCCTAGCCATCGGCTCCGGTGCCATTGGCTGCACCATGGTGACTGACTCTCTGTTCTGGCTGGTCAAGCAGTATTGCGGCGCCACCCTGAACGAAACGCTCAAGTACTACACCACCGCCACCTTTGTCGCCTCACTGATGGCGCTGGCCGGTACCTTCCTGCTCTCCTTTATCGTGTAACAAGACCGAGAACACTATGAAAAACATCGACGTACAACAGCTCACAGCGCAATTTCCACTGGTGCAATCCCTGATCGCGCTTGAGCCAGTCACCTGGTTCAACCCCAACACCACCACTCTGGCTGCCGGTCTGCCCTATGTGGGGCTCGATAACAACAATGTGGCGGACGCTTCCGCTCGGCTGGCCCGCTTCGCCCCCTACATGTGCGAAGCCTTCCCCGAGACCCGCGCCAGCAACGGTATTCTGGAGTCCGACATCGCCGCCATTCCGGCGATGCAGGCCACGCTCAACCAGCGTTATGGCGTTGAAGTCACCGGCAGGCTGCTGCTGAAAAAAGATAGCCACCTGCCCATCTCCGGCTCCATCAAGGCGCGAGGCGGTATCTACGAGGTGCTGACTCACGCCGAACAGTTGGCGATCAAGGCTGGTCTGCTCTGCGAAGAGGATGACTACCGCAAACTGTTCAGCGACGAGTTTCGCCAGTTCTTCAGCCAGTACAGCATCGCGGTAGGCTCTACCGGCAACCTTGGCATGTCCATCGGCATCATGAGCGCCAAGCTCGGCTTTACCGTCACCGTCCACATGTCAGCCGATGCGCGGGAGTGGAAGAAGCGCAAGCTGCGTGAACACGGCGTCATCGTGGTCGAATATGCCGAAGATTACGGGGTAGCGGTGGAACAGGGGCGCAAAGAGGCCGAACGCGACCCCAACTGCTTCTTTATCGACGACGAGAACTCCCGCACCCTGTTCCTCGGCTACTCGGTAGCGGGTGAGCGGGTGAAAACACAGTTCGACCAGATGGGTATCAAGGTGGATGCCGACCACCCGCTGTTTGTCTACCTCCCTTGCGGCGTGGGTGGCGGCCCGGGCGGCGTGGCCTTTGGTCTCAAGCTGGCGTTCGGAGACAACGTCCACTGCTTCTTCGCCGAGCCCACTCACTCCCCCTGCATGTTGCTGGGGGTCCACACCGGATTGCACGATGCCATTGCGGTGCAGGATCTGGGCATCGATAACCTCACTGCAGCCGATGGCCTCGCGGTAGGTCGCGCCTCCGGCTTCGTCGGCCGCGCCATGGAGCGGCTGCTCGATGGCTTCTACACCCTGAGCGATCAGGAGATGTATGACCTGCTGGGACTGCTGGCGCGCGATGAGCAGATCACACTCGAACCCTCCGCTCTGGCTGGTATGGCTGGCCCGTGGCGGGTGGCAGCCAATCCCGAGTGGCTAACCGGGCGCAGTTTCGATGCCGCAACCATGGCACAGGCCACCCATCTGGTGTGGGCCACCGGCGGTGGCATGGTGCCCGCCGAAGAGATGGCAAAGTACCTGGCCAGCGCCAAGATCTAGGCTTTTTCGCCACATTTATCTGCAAATCAACCCGCCATCACGGCGGGTTTTCTGTTTTGGGAACAAGGGGATGGGGCAGTTCTGTCGCAATCCATGGCGACAATTTCCCCAAGTTGGTCAGTTTGTGCTAAAATGGCGCTCATTTTTTGACATCTCGCGTCACGTTCGCCGCCAGATTGCCCATCGGGCTCTCTGCCCGGGTCGTGACTTTACACCATCATGCCTGATGATGTTCCCCCCAGGATGAGCCGACAGGCTCCCATCAAGGTGGGTACCCTCAAGGGCACATGAGATAAGGAGATCGGGTAATGAAACAATATCAAAGCTGGCTGGGAGATTATCTGATGAGCCGACGTGACGGAGATCACGCGATGGCTTCGGAACTTGCCAACACCATCTGCGCCTTCTGGAAGGCCCAGGGTGATGAAGCAGAGACCAGCAAATGGCAGCAACGCTATCAGCAACACGTAGAGCAGGCGCAATAAGCCCCTTCACTCTTTCGCGATAAAAAAACCGGCGCACATGGCGCCGGTTTTGCGTTTCTGGCAAGCAGCAGATTACATCTGGTCGATCATGTCCTGAGCAAACTGGGAGCAGGAGCGCAGGGTGGCCCCTTCCATCAGACGCTCGAAGTCATAGGTGACGGTCTTGTTGCGGATCGCCGCTTCCATCCCCTTGATGATGAGATCGGCCGCTTCAACCCAGCCCATGTGGCGCAGCATCATCTCGGCGGAGAGGATCAGGGAGCCTGGATTGACCTTGTCCTGACCGGCATATTTCGGTGCAGTACCGTGGGTCGCCTCGAACAGGGCCACGCCGTCACCGATGTTGGCACCCGGCGCGATGCCGATACCGCCTACCTGAGCGGCCAGCGCGTCGGAGATGTAGTCGCCGTTGAGGTTCATACAGGCGATGACATCATACTCGGCCGGACGCAGCAGGATCTGCTGCAGGAAGGCGTCGGCGATGACATCCTTGATGACGATGGTCTTGCCGGTTTTCGGGTTCTTGAAGGAGCACCAGGGGCCGCCGTCAATCAGCTGGGCACCGTACTCGTTCTGAGCCAGAGCATAACCCCAATCCTTGAAGGCACCTTCGGTGAACTTCATGATGTTGCCCTTGTGCACCAGAGTCACGGAGTCGCGATCGTTGTCGATGGCATACTCGATGGCGGCACGCACCAGACGCTCGGTACCGGCCTTGGACATCGGCTTGATGCCGATCCCGCAGGACTCGGGGAAGCGAATTTTCTTCACGCCCATCTCGTTTTGCAGGAAGGCGATCACCTTGTTCGCTTCGGCACTGTCGGCCTTCCACTCGATGCCGGCGTAGATGTCTTCGGCGTTTTCGCGGAAGATCACCATGTCGGTCAGATCAGGACGTTTCACCGGGCTCGGGGTGCCGTCGTAGTAACGCACCGGGCGCAGGCAGATGTAGAGATCCAGCTCCTGACGCAGGGCCACGTTGAGGGAGCGGATACCGCCACCGACCGGAGTAGTCAGCGGGCCCTTGATGGCCACGCAGTATTCGCGAATGAAATCCAAGGTTTCGGCCGGCAGCCAGGCACCTTCGCCATAGACATGAGTCGATTTCTCGCCGGTATAGATCTCCATCCAGGCGATCTTGCGCTCGCCCTTGTAGGCTTTCTCGACCGCAGCATTCACCACATTCAACATGGCAGGGGTTACGTCAACACCGATGCCATCCCCTTCAATAAACGGAATGATCGGATGGTTGGGAACCTGCAGCTTGCCGTTGGCATCGACTGTGATTTTCTGACCCTGGGTCGGGATTACTACTTTGCTTTCCATCGGCATCTCCTAACTTCCGTTTGTTATCAACTTGTTTGTTGCGCGCGGCCATCTTAGCCCATTCATTTTCATAATAAAACGACAAGAAAGCATGTCAGACCAAAGAGGTAGCCACCCGCCAGTGCGCCGTCACCACGCCTTCCCGACACAGCCCCGTTATTCCTCCAGCTCGCTGGCCGCAGCCTGCGGCTGACTCAGGGAACGATACTGGGAAGGGGTCAAGCCGGTCTTCTGTTTGAACACCCGGCAGAAGTAGTTCACGTCACTGTAACCGCAGCGACTGGCCACCTCTTCAAGACGAAAGCGGTACTTTTTCAGCATGAATTTGGCCCGATCGATCCGCACCCAGCTGATGTAATCGGCAAGGCGCATATGACCCTGCTCGCGGAACAGGTGGGAGAGATGGCTGGCCGAGACGTTGAAGCGGTGGGCAATGGAGTCACGGGTGATGGGACGGTGAAAGTTCTCCTGGATATAGATGCAGATCCCGTGAAAGAGCTCTGACCCCCGTGGCCGATCCGTGGCGGACTCCAGCAACAGCTGACGGGCACTCGCCAGCAGGGCCTGCAGCAGGTGATCATCGGTGGGGGAGCGACCGGGATCCTCGGTCAGTACGTTCAGCGCCGCCAAAATGTGTTCGATCACATGGCCCGCCCGCGCCATGATGCTGTGCTTTTGCACATCGAAGAAATCGGGATCTTCACGGCGCTTGCTCACCAGGCTGAACCCCAGCTGGCGTTTGCCAAAGAGCAGGCTCAGCACCGAGCAGTCGGTGGTCCAGAGCGGCTTGTTCCAGCCGTTGGGAGGGATATAGAGCGCCTGTCCCGGCAATACACTGATCTCTCTGACCCCCTCCTCCCTGTCCCAAATTTGGTTGAGATACTCGCCGCTAAAGACCAGCTCGAGGCGGGGAAAGTTGACCTGATAGCTGAAACTGGGTGGCACCCCCTGTTCACTGGCAAACCAGATTTGGTCAAATGGAACCTGTTCGCTCAGGGCTCCGTCGAGCAGTTGGCTGAAGATGAGAGACATGGTGATCCTGATCAAGAGAGAGGCAAGCGGTTGCGGCGCGCGCGACCGCCCATGTTATAGTCCGGTCCACAGCAGTAATGCCACCCTTTTCTGCACCCGATTTTCTTCAAACTAGACGAGGCGTCCCTTATGAGCAGTAGCGATCTGCCCTCCTTTCTGTTGATGCAAAACCCGATTCAAGGCTATGACTGGGGCAGTCATGACTCCCTCACCACCCTGTTTAGCATTCCCAACCCGCAAGGCAAACCCCAGGCCGAGCTCTGGATGGGGGCTCACCCCAACGGCTGCTCCGAGGTGACGCTGGCGGGCAGTGTGCAAAAGCTCTCTTCGGTGATCGACAGGGCTCCGGCCGCCGCGCTGGGTGAGGCCACCCTCGCCCGTTTTGGCAGCCTGCCGTTCCTGTTCAAGGTGTTGTGTGCCGAGAAGGCTCTCTCCATTCAGGTGCACCCGAGCAAGGCTCAGGCCGAAGCGGGCTTTGCCAAAGAGGAGGCCGCAGGCATCGATATCAAGGCGAGCAATCGCAACTACAAGGACCCGAACCATAAGCCGGAGCTGGTTTTTGCCCTCACCCCCTATCAGGCGATGAACGGCTTTCGCGCCATCCCGGCCATTCTGGCACTGTTCGAGCGGGTCAATCTGACGGCCATCGCCGATCTGACCGCAGCCCTTGCCGCCAGCCAGAACGAAGCGGGCCTGCAGCACTTCTTCCACCAGCTGCTGGTACTGGAAGGGGCGCGCAAGGAAGAGGCGCTGGCAGGGCTGCTAACCTATGCCGCCGCCCATCAGGATGAGGAGACGTTTGCCCTCATCACCAGTCTGGCGGCCCAGTACCCGGGAGATGTCGGTCTGTTCTCGCCGCTGCTGCTCAACGTGGTGACGCTTGATCCCGGTCAGGCGATGTTCCTCGATGCCTGCACCCCGCACGCCTATGTGCGCGGCACCGGCCTCGAGATCATGGCCAACTCGGACAACGTGCTGCGCGCCGGTCTCACCCCCAAATACATCGACGTGGCAGAGCTCTTGGACTGCACGCGCTGCCAGGCCAAACCGGATGACCAGATCCTGCTGTCCCCCCGCTGTGATGGCGCGGTACAGCACTTCGACGTGCCGGTACCTGACTTCACTTTCAGCGTCTACCCGGCAGGCGAGCATCAGCTCACCACTGCCAGCGCCGAGATCCTGTTTGCCATCGATGACACAGTGACCCTTAAGCAAGGCGAACAGTCACTGCGTCTGGAAAAGGGGCAATCTGCCTTTATTCCTGCAGCGACTGGCAGTTATCAACTGCTGGCCGAAGGGCGGGTCGCCCGCGCCGGCAACCGCTGCTAATCAGCATAAGAGCCGACTCTCGTTGGAGGGGGAATATGCCTCCCCCTCCCAACAGAGCAATATGGCCTACCAGTCAAGTCCGTCTGTATCTCTACTGCTCTCTTATGCCTACCTTCCTTCAGGCATCTCGCTCTGAAGTCCATCCCTGACTGCATCCTGCCCACAACCAGCTCCACAGGTTTGTCGCCCAAGCTTGGCGCTCCACTGATGCAGATGACTTGGTTTGCTGAAACGAAGAAAATTCCAGCCTGCACAAGCAACGACGACACTCTGAGTATCCGGCTAAAATGGAGGCAATAAAAATAACAACCCTACCCTCTACTATTTGCACCCTCTGATGAAAACTAAAACAGCACATAGATGCATCACCATTAAACCTTTCCCCGGCCATCATCATTCGGTCTGTAAACATTTAGTAGCCGTAGTCATACAGAACCATTAATAATGCAAACGAAAGGAATCTCTTTTGAATTTTCGAAATGCGGCCCTATTTATTAGTTGACCTATAATTTAATTCCAAACGGACCATTCGATCTTTGATGAGAATAACAGCACAAGAATAGGCTGTAAGATATTGATATGTAAGCGCATTTATTTTTGACCCTACTTTAAACTGACGTAATCCGTAAAAAAGCCAGGCCGCATGAACTGACAATTCAATCAATTTAAAAGCAGGGTAATGAGAGATTTGATATTTATTTTTTGATATGCCAACCAAACCTCATTGCAGTAAAGAAATAGACCTTAAATACCCTCTGTGATTAAGATCTCTTTTATTTGATTTATTTTTAAGGTATCACATCTATTCGCCGATATAAATTTCACACAAAGATCCCCTGACAAAAATAGATAAAAGAGGATATATGCTGACAAAAATGACAATTGGGCAAAAGCTGACCATGGCGTTTTCCACTCTCGCTTTGTTGATGCTGGGTTTTGCCTGGTTTGCCACTTTACAACTCTCCAATATTTACCGTGACGCCAGTGAGGTCAGCGACAATATCGTGCCCTCCATCCGGGCATCCAGCCAGATGCATGTGTCCTTGCTGGACGCTCGCCGTGCCGAACTGAACATGGTGATAGATGCACTGGGCAAGGATCCCGACTCCCTCAACAGCAGCACACAGTCTTTGGAAGCGGCAAAGAGTCAGTACATGGCCGCCGAGCAACGGTATGGATCGATGCCTTTTGTGTCGGAGCGAGATCGCAACATGTTTGCAGAGCTGAAAACTGCAGCAGCCAAATATTTTTCAGCCCATGGTGACTTGGAAACAGCCATACGGCAGGGAGATATTGCCAAGATGCAGTCGCTGATCAAAAACGAATCCCGCGCTGCCCTCGAGCAGGCAGGACAGGATGGTCTGGAGCTTCGCAAGGAGAACGATCGGGTCGCCAACCTGCTGACCAAGCAGAGTGAGGCTTCCTATGAACGGGCCAAACTGCTGAGCACTACAGTCGGTGCGCTAACCTTGCTGTTCGTCGTTATTGTGGCCTGGCTGCTGATCCGGCAGATCCGCAATCCTGTGATGACCCTGCTGGAGCAGACCCGCCAGGTAGCGGCAGGCAACCTCACCAGCCAACTCGACATGAAGCAATTCTCCCATGACGAACTGGGTAAGCTGGCTCAAGGGTTCAACGAGATGCAATCCAATCTGCGCATGCTGGTCAACGAGGTCTCCGGCTCGGTAGTGCAGTTGGGCGCGGCCGCCGAAGAGATCAGCGCGGTGGCACAACAATCGGCCAACAACATGGGCGCCCAGCAGCATGAGCTCAATCAGCTGGCCACAGCCATGAACGAGATGCAAGCCACGGTACAGGAGGTGGCCCGCAACACCAACGACGCCGCCAGCGCAGCAACGTCGGCCAGCGATACAGCCGCACAAGGCAGCGAGACCGTCAATGACTCAATCGGCAGGATTGAAAAGGTGGCTACCGCCATCGAAGAGACAGCTCTGGTGATCCGCCAGCTGGGTGATGACAGCCGAAATATCGGCATGGTGCTTGAAGTCATTCAGGGGATTGCCGAGCAAACCAACCTGCTGGCACTGAATGCGGCAATCGAGGCAGCCCGAGCCGGTGAACAAGGTCGTGGTTTCGCCGTGGTAGCAGATGAAGTCCGCACTCTGGCCAAACGAACCCAAGACTCCACTTCCCAGATCAACCACATCATCTCCGAACTGCAGCAGCGTGCTAACGAAGCGGGCGTCACCATGCAACAGAGTCAGGATATGATGTCCGAGACGGTCCACACAGCTCGCGAAGCGGGAGCCTCTATTGCCGACATAAGCAGCTCGGTTAACAGTATCTCTCAAATGAATATTCAGATTGCCACCGCAACTGAAGAGCAGGGGGCGGTAAGCGAGGAGCTCAATCGCAATGTAGTCAACATCAGCAATGCCTCGGAAGAAGTGGCGACCGGCGCCAAACAAATGGCTCAGGCTTGCAACGACCTCAACCTGTTGGCAACACAACTGCAGGAGGTTGTACGCAAGTTTCGGACATAACGCCCGATTCTCCTCCCCTCATTAATCAGCCCAATAAGGCTGAAGCACTAAACAGCCCGCCATTCATAAAAGTGGCGGGCTTTGTCAAACAAGGAACCATACAAAACCCGAAGACACCCATGCTGCACATAACAACTGATCAGTAGATGGATTAACTCACATCAAGAGCTGCTCTCCCTCTTTCTGATTGTTCTCTCAATGCGTTTTGCCAGCACCTTCACATTTTCCGCCCTCAAAGTAGCACACAAATCTCCATACCTCCGAAGCCGAAACCTTTTCGACGCACTGATGCAAGTAGCAAGATGCATTCACAATTAATTGTTTTTATTTAAAAAAATAAACATATCGGTATGAATTGGCTTTCATGATGATATGCGAGCTGGGTCACATGGCGACTTGCACAGCACAAAAATCCAGTAAACGGCACATTTGTCCGATTTCGGCACCGCGCCAACGGGAGAACAATATCCAGGTCAATTGTTCCCCCCATCATGCGGCTCGGCAACGGAGCCAGGAGAGTAATATGTTACCCACCATGACCAACGGCAGACTCATCTGCCTGGAGTTGAAGGCCACCAGCAAGGAGGCCCTGTTCGACGAGATGGCACAGATGCTGGCGCGCGATGGCGCCGTGTCTGATCAACAGCAATTCGTCAAGGATATCTGGGCCCGCGAGCAGCTGGACTGCACCGGCTTCGAGCAGGGTGTCGCCCTGCCCCACGCCAAGAGCAAGGCGGTCAGCCGTCCGGCCATTGCCATCGGTGTCAGCCGTCAGGGTATCGAGTACGGCGCCGAAGATGGCAAGCCAACTCAACTGATTTTCATGATCGCCTCCCCGGATGGCGGCGCCAACCACCATATCGAAGTGCTGGCCGAACTCTCTACCCGTCTGCTGGAGCCGGGCTTTATCGAGCAGATGAAAGCGGCCACTACCGTTGAGCAAGCGCTGACCCTGCTCAAACAGGGCCCGAAAATGGAAAAACCGGCGCCAGCCGCCAAACCGGCTGCCACTGCCCCGGCGGCCCCTGAAGAGCGCACCTTCAAGGATCGCCTCAACACCATGAAGCAGCACCTGCTGTTTGGTACCTCCCACATGATCCCCTTCATCGTGGCAGGCGGTGTGCTGCTGTCACTGTCGGTGATGATGAGCGGCAAGGGCGCCGTGCCGGAAGCGGGCTTCCTTAAAGACATGGCGACCATGGGTATCGCCGGCCTGACCCTGTTTACTGCCGTATTGGGCGGCTACATCGCCTACTCGCTGGCTGACAAGCCGGGCCTGGCTCCGGGCATGATCGGCTCCTGGATTGCCGTACAGCACTATCAAACCGGTTTCCTTGGCGCCATTCTGGTGGGCTTTATCGCCGGTTTCGTGGTCAATCAGCTCAAACGGATCAAGCTGCCTGACTCCATGACCTCCCTTGGTTCCATCTTCATCTATCCGCTGATCGGTACCTTCCTGGTGTGTGGCATCGTGATGTGGGGCATCGGTGCCCCGATCGCCGCCATGATGGAAGGGATGAACCACTGGCTCTCCAGCATGGCGGGCTCAGGTAAAGTGATGCTGGGTGCCATTCTGGGGGGGATGACCGCATTCGATATGGGCGGCCCGGTCAACAAGGTTGCTACCCTGTTTGCCCAGACTCAGGTCAACACCCAGCCCTGGCTGATGGGCGGCGTCGGTATCGCCATCTGTGTACCGCCGCTCGGTATGGCGCTGGCGACCTTCATGTCTCCGAAGCGTTACAAGAAAGAGGAGCGTGAATCCGGTAAAGCGGCCGCCATCATGGGCATGATCGGTATCAGTGAAGGTGCCATCCCATTCGCCGCTGCTGACCCTATGCGCGTTATCCCGGCCATCGTCGCAGGCGGCATCGTCGGCAACATCACCGGCTTCATGATGCACAGTATCAACCACGCCCCCTGGGGTGGCTGGATTGTCCTGCCGGTTGTTGAAGGCAAGATGGGTTACATCCTGGGTACCATCCTCGGCGCACTGACCACAGCCATCATCGTCAACCTGCTGAAGAAGCCGGTGAGCGAAGAAGATGACGTGACCACCACCCAAACCAGCTTCGAAGTCATTGAAGCGGAAGGAGAAGCAGACGTACTGGCCATCACTGCCTGCCCGTCTGGCGTGGCCCACACCTTCCTCGCCGCCAAGAGCCTGCAGAAGGCTGCCGCCCAGCAGGGGATCAAGATCAAGGTCGAGACCCAGGGCGCCAACGGCATCATCAACCGCATTACCGCCAAGGATGTCGCCAACGCCCGCTGCGTCATCTTCGCCCACGACGTGGCTATCAAGAACCGCGAGCGCTTCACCAATATCGAGGTCATCGATGTGAAGACCAAGGAGGCGATTCACAATCCGGAAGCACTGCTGGCCCGCACGCTGGGCAACAAGGCAAACGCCGCCTGATAGCAGTCAGACAGCTCATCACAAGGGGCCCATCGCGGGCCCCTTTTCGTTATCTGCCGAGCAACCGCACATCATCCCACCGACCAAGCCACTGATTTAAAACATATTAACCAGTCACATCACGGATCTTGGCGAGCCGTCACAGAACGGTGACGTGTAAAAAAACAGCAATTGAAGCGCTGGTCAGATCTCATGTCAAATGGCTCCGCCTACTAAACTGGAGCATCACAAAAATGATAAAAATCAATAAATTGGTTCTGGCTGTTACCCTCACCCTCACTGCCACCCCCTTGCTGGCGGCTCACTGGGCGTGTGGCGACCACGTACGCTTTGGCCTCCCCTCCGAATCGGATCAGAAGCTCTGCCGTGAAGGGTATGCGGTCGGCTACAACTACGACTACAAGGTGGCGGACTGGGTCTCCTACCGGATGACAGCCCAGAGCGCACAGGGCACAGTGCCCCGCAAGGATGCCTTCGCCGAGGACGGGGAGATCCCGGTCGCCTACCGCGCCACCCTCTCCGACTACAAGGGCTCGGGCTACGACCGTGGCCATCAGGCCCCGGCGGGGGACATGAAATCGAACAAGAACACCATGAAAGAGAGCTTCCTGCTGAGCAACATGACGCCGCAGATCGGGGTGCTCAACCAGAAGGCGTGGCGCGTGCTGGAGGACAAGGTGAACAAGTGGGCGGTCTCCCGCAAGGATGTGCAGGTGATCACCGGCCCCATCTTTACCGGCTCTGAAGAGTCTATCGGTCAGGGTGTGGCGATCCCGAGCGCCTACTACAAGATCGTGATGGACCCGGCCAGACTGCAGGCCATCGCCTTTATCATGCCGCAGGAAGAGGTGCCTATTAGCCAGATCGCCGACTACCGGGTCTCGGTGCGCGAGGTGGAGGAGCAGACCCAACTCAACTTCTTCAGCGATATGCCCGAAGAGCAGCAAGAGACCCTGGAAGCCCGCATCTCCCCGATGTGGAACTGACTACGAACACTCGCCAACAGATGGATTGACTCCCCATCTCTCTTGAATCACGATAGAGGAAGGGGCCCGCGCCCCTCCCAGCAGGGGGAGTCACGCTCCCCCTGTCCCTTTCAGATGGCTGCTGACCCGTTGCGGCCACTTTTGCGGCCACTGGTGTGGCATCACCCGACGACCCGCCCCGACTCACAGTTTGCCGCACCGTTAACTGCTATATTGCCCTCTCTTTGGCACTAACAGACTGAATTGACGCATATTTGCCTTATCCCATCGGCCCACACGCCGGCGCACCACGGCGCGATTCAGCCCGACAGAGGACCTTTTGATGAAACAGACCCTACTTGCCCTCACCCTCGGCGGCCTGCTGGCGCTCTCACCCCTCGCCCTACAAGCGGCCGAGAGCTCGATGCAGATGGAGCACGACCTCAATACCCTGGTCAGCAAACGCCAAGCGGTGGACATGCTGCTCGGCGAAGCGCTGCAGATCTACAAGTCGCCAGCCAAAATCTCCCACGCCGGTTTTACCGCCAAGATGCCGAGCAATATGGAGCTGGTGACCGAGCGGCTGCTGGCCGCCTACCAGCTGGAACCCTACCGCACCGACCTGCTCATCTCGGCGGCCAACGCCCAGATCTACAACGGCAACCTGAGCCGCGCCATCACCTTGCTGGAGCAGGCGCAGGCCGTCGCCCCCGATGATCTCGACATCAACAGCTATCTCGCCATCTGGCAGCTGGTGAAGGGTAACAAGGAGGCTTCCCGCAGCTATCTGGCGAAAGTGGCGGATCGCAACAGTGGCCGCGCTGCCGATCTGGAGGAGATCATAGCCCGGGTGCAGCGGATCACCGCCGCCCCGCTGCAGACCGAACTGACCGAGGATCAGGTCAAGGCCAGCAGGGAGGGCAAACGCGCCATCGTCACTCTGGGCTACGCCCTCAATCCCGACGGCAGCATGGACAAGATCCTGCTGGGCCGTCTGCAAACCACCCTTGAGCTGGCCAAGGCCGACCCGGAGGCGCTGATCATCCTGACCGGTGGCGTGCCCCAGAACCGCCAGACCGAGGGCAAGCTGATGGCCGACTGGCTGGCCAACCACGGCATCGATCGCAGCCGCCTGATTGAAGAGAACTACGCCACCAGCACGGTGGATAACGCCCTCTACAGCGCCTATGCCCTCGCCCGCCACCAGATTGACTATGCGGTGCTGGTAAGCTCCGCCAGCCATGTGCGCCGCGGCCAGACGGTGCTGGAAATCGCCTGCGACCAGATTGGCCCGGCCAACATCAAGGTGGCGAGCGTCAGCTACCCCGACAAGCCCCTCGAGGAGCTGGCTACCCCGAGCGAGAGCGAGCTGCTCGGCATCTACCGCGACGCCCTGCGCACCTACGGCATGTGGAGCTACCGCTCCGCCCCGCTGATTGAGCGTTGATCGGCCATCAAAACGAAAAAGAGAGGGAGGCGTGATGCCTCCCTCTCTTTTTATTGACCGATGATTGGCCAAGCCGCGCCCGTTAGCTGACGATAAAGCCCTGTGAGGAGGCCGCTTTGGGATCGTCACCGAAGCGGTTTGGCCCCTGCTGACCGTTGCAAACCATAAAGTAGATAAGCACCAGGGTGCCGATAATGGGGATAAGCCCGAGCAGCAGCCACCAAGCGCTGCGGTCGGTATCGTGCAGACGACGGGCCGCCACCGCCAGCGATGGCAGCAGCACCGCCAGCGAATAGATGGAGCTGATCAGCTCATTGTCGCCGCCGATCAACTTGTCCACCATGCCGAGCAGCAACATGACGATGACGTTGCACAGCACGAACATCCAGTATTCGGTGCGACGGGCCCGCCCGCTGAATACCGCATATTGCTTGAGGACCGAGATATACCAGTTCATTGCGCCTCCTGAGTGGCCTTTATGCCTATGAATAAAAAAGAGAGTCGATAAAACAAGTAGTTAAGAGCTTAGCGCGATCATCCCCCCGAGTCGACAATGATGCCCGAACGCCTCCCAAACTAATCAGCTGCGGCAATCATTGACCGACTAAGCCGAGAGATAATTTGCCCTGCAACAGGGCAAATCACCCCCATCAGCGCATCACTCTCGTCACAAGCAGGAAAATGGTGCTTAATAATCCATTAGCAATCGTATGGACTCAGCGTGAGGATAGCGGTAGATTCGGCGCCCAATCCTGAACAGGATCTGTGTCTCCCTCCCATAATGAATCCACTTATTCATTACTTCTCCTAACACAGGGATAGCCATGAGTATTACACGCAGAGATTTTCTCAACGGCGTTGCCATCACCATTGCGGCAGGCGTCGCCCCCATCAATCTGCTCAAGGCTGCCGAAGGCGGCAGCACGCTGGCGGATAAAACCCTGGCCTACCCGCCCGCCCTCACCGGACTGCGCGGCAACCACCCGGGCTCCTTCGAACCGGCCCACAGTATCGCCCGTGACGGCAAGCAGTATGACTTTGCCAATATTCCCCTTGAGGGGGAGTACGATCTGGTGATCGTCGGCGCCGGGATCAGCGGTCTGGCCGCTGCCTGCTTCTATCAGCAACTGCTCGGCGTGGATAAGAAGATCCTGCTGCTCGACAACCACGATGACTTCGGCGGCCACGCCAAGCGCAACGAGTTCACCACCCCCGATGGCCTGCGTCTGGGTTACGGCGGCAGTGAGTCCCTGCAATCACCGCGTTCGGTCTACAGCCCGGTGGCGCTGGGGCTGCTCAAGGCGCTGGAGGTCAACATCGACGAGCTGGCCGCCGGTTTCCAGCAGACCTTCTATCCGGATCTGGGGCTCAGCCGTGGCGTCTATTTCGACGAGAAGCACTTTGGCGTCAACAAGATAGTGAACGGGGATCCGGGTCACAACGTGGCGGATGACATCCCCCGCGATCGCCTGAACGGCCGGCCGCTGGCAGAATTTATCGGTGACTTCCCCCTCGATGATGCCGACAAGGCCGCCCTGTTGGCCCTGCACGAATCGAAGATCGACTACCTGAGCGGCATGACCCGCGAGCAGCAGGACGAGTGGGTGACTCGCAACAGCTACACCACCTTCCTGCGCGACAAGGTGGGTCTGAGCGAACGAGCCATCACCTACTTCCAGCAGCGCACCAACGACTTCCAGGCGGTCGGCATCGACGCCACCGCCTGCGCCGATGCGCGCCTCTGCGCCTTGCCGGGGTTCGACGGCCTCAATCTGACGCCGCTTGATGCCGAGGAGCAGGCGGAGCTGGACGACCCCTACATCTTCCACTTCCCCGATGGCAACGCCGGTCTCACCCGCCTGATGGTACGCAAGCTCATTCCGCAGGTGGCGCCGGGTCACACCCTGCAGGATGTGGTGCTGGCCAAGTTTGACTACAGCAAGCTCGACCTGCCTGAGCACAAGGTGCAACTGCGCCTTGGCAGCACGGCGTTGCAGGCCAAAAACGTGCACCTCGCCGATGGCAAGCTGGCGGTGGATGTCACCTACATCAAGGAGGGGAAACTGCACCGGGTGCGGGCCAAGCAGTCGATCATGGCGGGCTACAACATGATGATCCCCTACATGGTGCCCGAGATGCCGGAGCCCCAGAAGGAGGCGCTGCGCCAGAATGCCAAGGCGCCGCTGGTCTACACCAAGGTGGTGATCAAGAACTGGCAAGCCTTCGTCAAGCTGGGGGTACACGAGGTCTACTCCCCGGCAGCACCCTATAGCCGGGTCAAGCTCGACTATCCGGTCAGCATGGGTGGCTACGAGCATCCCAAGAGCCCGGATCAGCCGATGTGCCTGCACATGGTCTATGTGCCGACCCTGCCGGGCAGCGGCCTCTCGGCACGCGAACAGTCCCGCAAGGGGCGCGCCATGATCCTCGGCATGCCGTTCGAGCAGCATGAGCAGATGATCCGCGAGCAGTTGCAAGGGATGCTCGGCAGCGCCGGTTTCAACCATGAGCAGGATATCCTCGCCATCACGGTCAACCGCTGGTCTCACGGTTACTCCTATGTCACCAACACCCTGTTTGATGACGAAGCGCAGTGCGAAAAATGGATTGAACTGGGTCGCCAGCCGATCGGCAACATCACCATCGCCAACTCGGATGCAGGCTGGAGCCCCTACGCCCACGCCGCCATCGACGAAGCGTGGCGCGCCGTCAACGAGCTGGTTGCCATGAGCAAGGGAGGTGCCCAATGAACCGCGCCCTGTCACTGACCGCCAGCACCCTGCTGCTGGCCCTGCCCGCCCTTGCCGCCAACGCAGCCCCCGCCATGTCGGCAGGCGAATACGTGGCCAAGCTGGGCGATTGCGCTGCCTGTCACACCAGCGAGACCAGCAAGCCGCTGGCGGGCGGCAAAGGGTTCCCGACCCCCATCGGCACCGTATTTGCCACCAACATCACCCCGGACAAGACCCACGGTATCGGCAACTACAGCCTGCCGGAGTTCATCAAGGTGATGCGCGAAGGGGTGGCCCGCGATGGGCATCGCCTCTATCCGGCCATGCCCTACACCGCCTACGCCAAGATGAGCGATAAGGATCTCGAAGATCTCTATCACTACCTGATGAAGGAGGTACAGCCGCTGGCCATCGCCAACAAGGAGAGCGACATCCCCTGGCCCCTCAACATGCGCTGGCCGCTGATGGGCTGGAACTGGGTCTATCACGATGACAGCCGCTTCACCCCGGTCGCTGGCAAGAGCGAAGAGTGGAACCGCGGCGCCTATCTGGTGCAGGGTGCCGGTCACTGCGGCAGCTGCCACACCCCACGCGGATTGGGGATGCAGGAGAAAGCGCTGACCGAGGCGGATCCCGTCTACCTGAGCGGTGCTGCGCTGGATGGCTGGTATGCCCCCGATATTCGCGGCAGCCGTTACAGCAAGCAGGCGCTGATCGACCTGCTGAAAACCGGCCGCAGCCAGCATGAAGCGGTCGCGGGCCCCATGGGGGAAGTGATCACTCACAGCAGCCAGTATTTCAGCGACGCCGATCTGGCCAGCATCGCCACCTATCTCACCGATCTGAAAGATGAACCGGTGGCGGAGAAAGGGGCCCGCGCCTACGCCAGTGCCAGCGGCAAGGCGGACTACGCCATGTACTGCTCCACCTGTCACGGGGTCAACGGCCAGGGCAATGACCACGTCATCCCCTCGCTGGTCAACAACCGCACCGTGCTGGCGAGCGATCCGTCGAGCCTGATCAATGTGCTGCTGCACGGCGCCGAAACACCGGTCACCCACGACCATCTGGGTTACCACATGCCGGGCTATGGCTGGACCATGGATGATGAGCGGCTCGCCGAGCTGGTCAACACCCTGCGCGCCTCCTGGGGCAATGAAGGCACCGCCGTCAAGGCGGCGGCGGTCAAGACCCAGCGCGAGCTGCACGGCAAGGAGTAAGGGCGGTCAGCTCTCTCTTGGCCAAGTGCCATAAAAAACGGGCTTCCACTGGAGGCCCGTTTGCTATTGATGAACCAGGTTCCGGTACTTATCCCTTGCGGGATTTTGGCCCCGGCAGTGGCGCCGTTGGCTGGCGGTAATCGCCATAGGGGAAGATATTGCGAAACCGCTGGGCCACCGGCTCGGGGATGGAGCGGGAGAAGATCAGCCTGACGTCATCGCCATCGCGCTGCCCCACAATGCGACCGCGCACCGTGTCGTGGCGCAGGATCTGCTTGGCATGCTCAATAAAGGCGGGTGACACCTTGCCCTGCTTGACCACCACCTTGCCGGGGGCAAGGCGGATTTCGAACAGGGCACCACGCCCCAGCTTCATCAACCACCAGATCAGGGCTATCGCCACTATCAAGGAAATCCAGGCCATCTTCATCCCTCCCAAGCTCTTGATATAAGGCAGTATAAGCGGCCGTGCGCTCCGATTGTTTGGCGCCGATCACAGCTCCCGCGTCAGCGCAATAGCGCCTCTTTGCTCAGCAATCCTTGCCCAAGCCCACCAGCGTCTCGCGATAGAGCGCCAGCAAGGCTTCATCGCGCACCGCCACCCCGACCTGCTGCGGGCGATAGGCTGCCCAGTCATCGTGGGAGTGGCGCTTGCCATCGAACTTTTGCAGGGTGTGGCCGATGGCCGGACCGCTGGTGATCACCCGTACCGGCCCTTCCCGCAGGGTAAAGAGGGTCGGGTCAATGACATAGGCGATGGCGGACGGGTCGTGGACATGGCAACCGGAGAGCCCCAGCTTCTCGGAGTAGAAGCGCAGATAGAAGCGGCTGACATCCCACAGGAAGCGGCCCGGCTCCCCCGCCTCGTCGCGCAGCGCATCGAGATAGTCGCCGCTGAAGAAGCTCTGCTGGGTCACGTCCAGCCCGATGATCACCACAGGCCAATCGGCGGTAAAGACCCGGTCGGCGGCATCGGGATCATCGTGAATATTGGCCTCGGCATAGGGGGTCACGTTGCCACGATGGCCGTTGACGCCAAAGGCGCCGCCCATCACTACCACCTGTTTCACCAGCGAGACAATCTCGGGCGCCTGTTGTAGCGCCAGCGCCAGATTGGTCAGCGGGCCGATAGTGACTATGGTGATCTCCCCCGGCGCGGCTTTCACCGCCTCGACAATATATTGCCAAGCGGGGCGAGGATCCGGAGCGATAGTCACCTCCCCCGCCTCCATGTCGCCAAAGCCGCTCGGGCCGTGGACTATGGTGGTGGGGCCGACCGGCTCGCGCAGCAGCGGGGCAGCCGCGCCTTTGGCCACATCCGCCTTCATGCCGTACTTCTGCTTGAGCCAGAGGGCGTTGCGGGTGCCATTGTCGATGGTGGCGTTACCAAAAACAGTGGTGATGGCGAGCAGCTCGATGGCGGGATGGGCCTCGGCAAAGAGGATGGCCATGGCATCGTCGATACCCGGGTCGGTATCCAGAATGATTTTATGGGTCATGAGAAATTCCTACGGTGACAAACCCTGCGACAAAAGGGAGAGTCTACCCGGCTAACGGCCCCGTATCCCGGCATGGGATCACAGAGCGGGCCTTTGCTCTCGGCAACGACACGCTGCTGGCGACAATCTGCACAAGAAACGGCGCGGCCCTGTTGCCAGCACCGCGCCCTTTATCGTTCTTCGTTATCTGCTATCTGACAGTGATCTGCCTGACCGGATCCTCAGTGTTTGCGGTGCCAACGCGGTGAGGTCGCCTTCTCCCCCCAGGGGGTGACGCAGGGGAGCAGCGCCCCTTCAATCACCATCTCGCTGCCCGCCAGCGCTTCGGCGATCTTCTGGTGCAGCACCCGCAGTACCTTGCCCTCGTGCTCGGCCAGAGAGTGGCCCGCGGCAAAGAACTCCGGCTGATATTGCAGTGCCAGCTTCTGGGCGAATTCGTAGGTGTTGAAGCAATCCGGCATCCGCTCAACCACATCTTCAAGCCGGGCCAACAAGCTGTTCAGTTCCCTGGTCATAGTGCTCTCTCCGTGTAGGTTAATAGCCAAAAACTACCCCTTATTAGATAAGTCACCAACGAGCAAACCACAAAAGTGTGGGGAGACACACAGTTCTCTCTTGCGTCTGGCTCGTGGTGAACGGCAGACAGCTTGCCAGCTTTACATTCCGGTAACAAACAGCTAGATTTAGACCGACTAATCAGTCGGTCATTTTTCATGCGGAGAACAACATGGGTGCGGCGCAGCTTCAACACACTCCTGAGGATATCCTCGCCATCAAATTGTCCCTGCCGGATCAGCTGGCACGGCTCAAGCGGGCGAGTCTGGCTCATCCCATGCCTACCCTGGCCGAGCGCCGGGCGCAGCTGACCAAACTCAAACAGGCGTTGCTCGCCCACAAGGGGCAGCTGTGCAAGGCGCTGGCGGCAGATTATGGTCAGCGCAGCCACTACGACAGCCTGATCGCCGATGTGCTGCCCTGCATCATGCAGATCAACTACACCCAGAAGCGGCTCAAGCGCTGGATGCAGCCCCACCGCCGTCACACCGGCCTGCTGCTGGCCCCCGCCAAAGTAGAGGTGCACTTCCAGCCGCTCGGGGTGGTCGGCATTATCGTGCCGTGGAACTTTCCGGTGATGCTGAGCCTTGGCCCCCTCATCACCGCCATCGCGGCGGGCAACCGGGCGATGCTGAAACTCTCCGAGTTCACCCCTCATACCAACGCCGTGCTGCGCACCATGCTCACCAGCGTGTTTGACGAAAACGAGATCGCCATCATCGAAGGGGATGCCCAGATGGCGGCGGCGTTCAGCTCGCTGCCGTTCGATCACCTGCTGTTTACCGGCTCAACCATGGTGGGCAAGCTGGTGATGGCCGCCGCCGCGCCCCAGCTCACCCCCCTCACCCTTGAGCTGGGTGGCAAGAGCCCCTGTCTCATCGCCCCCGACATGCCGGTCGCCACCGCGGTCGAGCGGATGATCTTCGGCAAGAGCCTCAACGCCGGGCAGATCTGCGTCGCCCCCGACTATGTGCTGCTGCCCCGCAGCGAGGTGGATAACTTTATCGCCGCCTATCGCCGCCACTTCAGCAAGCTCTACCCGCAGGGGCTCAATAGTGCAGACTACGGCGCCATCATCAACGACCGCCAGTATCAGCGCCTCGTCAGCTGGCTGGATGAAGCCGAGCAGGCGGGTGCCCAGCTCCACCCCTGTGGCAGCCCGGCCCGCGATGACCAGCGTCGCCTGCTGGTGCCCCACCTGCTGACCGGGGTACCAAGTCAGTGTCAGGTGATGCAGCAGGAGATCTTCGGGCCGCTGCTGCCGCTCATTCCCTACGACACCCTGGAGGAGGCACTCGCCTATGTGGCTGAGCGGCCCCGCCCGCTGGCCCTCTATCTGATGAGCTTCGATCCCGAGTTGCAGGCACGGGTGACCCGGGAGACCCACTCCGGCGGCATGGCGATCAACGAGAGCCTGTTTCAGGTGGCGGCCGACGATGTGCCGTTTGGCGGCATCGGCGCCTCCGGCATGGGCCACTACCACGGCCACGAGGGGTTTCTTACCTTCTCCAAGGCGAAAACCGTGCTGACCCGCGGCAAGTTCACCACCGGCTCCCTGATCCATCCCCCCTACCACAGCTGGATCCAGAGGCTGATGATGGCCTTCTTCCTGCGCTGATGGAGATGACAATGAATCAGGCTATCCCGCAGCCACAAAACATGACCGACAAGCGCCGCCAGATCCTGGATGCCGCCCTCGCCCTCTGCGCCGAAGATGGCCTGCAGGGGGCCGCCACCGCCCGAATCGCCAAGGCGGCCGGGGTGGCCAACGGCACTCTGTTCCACCACTTTCCGAGCAAGGAGGCGCTGATCCTCGCCCTCTATCAGGATGTAAAGACCCGGATGGGGAGCGCCATCCATGAAGCAGATCCCACCCTGCCGCTGTACGACCAGACCCGCCACTACTGGCAACTGGCGATGGAGTGGATGCAGGCTAACCCCAATGAGCTCAAATTTGTGCTGGGCTTCTTTCACTCTCCGTTGCTGGCCAGACCGGCCCGCAGCCAGATCCTGAACGATGCCCTGCGCTTTCTGCCTGCACTGCTGGCAAAGGGGCAGGCCAGCGGCGAGCTGATGCAGGCCCCCGCGCCACTGTTGCTGGAGGTGTGTCAGGGCCAGTTCCTCGCCTGCGCATCACTGTTTGTCGATCAACCGGAGCTGGGACAGGACGACTACTGGCAAGCCAGTGCGTTCGCCCTCTTCTGGTCAGCCATCTCAGGAGCCAATCCCCATGCAAACACGGATGTTTGAACCTGCGGCAGCCCTTGGCCGCCGCCTCTGGATCACCACTCTGCTCTGGGTGGTGGGTCGCACCCTCTGTCGCGCCGCCCGCACCGATGAGGCGGTACGCCGCGAATTGGCGCCGTTGCCGGACGGGTTGGCAATCCGCCTCGAAGTGGGCGGCATCGGCTACGCCATGAACATGCACAAGCAGGGTGGGCGCTGGTATCCCGGCGCGCCAGTCGCCCCCCATGCCACCATCCATCCACTACGGGTGCGCTTCAAGCATCCCAATATCGCCTTTCGCGCCCTGAGTTTTCGACTCGGGGTCAATCAGGCATTTGGCGAAAACCGGCTGCTGGTGGAGGGAGACCTGACCGTTGCCATGCATCTGGTGCGGGGGCTTGAGCAGTTGCAGTCCCTGATCCTGCCCGCCTTTATCGCGCGGCCTCTGCTGCGCCACTATCCCGCCCCGACCAACAAGATCGGCCGGGCCTGCAACATCTATCTGGGTCTGGTGACCGGCTAACGCGCAAGGAGCCTTGAAATGAGCCGCTATTACGATTTCTTCTGCCCGGTCAAACTGCTGGCCGGTGAACAGGCGCTGGAGCAGCTGGCCAGCGAGCTGGCCAGCCTAGGGGCCCGTCGCCCGCTGCTGCTGACCGACAAGGGGGTCAATGCCACCGGCCTTGCCACCCTGCTGGCCAATGTGCTGGCCGAGGGGGAGCTGCCGGTCGCCGCCATCTGGGACGAGATCCCGGCCGACTCTTCCACCGCCGTGGTGGAGCGGATCGCCAAACGCTATCGCGAGCTCGACTGCGACAGTCTGGTGGCGCTGGGGGGCGGCTCGGTCATCGACACCGCCAAGGCAGTCAACATTCTCACTTCCATGGGGGGGGATCATCTGCTCGACTACTCGGGCGCCGGTTGCCTGACCCGTCCCCTCAAGCCGCTGGCGGTGGTGCCCACCACGGCGGGCACCGGATCAGAAGTGACATTGGTTGCAGTGATCAAGGATGAGGCGAGCGGGCGCAAGGTGCCCTTCACCTCCCCCTTCCTGCTGCCCCAGCTGGCGGTGCTCGACCCGCGCCTGACCCAGGGACTGCCCCTCAATATCACCGCCGCTACCGCCATGGACGCCATGACCCACGCCATCGAGGCCTTTATCGGTACCGCCAAGAACCCGGTGAGCGATGCACTGGCCCTGATGGCGGTGGAGAAGATCGCCAGCGCCCTGCCGCAAATCATCCACGACCCGCAAAACAAGCAGCTGCGGCTGCAACTGGCGGAAGGCTCCACGCTGGCTGGCATTGCTTTTTCCAACTCCATGGTGGGGCTGGTGCACGCCCTCGGCCACAGTCTGGGAGCCCGCTGCCATCTGCCCCACGGGCTGTGCATGAACCTCTTTTTGCCGACCGTGCTCGACTACAACCGCCCCGAGGTGGATAGCGAGCTGGCCCGGCTGCTGTTGCCGCTGGTGGGGGCAGAGCGCTTTGCCGCCACCCCGGCCCATCAGCGGGCGGAGGCGACCATCACAGCCATTCGCACCCTGCGCGACACCTTGTGGCAAGCGGTCAAGCTGCCGCGCACCATGAGCGAGGCAGGGGTAAGCGATCGCTCGCTACTGACCGAGATCCGCGATCTGGCGGTCAACGACGGTGCCCTGCTGTTCAATCGCAAGGACGCCGACCGTGAGCAGTTACTTACCCTGCTGGAGCGGGCCTGGACCTGATCCCGACCTCTTTGCCAACACTCTTATGCTGACACTAACGCGGTGCCCGACTCACCATCGGGCACCTTGATGTACATCGCGATATCGATGCGCCCTCTGTCAAAGGGGGATGATATTGACCACGGGCTCTCATTATCTGTTCTATACCTTGGCTAACAGTTATGTTGTGCCGAGAGACCCAACTTTATGCCAGAGGTGCCCACCATGAGCGACATCATCCATCAGGCCAACCAGCAGCAGTTCATCTGTATGGTGGAGGGTAAAGAGTCGAGACTGCGCTACCGGCGGCTCGATGCCAAGACCATCGACGCCTACAGCACCTTCGTGCCGCCCGAGCTGCGGGTGCAGGGGATTGCCGATCAGCTGGCGCGTGCCTTCTTCAACTGGACTCAGGCGGAGGGGCTCACTATAGTGCCGAGCTGCCGCTACATTGATGTCTGGTTACGCCGCAATGCCAACAACTGAACCTTTGAACTCCGCCCTCGAACAGCAATTCCAAGCCAAAACTGAAGCCCTGCTGCGGGCCGATCCGCAGCGGATGGCCTGCCTGCAAGCCGCGGCCGAGCTCAATCTGCCCGACTGGGCGCTGGGGGCCGGTTTTATCCGCAACCTCATCTGGGATCACCTTCACCACAAGGCGGAGCCCACCCCGCTCAACGATATCGACCTTATCTATCTCGATAAAACCGATCCGCAAGGGCTGGCCGAGACGGCGCATGAAGCCTGGCTGGCAAAGCGGCTGCCGGATCAGCAGTGGGAAGTGCGCAATCAGGCCCGCATGCACACTCGCCAGCTGGTAGCGCCGTTTGCCAGCAGCCTTGAGGCGCTCAGCCACTGGGTCGAGGTGCCCACCTGCATCGGCGTACGCCTCACCCGAGATGGCGAGTTCGAGTGGCTTGCCCCCTACGGCTTTGCCATCAACTGGTCGCTGCAAGTGAGTGCCAACCCCAAATGTCGCCAGGACAAACAGATTTTTACCCAGCGCATCAAGGAGAAACGCTGGCAGGCTATCTGGCCTGACCTTCAGGTAAACTGGCCATAACCTGATTGCAATCTTTCGATAACCTTGGGCACACTAGGGAAAAGCTGGTTGTAACTCAATGGGTTAAATAATGCGCGACTTCTTCTCTCTCGAACGCTGGCTACCGGGCCTCGCCGCCCTGCTGCATTACCAGCGCGCCTGGTTGATGCCAGATCTTCGCGCCGGACTCTCGGTGGCGGCCGTGGCGCTGCCCGTCGCCATCGCCTATGCCGAGCTTGCCGGGGTGGGTGCCATCGTCGGCCTCTACTCCTGCATCCTGCCCATGCTGGTCTATGCCCTGTTTGGCACCTCCCGACAGCTGATTGTCGGCCCCGATGCCGCCACCTGTGCGGTCATCGCCGCCGTGGTGACGCCGCTGGCCGCTGGCGACCCAACCCGTCACTGGCAACTGGTGATGACCATGACCGCCATGACTGGCTTCTGGTGCCTGATTGCCAGCCGCTTCAAGCTGGGGGTCCTGGCGGACTTTCTCTCCCGACCCATCCTGATGGGGCTGCTCAATGGTGTGGCCATCACCATCATGGTGGGCCAGCTCTCCAAGATCTTCGGCTTCACTTTCAGCGAACGTTACCTCATCGAGCGGATCGCCAGCGGGGCTACCTATATTACCCAGACCCATCTGCCGACCCTGGCCATGAGTCTGGTGGCTCTGCTCACCCTGCTGCTGGCCAAGCGCTACAAACCGGCATGGCCCTCCTCCATGGTGGCCATGGTGGTGACCGCTGCGCTGGTGTGGGGCTTTAATCTCGGCCAGTTTGATATCGCCACCCTGGGGACGGTGGGCTCCGGCCTGCCCGCGTTCCAGATGCCGGAATTTCCCCCCGGTCTGATGCGGGAGCTGGTGCTGCCTGCGCTTAACCTGGCCATGGTGAGCTTCGTCTCCATGATGCTGACCGCTCGCAGCTTTGCAGCCAAAAACGGTTACGAAATCGACGCAGACAAGGAGTTTCGGGCCCTCGGTATGGCGAACCTCGCCTCCGCGGTCTCACAGGGTTTTGCCATCAGCGGCGCGGATTCACGCACCGCGGTCAACGACGCCAACGGTGGCAAGAGCCAGCTGGTCTCCATCATCGCTGCGGCGGTGATCGCCCTCATCACCTTCTATCTGACGGCGCCGCTCAAATATATTCCCACCGCCGCCCTCGGGGTGGTGCTGGTGATGGCCTCCCTGTCGCTCACCGACTTTCGCGGTCTTTGGGCCCTGCGCCACTCCGATCGATCCGCCTTCTGGCTGGCGCTGGTCACCTTTATCAGCGTGCTCACCATGGGAGTGATCCCCGGGATTACGCTCGCGGTTTTGCTCGGCTTGTTCCAGTTCCTGCGCAATGTGATGCGTCCCACCGATCAACTGCTCGGCATGGATGACGAGGGGGTGGTGCGCACCCTGGGAGACAACGAACAGGCCAAGGCGATCCCGGGTATTCTGGTCTATCGCTTCAACTCGCCGCTCACCTACTTCAATGCCCCCTATTTCAAGCGGCGGGTGCTGGCCCTGCTGGTGCAGGATCCCCGAGCCCCCAAGTGTCTGGTGATCGATGCGGTCGCCTGCTTCACCCATCAGGACATCAGCGTGATGAGCATGGTGGGAGAGCTGCACAAAGAGCTGAAACGGCGCGGCATCCATATGGTGATGGCGGGTCGCCACGGCCAGATGACCCACTGGCTAAAGCAGGCGGGCGTGCGGGTGGGCGATGAAGGGATCATCCTCTGCCCCGATATGTATCAGGCGCTGCGCCTGACCCGCTGCTACCGCGAGCCGGTGTTCAAGGATGATGCGGTGGTGGAGAGCACCACAGATGCCATCCGCTCAAATTGGCCGCAGGATGATGCCCTGCCCGACTCGGCTCGCCTCACCCTGCCAAGCGAACAGGAGGCGGGCGCCACGCCAGCCTGATCCCCTGGCCGGTGCAATCCTGCACAAGGATTGCACCGGCCTTGGCCTTGGTGTTAAATGCGCCCCCAGAGGGCACTCCCCCGTGCCCTCCCAGCTGTTGGACATGCCATGCAATCTCAATCCCACGCAGGCCCGGGTACCCTCTTTGCGCTGACCTGGCCGCTCTTTATCGATCTCGCCCTGCACTTTCTGACCGGTGCCCTCAACACCTTCATGGTGGGTCACGTCTCCTATCAGGGAGTGGCCGCGCTGGCGGTCGGCAATCAGGTGTTCGATCTCGCCATCACATTGTTCAGCTTCGTCAGTATCGGTACCAGCGTGGTGATCACCCAGTATCTGGGGGCCGGCGATCGGGAGAAGAGTCGGGTGGTGATCCACACCGCAATCGGCTTCAACCTGCTGATCGGTTTGGTGGCCGCCATTGGCGTGATGGCGGGGGCCAGCACCATGCTGGCGCTGATGAACCTGCCTGCCAACCTGATGAGCGACGGGACGCTTTACTTGCAGATCATCGGTCTCTGCCTGTTACCGGAAGCGGCAGCCCTCTGTCTGGCAGCCACCCTGCGCGCTCACGGCCACACCCGCCAGGCGATGTATGTGACCCTCATCGTCAACCTCATCACCTTCGTCGGCAACCTGCTGCTGCTCTACGGCTGGTTCGGCTTGCCCCAGCTGGGGGTCGCCGGTGTCGCCATCAGCACGGTCGCGGGCCGACTGGTCGGCGTGGTGCTGCTGGTGTGGCTGGTGGCCCGCAAGACCGGCATTCGACTGGTGGTGCGCGATATCGTCCACCCCAGCCGGGAGATGCTGGGCAAGGTGCTCCATATCGGCCTGCCGGCGGCAGGAGAGAACCTCTCCTGGATGCTGCAGTTTATGGTGGTGACAGCCTTTGTCGGACTGCTGGGGGACAAGGCGCTGGCGACCCAATCCTACTTCTTCCAGATCTGCCTGTTTATCCTGCTGTTTGGCCTCTCCATCGGCCTTGGCAACGAGATCATCATCGGCCATCTGGCGGGGGCCAGACAGTTCGATCGAGCCTATCAGCAGCTGCTCAAGAGCCTCAAGCTGGGGCTGGCGGTCACCTGCGTCATCGCCGTGGCGGCGGCCCTCAACGGCCGCACCATCATCAGCCTCTTTACCGATGATGCCGACATCATCACCCAGGTGGCGCAGCTGTTTCTTATCAGCCTTATCCTCGAGCCCGGCCGCACCTTCAATCTGGTGGTGATCAACGCCCTGCGGGCCACCGGGGATGCCCGTTTTCCCCTCTACATGGCGTTGCTCTCCATGTGGGGAATTGCCGTGCCACTCTCCTATTTCCTCGGTATCATGCAGGGTTATGGACTGGTCGGTATCTGGCTGGCGCTGGCCTGCGACGAGTGGGTGCGCGGTCTGGCCATGTTCTGGCGCTGGCGCAGTCGTCGCTGGCAAAACAAAATTCTTGTTGAAACAAAAGCGGAATCACAATGAAGAAGATAGGACTCTTGCTGGCTGCCATCCTGCTCAGCCCCCTGGCCATGGCGCAAACTGCCCCTGCCGCTCCCAAGGCTCAAGCCACCCAGACCTGGTATGTGGCCCCCATCGCCATCGATGAAACCAGCGACGCCCAGAAGGCGCTGACCAAGGACTTCATGGCCCAGATGATCAAGACCATCAAGATCAACGAGTACCAGACCGGCAAGGCGGTGGGCAACACCAAAAAGCCCAAGTGGCTGATCCGCACCAAGCTGATCCCCGCCAGCAACGAGCCGCTGGTCGGCAAGAAGCACCCGCAGGGTCTCACCTACGGCAAGGGCAATCCGACCCAGGAGATCGTCGGCGAGCTGTTGATGAACGGCACCCTGGTGGCCCACATCGGCCAGGGCTGGCGCGAGCCTATTGTCCCGGGCACGCCGGTGGCTGACAAACTCTCCATCGCCAACTATCGCTACGCCATCGGTGATCAGGCCAAGTCGGCGGATCTGGAGGAGCTGGCGGCCCAGATTGGCTTTGAGGCGGGCAAGGTGATCCACCGCGATGGCAAGCCGCTGCCCGAGAAGAAAAAGAAAAAAGAGCAGGCGGACGAAGAGAAAGAGTAACGTTGCCTGCATCCATAAGGAGGGGCCAGTCGGCCCCTTTTTGATCCTGCACCCTCACGCCAACACTGCCCCTGTTGTGACTTGTCGCACAGTTTGGCTCACCATTCAGATTGATAAATCACTTATCTTGTTTTGATTCAACAAGTTATAAATATCCCGCCGAATACTCCAAATCATTGCCCCCAAATCCGATCAGGATCACATTTATCCCCGGCACTAAGGGGTAGCTTTGGTCTTACAGGCACAATCAAACGAAACCAAGGAGGCTCCATTACATGTTCCCAGAGTACAGAGAACTCATCTCGAAACTGAAGAGCAGTGATGTCCATTTCCAGAAGAAGTTTGACTTGCACAACGACCTGGATGCGGAGATTAGAAAGTTGGAAAAGCATCACGCCAGCGACTATAGCGCCGAGGTGAGAGATCTGAAAAAACAGAAACTCAAACTGAAAGAGGAGATATACGACATCCTCAAACAACATCCACAATAGATGCCTCGAAGAATATGCGGATAAGCAATTTATCCCCCAGCCCGGCCCACGCGCCGGGCTTTTTGTTGTTTCAGTCAATTAGTTGACACCCGAGCCTACCGATCTTGCTGGTAGTTTGTTACATTTTTCCCTTGGAATTCAGGGAATAACGGTGATGATAACATGAGCAGAAAACGATCTTTTTATCATCTCTTGCTGCTTTGCCTGTTCGCATTGAGCCACCCCCTGCAGGCCCAGGAGCCTGAACTGGAGCTGTGGCACTCCCAGCAAGCCGGTTACGTGATCGACGACGTGATCGCCCGCTTCAATCAGGAGGGGAACCACAGAGTACGGGTCACCCAGATTGAGCCGGGCAAGATCAAGGCGGATCTCCTGCTGGCAGCTCAGGCCAGGGGGCTGCCCGACCTGATGCTAATCCCCTCCGATTTTATCGGCCTCTATCGCCAGATGACCCTCGCTCCCCTCCCGGCCGAGTGGTTTTCCCCCTCATTGATGGCCAGTGCCTTGCGTTATGTCACCCTGGATAGGCAACGCTGGGGCATGCCCATGATGCAGGGCAACCATCTGATGCTGTTTTACAACAAGGCGCTGATCTCGACTCCGGTGACCCAATGGCAGCAACTGACTGCTATCACCCCGGCCCTCAAGGCCAAGGGGGTCTACCCCGTCAGCTGGCCCTATCACGACATGTACTACTTCGCCGCCTTTTTACACACCTTTGGCGGCTCGCCGGTGACCGAAGGGCGCATCACCCTCGACAGCCCGGCCATGGTGCAGGCACTGGAGGCCTACCGCACCGTCGCCAGCGAACAGTGGGTCGATCCCGAGTGCGACTATGACACCGCCCTCGCCCGCTTCAATGAGGGCAAAAGCGCCTACCTCATCAATGGGGACTGGGCCTTCAATGATCTGGTGAAGAATATGGGGGATAAGCTGGGTGTCGCCCTGCTGCCCCGCTGGCAAAGCCATTCCATGCACTCCATGAGCGGCGCCTACGTGATGGGAGCCTCCCGCTGGGCGATGGATGATGAGGATCGGCAACCCGTTATCAAGGCACTGATGGCCTTTATCCAGCGTCAGGATATTCAGCAGTTCATCTATCATCAGGGGGCGTTGCTGCCGGTCAATCAGCAGGCTTTTACCGCCATCAGCCGCCGTCCCACGCCTCAGGAAAAAGTGCTGCTGGAGCAGTTCACCCTCAGTACCCCCATGCCCTCCGACAGCGCCATGTCCATCGCCTGGCAAGCGATGGAGAAAGGGTTCGAGCGCTTTAAAGAAGGGATCAGTGCCGCCGACACCGCCCGTTATATGCAGCAGCTGGCCGATCAGCAGTACCGGCAGGTCAAAACACCATGAAACATCGCACCTTTCGGCTCGGCCCGACCCTCATCATCATCCTATTCACCGTCGCCTTGCTGCCGGCACTGCTGGCCAGCACTGTACTGCTGATCCGCCAGCACCAGATCATCGCCCAGAGCGAGCAGTCACAGCTGGAGCGGGCCCTCACCAGCATGACCCGCGAAGCCCGCTTTCGCAGCGAGCTGATCGGCACCCAGATCAATCAGCTCAGTCAGGATCGGGTGCTCCATCAGGCCCTCGACAACTTCCTCTTCTCCAGCCATGCCCGGCTGGCACTGGCCACCTTCATCAAGTCCAACAGCCTGCTCACCTCGGCCTACCTCATCGATGACAAGGGGCTGGTGGTGGAGTACATCAATGGCCAGGCCTCCCACCTCGAATCGAGCAACCTGATGCCGCAGCTGATGGCCTGGGGCAAGACCCGCGAGGCGAAACAGGGCAAGCATCTGCTGCTGCCCGTCGATGATCCCGTGCTGGTCGACGACATGGAGCAAAACCGCAGCGGCGGGCTGGCGCTGGTAGCCCCCATCTATCGCAACCACCAGCGAGCAGGGGTGATGCAGACCCCTTCCGGCTTCGTGATGGCCATTCTCCCCTGGCGGCAGATGGCCCAGTTGCTGGAACCCTATCTCAAGGGGAGCGAATATCTGGTGATCTCCCAGGGCGAGAACCGTCTCTACGAAGGGGCTCACCAGAGCGCCAACGCCATGGATGACAGGGAGCCAAGCAAGTTGGCGCAGCCCCTGGCCATTGGCTGGCCCCAGCTGGAGCAGGAGATCACCCCCACCATCACCCTCTACAGCTACAGCAATGACAGGGTCAGCGAGCTCAACAAATCCCAACAGCTGCTGACCGTCAGCATCGCCGTCATGTTGCTGCTGGTGGCCATCGGCTGCGTCTGGCTCACCCGCTGGCTAACCCGACCGCTGCGCTCGCTGGCCGCGCTGGTGCGCAGCTATGGCAAGGGCAATTACCAGCAACGGCAGGCGCCGCTGCGCTTTGTGGAGTACGACGAGGTGCGCCAGTTGCTACAGGAGATGGCCAGCACCATCTCGGATCAGGTGCGGGCGCTCTATCAACAAAATGAACAGCTGCAGCAGGCCAATAGCGAGAAAGAGGCCTTCAACCAGCGGCTGCTCGGCTTCAACGACGAACTGGAGCAAGAGGTTGCCTCGCAAACGACCGCCCTGCGCTCGGCCCTGAGCCGGGAGGAGCGCAGCCGCCATATCCTGCAATCCTGGTTGCAGTTCGGTCTGCACCAGCAGCTGGATATCGATATTGCCGAGCTGGCCAGCTCTGCCCTGCTGCAGCTCTCGCAGCTCTATCCCGGCCACCGCTGGGGGCTGGTGATCCGCCGCGATGGCCAGCCTCACTACTCCCTGACTCAGGGGGTCGATGCCCCCTTGCGGGATGCCCTGCAGGAGAAACTGGCTCAACTGATGGATGAGGAGGTCAAACACTCCGAATGCCAGTGGGATAACGCACTCTGGAAGATCATGACCCTGCCCGGCAGCCAAAGCGGCGTGCTGTTTGGCTATCTGATGGTGAGCGCCGAAGGGCTGGAGTCCGAAGACAGGGCCATCTTGCGGCTGTTTGCCAAGCAGTTGGCGGTGGGCATCGAGGGGCGCCTCTTCACCGACGAGCTGGCGCGGGTCGCCCGCACCGACAACCTCACCGGGCTGCCCAACCGGCAGGCGTTCGAAGAGGCCTTCCACCACTATCAAGCAGTGCTGGCGCGCCATCCGGAGCGTCACCTCGCCCTCTTCATGCTCGACCTCAACGGCCTCAAGCGCACCAACGACCAGTATGGGCACGAGGCGGGCGACGCCCTGCTGATCCAGATGGCTCACCAGCTACGCTCCCTCTGCCGTCAGGATGAGAAGATTTTCCGTATCGGCGGCGACGAGTTCGTGCTGCTGGCGGAGGCGGATCACCTCGCCAGTCAGCAGCTGGCAGGCAGGTTGGAGGCAAGCCAGCAGCACGCCATCGTGCAGCATGGGGAGCATAGCTTCCCGCTGCGGTTTGCCATCGGCTGGAGCAGCAGCGACCAGACCCCCCTGGCGGAGCTGAGCCGGGTGGCTGACGACGCCATGTATGCCAATAAGGCGCGCTTCTATCAGGGGCAGCGATAAAATGCGGAGGTCTGCAGCGTTGGCGAGCCTTTCGCCAACGCCCTGATCAGCTCGCAAAAATGGCGCACAACGCTAGACGCGGCGCGGACCATGACTAAGATAGGGGCTCTTGATGTCTCGATTTGGAAGGGAGTAGGAAATGGAGTTAGTACTTGGCCCACTGGAAGCCCGCGTCATCGGCTGTCTGATTGAAAAAGAGATCTGCACCCCGGATCAATATCCCCTCTCCCTTAATGCACTGGTCAACGCCTGCAACCAGAAGAGCAACCGCGAGCCGGTGCTGGAGCTCTCCGAGCTCGATATCCGCGCCGTGGTAGACGAGCTGATCCGCAAGCGGCTGGTGGTCAACACTGCAGGCTTCAACGCCCGGGTGCCCCGCTATCAGCACAGATTCTGCAACACCGAATTTGGCGAGCTGAAATTCAGTGCCCAGGAGCTCGGCATCGTCTGCGAACTGCTGCTGCGCGGCCCGCAAACCCCGGGTGAGCTGCGCTCGCGCACCAACCGACTCTGCAGCTTCGATGATGTCACCGAGGTGGATGCGGTGCTGACCCAGCTCATCAAGCGTGGCCCCTACGTGGTCAAGCTGCCGCGCGAGCCGGGCAAGCGCGAATCCCGCTACGCCCACCTGTTCAGCGGCGAAGTGGATATTCAGGCGATGATGGATGCCGCCCCCGCCGCGGCCTATGCCTCCCCTGCCGCCGACCGTCTGAGCGAGCTGGAGCAGGAGGTAAACGAGCTCAAGAGCCGTCTCGCCGCCATGGAAGCGCGGCTGGCTGCGCTGGATGGTCAGGGCTGATCGCCTTTACCATCGCCAATCTCTATCAGGGAGCCGGGGCTGATGTCCCCGGCTCCCTGAGTTTTTTTATCGTGAGGAAGTGCCCGTGATCACCCTGATTAAAGAGTCTGACCACCAGAAGATGCCCTGGAAAAACCAGCAGGGCACTACCAGCCAGATCCTCATCTCCCCCAAGGGGAGCAGCCTTGCCAAACTCGACTTTGACTATCGACTGAGCTCGGCCCCCATCAAGAGCGCGGGCCCCTTCTCCCCCTTTCCCGGCTATCAGCGCATTTTGCTGCCGGTGAGCGGAGCAGGCTTTGTGCTCAACGGCCACCCCTACGCCACCTTCGAGGCGGCGCACTTTAGCGGCGATGAGGAGACCCACTGCGAGTTGCTGAAAAAAGAGGTGACCGATCTCGGACTTATCTACCATCCGGATCGCATCAGCGCCAACGTGCGGGTGCTGAACCTCCCCTTCCCGCTGACCCTTACCCTCGAGCCAGAGAAAACCTACCTCTGTCACCTGCTGAGCGGCCAGCTGGCCGTGCAGGGCAAAGAGGTGGCTATCAACGAAACGCTGGTGGTGACCGGGGAAGAGAGCATTCACTTCGAATGCCAGAAGAAGACCGCCATCGCCTTCTTTACCCTGCAGGCCAAATAGCGCAAAAGTCGGCGGTGTGCAGTCATGCCACGCCACACACAAACAGCAGAGATGAAAAAGCCGGGAAATCCCGGCTTTTGCTATTGAGGCAACCGGCTTGTGCCAGTCAGCACCTTAGTTGACCTTGAAGGAGCCCTTCATCATGGCGAAGTGGCCGGGGAAGGAGCAGAAGAAGGTGAGATCCTTGCCCGCCAGACCGTCGGTCTTGAAGGTCACGCTGCTGCTCTCGCCGCCGCCGATCAGCTTGGTGTGAGCCAGCACACGGGGATCATCCTTGGGCAGATAGCCGTTCTCGGCCCCGGCGCTCATCCCGGCAGTCGCCACGGTCTGATAGTCGGCGGTGCTGGCCAGCACCCAGTTGTGACCCATGGCGGTCACAGGCAGCTTGCCGGTGTGGTTCAGGGTGACCGTCACCTCCTTGCAGGTGGCCGGCACGCTCATCTCTTTGAGGTTGTACTGCATGGCATCATTGCCTTCGATGACCAGTGCACACTCATCCGCCAGCACGGGGGCAGCCAGGGTACTCAGAAACAGCAGGGTAATCGCCTTTTTCATCATCTTCTCCTTTGATTGGCAATGGATGGCAACGACTTGGCGGATGCGGTGAACGCTTCGCAAAGATGCCGTCTAAATCGACCTTCATTTTACTCAATTGTCTTCAATCGGCTATGGCTTTTGGCCAAAGCTGCGGGCCAAGTCACCAGACGGTGATCTACTCGCCACTCTCTCCCTCACGGAGGGACGATACGACCCACTCCCACCACAGGTTCAAAAATGTTTAATTTTTTCTGCCCTTTTACCTCCGATTGGCCCTATCAGGGCTCGCCCGAAGGTCGCCCCTTGGCTAAGCTAGCGCCCCGATATGAACCTTCTCCAGATGAGAGCGCCGGATGATTGCGATAACCCCCGTGGCGGCCCTGCGCGGCCTGCTGCTGACCCTGCTGCTGGCGCTGGCCGGCTGCCAGCCCACCCCGCCTGCCCAGACCCGTATTCAGGGCAAGACCATGGGCACCTACTATGTGGTGACCCTGAGCGATAGCTATCCCGGTGGGGAGCCCGCCCTCAAAAGCGACGTAGAGAGCCTGCTGGCCCGGATGAACAAGGAGATCTCCACCTACGATCCGGGCTCGCTCATCTCCCGTTTCAATCAAGGGCCCGCCAACACCCCGTTTGCCATCCCGCCGGCCATGGCCATCATAGTCCAGCAGGGGATTGATGCCGGTAAGCTGACCGACGGCAAGCTGGATGTGACCGTGGGGCCTCTGGTCAATCTGTGGGGCTTTGGCCCGGACAAACGGCCGGTCAAGCGACCCGATGAGGCGGCCATCGCCGCCGCCCGCCACAAGGTGGGCATCGACAAGCTGACCCTGACCCCGCAGGGGGATCACTTCCTGCTCGAAAAAACGATCCCGGATCTCTATCTCGACCTCTCCACCCTCGGCGAAGGGGCGGCATCGGATGAAATCGCCGCCCTGCTCGAAGGCAAGGGGGTACACAACTACCTGATCGAAGTGGCCGGTGCGGTGCGCAGCAAGGGCAACAACAGCAAGGGCTCGCCATGGAAAGTGGCCATCGTCGAACCCTCCGATCAGCCGGGGGCGTTTTCCGATATCGTCATCCCCAACGGCATGGCGCTCAGCACCGCGGGCAGCTATCGCAACTACTACGAACTGGATGGCCAGCGTTACTCCCATATCATCGACCCCGCCACTGGCCAGCCGGTCACCCACAAGCTGGTCTCCGCCAGCGTCATCACCCCGACCGCGCTGGAGGCCGATGCTCTCGATACCGCGCTGATGGTGATGGGGCCTGAAGCGGGGATGGCATTTGCCAAACAGCACCAGCTGGCGGTCTATCTCATCATCAAGACCGAACAGGGGTTCAAGGCTGAGTACACGCCGCAATTTGCTCCCTATCTGGCAGAGAAAAAACGGTGAGTTCAAGGCCCTGGCAACAGGGCCTTTTTCTTTCACTCATCGCGGACAAAAGGCGGACAAACGGAGATGGTTCGCAATCGACAACTTGGCCAATTGCCTCTTCGGGCGCTTTGGTGGCACACTTTCTCCCATCAGCCCGCAGCGCCTCGACCCAGACAGATGCAGACACCTGAACAAGAGCCAGAAAAAAAGAGCCCAGCCAAGCCACAACGCATTCTGATGGTCAATGAGCAGCGCTCGTTTCAGGTGATGATGAAGGCGATGCTGCTCAATCTGGGTATCAGCAACATCACCTACTCCAATACCGCCGAGGAGGCGCGGCGCCGCTGCCAGAAGGGCAGCTTCGACATCTATCTCATCGATTACGATCTGGGGGTTGGCGAGAATGGCCGCCAGCTGCTCGAAAGCCTGCGCGACAAAGACCTGATCCCGCCCCAGAGCGTGGTAATCATGGTGAGTGGCGACAGCTCCCGCGCCATGGTACTGAGCGCGCTGGAGGCCGAGCCCGACGAATACCTGATGAAGCCCTTCTCTCAGGAGCAGTTCTCGTTTCGCTTGAAGCGTGCCCTCGCCCGGCGCAATGCGCTGGCCAGCGTCTTTACCGCGCTGGCCGATGACAATCTGGCAGCCCTCATTACCGCCTGTGCCGAGCGGGCCGATGCAGTGCCCCGTTTTGCCAACTACTGCCGCTGCCTGCAGGCCGATACCCACCTCAAGCTGGGTCAGGCGCAGGAGGCACGCGCCCTGATGCGCCAGCTGCTGGCCGGGCAGGAGAACAGCTGGGCCCGCCTGACACTGGGCAAGGCCTGCAACACCCTGGGGCTCCACGAAGAGGCGGTCAGCCATCTGCAGGCGACCCTCAAAAATACCCCGCTGATGGTGGAGGCTCACCTCTGGCTGGCGGAATCCCTGCTGGCACTTGGCAATGACGAGCAGGCACAGCAGGAGCTCAGACGGGCGGTGGATATCTCCCCCCAGTCGGTGCAACTCTCCCGTCGGCTGGCGGAGGTGTGCCTGCAGCGTCACGACTACGCCCAGGCCAAGGATGTGCTGATGTCGCTGATCGACCTGTCGCGCAACTCCATTCACCGCACTCCCCACTATCTGGGAGCCTATATCCAGACCCTGACCCTCTACGCCCTCAACAGCAACGACAGCTACCACATCGCCAACCTGCAAAAGCAGGTCAATTCTGCCCTGTCGCGCATCCGCGATTCGCTGATGATGTCGGAGTTCAACTACCCGGTGTTCGAGCAGATCTGTCAGGCACGGGTGCAGATTGCGCTGGGGGAGCTGCTCAAGGGTAAGAAGATGCTCTATCGCGCCAACCAGAACTGGCTCGATGAGCCGGCCACCATGCCCCCCGCCCTGCTTGGCGAGACCATCCTCGCTCTCTACCAGCTCGGCGAGTTTGAATATGCCGAAAGCCTGCAAGGGCTGCTGGCGGAGGACGAAGATCGGCTGCTCACCACCTGCATTCAGGCAACCCGCGATGATAAGACGGTGCTGGAGCGGCGTCAGCGCTACCAGCAGCTCAACGATCTGGGGATCAAGGCCTATCAGAGCGGCGAGCTGGAGCAGGCCCTCGGCCATTTTCGCGAGGCCCTGCGCCGCGCCCCCGCCAATACCGGTGCGGCTCTCAACAAGATCCAGGTGCTGCTGCAACTGATGCAGAAAAACCGCAAGAGTCCGGAATTTGGTGCCGAGTGCAAAGACACCCTGGACGTGCTCGACGGCATCCCCCTCAACCCGGCCCAGCAGGAGCGTTTTCGCAAGCTGCGTCAGGAGTTCAACCAGTTCAGCTAAGACGCCGCCGCGCCCCCTTTTCCCCGCCTATGCTGAAACCAGTTCGGCAATGCGAGGGAAACTAAGATGGCGATGTGTCGTTATCTGGTGGCCGATGGCCGCCACTGCAGTGAAGAGGCTGGCGATCACGATCTCTGCCACTGGCATGATCCCCACCATACCCATCAGGAAGCCCACACCGCCGAGGCGCTTGAACAGTACGTTCGCGCAGGCGGACTCTGCCACGGCCTGCAGCTGTCACGGGCCAATCTGGCCGGCCTCAATCTGGTCAACAAGGAGTCCGATCAGGGATTTTTGCTGGAGCAGTGCAACCTCTATCGCGCCAACCTGCGCGGTGGTCACCTCTACGGCCTGCGCATGAAGGGCGGCAGCCTGATGAAAGCCGATCTCAGTGATGCCAACCTCCAGTGCGCCACCCTCGATGACGTCAACCTGCTCGGCGTCCGCTGGCACAACACCCGGCTCGACAACATGCAGACCGGCAAACGGGTGATGCAGGATCGCAAGGGGCGCCGCGAACGGGATCCCAAACAGGCGCGCATCTGGTTCAAGGAGGCGGAAGAGACCTACCGGGATCTGCGCAAAGCCTCCGAGGCACAGGGGATCTTCACCATGTCCGGCAACTATATCCAGCAGGAGCTCACCATGCGCCGCCTGCAACTGCCGTTCTGGTCGACCCAGCGCTTCACCTCCTGGGTGGTCGATCTCTTCTGCGGCTATGGCGAGGCCCCGATGCGGGTGGTGCTCTTCTCGTTGCTGCTCATCTTTATCTGCAGCATTTTTTACTTCTTCTGCGGACTGCATTTTCAGGGCGAGCACCTCATCTACCAACCCGGTGCCCCTCTCGAGCAAAATGCCATCTTCCTGCTCGAATGCCTCTACTACAGCGTGGTCACCTTCACCACATTGGGGTACGGCGACTTCACTCCGGTCGGCCTCTCCAGGATCTTCGCCGCCTTCGAAGCCTTCACCGGCAGCTTTACGCTGGCGCTGTTTGTGGTGGTTTTCGTCAAAAAGATGACCCGCTGACACCTCTGCCCACCCCGCGGTGCCTGCCACTGATGCAGGCCCGCGGCCAAACTTGCATCCACCGCCGATTCCTAGTCCAATAGCCACTTATAAAAATGACATGAGCATCCCGGACATGAAGATCATCTCTTTCAATATCAACGGCCTGCGCGCCCGTCTGCACCAGCTGCAAGCCATCATCGACAAGCACCAACCCGATGTGATCGGCCTGCAAGAGATCAAGGTGCACGATGAAGCCTTCCCGCTGGCCGATGTGGAGGCCATGGGCTATCACGTGGAGTTTCACGGCCAGAAGGCCCACTACGGGGTGGCCATCATGAGCAAGCAGAAGCCGGTCAAGGTGGAGAAAGGCTTCCCCACCGATAATGAAGAGGCCCAGCGCCGGATGATCATGGCCACCTTCGAACGTGAAGACGGCTCTCTCATCAAGGTGATGAACGGCTACTTCCCGCAGGGTGAAAGTCAGGATCACGAGACCAAGTTCCCGGCCAAGCAGAAGTTCTACGAGGATCTGCAGCACTACCTCGAGACCAACCACACCCCGGACGACCAGCTGGTGCTGATCGGGGATATGAATATCTCCCCCACCGATCTCGACATCGGCATCGGCGAGGCGAACCGCAAACGCTGGCTGCGGGATGGCAAATGCTCCTTCCTGCCCATCGAGCGCGAATGGATGGAGCGACTGAAAGGGTTTGGCCTCACCGACACCTTCCGCGCCGCCAACCCCACCGAGTGCGAGCGTTTCTCCTGGTTTGACTACCGCTCCAAGGGCTTTGACGAGAACCGCGGCCTGCGCATCGACCTCATCATGGCCTCCGACGCCCTCAAGGACAAGGTGACCGAGACCGGTATCGACTACGAGCTGCGCGGCATCGAGAAACCCTCCGACCACGCCCCCATCTGGGCCTGCTTCGCCTGATGTGGCGCCGGATGCCGCAATGATATCGCCAATCTGTGAAGCGGCTCGCGGTTGCCCGCGATAAAAGGGCGTAAAAAAACCATCCAGACAAGGTGCCTTATGGCACCTTATTTTTTTCAGCAAGGAGTGGCTGACGTGATACGGTTGCAAAGAGCCCGAGCCCGGGATGAACATCCCCGAAGCCCCCCGCCCAAATCGGAAAAGTCAGACTTTTTTCGTCAATCGGCAACCCTAATTGCCACTTTGAGAAGGTTGTGTTCAAGGTTGCCGCCCTATCATCTCCCATTCCAATCATAAATAAGTTGTTTTTTTAATCATGAAGTTAATGATGTGTATGGAGAAACATGCTGAACGCAGCAGCCGAAATCGATCCAACAGGAGTGTGATGATGAAGGTGCCCAATGCCGGAAGAGAGGTTTACAAACGCAGCTTGCTGACCCTGGCGCTGATCAGCGGTCTGAGTGCCTGTGGCGGCGAGACGACCCAGACGGCCCAGACCATGCCCGCCGTCCCTGTGGTGGTCGCCGAGGTCAAGCTGACCGATGTGCCGCTCACCACCGAGATGGTGGGAGAGACCGCCGGTTTTCGCGAGATCGATGTACGCTCCCGGGTCAGTGGCATCCTGCTCAAGCGCACTTATGTGGAAGGCCAGCCGGTTACCGCCGGTCAGGAGCTGTTTTTGATCGACCCTGAGCCCTACAAAGTGGCGCTGGAGCAGGCCAAAGGGACCTTGGCTCAGGAGCAGGCCCGTCTCAACAAGGCCCGTGCCGATCGGGATCGCATCATTCCCCTCTTCAAGCGTCAGGTGGTCAGTCGCAAGGACTATGACGACACCATCGCCAACTATGAAGCGGCCATCGCCAGTCATCAGGCCGCTCAGGCCAAGGTGAAAGAGGCGGAGCTCAACCTCAGCTACACCCAGGTGACCGCCCCCATCAACGGCATGGCAAGCAAGAGCTCCCAGTCCGAGGGGAGCCTTATCTCCACCAGCGGCGACAACGGCCTGCTCACTACCATCACCCAGTTTGATCCGCTCTACGTCAACTTCTCCTACTCGGAGCAGGATCGCCTCAACTTCGAAAACTCGGTAAAGAAAGGGGTGATTGAGGCGAAGGATGCCACCACCTGGCGCACCCATATTCGTCTGGCCGATGGCTCCCTCTATCCGGAGGCGGGCAAGCTCAACTTCTCCGACAACCGGGTCGATCCCCAGACCGGCACCATCCGTGCCCGCGCCATCTTCGACAACAAGGACGGCGTACTGCTGCCGGGCCAGTTTGTCCGCATGACCATCGATCTGGGCCTGCGCAAAAACGCCATCGTGGTGCCGCCCCGTGCCATCGTCCAGTCCCAGGCTGACCGCATGGTGATGGTGGTCGATGCCAACAACAAGGTAGTGCCCCGTCCGGTGACCCTGGGCGCAGCGGTCGACTCCGGCGTGCTGATCGAGAGCGGCCTGCAGGCAGGTGAGCGCTATATCGTCGAAGGCTTGATGAAGGCCCGCCCCGGCGCCGTGGTGAAACCTGTCTCTGCCGACGAGATGAAGGCGATCACCGGCAAGGTGGTCAGCCAGTCTGCGGCCAAGTAAGGAGCCCGTATGTTTTCCAAGTTCTTCATAGAACGCCCCATCTTCGCCAGCGTGATTTCGATCATTATCGTGCTGGGCGGTTTGGCGGCGATGCGGGCGCTCCCCATCGAGCAATATCCCCAGATCACCCCGCCAGTGGTCTCGGTCACGGCGTTTTATCCGGGCGCAACCCCGGAGGTGATCTCCCAGACCGTGGCAGCGCCGCTGGAGCAGCAGATCAACGGCGTCGAGCGGATGATCTACATGCAGTCGGGGTCGGCCTCCAACGGCCAGATGAACCTCAACGTCTACTTCGAGATCGGCACCGATCCGGATCAGGCCACCATCAACGTCAACAACCGGGTCTCGGCCGCCATGGCCCAGCTGCCGGAAGAGGTGAAAAAGCAGGGAGTGACGGTCAAGAAGAAATCGACCTCCATCCTGCAGGTGGTTACCCTCCAGTCACCGAACGGCTCGTTTGATACCACCTATCTGTCGAACTACGCCCTGCTCAACATCATCGACGAGCTCAAGCGGATTCCCGGCATCGGTGATACCACTCTGTTTGGCGGTACCGACTACGCCATGCGCATCTGGCTGCGGCCGGATCGACTGGCCCAGCTCGAGCTCACCCCGAGCGACGTGATCGGCGCCATTCGCGAGCAGAACACCCAGTTCGCAGCAGGCAAGATCGGTGCTCAGCCCACCACGGCCCCCATCGACTTCACCTACACGGTGCAGACCAAAGGGCGCCTTGAAGATGTGAAAGAGTTCCAAAACATCATCGTCCGCTCCATGCCCGATGGTTCCAAGATCCGGGTCCGCGATGTCGCCCGGGTCGAGCTGGGGGGCAAGGATTATGATCTGGTCGCCCGCGCCAACGGCAAACCGGCCATCGGTATCGCCACCTATCTGCAGCCGGGCGCCAACGCCGTCGCGGTCGCCGATGCGGTACACGCCACCATGGAGCGACTCAAGGAGCGCTTCCCGCAGGATATCGAGTACCAGATCCCCTACGACACCACCGAGTTCGTGAAGATCTCCATCGAAGAGGTGGTACACACCCTGTTCGAGGCGATCGTACTGGTGTTCGTGGTGGTCTACCTGTTCCTGCAGAACTTCCGCGCCACCCTGATCCCCTGTATCGCGGTGCCGGTGTCGCTCATCGGGACCTTCGCCGGCATGCTGGTGCTCGGTTTCTCCATCAACCTGCTGACCCTGTTCGGCATGGTGCTTGCCATCGGTATCGTGGTGGATGACGCCATCGTGGTGCTCGAAAACGTCGAGCGGATCATGAGCGAGAAGAAGTGTTCGCCCAAAGAGGCTGCCATCCTCGCCATGCAGGAGGTCTCCGGCCCAGTGGTCGCCATCGTGCTGGTGCTCTGCGCCGTGTTCCTGCCGGTCGCCTTTATGGGCGGCATGACCGGGGTGATGTACAAGCAGTTCGCCATCACGGTCGCGGTCTCGGTCGCCATCTCCGGTCTGGTGGCACTGACTCTCTCCCCGGCCCTCTGCGCCGTGTTGCTGAAAGAGGGACACCACAAACCCGCCCGCTTCTTCGTCTGGTTCAACGAAAAATTTGACCAGCTGACCCGCGGCTATGTACGTGGTGTGGCCTTCCTGAACCGTCGGGTGGGGGTCGCCTTTGCCATCATCGCCGTGCTGATCCTCTCCATCTACGGCCTCTTCCTGAAAGTGCCGGGCGAACTGGTACCGAACGAAGATCAGGGCTACCTCATCTCCGCCGTCATGCTGCCGGATGCCGCCGCGATGAGCCGGACCCAGGCGGTGGCGGATCAGTTCGACAAGATCGCCATGGCCAACCCCCATGTGAAGGATGTGATCACCTTCTCGGGCTTTGACATTCTCTCCAATGCCATCATCAGCAACAGCGGCATGACCTTCATTACCCTGAAGGACTGGAGCGAGCGTCAGGGGACCGGACAGGACTCCTTCTCGCTGGCCAAGACCTTCCAGGGCTTGAGCCTGATGGGGCTGGCGGATGGCTTTGTCGCCTCCTTCAACCCGCCTCCCATTCAGGGGATGTCCACCACAGGAGGCCTTGAGGCCTATCTGCAAAACCGTGGCACCGGCAACGCCCAGGCCTTCTCAGGCGAAGTACAGCGCTTCCTCGAAGCAGCCAAGGCGCGCCCGGAGTTTGCCAGCGTCACCAGCACCTACCGCGCCAACGTGCCGCAGGTCTATCTCGACCTGGATCGCGAAAAGGCCAAGGCGCTGGGGCTGCCGATCAACGCGGTGTTTGACACCATGCAGGCCACCTTCGGCCAGGTCTATGTCAACGACTTCAACCAGTTCGGCCGTACCTACCGGGTGCAGTTGCAGTCCGAGGCCGACTACCGCGCCAAGAAGAGCGACATCCGCAACGTCTATGTCCGCTCCGACAAGGGGGAGATGATCCCGCTCAGCAGTCTGGTGACGGTGCGTGATGCCACCGGCCCCGAACTGGTCGAACGCTTCAACATCTTCCAGGCCGCCAAGATCATGGCCCAGCCCGCCCCAGGCTACAGCTCGGGTCAGGCCATCGCCGCGCTGGAAGAGGTCGCCAATGAGGCTCTTGGCAACGACGCCAAGCTGGAGTGGACCGGCTCCGCCTATCAGGAGAAAGCGGCCGCAGGCAGCGCAGGCATGGCCTTTGGTTTCGGTATCGTGATGATCTTCCTCATTCTGGCCGCCCAGTATGAACGCTGGAGCCTGCCGTTTGCGGTGATCACCGCGGTACCGTTCGCCCTGTTCGGTGCCCTGCTCGCCACCTGGCTGGTGGGGCTGACCAACAACGTCTACTTCCAGATCGGGCTGGTGACCCTGGTCGGCCTTGCCGCCAAGAACGCCATCCTGATCGTGGAGTTCGCGGTGATGAAGCACGAAGAGGGGATGAGCCTCATCGAGTCGGCACTAGAGGCGGCGCGCCTGCGTTTCCGTCCCATCGTGATGACCTCGCTCGCCTTCATCCTCGGCTGTGTGCCGTTGGTCACCTCCAGCGGGGCCGGTGCGGCAAGCCGTCACGCCCTCGGCTGGCCGGTCATCGGCGGCATGCTGGCGGCCACCTTTATCGCCATCTTCTTTATCCCGCTCTTCTTCCGGCTCATCATGCGCCGCTCGGAGAAACGGGCCTGACCACTGCGGTCTCGCTCACCAAGCCCCTCCCTCACGGAGGGGCTTTTTTATGTCACTCCGTAACATGGCAAATAGATAGGCCTTCATCGCCTTGAGACGCACGGTGGCGGCACCGATGATGTCGATAAAGCCAAGCAGCGGATGGGGTTTATGTGCCGAAATCCAGGCTGAGCCGGTTGCCCCAATTGGCAGGTCCACACCATCCGGCACCAGCATGTCGAGCACCACTGTCCGGCCATGGCTGGACATGTTGTTGCCCACATGCTGCCGTACATCCTGATCCCCCTGCGCAACACTCATCTGGGCCTCCCCCGTGCCAGTAAGTACTGAGTGCACCCGTGCCCGAAAGATGCGCCCTGGATAGGCATCTACATAAAACTCGGCAAACTGGCCTGGTGCTATGTTGCGAAAACTCTGATCCGGAATGCGAAACTCCAGAAACTTGCGAGAAGTGTCGTAAAGGTGCATGTTGCCGGTACGGGAACCGCTGGCAATATTGATTATCGAGACCTGACCATCAAACGGAGCCCTAATCACCTTCTCTTCATTCCGTCGCTCCTGCAAGGCCAGCTCTGTCTCTAGATTCAACACCTGAGCTTCAATCGCCTGAACCTTCGCTTCACTAGCACTCAGTTGCGCCAGATCGCCATCAATTTGGGTCTGCAGCTGGTCACGGCTCTGAATACTGGCAAAGTTACCCAACTGGGTCAGCCGAGCCAATTCCTTGTGATTGAGGTTCAGTCGTGACTGGATCGCTCGCTGCTGGCTTACCTCTGACGCCACCTGGGCATGCTGGGCGTCAATCTGATAGCTCAACGCCTGAGACTTACCGTTACTCTCCCAGTCTGCAAGACTATAAATGGGCTGACCACGCGCAACGCGCTGATTATGCGCAACATAAATCTGATCTATCTGATGAAACTGGTTGATGCCTAGTAAGGGTCCCAACACCGCATGAGGTGCCTTGACCGTCGCCGAATCGGTAAAATCCACCGGAGCCAAATGGCGAGAGGTAGTCAACAAACCAAGCGCCAATAACGCGCCAATTGCGGTACTCCAAAAACCCGTTTTTAGGTTCCAAGGCAATATGTTCAGCTTGACCAGCAACCAGACGATCAGGATATAGGGCAGCAGGATCTCTTTCATGATGCCTCCCCCTCATGACGACCACGTCGAATACCATGGCCGATAATAAGGCTCATCCGCTCGCTCAGCACATCCCAACGGGCAAAGGCGATGATGACGGCAAGCACCCACCAGGTCTTGTCGATAAACAGTCCGCACAAGGAGAGCGCAAACACCAGGGTGATATGCACCGACTCAGACACCTTGGCACGGTGCACAGCGATCTCATGCAGTTGCCACAGCAGATAGACCAGATAGAGGACCACATAGAGAGTGATCACAGTAATCACCCCCATAAAGATCTCGGAATCAAGCAGTACCATGATGGCTGGCAAAGCATGGTTGAACCTGGTCGCCTCAATTGGATAGATGTGGGCACCTTTCGAGAAGAAGACAACCAGAGCGACCGTGGCCAATATAAACGTCAGGCGCCAAAGCCACCGCGCTAACGCAGAGGTTGATTGTGATGACATTTGATGTTGTTCCTTGAGTAACGGATGAGCAAACAAGTGGACCTCACGAGCCACCCAGCTAATAACGCGCCGGATCGGCGCGACGGGCAGGATGAAGAAGCCCCCAACCAGTGAAGGCTTGCAAGGCTCACAACTCAGAACTGGTGTTGCACACCGATGTTGAAGAAGTTCAGGTAGCTGTTGTTGTAGCTGCCGGACAAGTGCGGGCGACCGATCCCGTCCTGATCCACTGGCATATCACCCAGCCAGGCCAGGGTATAGCTGGCTTCCACCTTGGTGGCTGGGCTCAACTGATAACTGGCCCCCAGACCCCAGCGCCAACCAGAACCTACTGGAAGCATCACAGTACGGTACTCATCACTCACTGCACTACTGTCATAGCCGATTCCGCTGCTCAAACACAGTGCAGGGGTGACATCAACCTGTGCCCCCAGGCTGGCATGCCATGTATCCTTGTAATTCATATCAATGGTTTGGCTGCCCATGGCAGATGCCACACCGATATCTCCAAAACGGGACCACTGCTGCCAGTTGGCACTGGCCAGCAAGGCCCACTGGTCGTTGAGCTGGTGATAGCCACTTAGCGTAATGGTCTGCGGAATCATGATCTCGACTCCTAGACCTGCCACATCAGCACGTGGGAAGAGCTGATCTTCCAGCTCCCACTTCAGTTCGGAGAAGTAGCTCAAGCCGATACGGGAGTGCTGATCCAGCTCGTAAAGTACCCCGAAGGAGGCACCATACGCCCAGTCGCTATTGGAGAATTCCCGCCCTTCCCCCATCCCGGACGTCAGATCCACAGAGGCTTCCAGCGAACCATTCATGGCGATCAGGCTGGCTCCCACCGACCAATTTGAGTCAATGCGGTACGCCAGACTCGGAGCAAAGGCGATGCCGGTCAGCTTGGCCGACTGGGTATAACCACGACCATCCCAGCCATCGCCATAATCGATACCCAGACCGTGACTGCCAAAGACGCCGATACCTGCGACCCATTGATCGTCGATGGCATGAGTCAGATAGAGGCTGCCGAGCGGCGCGGTCTGCAGGGCATTTCCACCGTTGTTACCGCCGTTGTCCAGATCCAGCTCAAGGTCGCCGTATACCACACCGCCATTGACCTGCAACTGGGTACCTTCCAGTTTGGTCATACCGGCCGGGTTGCTTGCGATAGTATCTGCCCCTTGGGCACGGGCGGCAGACCCTGCGTTGGCCAGCGCACTGTTGGCAGTGCTGGTCTCGTAGAGGGCAAGGCCGCCAGCCATGACTGAGGGACTCAGCAAAGCGGCAAGCATCAGCGACAACAGTCGTGGCTGCATTTCAATACTCCTGAATAGTGAACATGGTGAGCACCCGGCAAGGTGTGCTGCTCAAAAACACGGTTTGACTCTTTGATTGTCAGCATCCGGGAGACCTGCGGCTTTATACTGCTCGCTCATGGCGTCACGGGATGGATGAGGTCGGCAAGCACTCCTGCCGCAATCATTTATGCCGGAGCAAAAGAGTGAACCATCACGTCATCGTGGTAACTGACAGGGGGCATCCTAACGGGATGAGGGGCATGCTTCATTAGGGTTGGGCATACGCAATGGTTAAGCATTGCTTAAATATCCCCCCCAACACAGCACCTCTATAACATCACTGGCGCCATTGACCTTCACCTCGTGGCAAGGTTTACAGTCCCGCCATCTGCTCCCTAAGGATGCCCGGATTGTCACTCACCCAGCTTGCTGCAAGATTGCCCTCTGTTGCTCTGGCCCGGCTATTGCTGGCGCTGCTGCTCGTCTGCAATCTGACCCTCTGCATCAGCTGGCATGGTTCTCCCCTCTCCTCCGAGCCGACCTCAAGCAGCGCCCAGTCGATGGTGATGTTCGATTCATCCATGGCGATGGCGGATGGCGATATCTCTCATGCAATGCCCGCTATGGATCACCCGGGCGATGTCATGACCCTCTCCTGCCATCAGGGAGGCGAGGGGTCAACCATGGGCGATGAGTGCCAGATGCAGACCGGCGTCAATGCTCTCTCCTTCGGCGCGATGGCTCTGCTGGGTGTACTGGTCGCCCTGCTGCTCTTCCCCCTGCTACTTGGCAACAACGTCGCAGCGTCACTGCTTGATAACTGGTTGCGGGATCCCTTCCTGCGCTCGCGCGGTACTCACCCTCCCTCCTGGCCGCGCCGACATCTGATGCTGTCGGTGTTACGCCACTAGAAAGTCCTTCTCTTGCGGCACAGGCAAGCTTCAACTTGCCCGTTCTCTGCCGCCTTGCCTGACCCTGTGCCCCGGCCAAACCGGTCCGCTCACAGGGAGCCGTGCGCACTGATACAGCTGCGCCCCGTTTGCCGCCAGCCCCTTTGGTGATGCCTTGCACCTCACCCGACCGGCGGCCTGCAAAAGAGAAGACGTATTATGTCACCAGCCCACTTTTCACCGTCCAAGGTTGCTGCCTTTGCGGGCGCATTACCCTCCTGCACTTTCTGCATGCAGATCCGCGCCGGAGACCAGTCATGAACAAGACCGTCCTGATGTCGGCCCTGCTACTTGCCCTTGGAGCTGGTGGCGGCTACTGGGCCGCCAAACAGACCTCCGATGGCGCAAGCGCCAAAGAGAAGACGCCCCTTTACTGGGTCAATCCCATGGATCCCCGCGACAAACGCGACGGCCCGGCCAAGGACAACATGGGGATGGACTTTATCCCCGTCTATGAGGAACAAAAAAACGGCTCGCCGGGCACAGTCACCATCAGCCCCGAGATCCAGCAGAACCTGGGGGTGCGACTGGCTAAGGTCGAGCGACTGCCTATCCACCAGCAGATCGAGACGGTGGGCTATGTCGGTTATGACGAGGACAGGCTGGAGGCAGTCAACGCCCGCATGGCAGGCTGGATCCGCACCCTCGCCATCAAGAGCGAGGGGCAGCAGGTGAGCAAGGGGAGCCTTATTTACGAGCTCTACGCGCCGGATCTGGTCAACGCCCAGCACGAATACCTGCTGGCACTCAACACGGCCAACCCACTGCTGCTGCGCGCTGCCGAGGGCAAGCTCAAGTCCCTGCAGGTACCGGCAGATCAAATCTCAGCCCTCAAGCGCACCCGTCAGGTGCGCGAAACCATCAGCATTTACGCCCCCAGCAGCGGTTATGTCTCCGAGCTCAAGGTGCGCGAGGGCCAGTATGTTGAGCCCGCTGCGGCGCTCTTTAACATCAGCACCCTCAAGCAGGTGTGGGTCAGTGCCGAGGTGTTCGAGCGTCAAGCCGCCCAGCTGAAGGTGGGGGATCCGGTCACCATGACTCTCGACTATGCCCCCGGTCGCAGTTGGCAAGGTAAGGTGGATTACCTCTACCCGACCCTCGATGCCGCTACTCGTACCCTCAAGGTGCGACTGCGCTTTGACAACCCGGACGAGTTTTTGAAACCCAATATGTTTGCCAAGGTGAGCATTCGCACCGGGCAGGGAGAGTCGCAATTGGTGGTGCCGAGCGAAGCGGTGATCCGCACCGGCAGTCAGGATCGGCTGGTGCTGGCGTTGGGGGATGGCAACTTCAAGTCGGTCGCCGTCACTCTCGGCCCCCAGTTTGGCGACAAGGTTGCCATCAAGGCGGGGGTGGAAGCGGGTGACAACATCGTCAGCTCGGCCCAGTTCCTGCTCGACTCCGAGTCGGCCATCGATTCGGACTTCCAGCGTATGACGGCAGTGCGCCCTGCACAGGTGTGGACCCAGGGCGAGGTTGAAAGCATCGATCTGGCCAACCGTACCCTGATGGTCTCCCACCAGCCCATCCCCGAGTGGCAGTGGCCCGCCATGGAGATGGAGTTCACCGTCGCCGAAGGAGTCGACATCAGCAAACTGGTCGAGGGGCAGACCCTGCACCTGCAGGTAATGCAGGAGGGGGAGGAGTACCGCATCACCACCATCCATCAGGAGAAGGCACCAGCAACTGACGACACCGCCAAGCCTGCGGCAGATGAGATGGGCAAGATGGAAGGCATGGACCATAGCCAGCACAATATGGGAGCCCAACCATGATCCCCTCGATTATTCGCTGGTCGGTGGGCAACCGCTTTCTGGTGCTGTTATTGACCCTCATGCTCACCGCCTGGGGGCTCTGGTCGGTCAAGCAAACCCCGGTGGATGCCCTGCCGGATCTCTCCGATGTGCAGGTGATCATCAAAACCTCCTATCCGGGCCAGGCGCCCCAGGTGGTGGAGGATCAGGTCACCTACCCGCTCACCACCGCCATGCTGGCGGTACCGGGGGCCACTACGGTGCGCGGCTACTCCTTCTTCGGCGACTCCTTCGTCTATGTGTTGTTTGACGACAACACCGACCTCTACTGGGCCCGCGCGCGGGTGCTGGAGTATTTGAGCCAGGTGGCCCCCAACCTGCCCGCCTCCGCCCGCCCCCAGCTCGGCCCCGATGCCACCGGGGTGGGCTGGGTCTATCAATACGCATTGGTGGACAGAACTGGCAAGCATGACCTCAGCCAGCTCACCTCCCTGCAGAACTGGTTCCTCAAGTACGAGTTGCAGACGGTTGAGGGGGTCTCCGAGGTCGCTACAGTCGGTGGCATGGTGCGCCAGTATCAGGTGCGGGTCGACCCAGACAAGCTGCGCGCCTACGGTATTCCGCTCTCCCTTATCGAGACCGCCATCAAACAGGGCAATCAGGAGACAGGCGCTTCCGTCATCGAGATGGCGGAAGCGGAGTACATGGTGCGCTCCAACGGCTATCTGAAAAGCGTGGAGGATCTGAAGCAGATCCCGCTCGGTACCAATGTGCGCGGCGCCCCGCTGCTGCTGGGTGACGTGGCGGATGTAGTCACCGGTCCCCAGAGCCGGCGCGGTCTGGCCGAGCTCAACGGCGAGGGGGAAGTGGTGGGCGGCATCATCGTCATGCGTTACGGCGAGAATGCCCAGCACACCATAGACGGGGTCAAGGCACGGCTCGCCCAGCTGAAAAGCAGCCTGCCAGATGGGGTGGAGGTGGTCACCGTCTACGATCGCTCCGACCTTATCCAGCGTGCCATCGACAACCTCTCCGGCAAGCTGGTGGAGGAGTTCGCGGTGGTGGTGCTGGTCTGCCTCGCCTTCCTGTTCCACCTGCGCTCGTCGCTGGTGGTGGTCATTACCCTGCCCATCGCCATTCTGGTGGCCTTTATCGTCATGCATCTGCAGGGGATCAACGCCAACATCATGTCGCTCGGGGGCATCGCCATCGCCATCGGCGCCATGGTGGATGGCGCCATCGTGATGATCGAGAACGTCCACAAACACATGGAGCGGGAAGCGCTCACCGACAAGAACCGCTGGCGCATCATCACCGAGGCGAGCATCGAAGTGGGGCCTGCCATCTTCTTCTCCCTGCTCATCATAACCATCAGCTTCCTGCCGGTGTTCGCGCTGGAGGCACAGGAGGGGCGGATGTTCCACCCCCTCGCCTACACCAAGACCTACGCCATGGCAGCCGCAGCCGGGCTCGCCATCACGCTGGTACCGGTGATCATGGGCTACTTCATCCGTGGCAAGGTGCTGGCGGAGCAGGCCAATCCGCTCAACCGCTGGCTGAGCCAAGGCTATGTACCGCTGCTCAAGGCCGTGCTGGCCCGTCCGAAAACTACCCTGGCCATCGCCGCCGTGGTGACCGTCGCGGGCTTCTGGCCGCTCAAGTACCTGGGCTCCGAGTTCATTCCGCCGCTCGATGAGGGGGACATCATGTACATGCCCACCACCGCGGCCAATATCTCGGTAGGCAAGGCACGGGAGATTTTGCAACAGACCGACAAGCTCATTCGTACCGTGCCCGAGGTGCAGAACGTGTTCGGCAAGGCGGGGCGCGCCGAATCGGCCACCGACCCCGCCGACCTGGTGATGATGGAGACCAGCATCCAGCTCAAGCCACGCGACCAGTGGCGTCCCGGCATGACCCCGGAGAAGCTGAAAGAGGAGCTCGACTCCCTCATCCGCTTCCCCGGTCTCACCAACGCCTGGGTGCCCCCCATCAAGACCCGCATCGACATGCTGGCCACCGGCATCAAGACCCCGGTGGGCATCAAGATAGCGGGGCCCGATCTCAAGGTGATCCAGCAGCTCGGCCAACAGCTTGAGCAGATCGTCGGCAAGGTGGAGGGCGCCTCATCGGTCTACGCCGAGCGGGTAGCCGGTGGCCGCTACGTGAAGGTGGATATCGACCGGCTGAAAGCGGCCCGCTACGGCCTCAACATCGCAGACGTGCAGGCGGTGCTCGCCACCGCAGTGGGCGGCATGGAGGTGGGCCAGACCATCGAGGGGCGCGAGCGCTACCCCATCAACCTGCGTTACCCCCAGAGCTATCGCGACTCGGTGGCGAGCCTCGAGCTATTGCCGGTGGTCACCCCAAGCGGCGCGCGTATCGCGCTGGCGGATGTAGCGCGGGTCTACATCAGCGACGAGGCCCCCATGCTGCGCAGTGAAAACGCGCGCCTCAACGGCTGGGTCTACGTCGACATTCGCGGCCGCGATATCGGCTCGTTCGTCGATGAGGCCAAAGCCGAGGTGGGCAAGCAGCTGGTGCTGCCGGCGGGCTACGCCCTCACCTGGTCTGGCCAATACGAGTACATGGAACGGGCCAAGGCGCGCCTCGCCTACGTGGTGCCGCTGACGGTCGCCATTATCGTGCTGCTGCTCTATCTGGCGTTTCGCCGCGTTCAGGAGGTACTGCTCATTCTCACCACCTTGCCGCTGGCGGTGGTGGGCGGGATCTGGACCCTCTGGCTGCTCGACTTCAACCTCTCGGTGGCGGTCGGGGTGGGCTTTATCGCTCTGGCGGGGGTAGCGGTAGAGACCGGCGTCTTGATGCTGGTCTACCTCAACCACGCCTGGGACGATCTCGTTGCCAGCGGCAAGCCGGACAAGGCGGGTCTGCATCGAGCGGTGATCCAGGGCGCCGCCCTGCGCCTGCGTCCCAAGATGATGACAGTGATGACCATTATCGCCGGCCTCTTGCCCATCATGTGGAGCCACGGCACCGGATCCGAGGTGATGCAGCGCATCGCCGCCCCCATGATCGGCGGCATGGTGAGCGCGCTGGTGCTGACCCTCTTGGTGCTGCCAGCGGCCTATTACCTGTGGCGCAGTCGCAGCCTTGGCAAGAGCGCGAACCCGCAATCCGAATAACCCGATTTCACGATCCATATTGACTGAACGATAAGGTAACCATCATGAACTACAAGACGCTGACCCTGACCCTGCTGCTTGGCCTTGCCACCCAGACCAACCTGCAAGCCGAAGAGATGATGCACCACGAAGGGCACGAGATGAGCCAGACGGGTGAGATGAGCGAACAGGGCGCAATGGTGATGACCAAGGGGGTCATTACCCGCCTCGATGAGGGGAGCGGCAAGGTCGGCATCAAGCACGAGGCGATCGAGAATCTCAAGATGCCCGCCATGACCATGGTCTTTCGAGTGGCAGATCCGGCCCAGCTCAAAGGGCTCAAGGTGGGGGATGCCATCCACTTTCATGCCGAAAGCCAGAGCGGCAAGCTCACAGTGACAGCCATCCAGCCGCAATAAACGGCTCTGGCTCGCCGAAGAGGTCACGATAGACAGTGACAACGCAAGAGGGAGGCATCAGCCTCCCTCTTCTTTTGCTCAACCTGTTCGTTGGGTCAACCTCTGGCACGCGATAGCACTCAGCTGCGGGTTGCCAGCAACTGCTCCACATCCTCGATCACCTTGAGGGCCGCCTGCGGGCCGCCGCTGGAGGTCCAGAGCGACCCGTCCACGGCGCCAAAGCGCTTGGCCTTGATCACCGGCAGCTGCTGGAACGCCGGGGTCTGCTCCGCCTGACGCATAGCATCCACCGCATCACCGGTGGCGCTCAGGGTGCCGACCACCAGCCAGTCGGCATCCAGCAGGTTGAGGGACTCCAGACTGAGCGCCGGTGAGTGGGGTGCGCCAGTACCCTGCTGCTTGCTTGGGCGTACCAGCCCCATCGACTCCACTACGCTGCTGGCAAAGGTGCCCTGATACATAAAGCTCGGCCCCTTGGGGTTCCAGCGCACTATGCTGATGCTCTCCCCCTGATGCTTGGCCAGCTTGCTGCGGGCCTGAGTCAACCGCTCGGCATACTGCAGCAAGAAAGTATCCCCTTGCTGGTCGCGGTTAAGGGTGTGAGCGGTGCGGCGGAAGCTATCCTGCCACGGCTCACCCCACTTGCTGGTCACCACGGTCGGCGCGATCTCCCCCAGCAAGGTCAGCAGCTCGGGACGGGTCTGGCCGGTCAGGATAAGGTCAGGCTCCAGCGCAATCAGCGACTCCAGATTGGGGCTGTCGAGATCACCGATCACCTGGATACCCATGCCCGCCTTGTTCAGCAAATAGCGGGGCAAGGTGGGTTGACCACGGCCATTGACGGCGCCGATGGGGGTCAGCCCCAGAGTCAGGGTGCTGTCGAGTTCGAGCTCGCTGAGCACCACCACCCGCGTTGGCTGGACTGGCACCTGCACCTTTTGGCCAAACGCATCGGTCACTTCACGCATATCCTGCGCCTGAACCAGCGGCGCGGCCAGCATCAGGATGGCTGCTGCCAGGGCGGCAAAACGCTTCATCATCTCACTCCTTCTCGTTGCACGGCCCGGATAATCGGCCGCGTAAATACACTCGGCGGGCCAACAGAGCAGGCCCATATGACTCAACTCACCGAACGCAGGGAACGGCCATGTTCGTGACGACGGGGCACGATAATGGGCGCCCCATCGCCGGGGGCATGCAGAATGTCAACACTGGTCTGGTAGAGCCGGTCGATCAGGGATTTGGTCACCACCTCCCGGGCTGGGCCCATGGCGGCAATGGTCCCCTCGCCGATGGCGATCAGCTCGTCGCAGTAGCGGGCCGCCATCGCCAGATCATGGATCACCAGCAGCACGGTTTTGCCCTCGGCAGTGATGCGGTGGATTGCCTCCATCACCTCGGTCTGGTGACCGATATCGAGGGCGCTGGTGGGCTCGTCAAGCAGCACCATGTCGCTGTCCTGGGCCAGGATCATCGCCAGCCACGCCCGCTGCGCCTGCCCGCCGGAGAGGGACGCGGCGCTCTGCTGCCAGATGCTTTCAAGCTGCATCCGCTCGCAGGCAATACGCACCATGCGGGCATCCTCCTCACCCCACTGATTGAACCAGCCCTGATGGGGGTGACGGCCATACTGCACCAGCTGCTCCACCAGAATGCCGGCAGGCAGAGTCGGCCGCTGGGGCAGATAGGCGAGCTCCCGCGCCAGCCCCTTCATGGGGTAGCTGGCAAGCGGCTTGCCTTTGAGCAGGATCTCGCCGCGTTGGGCTTTCATCTGGCCGGATAACAGCTTGAGCAGGGTCGATTTGCCGCAGCCGTTGGGGCCGACGATCCCCACCAGCTTGCCCCTCGGCACACTGAAGGAGATGTCCCGCAGGATGGGAGTCTGCTGATAGGCGAAGTGGAGGCGATTTACGGTGAGCGTCATCAGTCAGCCCTCTGGCGATCGTTAACAAGAAGAAACAGCAGCAACAGGCCACCGAGAATGCGGGTCATGATACCGGTCGCCACCTCGTGGGGGCTGGCCAGCACCCGGACCAGGGTATCGCTGGCAAGCAGCAGCAGTGCGCCGCTGAGTGCCGCCAGCCAGAGCGGCACTACCCGGTCTTTCACCAGCCAGGAGGCAAGAATGGGGGCCGCCATGGCGATAAAGACCACGGGGCCGCCGATGGCGGTGCCGAGTGCCGCCACCAGAATGGCCTGGGCCAGAATGCCCAGTTGTACCCGATCGCCGTTGACGCCAAGCCCTCTGGCCATCTCGGGACCAAAGCGCAGCACCGCCAGCGCGCGGGAGAGATAGACGATCCAGGGGCAGAGCAGCAGCAACAGGATAGCGATGGGGGTGATGGTGCTGTAACCCACGGCGATAAAGCTGCCCATATTCCACAGATAGAGGGAACTCAGGTGCAGCAGGGCCTGAGTGGACATCACAAACTGGCCGAGCGCCTCGAACAGCTCGGAGAGGCCGATGCCGATCACCACGAACAGATAGCCCTGCTCACCCGGCTTGCGGCAGAGGGCATAGAGCACCAGCGCCGCGAAGATGGCGCCGATGGGTGCCGCCCACCAGGGCCAGCTGCCCACGGTTAGGTAGAGGGAGAAGACGATGATGGCCAGAGAGGCCCCGTTGTTGACCCCCACCATATCGGGTGTGGCCAGCCGGTTGCGCACCAGCGTCTGCACCAGACAGCCCGAGAGACCCATGGCCGCCCCCGCCACCACCACTCCAAGGATGCGCGGCAACCGGATCTTGAACAGGGTGAGCTGCTCAAGCCGGGTCCCCTCCCCCAGCAGGGTGTTGACCACCCCGGCAAAGCCGAGCTTGCCGCCGCCAACGCTCAGGGCCAGCAGAGCCAGCGCCAGCAGCACCACGGCCAGCAGAGCAAGCCAGCGCCAGCTGGGCAGATGGATCAGCAAAGAGCGGTTGCCGGCCCGCAGGCAGAGCATATCGGTAGGTGTGCGCATCAGCCCCTCACTTGACGGTCAGCAGGGTACGAAAGCCCCCGCGATGAACAATGGCGATCAGCACAGGTGCACCGATCAGGGCCAGAATGACCCCGTTTGGCAACTCGAACGGCTGGATCAGCCAGCGCGCCAGAATGTCGGCCAACAGCAGAAACAGCATGCCGAACAGGGCGGAGAAACAGACCTGCACCGACAGCTTCACCGGCTCCACCAATCGGCCACAGTAGGCGGCCAGAAAGCCGACAAAGCCGATAGGGCCGGCGATGGCGATGGCACTGGCGGTAAACAGGGTGGAGGCCAGCAGCACGCCAATTCGCACCCGGTTTGGGCGGATCCCCAGCGCCTGGGCCTGACTGTCCCCCATCTGCATCAGGGTCAGCTGGCGACAGAGCAGCAGGGTGATGACAAACGCCGCCAGCACGAAGGGCAGTACGGCAATGATGGCATCGAGATTGGCCGCCGACAGGGAGCCGAGGTTCCAGAAGCGGTACTGCTCCAGCACCATCTTGTTGGAGAGCATCAGAAAGCTGGAGAGACCGCCGAAGGTGGCGGAGAGCGCCACCCCGACCAGAATGAGCTTGAGCGGGTTGGAGCGGCCAATCATCATGCCGAGCCCCAACACAATCACGTTGCCGAGCAGCGCGCCTAGTCCTGCCCAGAGCAGATAGCCGTAAGCGGACTCCACGCCAAACCAGGTGAACCCCACCACCAGCGCAAAGACGGCCCCGGCGTTGACGCCGAGCAGGCCGGGTTCCGCCAGCGGGTTGCGGGTCGCGCTCTGCAACAAGGAGGCTGCCAGAGATAAAGAGGCACCGACCACCATGGCACAGAGGGTGCGCGGGATTCGCAAGGTATTGAGCACCATGGCGAGCTTCTCGTCGCCAACCCAGCGGGCATCCCCCATCAGGTAGCCGAGCACCTCGCGGGCACCATAGACGCCCGCACCGGTGGCGAGCGAGAGAGAAAGCAGTACGAACAGGAGGAACAATCCCAGCCAGAACAGCGAGGTCTGGTCTCTAAACACCCTTTAACTCCTTATGGTGGCAATGCGCATGTTGTTGACATTCATGTGGTTGAAATAAAAGCCTTCACCCGAGGTGATACCGTGGCAACAACGGAAGCCCGCCAGTGCGGGCTCCCGCTCAGCCACTACATCTTGTAGGCCACACCGGCATAGACAGTGCGCCCGTCGAGGATCTGATCGGCCTCGGTGGAAACCCAGTCACGCTTGGTATTGGTCAGGTTGTTGAGCCCAAACTTCAGCTCCAGTGCCCGGGTGGCGTTCCAGACTGCCCCGATATCCAGTGTGTGGAATCCGGCGGTAGTCTCATAGGTGGTGCCGCTCATGCGCGGAACCGGCAGGATCTGGCTGCCGGTGTAGTTCCAGCCGAGCTGGGTACTCAGGCTCTCGATGACCTGCCACTCCAGCTTGGCGTTGGCGGTATGCTCCGGCGTCCGATAGAGATCCTTGCCGCTGGTCTTGTCCTCCCCGTCGATCAGGGTGACGTTGCTGGAGAGGGTCAGGGCATCGGTGATATCAAACCAGCCGCTCAGCTCCACCCCCTTGATGCGGGCCTTGCTGACATTCTGATAGGTCATCACAGCCGGACGCCAGGTGGCGGTCCATGCCTCGCTCTGGATCTTGTCCTTGATATCGTTGTGGAAGGCGGTAACCCCGGCGCCCCAGAACGAACCATCATAGGCGGTGCCCAGCTCGTAGCTGACGGCGGTTTCCGGCTTCAGATCCGGGTTGCCCACCACGGCGCAGCGACCGCGACAGGCAGCTACGGCATAATCCGGGTTGGACTGGGCAATGGTCGGCGCCTTGAACGCCTTGCCAATGCCGCCCTTGACCACCCAGTTGTCAGTCAGGCTGTAGAGGGCATAACCGCGGGGGCTGAACTCGGTGCCATAGGTCTCGTGGTGATCGACCCGGCCACTCAGGGTCAACGCCAGATCGCCAAAGCCAAACTCATCCTGCAGATAGAGCGCGCTCTGGTTGACGCTGACATCGCCCCCCTTGAGGTTGACGTTATGCTTGAGTTCGGTGATGCGGTACTCGGCACCACTGGTCAGCAGGTGGCTGCCCAGATTACCGCTCAGCTGGCCATCGAAGGTGTGGTTGGTCTGGCTCACATCGCCGCTGGTCTTGCTCAGCGCCGTCATCAGTTCGGAGTCGTCAAACAGGTCAACCTGCTCGAAGGCATAGCCGACCCGGCTGTCGAACTGATCCCAACGGCCGACGTGAGTGGCATTGAGCCCCAGTCGCTCCATTTGCTGGATATTGCGCGGCGTCTGGCCGTAGTTGTTCCAGTGGGCCTCCCGATCGTCTTTGGCGTAGTTCATCCCTACATCCAGATCCTGACGATCATCGATCAACCATTTGACGTTGGAGAGGATCCCCAGCTTTTCACGCTGCTCGATTGCATCGGCCTTGGGGTTGATGCTCTGCTCGCTCTGCCAGGCATCCCGGTGATTCCCTTCTACCACCAGGTTGGCCAGCAGCTTGTTGTCGATCAGCGCCCCGCCCACATAGGCGCTCGCCTTGTTGATAGTCCCGCCGTGACCATCGGTGGGATCGCTGAAGGTATAGGTGGCCGCCGCTTCGGTCTTCTCCCCGGGTTGGCGCAAGATGACATTGACCACCCCACCCAGCGCATCGGCACCGTAGAGGGAGGAGATAGGGCCACGGATCACTTCGATACGCTCGATGGCCGCCATCGGGATGGCGGAGAGATCGAAATCATTGCCATAACCGGAGGTAAGAGCATCGCGGGAGCTGATACGCCGACCATTGACCAGCAACAGGGTGTAATCCCCCTCCAGCCCGCGCAACTTGATCTCGCTGCGGCCGTAGCTGGTGGCAGGGCTGATATTGACCCCCGGCAACTGTTTCAGAGCGCCGGTCAGATCATTGACATTGAGCTTGTCGAGCTCAGCCCGGGTCACCACAGAGACGCTGGCCGGGGCGGTCAGCTCGCTGTGCCGGGTTTTACTCGCCGTCACCACCATAGTTTCATGAGCGGCGACAGGCGCAGTCCCTTGGGCCAGAACTGGCAGGGTAAAAAGGGACAACACCAGCGGATGCACTGCAAATCGTCGGGATGATGTACGCATCATCAACACTCCACATAAAACAACCAGGGCCAACACCACCGACATCCCTGTCTGACCTCGCCAGACCCGGTGCAAAGTGATGGAGTTCATTGGCATGAACAGTCGTCCATGCCCCATCACCCCGAACATCAGTGCATTACGGCAGGCCCTGCGTTGTGCTATGCCACTCGCAGCCATCAATAACAAAAGCGCCATACCGACTGACATCGGGACGGCGCAATACTAAATGCAAATCATTTTTATTTGCAAGCGTGAATCAGGTATTCTTTCGCATCCGCTTAATTATCCATCACATCGTGACGGGTCTGGTGATAGGCCTCTTCACTCTTGCCCCGGCGCCAGTACGGCACGGCGTAGAGCGACTGACGATCCACCTCGAGCACGGAACGAAAATGGCGGCGCAGCGGCAGCACCAGCGCCTCTTCCCCACCCAGCCAGAAGAAGCCACCATCGCGCACCAGCGGCAGAGCAATCACATGCTCCAGCAGGCCACTGGACTCGGGCTCGCCGACAAACCAGTGACAGCGCACCCCGACCGGTAGTGTCAACGGCTGAGCATCGGCCTGATCCGGCACCAGAATCGCAATTTCCCCTCTGGCATCGGCAGGCATCACCTCACACATCGCCATGATGGCGGGCAAGGCGGTGAGATCCCCCACCAGGCAGTAGTGATCGGCCGGTTGCAGCATGGGGTTGGGACCACCCGGCCCGGAGAGGATCACCTTCTCTCCCGGCTTGGCATGGGTGGCAAAGGCGCTGGCGGGCCCACCGTCACCGTGCAGCACGAAGTCGATATCAATCTCCTGCTCATCACGGCGAAACGCACGGATGGTGTAGGTGCGGATCACCGGCTTGTCTGCCGGGTCACTCCAGCGCGGGCCGCTCGGGGTCATGGCTGGCAGCACCGGCTCTACCTGATAGGGCTGGGCCAGCATCACCTTGATATGGGCTCCACCGCAGGTAAAGGGATAGTCAGCCAGTTCGCTGCCACCAAAGGTGATGCGACGCAAATGGGGGGTGATCTGGGTAATGGCTTTGACAGCCAGCAGACGGGGGCGATTGGGAGGCAGAGATGGGGACACGATGGGGCTCCTCGTTGAGTGTGTCGCCCATGCTACACGCAAATAGGAATCACTATCAAATAAGATTGTTTCTCGTCTAATAGCTACAAACTGGATTCAAACATTCCCAACCACTGGCATACACACCCCAATCCAGAAATAGGCTTTATGCACGCTAGCTCCATGATTGGGCAAAGAAAGCAGCCGGACAACGCCACTGTTACAAAGGGTTCCATTTGCTTATTTCGACCATAGTTTTTCGAGATCAAATTTTATTTCCCAATAAGTTTCCTATCCTTAGTGAAGCAGTTAATGTAAGCACAGGATGCCAAACAGGATTGTATGATGGATGACCAGATCCTGATTATTGATGATGACGATCTCTCCCTCCCCGACGCACAGCAAGCGGGCTGGAAGGTGATGATTGTTGACGATGAGCCTGAAGTGCATCGCATCACCAAAATCACCTTGAACAAATTCGAGTTTGACAATCGCCCCATCGATTTTCTGCATGCCTATTCCGCGGCGCAGGCCAAAGAGTTGCTGGCCACCACCCCGGACGTTGCCCTGTTGCTGCTGGACGTGGTGATGGAGGTCGACCACGCCGGCCTCGATGTCGTCAAATACGTCCGTGAAGATCTGCAAAACAAGATGGTACGCATCGTGTTGCGTACCGGCCAACCCGGCCAGGCGCCGGAAGATGACGTGGTCACCAACTACGACATCAACGACTACAAGGATAAAACCGAGCTCACCTCCCAGAAGCTGCGCACCTTGCTGCGGGCCAGCCTGCGCTCATATCGGGATATTCGCACCCTGGAGAGTAACCGTCAGGGGCTGGAAAAAGTCATCGAAGCCTCCAAGGGGATCTTTGAGAAACGGGCCCTGCGCCAGTTTGTCGAAGGCGCCCAGGAGCAGCTCAGCGCCCTGCTCCATCTGGGGGAAACCCAGATATACGACGTCAAGCAATACGCCTATGAGGTGAAGGATCAAGTATTGGAGCCCCTGCTCCCCGGCCATCCCGCCATGCTCCTCACGGACGCGCCGGAGATCCTGCGCCAGGCTATGAGCAAGCGCAGCAATGTCTATAACGCCACCCAGATGGTGCTCTACTGCCAGAATCCGCGCCACCACCTGCTGTTCCACATCGAGACCACCCGCCAGCTCAGCCAGATCGATACCAGTCTGCTGACCCTGTTTACCGAAAACATCATAGTGGCGCTGGAGAATATCCGACTCAATGAGGTGATCGCCGACAACCAGCGGGAGATCATCTATCGCATCGGCGAACTGGTCGAAACCCGTTCCAAAGAGTCAGGACTGCACGTCAAACGGGTCGCGCTCTATACCGAACAATTCTGCCACCTGATGGGCATGAGCGAAGAGCAGAGCGAGCTGGTGAAACGTGCCTCGCCGCTCCATGACATTGGCAAGGTGGGAATTCCCGATGCCATCTTGCACAAGCCGGGCAAGCTGACACCGGAAGAGTGGGAGATCATGAAAACCCACGCCCAGCTCGGGCAGGATATGCTCTCCGGCAGTGATCTGGCGCTGTTCCAGATTGGTGCCACCATCGCTGGCAATCACCATGAGAAGTGGAATGGCAGTGGCTATCCCCGCGGTTTGAAGGGGGCCGATATTCCGCTGGAGGGGCGAATTGTGGCGCTGGCTGACGTGTTCGATGCCCTGGGTTCGGATCGCTGCTACAAGAAGGCGTGGCCGCTGGACAAGGTGCTGGCCCTGATTGAAGAGGAGAAGGGGCAGCATTTCGACCCCCAGCTGGTCGAGCTGATGATGGCCAATCTGGACAAGTTCCTCGAGATCCGCGAGCAAAACAAGGATGTCTATATCGGCGAACACTGATAGCCAGCTTGTTCTGTTTATGAACTAAAAAAAACCGCCCTGCTTATCAGGGCGGTTTTTTATCTCTGGCATCACGCCACTTCAGTACGAGGGTTACTGCTCTGGCAGATTGAGATCCAGCTTGGCAGCAGGTTGTCCGGCTTGCTGATTCTCGGCCTGCGCAGCGGCCAGAGCACGCTTCAGGGCACGCCGTTTTTGTACCACCACAAACCCGACCCCACCCAATACCGCCAGCAGCACACCACCACCCGCCAATGCCCAGATCAGCCAGCCCATTTCCTCCTCTGCCGGAGCTTCATGGGTCGCCTCGGCACTGGAGGCCGGTGCGGCGGCCGACACCACCTCTACAGGAGGCGGCGGTGGCGGGAAGACATTGAAGGTTTTCACCGGCAACTCGATTTTCAGCTCACGGCCGAGGCGAGTGGTGCCATAGAGGGTTGCTTTCACCTCATGCTGACCGACCTCCTTGATGTTGGAGAGATCGATAACAAGCTTGGGATCGCTGGCGATCTCGCTGAACTCGTAGAGGCCGCCCACATTGCTGGTCACACTCCCCTTGACAACCACGGAAGCAGGATCCAGCTCATCACGGTCGATTAGCAGTGAGAGCTTGGCACCGAGCTCATCCGAAGGCGGCGACAAGTTATAGCTGAACGGGTAGGGGTAAAGCAGTACATCCTGATAACGGGCACGGACAAACACCTGATTGCCGGTGCTGAACATGGCGCGGTACTTGCCACCGGGAATATCCTGCAGCGTCACTTCCGCCGTCATGATGCCATCGCCTGGCACCTCATCTAGCCCCTTGCCATCATCGCGATAGTGGCCAAGTACTTGATCCAGCACGACCTCTTTCTTATCGGCATCGCTGAACGATTGCAGCTTGACGGTCATGCCAAGGTCAGAGAGATAGTATTTATCTTTCGGCGGCTGACCATTGATCAACAACCACGCCTTGAGCTTGACCACCTCCCCCTGATAGAGCTGCATCGGCAGGGCGGCGATATCGAGCCGGATATCGGAGAGAATGCGCACCCGGTTGTCGGGATCCACCTCGCCAATCGCCTGCCAGGGGCCCGGCATGGGATTGCGCAGGGTAATGAGATCATGCTCCGGCAGCGCCAGCCAACCCACGTCGGCGGGTTTGACCCTACCCACGTAAAGCTTGCTGCCATCGGGTCGAACCAGGATCACGGACGGGGTGCCCGGCTTGCGCTTGATGATGAAGGTGATCTCCTTCACGCCGTAATCGATGCGAAAGCGGTTATCCAGCAGCGGAATATCGGAAGGGGAAAATACCTCGGTCGCCGTCGCCCCTAGCGAGAGCAACAACAGCAGACCGGCACACCACTTGCTCATTGCCGCCACAGACAACTTCCTCCTTTCTTCTGTACCAGATCCAGTCTCGCCTCGTGCAGGGCCTGAACCTCGGCACTGGCACGCACCACCTTGAGGGCGGGTCGGTTGCTCTCCAACCTGCGAATGCTGGTGTCCTGATTGTTTTCGTTTTCGTTGCTCTCGGTGGCCAGATTGAGTTTGGTCTGGCCACCGGTCATCAGCAGGTATACGTCCGCCAGGATCTCCGCATCGAGCAGAGCCCCGTGCAGGGTACGGTGGGAGTTGTCGATACCGTAACGATCGCACAGCACATCCAGGTTGTTGCGCTTGCCGGGGAAGAGATCCCGCGCCATCGCCAGGGTATCTGTGATGGTGCAGATATCCGCCGTCTTGAAGTTGAGTCCGAGCTTGCTGAACTCATAGTCCATGAAGCTCACGTCAAACGGTGCGTTGTGAGCGATCAGTTCGGCGCCGCGGATGAACTCGAGGAATTCATCGGCAATCTGGCTGAACGACGGTTTGTCACGCAGAAACTCGTCGGTGATACCGTGCACCTGGATCGCTTCCGGGTCGACCAGACGATCAGGCTTGATATAGACGTGATAGTGGTTACCGGTCAGCTTGCGGTTGATCACCTCCACACAGCCGATTTCGATAATGCGGTGCCCCAGATAGACAGGGCCACCCGCCGTATTCATACCTGTGGTTTCAGTATCCAGAATGATCTGGCGATTCAGTTGGGGTGTGTTCATGATCCAATCTATGTCAAACTTCGGCTTTACTTACTCGCTAGTTTACCCCAAGCCTCATGTTAAAACAGATTGATTGCTCATGTTAAAACAGATTGATGTCTATACCGACGGCTCCTGCCTCGGCAATCCGGGCCCGGGTGGTTACGGGGCCGTGATGGTCTACGGCAAGCACCGCAAAGAGATTTCCGCCGGATTCAAGTTGACCACCAATAACCGGATGGAACTGATGGCCGCCATCATGGGGCTGCGCGCCCTCAACGAACCGTGCAAGGTGCGCCTCACCACCGACAGCCAGTATGTCCGCCAGGGGATCACCCAGTGGATCATCGGCTGGAAGAAGAAAGGGTGGATGACCGCCAACCGGCAACCGGTCAAGAACGTCGATCTCTGGAAGGAGCTGGATGCGGAAGTGGGTCGCCACCAGATTGAGTGGCTCTGGGTGAAGGGTCACTCCGGCCACCCGGAGAACGAACGGTGCGACGAGCTGGCCAGAGAGGCCGCCTGCGGCAAGGATCTGGCCGAGGATACCGGCTACCAGCCCTGACGGGCCATTCCCGGTGTGGCGAGGGATTTTGGCAGTTGCCAGCGCCGCCGCACCGGGATCAGTGGAAAGCGCCGTTTACGGGCCGCAATAACGTATACCGATGCAAATGCCCTGCAATAATCCCGCCCGATACTCTCTCGCCACCAACTGTGCCAGCTCTGTTTTCCCATAAACGAATAACCAAAGCGCTCGTCGAACATCACCTCGCATCCCAGCAGATGCAACCAGTCCGTCACCCGCCCCGGGGTGAACATCCGTGCCGACCAGGGCATTCTGCGCCGCAAGAACGGCACACAGTGACCGATCCCGACCAGACTCATGGGGTTATAGCCACTGATGATCAGCCAGCCATCGTCGGTCAACACTCTTTCGGCTTCGCGCAACACTTGGTGGGGATCGGCGGAGAAATCGAGGCAGTGAGCCAGCAGGCAGGCATCGACGCTGCCGGTCCGCACCGGCAGATCGAGGGGGTCGCCATACATGTCGAGCAGCCGCCCGCCGGGGGCAACCCCGATCTGGTGACGAATGGAGGAGCGTTTGCAGGAGAGTTCAGCGCTCAGAGCGCCAATTTTCAGCAGATGATACCCAAACAGATTGGGACACCAGTTGTCGAGTCGATCCTGGATCTCGGCCGCCACCCAGTCCCCCATAGGCAATGCAGACCAGCTGGTCGGGATCTCGATTTGTTGTTCGGTACGTGCCACCTGCATAATAGGGCTCAACTCGGGGTTTCGAACGCCATCCTGTTATATAAGATACCCTCCCTAAAGAGAAGCAGACTCATGTATCCAGTGATCACAGTTCCAGCCTTTAATGACAACTACATCTGGTTGATCCGCCACGAAAATCACTGTCTGGTGGTCGATCCGGGCGATGCCGCCCCCGTGCTGGAGCGGCTCGAGGCATTGGGGCTGGTGCTCGATGCCATCCTGCTGACCCATCACCATCACGACCATGTCGGGGGCGTCACCGACCTGCTTGCCCACTTCCCCCACGCCCGGCTCTATGGCTCCAAACTTGACCCGATGCCGGATCACCACGGTCAGTGGCTGGAAGATGGCGATCAGATCAACTGGCACGGCCTCGCCCTCGAGGTGATCCATGTGCCCGGGCACACTCGCGGCCACATCGCCTACCACGGTAACGGCATGCTGTTTTGTGGCGATACCCTCTTCTCGGCCGGTTGTGGCCGCCTGTTTGAAGGGACGCCGGAGCAGATGTACCACTCGCTGCAACGACTCGCCGCCCTGCCCGATGAGACCCTCATTTATTGTGCTCACGAGTACACCCTCTCAAACCTGCGTTTTGCCTATGCGGTCGAGCCGGATAACCCGGCGATCCGCCGCCAGATCGGGCTGATCAGCAAACTGCGGCAACAGGGGCTGCCAAGCCTGCCAAGCCGGCTGGGTGACGAACGCGCTTTCAACATTTTTCTGCGATGCGAACAGGATTCAGTGAAATTTTCTGCTGAAAAGCACGGGCTAAAATGCGTGGAAAATCCGGTAGATACCTTCACCATCCTGCGTCAGTGGAAGGACGTTTTTTGAACAAACCTTGATCAGGGGGCCATTGCCCCTTATGATGCGAGCTGTTTTTCCTAAAAATGACCGGAACGAGATGAAGGTACGAACGGCCTTATTGGCAGCGCTGTTGCTCAGCGGCTGCCAAAACCTGAGCCATCAGGATGACCGGGCGCTAACGGCAATCGAGCCGATCAAGTCCCCCCAGGTCAAGAAAAAAGCGCATAAAAAACACTCTTCCCATTTTCTGTTTGGCGATGAACAGCTGGACGAAATGGAAGATACGGACAATCTGTGGGTGCGTATCAGCGATGATATGCAACTGGAAACTCCGGACAACCCGCGCATCCGCCAGCAACGTGAGTGGCTGTTGCGCAATGATAAGCATCTGGCGACCATTGCCAGCCGGGCTGAACCCTACCTCTATCTGATGGTAGAGGAGATTGAACGGCGTGAGCTGCCAATGGAGCTTATTACTGTCCCGATGATCGAGAGCATGTTTGATCCTCATGCCCGATCCCGCAGCAATGCCGTCGGACTCTGGCAGTTTGTGCCAGCGACAGGCAGAAACTTCGGTCTGCGCCACGACAACTGGTATGACGGACGGCGCGATGTGCTGGCCTCCACCAATGCGGCGCTTGACTATCTGGAATACCTGAACCGCTTCTTTGACGGTGACTGGCTGCAAACGCTGGCCGCCTACAATGCCGGGGAAGGACGGGTGCGCAACGCCATACAGCGTAACCAGCGCGCAGGCAAACCGACCGACTACTGGTCGCTCGATCTGCCCCGCGAAACCCGGATGTATGTGCCCAAGATCCTCGCCATGGCTGACATGATCAGCAATGCGGACAAGTACAATATCCAGTTGCCGGTGCTCGCCAACGAGCCGAAGCTGCGAGTGGTGGAGACCGGCAGTCAGATTGATCTGAACGTGGCCGCCCAACTGGCCGGTCTGCGCACGTCACAGCTCAAGGAGGTCAATCCGGCCCTGAGCCGTGGTGTGATGTCGCCCCGTGGCCCTTACCGCCTGCTGGTACCGGTAGAATATGCCGATACCCTGGAGCTGGCACTGGCCGATCTGCCCAAGAGCGAGCGTATTCGTACCCGCTCCTATCAGGTCACCAGTGGCGATACCCTGTCGCGCATTGCCCAGAATCATGGCGTCAGCGTGAGTGAGCTGAAGCTGGCCAACAATCTGCGCAGCAACAACCTGCGTCGCGGTCAGCAACTGGTGATCCCGACCCACGGTCAGGTCAGCAGCAAGGCCAGCTCCGCCAGCAAACCGCAACAGCTGGCAAGCCGTGGCAGCAGCCAGAAGGCCAAAGTCAGTTACAAGGTGCGCTCGGGTGACAACCTGTGGAGCATCAGCCAGGCACACGGCGTCTCCCACGAAGAGCTCGCCAAGTGGAATGGTCTGAATGCCAAGTCGGCGCTCAAGCCAGGCATGAAGCTGGTGGTCTATCCCAAGCAAGGGAAGAAGAGCGACAAATCGATGGTGTATCAGGTTCGCCGTGGCGACTCCATCTCCTCCATCGCGGCTCGCTTCCAGGTGGCCATCAACGATGTGATGCGCTGGAATCAGCTGGATAAAGGGGATTACCTCAAGCCCGGTCAGGAGCTGACCCTGTTTGTGAAGAACAACAGCTAAGCCTCACCGCTTGAACCCGATAAAAAACGGGGCCAGTCATCTGACTGGCCCCTTTTATTACTGCGGCTAACCGCTGCTGTGTCTGAGCCACCGACGAAAACAATGGCTTGGCGCCGCCTGCGGATGCATCACCGCTCTGAAGGAAAAACTATCACCGCTATTCCCAGAGCCTTGTCGGCACCACCATCAGCACGGTGCGCTGGCCGATCGCCACATTGGCATTGGGGAAGACTACCGCCTCACGCGGCTTCTCGACCGTGTAGCGAAGCTCGCCATCCTCGGCCAGCACGAACCCTTGCGGGAATTCGGTGAAGTTGTCCACATCGCTGGCAAACAGGAAGCGAAAGTCCGCCGATTTTTTGGTGATCACCCGATCGATGGCAAACAGGGTGAAATCATCCGCCCGCCACGGCTCCAGCGCCACCTCATCCTGAGTGACCAGCTCCTGCAGCGCTTGGCAGGTTTCGATAAAGCGGGTCATATCGTTCTCGCCAAACGGGCGCACCTTGCCCAACTCCACCGTAAAGGCGTGGGCACCATGCTGGCGGGAGCTGTAGTAGCTGAAGGTCGTGGTCGGACTAGCGGAGAGCAGAATAGTACGCACCCCGCAGGCGCCGAGGAACTGCACCTGCTCGCGGCAGTGAGGCCGCTCGTGGGGGAAGGGGTAGACGGCAAACTTCTCGTGGCGCGAACCGCGAATGGCGGTGTGCAGGTCGTAGTGGTAACGGGGACGAGCCGGATTGGCAAAGAAGCGGCTCACATACTGCTCGAGGCGCATGGCGCGGATCCGCTCCCGATTGCAGAGCCCCTCCCCCTTGCTGTGTGCTCCGGAGAAGAGCCGGTTCATGTTCTCCTCCACCTCCCGCAGCCCCAGATTCATCGCCGCCGGATTGCCAAACAGGAACAGCACCCGATGACGAGCGCTCAGCTCGCCTGAGAGCAGACGACTCAGCAGCTGGTTGCAGATCTCGATGGGAGCGGTCTCGTTGCCGTGGATTCCGCAGGAGAGGACGATATCCTTGCGCCCTCCCGGCTGGCCGCCCGCGCCACTGGCAGGCTCCAGACAGAGCACGCCGGTATCCCAGACGCTGACCCGCGCACCATCGGACAGGGCAAATTCAAAGGGCTCAAGCTGCCACTCATGGCTGCGGGTCAAGGCCAAAAAATCGTGCTGGGGAATCATCCGTCTCACCCTCTCGCTCTGGAATACTATGGCCGGATTATACGCAAGGCATCGCGGCTTAAAATCGTTTTTTAAACAAATTCAAACATTAACGATACAAGTGTGATAACAATCGAACGACGACAGCAATGACGGTAGCGATATGGAATAAAGAGGAGAGGAAAAAGGATCAATAAATAACGGGGAAAAACGGGGGGAGGATAAAACAGACAATGACAGACCTGGCGGCTGGACGCCACAGGAGCAGAACAGCAAACGACTCAGCAGAAAAACAAGGCATCCATGCCCGGCAGATCAACCACGCCAGAACGGCTTGGTGGTCTCTTGATAACGGTCAGCTTCGTTCAGGCCGATGTCTTTGAGCAGGTACTCGGGCAGCTCGGAGAGCTGGCGACGGCTGCGGCTGCGCTCCAGCCAGGTCAGAACGGTCATTTTAACGCGAGCAACCAGATTCAATTGGCTGGAATGCTGGTAACCGGTTTCGGTATAAGTCATGTTGGCCATGATGTGGCTCCTCTGAATATTTGTTTACGCACTGGGCTTTATTTGATGCGCAAAGCTTAGTCAGGGAGCAGGGCCGACTCAATTGACGAATTTTGATACGTTACATTAGGAAAACTAATAGTAAAAAACTGACTGATATAATTTTAATGCTTTGATTTATAAAGAATAATTAAGTCACTATTCGACCATCAACGGCCCGCAGCATATTGTGCTGCATGGCACCACCTTACATATGCAATTTACCGCATTGCCTATGCACTCGCCAATGGATTCGCCATGGGTGGCAACCCCGTAATTACATTCAATTGTTAATTTAATGATCTTTTTGAGATCTTAAATTAACAGCATGAAACATAAAACAAACTTATTTTTCCTCCCTCGCCGCTCCCTCGATGAAGACCCGAAAACGCCCCTCTTGGCGCGCAACCGGCATACTGGTATGGTTATTTATACAGTAGTTTATTCCCCTGCCCTGACGCCATCGTTTATGCCGTCAGAGGCGGATGAAACCACAGGATCATCGATGGATACCTTTACCCCGACCGCCGCCCTGCGTCAACAGATGGCCGCCATTGAAGCCGCTCTCAACCAGCTGGCCGATCTGCTTGGCCAGCTCGAGCTACAGGAGGCCCATGTCTATCCCCTCCCTCCGGTTGCGCAGGGGGAAGAGCACGACCCGATCGAGCAAATTGAGGTGGGCTATCTCAACGGTGAAGCCGCGCTGGCGGCCACCCTCGCAGCCTATCGGGATCACAGCGCCCGCCCCGGCTGCTCCACCAAGGCGACTCATCGGCTGCCCGGCTGGTTGCGCTTTCCTGCCGCCGCAGCCCCCTTGCTGCAACCGCTGATCGACCAAATAAACCAGCACAAGCTCGATTTCAAGGCGCTGGTGCAGCAGGCGGGGGGACGGGACGAAAAGTTCGAGCTGGTACATACCGCTCTGCCCGGGGTGATCACCTTGCAGGTCTACCGCAAACTGACCCTGCTGGCGGGAGAGCTGCAATCCCTCGGCTTTACCTGGGCTGACAAGCAGACCATCAATCGCCTAAGTCGCGAGCAGGTGCTTGAGATGCTGGAGCGCAGCCGCCGCTATATACCGGCCCTCTCCAACAACGAGGAGTGGAGCAAGATGGTGGATCAGGAGGTGTACGACATTCGCCGTCTGCCCGCCGATGCCGAGCTGCGGATCCGCCGCCCGGTCAAGACTCACCCGATGATCAACCTGCTCTGGCTGGAGCGCACCCCGCGCAAGCAGCAGATCAAGGCGAGCCTGCCTCTGCTGCTCTGCTCGGATACCCCGCCCGCGGTCACCCATCTGGGCAACTATCCCCCCAAGAGCCGACAGGCGCGGCGAGATCGCAAGATTGGCGGCGAGCCCATCATCGAGCGGCTGCACCTCTATCTCTATCAGGGGTGACTGGATCAGGAATAGCTGGGCCGCCTTGTCGCGATAAACGAAGTATCCCGCATCAGCACCCCAAATAAGAAAGGGGAGAACATCTCTGGATGCTCTCCCCTTTTCTGTATCGATAGGCGCTATGAAAGGTGGCGTCGCCAATCAGCCCATCAGCAGGGCCCGCAGGCTCTCCACATCCAGCCCGCGCACCTCGGACTGGCCGCTCAGCAGGCCATCGGCCAGCGCCCGCTTCTCGTCGTGCAGAGCGACGATCTTCTCCTCCACCGTCTGCTCGCACACCAGCCGGTACACGGTCACCGGCTGGGTCTGGCCCATCCGGTGCGCCCGATCGCTCGCCTGATCTTCCACCGCCGGGTTCCACCAGGGATCGAGGTGCAGCACGGTATCGGCCTGGGTGAGGTTGAGGCCGGTCCCCCCTGCCTTGAGGCTGATGAGAAACAGCGGCACCTCCTCATGACGAAAACGCAGGATGGAGTCCTGACGGGACTTGGCGGAACAGCCCCCATCCAGATAGCAGTAGTCCCAGGACTTCTGCTCGATGCGGGCCCGCAACAGACTCAGCAGATCGACAAACTGGCTGAACACCAGCACCCGATGACCACCGTCGATCGCCTCTTCCAGCAGGGCCATTGCCTCGTCCAGCTTGCTGCTGGTCTGCGACCACTCGGGCATCACCAGCTCCGGTGAGCAGCAGAGACGGCGCAGCCGGGTCAGGCCACTCAGCACATGCATCAGGGCGCGGCCATCGGCGCTTTGCACCTGCTGCACCACTTCCCGCCGGGTCGCCTCGTAGAGCTGGCGCTCTTCGGGGGAGAGGCTGATGTGGTGGATGATCTCGGTCTTGTCCGGCAGCTCGGTCAGCACCTGCTGCTTGAGACGACGCAGGATAAAGGGGCTGATCACCGCCCGCAGCAGCGCCATGTGCTGGGGATCCTTGACCGCCTTGCCAAAGCGACGCTTGAACTCGCCAAGGCTGCCGAGCAACCCCGGGTTGATAAAGGTAAAGAGACTCCACAGCTCCCCCAGATGGTTCTCGATGGGGGTGCCGGAGAGGGCGAGGCGAAAATCGCCGTCGAGCTGGAACAACAGCTTGGCGCGCTGAGTACCGGCGTTTTTGATCTGCTGCGCCTCATCGAGCACCATGCTCGACCAGCGGCGGGACTTGAGCGCCTCCGCCAGGCTGCCGAGCATGCCGTAGTTGATGAGGATCACCTGACCGGCCTTGGCCTCGCGAATCATCCCCTCCCGCTCGGCCGGGTTCTCGAACACCACCACATCCAGTTCGGGGGCGAAACGGGCCACCTCCTCCTGCCAGTTGGTGACCACTGACTTGGGCACCACCACCAGCGCTGGGCCAAGATGCTGGCGCATCCGCAGCACGATAAGCGCCTGCAGCGTCTTGCCCAGACCCATGTCATCGGCCAGACAGGCACCAAAACCGTGATGGGCCAGGGTCGCCATCCAGCGCACCCCCTCTTTCTGATAGTCCCGCAGGGAGGTAAGCAGCTCGTCCGGGCAATCGACCTCCTGCTGCCACTCCTGCTGCAGGGATTGCCACGCCGCATCCCCTTCGGTGGTAATGACCGAGAGCAGGCGAGTGAGCGGATAGGCCAGTTTGTTGTTGATGCGCTGCTCGTCGTCGAGCATGGCCCCCAGCATGGTGAGCCGCTCTACCAGCTTGTCGCTCAGCATCAGGCTGGTCTTCTCATCGAGCTGAACGGTGCGCTGCCCCGGGGTCATCTGGCGCAAAATAAGGCGCAGATCGAGGATCTGGTGCTCATCGAGGGCCAGTGCCCCTTCGACTTGGAACCAGTCCTGCCGCCGCTCGATGCGCAGGCTCAGAGCCGCTTCATCAAGGCTCTTGAGGCGAGCGCTGTCCTGATGCCAGTGAATGACCACACCGGCATCCACCAGCTCGGGCAGGGCATTGACCAGCGCCAGCGCCTGTTCCCCCTGCAGCAGCCACTCGCTACCGGGCAGGCCGATGGGCAATTGATTGCGCAGTAGCTGGGCCTGCCCCTTCTCGGCCGCGAGATCCCTCTGCCAATAGTGGTACGCCTTGATCCCCTGCCGCACGATCGCCTCCCCCTTGCCAAGGGGCTGGGGCGGCAGATCCTCAAAGCGGGTCACCAGCTTGACCGACAGCTGACCATCCTGCCAATCCAGTTGCACCGAAGGAATGCCCGGCCAGGGAGCCAGCTCGGCGTTGCCGCTAAGCCCTGCAACCTGACTGTGCCAGGGCAACTCGGGAATGGCGTCCAGGGTGCGTTGCAGCTCGGCCAGCCCCTCGGCGGGCAACAGCGGGATGGATTCGAGCGCTGGCAAGCGGTCGAGCAGCGGCTGCGGGGTGAGGATCAGCTGCCACAGGTCCTGCGCCAGCGGCATGATATGGGCCCCGCGGGCGGCCGCATCGGGGCAGAGCTGCGCGCTCATCCCCTGTTCGGTAGCCACCACCTGCAGCAGGGGGGCGCTGATGGCCAGTTGCAGCTTCTGCCCCTTGGCGTTGAACAAGCGGGGGTGATCGGCCAGCGGCGCCCAGACATCCCGCGGCAGCCGTCCCATCACCCGTGGCAGGGTGCGGACCAGCGCCCAGTCATGCTCGTCGAGCATGGCGGCATACTGGGTAGAGAGCAGGGCCGGATCGACCCGGCGACCGGCGGTCCACTCCCCCTTGGTACTGAGCTTCTGGATCTTGCACTCCAGCTCGGGGCCCTCGGCATGGAGCAGCCACACCAGCCGCTCCTGCGGCTTGCGCACGCCACTGGAGCGTCCCAGCCCCTGCAACCAGTTGAGCCAGCTGGCAGAGGCCGCGGTTTTATCCTCGTCCCCGTCATCATCCTGCTCATCACTGCCCTCTTGCGCACTCTCCTCACTGCCGCGCAGTTGGCACAAGGGCGCCCCTTTGGCCACCTCGCCCAACAAGATGCGCAGCAGATCCTGACAAAAGGCCATCAGGCGATGATGGGGTTCGGCATCGAGCAGATGGGAGAGATCCCACTTGTGCAACATGGCCACCTGCGGGCTCTGGGCACCGTGACGGGCCAGCGCACAGAGATCGAGCCAGAGATAGCCCCAGTGGAGCTCCTCCACCGGCAGTTGCAGGGTATCAAACAGGCCGACCGCCTGACCGTGGCGATCACCCGCCCACTGGCTGAGCAGATCGGCAAGCAGGGGGAACTGGCCAGTCAGACTGCGCTGCCACTTCTTGCGCTGTTCGCTGGCGATGACGGGATCGGCCTGTTGCAACCAGCCAAGCCAGAGCAGGGCGCTGAATGAACGGGGCCACTGGCCCGCCTCGCCCTCATCGGTTGCCTGCCACTGGCCCAGCGCGGTGAGCAGCCGCTCGCCAAGCGGGCCGCTCTGGCTCTGTTGGGCCAGCGCCTGCAGGGCTGGCCAGCCGGGGGCGGCATCCTGGTCCTCGCCGGTTGGCGATGTGCTCTCGCCATCCCCGCAGAGCCAGCGCCACTCCGCCTCGAACGCTTTGGCCCTGGCCTGCACCTCGGGGGCACAGCGCACCAGCGCATTGGCCAGCGGCCAGCGCTCTTCATAGGGGGCATCGAGCAAGAGTTGCAGCGAGAAGTGCTCCAGCAACATTTGCTGCCAGGCGGGGCTGGAGCCCGCCAGCAGCTGGTGAGCGTCCGGGGTATCGAGCAGGGTGAGCAGATCGCTGGCCGAGAAATAGGTGGGGATCTCCCCCGCCTTGCCGCGGCAGAGCTCGCGCACCACCGCATGGGTAAGATCCTGCCCGGTCAATGAGGGCACCCGGCTCCAGTCCGGCGCCGGGCAGAGACCGGCACGCACCCCCAGGATCAGCGCCAGCGTCCCCTCGGCGGTCAGGCTCCACTGCTGCTCCCCGCGCAATCTGACTAGCCCCGCATCCTGCAGTCGGGTCAGTTTATCGATCAGGGCATGGCCTATCGCCAGTTGTTCTTGCAGCAAACGGGTACTGGCAACGCGCTGCAATTGCAGGGTGGCGAGCAGGGCATAACTATCCGAAGAGAGGGTGGACGCAGACATCAAGACTCACGGGCAAGTGCAAAAGCGGAATTTTAACGGTAAAGCGCCAGCGGCTCGACCCTTTACCGTGAAATAACTCAAAAAAAAACGGCCATCCATGATGACCGTCGAAAGTAACGAAGGAAATAGCCGGATCATCCGGTTACCTCCCACAGCGGGAAAATCGGGAGCGCTAGCCCCTAATTCGTGGAGCCAATGCTAGAGGTTGACGCCCGAAAAAGCTTTGAAGCGGATCACAGTTGAAAAGGATTTCTGAAAACGGTTTCAATTTTTAGCGGCAAAAAACCATGATTTCGCGCCAAATGAGCCATGTCCCAACCCCTCCTGCTCACCCGGCACAAGCGGTAGAAACCCCTATGACGGTCGCTTGTCGAACGCCCCTGTGCGGGCAGCTGTCAGCTGTATAGCTTCATCAGAACCTGCCCCCCTAGGCTAGATTTCAGGGCCACCGGACATGGCCGAGATGGGCCAGGAGAGCACGAATCGGCTCCCTCCCCGTCCGGTAGCTTGGCACACCGCGCTGCCGCCGTGGGCCTCTGCAATCGCCTTGACCACGGCGAGTCCAAGTCCGCTACCGCCGCTCTTGCGCGAGCGTGACGGATCTCCCCGACGAAACGCATCGAAGATACAGGCGGCGATCTCCTCGCTAATGCCAGGTCCCTCATCTTCCACACTCAGGATGCACACACTCTCCGAGCGATACAGCCGCACGGTCAGCAGGCCCGGCAGCGCGTGCTTCTGGGCATTTTCCAACAGCGCCATCAGAGCCTGACGGATACGAAACAGATCGCAGCAAACATGAAGTTCGCTATCCAGCTCCCGCTGCAACACAAATCCGCTCGCCGCCAGAGGGTTGGCAAACGCCTCAAGCACCACGGCAAGCTCGTCGGCCAGCCTGACCTCGGTCCGCTGCAACTCCAGATGGCCGCTGTCGTTGAGACTGAGCACCCGCAAGTCTTCGATCAGGTGAGTCAATCCCTCCACCTGACGCAGCAACCCCTCGAAGAGCTCACGCTCTGGCGGAAATACCCCTTCGGCCAGCCCCTGCAAACGGCCGCGCAAAATGGTGACGGGAGTACGCAACTCGTGGGCAATTGCGGCATTCCAGAACTCCCGCTCGCGGGTCATGCTCTGCAACCGCTCGGCCATGGCGTTGAAGTCACGCACCAGTTGCGCCGTCTCCCCGATCGCCTGCTCATCCTCCGGCACACGGGCATCGAGTTTGCCCTCGGCCACCTCGCGCAGGCTGGTTGCCACCGAGTTGAGGGGAGTCAGGATGCGGCGAGAGAGGCGCACCGCCACGTACAGCGCCATCCCCAATGCAATGAGAATGGTGGAGCCGATCCATAACATCTCGACTCTGGAGGGCACCCAAGTCTCGGAGATGCTGCCCGGCACAAACGCCACGGCGATGCCATAAAACACATAGGTGCCGATCACCGCGAGGGAGATGATACCAAGCGTCATCAGACCCAGAGAGCGGATGATCTGCCTGCGAAGGCCGGGCGCCGATTTCATGCATCGCCCCCGAAGCGATAGCCAACGCCCCAGACACTGGCGGGGACCCCCTGAATGCCGTGTGTCTCCAGTTTTTTGCGCAACTTGCTGATGTGGCTATCCACCGTACGCTCCTGGGTATCCCCCTCCGGCAAGCAGTGAGTCAGCAGTTCGGCGCGACTGAACGCCCGTTTCGGCGCCCGCATCAAAGAGGCGAGCAACTTGAACTCGGTCAGGGTCAGCTCCAGCACCTGCTGCTGGTCATCGCGGAAAATGCTGGCCTCGTGGCTCTCCAGATCGATCTGAAACTGGCCGACCCGCAACACGTTCGCCGTGGCAGGCTTTACGGCCCGGGTGCGCCTGAGCACGGCCTGCACTCGCGCCACCACTTCGGCCGGATTGAAGGGTTTGACCACATAGTCATCCGCCCCCATGCGCAGCCCCATCAGCTTGTCGAGATCCTGATCGAGGGCGGTCAGCATGATCACCGGCGTGTCGCCACGCGCCCGGATCTCGCTGAGCACCTGCCAGCCATCCAGTTGCGGCATCTGCACATCCAGCAGCAGGAGATCGGGTTTGAATGCCTGATGCATGGCCAGCGCTTCACGGCCATCGGCGGCGTGCAGGGAGCGCAAGCCATGACGTTGCAGGTAAGCGGCAAGGATGTCGGCAATCTCGGCTTCATCCTCTGCAATCAGTACCAGTGACTGGCCCGCCGGGCTGGCGGAAGCATTGAGATGGGACATAGTCGGACTCGAAAAAAGGTGGCGTTGAACTTTATCATCGCCTCCATGGATTCTCCACAAAGCCTCGAATCATTCGCAATAGCCCCTCGCCATAATGGCCGCTCGATGCACTCTTCGGTCACATCACACCGGAGAGACGGTTTAACGAGGTGAGTGGATGATGTTTGTAAAACAGCGGTATGCGGGCGCCCTGCTCGCCGTCATTGCCGCATTCGGGTTGGCGGGTTGCGATGCCGCACCGCAAGAGCAGGAGGCACCCGCCCCTCCTCAGGTGTCGCTGCTAACTCTGACTGGTCGGGAGCTGGTCATCAGCGAGGATCTGCCCGCCCGGGTAGCGGCACTGCGCAGCGCCGACATTCGCGCCCAGATCAGCGGCATCGTACAGCGCCGCCTGTTCGAGCAGGGCGCCGAGATCAGCGCTGACACTGTGCTGTTCCAGATAAACCCGGCCCCCTTCAAGGCCGATGTCGACAGCGCCGCCGCCGCATTGCAACGGGCCGAGGCCGTGCTGGCCCGCGCCCGCATCCAGATTGAGCGCCTGCAGCCGCTGCTGCGCACCGACGCCATCAGCCGCCAGACCTATGACGATGCGGTCTCCCAGCGGGATCAGGCGGCCGCCGATGTGGCCCAAGCCAGGGCGACCCTGGCCCGGCACCAGCTGAGCCTGCAATTTGCCAGCGTGGAGGCCCCCATCGCCGGGCGCATCGATCAGGCGCTGGTGAGTGAAGGGGCCCTGGTGTCGCCCACCGATGCCACCCCCATGGCCCGGATCCAGCAGATTGATCAGGTCTACGTCGATGTGCGTCAACCGGCCTCGGTGCTGGAATCCCTGCGCCAGCAGGCTGGCTCAACGGCACCGGAACTGGCGGTGGAGATCCTCGGCAGCAATGGCACACCGCTGGGCATGCAGGGGCGCATCCTCTTCTCCGGCATAGAGGTCGATGCCGGGACCGGTGACGTGCTGCTGCGAGTGCTGGTGGACAATCCCGAGAGGCGGCTGTTGCCCGGTCTCTACGTGCAGGCGCGCATTCCCCGAGCCCGCTATGCCAACGCCCTGACCGTGCCCCAGCAGGCGGTAGTTCGCACATCGGGTCAGACCAGCGTGTGGGTGGTGGATGGCCAGGGGCTGGCACAGCTGGTTCCGGTCAACACCGCTGAACTGGTGAATAGCCAGTACCGCATCACATCCGGGCTCAGTGCCGGGCAACAGGTGGTGATCGAAGGGATCGATCGTCTGACCCCGGGAGTTCAGGTCATTGCCTCCCCCTGGCAACTACCCGCCGTCAGCCAACCGGCTGACAGCGGCATTCGCTGAATCGGAGAGTTATCCATGCCGCAGTTTTTTATCCATCACCCGGTGTTTGCCTGGGTGATCGCCCTGTTCATCGTGCTGGCAGGGGTCATCGCCATCCCCAAGCTCCCCATCTCCCGCTATCCCTCGGTGGCGCCGGTATCGGTGACCCTCTATGCCACCTATCCGGGCGCCACACCGCAGACCCTGAACGATGCGGTGGTGAGCCTGATCGAGCGCGAGCTGTCGGGAGTGAAGAACCTGCTCTACTTCGAGTCGTCGGTGGACGCCTCGGGCAGCGCGCAGATCACTGCCACCTTCAAGCCGGGCACCGATCCGGAGCTGGCCCAGATGGACGTGCAAAACCGCATCAAGGCGGTCGAGCCTCGCTTGCCACAAACGGTGCGGCAAACCGGCCTGCAGGTGGAGTCCGCCTCATCCGGCTTTCTGATGATGGTCGGCATGACCTCACCGGATGGCCGCTTCGATGAGGTTGCCCTCAACGACTACATGGCACGCAATATTGTGCAGGAGTTGCGCCGCATCGACGGGGTAGGACGAGTGCAGCTGTTCGGCGCCGAGCAGGCCATGCGCATCTGGGTAGATCCGGCCAAACTCGCCGCCTACGGGCTGACCATCAGCGAGGTGGCGCAGGCCATCGAGCAGCAGAACATCCAGATTGCACCGGGGCGCCTCGGTGATGAACCCGCCCTGCCGGGGCTGCGCCTGACGGTTCCCCTCACGGTTCAAGGGCAGCTGACGACCCCCGAGGCGTTCGCCGCCATCGTGCTGCGAGCCGGTGGTGGTGGCGCCAAACTGGTGCTGGGTGATGTCGCCCGGGTCGAGCTGGGGGCGCAATCCTACGCCTTTTCCAACCGGGAGAACGGCGTGGCCGCCACCAGCGCCGCCATCCAGCTCTCCCCCGGCGCCAACGCCGTGCGTACCGCCGATGCGGTGCGCACCCGTCTCGCCCAGCTCGCCCCCACCCTGCCAGCGGGCATGGCCTATTCGATACCCTTTGACTCGGCCCCCTTCGTCAAGGTCTCCATCGAAAAGGTGAGCCACACCCTGCTGGAAGCCATGGTGCTGGTGTTTCTGGTGATGTTTCTCTTCCTGCAGAACCTGCGCTACACCCTGATCCCGGCCATCGTCGCCCCTATCGCCCTGCTTGGCACCTTCGCGGTGATGCTGCTGGCCGGTTTTTCGATCAACTCTCTCACCATGTTCGGCATGGTGCTGGCCATCGGCATCATAGTCGACGACGCCATCGTGGTGGTGGAGAACGTCGAGCGCCTGATGGCCACCCGGGGGCTGTCGCCCCGTGAGGCGACCTCGCAGGCCATGAAGGAGATCACCGGGGCGGTGATCGGCATCACCCTGGTGCTCACGGCGGTGTTCCTCCCCATGGCGTTTGGCAGCGGCTCGGTGGAGGTCATCTACCAGCAGTTCACCCTGTCGATGGCGGTGTCGATCCTCATTTCGGCCTTCCTCGCCCTGACCCTGACACCCGCGCTCTGCGCCACCCTGCTGCGTCCGGTCAGTCCGGATCATCATGAGAAACGCGGCTTCTTCGGTGCCTTCAACCGGGGTTTCGAGCGCTTCACGGCAGGCTACGGTGCGCGGGTAACCCGGCTGGTCGGGCGCAGCGGACGGATGATGGCAACCTTTGCCGCCCTCTGCGCCGCGCTGGCCATCGGCGCCGCCCAGCTGCCCTCCTCTTTCCTGCCGGACGAGGATCAGGGCTACTTCATGACCTCCATCCAGCTGCCGACCGGCGCCACCAGCGAGCGTACCCTTGAGGTGGTCAAGGCCTTCGAGGCTCACGTCGCCTCTCGAGAGGCGCTGGACACCAACCTGGTGGTGCAGGGCTTCAGCTTCTCCGGCGCAGGCCCCAATGCCGCCATGGCCTTCACCATGCTCAAAGATTGGGATCAGCGTCATGGTGCCACGGCAGCCGAAGAGGCAGATCTGGCACAAGCAGCCATGGCAAACATTCCTGAAGGCACGGTAATGAGCCTGCTGCCACCCGCCATCGACGAGCTGGGCACCGCCTCCGGCTTCACCCTGTTCCTGCAAGACAGAGCCAACCGGGGAGATGCCGCGCTGCTGGCCGCCCAGGCACAACTGCTGGAACTGGCCGCCAAAAGCCAGGTAGTCAGTGATGTGTATCCCGACAATCTGCCTCCCGGCGAGAGCATTCACCTCGAGATCAACCGACAGAAGGCCGAAGCCATGGGACTCTCGTTCGCCAGCGTGAGCAGTACCCTGTCGGCCGCAATGGGGTCGCTCTACGTCAACGACTTCCCCAACGGCGGGCACATGCAGCAGGTCATTCTGCAGGCCGACGCGTCGGCGCGCATGCAGCTCGATGACGTGCTCGGCCTGCGGGTGCGCAATGCCAGCGGCGGCATGGTCCCCTTGCGGGAGGTGGTGACACCGGAATGGCGCGAATCGCCGCAACAGATGATGCGCTTCGATGGCTTCCCCGCCGTGCGTATTGCCGGGGGGGCAGCGCCCGGCATCTCCAGCGGAGCGGCGATGGCGGAGATGGAGCGTCTGGTGGCGCAATTGCCGCCAGGCTTCGCATTGGCCTGGACGGGACAGTCGTTGCAAGAGCGCCAGTCGGCCGAGCAGGCCCCCCTGCTGATGCTGTTGTCGGCGCTGGTGGTCTTCCTGGTGCTGGCAGCACTCTATGAAAGCTGGTCGATCCCGCTCTCGGTGATGATGGTGGTGCCGCTGGGCCTGCTCGGTGCTGTCGCGGCCGTGATGCTGCGCGGCATGCCCAACGACGTCTTCTTTAAAGTAGGCATGATCACCATCATCGGTCTGTCGGCCAAGAACGCCATCCTCATCGTGGAGTTTGCGCGCCAGTTGCACGGCGAAGGGCGCTCGCTGCTTGATGCTGCTGTCACTGCTGCCCGCCTGCGCCTGCGCCCCATTCTGATGACCTCGCTGGCCTTCACCCTCGGCGTGGTGCCGCTGATGCTCGCCAGTGGCGCCAGCGCGGAGACCCAGCACGCCATCGGCACCGGCGTGTTTGGCGGCATGATCAGCGGCACCCTGCTGGCCATCTTCTTCGTACCGGTCTTTTTTGTCTTCATCATCGGGGCGCAGCAGCGTCTGCACTCCTGGCAGGCACGGCGAGCATCCAACCGCATTCATCCGGATCGATGACCACAGATACGCAGGCGACCGGATAATCCCTCAGCACATCACCAAAAGAAAAAGCCCAACCTGCTAAACAGGTTGGGCTTGGTATGTGGCGGAGAGACAGGGATTCGAACCCTGGGTGGCATTGCTGCCACAATTGATTTCGAGTCAATCCCGTTCGGCCACTCCGGCATCTCTCCGTGGGGAGAGAGTTTTACCCAAGCTGGGCCGAGGATGCAATAAAAATTTCTTAGATATCAAATGGCTGAATCAGATATCTGGGAGCAGGCTCACAATGCGGCACGTGCTGTTCGCGTTGCGAGGCCGCCCTGTATAGCCCTGTATCCACCCGCTCGTACACCCGGCCATTATCCATATCGTGACATTCCCCCATTGCCATGAGGCGTCTCTTTTTCCTGCTTGGCGCTCAAATTTATGGGTGATGCCGATTTTGGCCGGTTTCCTATGTATCCCCACATCATTGCGGGTGCGCGGCAAGCTGGTAATCATGGGCTGATTGAGGAACAATCGCGCCATCCTGGCGGCTGTGTTGATGATGTTCCGCCCCGATTGAACTGATGGATCTCCTTATGCGATTGCCGAAACTCAAGCCCCTACCCTTAACGCCAGCCCTTTCCATGCTGCTGGCAGCCATCCTGCTTTGCGCCGCGCCGGCAGAGGCCAAACGCTACCCGCTGCCACCTGCCGGGAGTCGCCTCATCGGTGAGCTGGAGGATTACATCATCCAGCAGAATGAACATCTGGAACTGGTTGGCAAAAATACGCAAATTGGATTTTTGGCGCTGCTTGAGGCAAATCCGGGTGTAGATCCCTATTTACCCAAGCCGGGCACCCGCTTGACGCTGCCCACCCAGATGCTGCTGCCTGATGTGCCTCGTGAGGGGATCGTCATCAATCTGCCCGAACTGCGCCTCTACTACTTCCCGAAAGGGAAGAACGAGGTCATCGTGCTGCCCATCGGGATTGGTGATATCGGCCGTGAGACTCCGGAGATGACCACCACCGTCATCGAGAAGAATCCCAACCCGACCTGGGTACCCGGCCCCATGGTGCGCAAATCCTGGCTGGAGCAAAAAGGGATCACCCTGCCCGCCGTGGTACCCCCCGGCCCGGAGAATCCCCTTGGCAAGTTCGCCATGCGCCTTGGCTATGGCAAGCGCGACTACCTGATCCACGGCACCAACAAGGATTTTGGCGTTGGCCTGCGGGTAAGTGCAGGCTGCATCCGGCTGCGACCTGACGATATCGAGGCCCTGTTCAAGATTGTGCCGATCGGCACGCCGGTGCGGGTCATCAATCAACCGGTCAAGGTAGCCATCGAACCGGATGGTCGGCGCTGGCTGGAGGTACACTCCCCGCTCTCCCGCACCGAAGAGGAGCTTGAAAATGGCGCCCCGCTGATGCTATCACCGGCCATAGAGAGCTTTATCAGTGCACCTGACGTGATGCAGGATGAGGTGACGGCGGCGCTGGAGAGCAAAAACGGCCTGCCCCGCCCCATCAGCAGCCAACTTGTCAGTGGCTAAGTCACCAGCGCCCAAGTCGCACCGGAGTCACCTTACCTCATGAAATTCCTGCCCCTCCTACTCCTGTTGGCCTGTCACTCCTTGTGGGCCAAGGACATTCTCTGGATGAACAATGGCGATCGTCTGACCGGTACCATCGAAGAGATTGGCGATGAGTCGGTACGCATCTCTTTGCCCTATACCGGTGCCGTTACCGTCAAGCGGGATGCCATCAAGCGCTGGCGACTAGAGCATCAGGATAAACCCAAGGCGACCGCCAAAGGTGGATTCACCCTGTTCAAGGATGAGCAGGATGAACGCAAGGCCTGGCTCTGGACCGGTAGTGGCGATCTCAACATCAAGCTCAAACATAAGGACAAGCACACCAACAACGTCAACTTCAAGGGCAAGACCGAGTTGGCCAATCTGGACTGGCGCTACAGCTTCTCCGGAGAGTACTCCTACGAAACGTCTGACAGCGTCACCGATAACCACGACTACAAACTGAACCCGACCATTGACTACTTTTTCGATCAACAGTGGTTTGTGCGCAGCTCGCTCAATGCCGAATATGACATGCTGGAGAGCAACTACCTCAGCCTCGACTATGGTACCGGGCCGGGTTACCGCTTCTGGAACGAGAAGCGCCGTCGGCTGGAGTTCGTAGCGCAGGGGGGTCTGCGTAAGACCTACTTCAGGGAAGAGAGCGGGATTGGGTTGCTCTTCAAAGGCAACCGGATCATCGACTATCCCTTTGCCAGCATGAACTGGGATTATCGCCAACCCATCCCGATATGGCGGGAAAAACTGGAGCTGTTCAGTCAGGGGCGCTATCTGCTCTATCTGGATCAACCCTCCCCCTATATCACTCTGAATCGAGATGTGACCGGCAGCGTGGGCTTGCGCTACTACTTCAACGACCACCTGCGCCTCTCCTGGTCGAGCGAGATGGAGTGGGAAGATGGCGAAGTGCATTTCGTCGGTCTCGAGCAAAAGTACAAAGAGACCGAATTCAGGCACCTGCTCAATCTGGGCGCCAGTTTCTGAGTCAACTGCAAACAGAAAGAGGAGCCAATTTGGCTCCTCTTTCTGTTTTGGTCATCACCTGCCATGGTACTTCTCCGATGATGGAGCAGGCAACAGATGAGAAACCGCCGTACGCTCAGATCAGCCCCCAGGCGGCAATCTGGTAGATCCATACCATCGCCAGCAGGGTGCCGACTAACCCCATGATGACACCGATGCGCACCATCTGGTGACTCTCCACCAGACCGGTGGCGTGGGCCAGCGCATTGGGCGGGGTACTGATGGGCAGCGACATCCCGAGCGAAACCGAAATAGTGACGGCCAGGATCAAGGTGTGGCTGCCGCCCCACTCTGCCAGCTCCGGCATGCTGACTGCCAGTGCCGCCACCAGTGGCAGCAACAGATTGGCGGTTGCGGTGTTGGACATAAAGTTGGCCATCACCACCGCCAGCAGACAGGCACCAATGAGCACCGCCAGCGTGGAGTATTCGTGGAACGGAATGTGGGTGATGAGCCGCTCGGCCAACCCGGAGTCCTCCAGCGCCAGCCCCAGCGCGATACCGCCAGATACCAACCAGAGCACGTCGAGGGAGATCTTGTGCAGATCGTCCTTGGTGATGATGCCGGTGGTCAGGAACACTGCTACCGGGATCATGGCGACCACGTAGGAACTCATGCCATGCAGATCCCCCAGCAGCCAGAGCACTATGGTGGTGATAAAGGTGAGGTAGACCACCCAGGCGCGGGGGGTCTGCATAAAGCGCCCCTCAATCTTGAGATCCATCCGCTTGAGGGTGCTCGGGAAGAAGCGCCCCAGCAGAAACCAGCCAAGCAGCAACAACAGCACCACAAAGGGCACCGCAAATCCCATCCACTGACCGAACGAGATGGCATGCTCGCCGGTCAGGTATTTGAGGGCCACTGCGTTGGGCGGAGTGCCGATGGGAGTGCCGATCCCGCCGAGGTTGGCCGCCAGCGGAATGGCCAGCACAAAGCCGATTTTGGCCGGGTCCTTGTCGGGAAATGCCGCCAGCACCGGGGTAAGGATGGCCAGCATCATGGCGGTGGTGGCGGTATTGCTCATAAACATGGAGAAGGTGGCGGTGATCAACATCAGCCCCAGCATGACGATCCGGGGATCCTGACCGAACGGGCGCAGCAGCACCCGCGCCAGATTGACGTCCAGATGGTACTTGGTCGCCGCAATGGCGAGGAAAAAACCGCCGAGAAACAGCATGATGACCGGCGAGGCAAACGTCGCCATCACCTCGGTGGACTTGAGCAGCTCACCAAACCCCGGTTCGGCCTTGTTGGCAGTCATAAACCAGAGCCCCTTGTCGGAGAGCAGCAGCAGCTCCAGCACGATGATCAGCACCGAGGTAGCAAAGATAGGGATGGGCTCCAGGATCCAGCAGAGGGCGGCCAGCACGAAAATGGCCACGACCCGCTGCTCGATGACGGTGATCCCCTCCAGCGGGATCCAGTGGGTCGGGATCAGCAGGATGGTGAGGCTCAGCAGCAGTGGCAGAATAATCTTGTTATTGATGGGCACTATTGTCTCCAGGATCGGGAGTAAGAAGCCAATAGTGGCATAACATGCTATCGCCTCACGCGGCCAACTCGCCAAAATGAGAGCTGGCTAACTGCACGGCGCACCGTTTTGTGAGTCATATCAAGCTGGGGTCGGCGCGCTATGGCTGACGCCTCAGCCCTTGCAACAAACAGGCAAAAAAACGGGCCCGCTGTTCGTTGCACACGACAGCGGGCCCGTTTCACCATTCATGCCGATGAGAGAGCTCAGAAGTAGATGCGGGTCACCGACTCGATGACGCAACCCGGGCGGCGGATCCCTTCGATTTCAACCTTGATCTCTTTGAGCAGCTCCAGCCCACCCTTGATGGGGGTGACCCGGGCCAGCTTGGTGCGGGCGCGGATGTTGCTGTCCACCTTGATGGGGTACGGGAAACGTACCTGATCCAGCCCGAAGTTCACCACCATGCGGGCGGTCGGGAACTCGGGGGTGGCCTCATCGACCGAGCCGGTCAACTGCGGCAGCAGCGCCAGGGTCAGGAATCCGTGGGCGATGGTGGTCTTGAAAGGCGACTCGGCGGCCGCACGCTCCGGATCGGTGTGGATCCACTGGTGATCCCCGGTCACTGCAGCAAACTGATCGATCATCTGCTGGCTGACGTGCAGCCACTCGCCGACATGGGTCTCTTCACCAATGCGGGCCTGCAGGGCGGCATAGAGCTCGGCCGCCTCGGCCCCCAGCTCAACAGCGGGTTCCTGAGCCACGGCAGGCTGACCGTTGGCTACTTGTGCCACGGTTGCTGCATCCTGTTGCTGCTCGCTCTGGGACTCGGCTTGCAAGTCCAGCACACGTCCCAGCAAAGGATGAAGATGTGCCTTTTGCTGAAACTCACGCCAGTAGTCGCGGATCGCCGGAGAGAGCCAATCCTTGAGCTCAAAGGGGTGCTGCGCCAGAATTTCGCGCTTGCGCTTCAGAAAATCGACAACTTTCATCTACCGATCCCTATTTGATTCAATGCCTGTAAAGAGGTCTAACCAGTCCTATTTTATTAAAGTTTCAGCTGTAAGTGCAAAAAAATCTCGGCGTACACCTGTACCAAGGCGGAAGTAACTACTTAGACCATGTAAACCAGCACGATCTGCCAATGAGGAAATCGATTGCCAAAGATGCCGCCAGCAGGGGAAATTCGCGGTGCTCATCATGAAAAAAGGCCCTCATCGGGCCTTGTGGTGGGGGCTCAGCGCGCGCTCGACCAGCCGCTACGCAATCCCTCTTCATCCAGGAAGGACCAGGCGAGGATCCGGCTCACCTTGTTGCCCTGTGCCATGTCGATCACCCGTACCTGACGCGCCCCCACTCGATTCAACGCCTTTTTCGCCCCCGGCAGGTTCTCTTTTTTCGACACCAGCGAACTGAACCAGAGGCACTGAGTGGCAAACTCCTTGCTTTGGGCAATCATGTTGGCCAGAAACGCCGCCTCGCCCCCTTCGCACCAGAGCTCGGCCTTCTGGCCGCCGAAGTTGAGCACAGGAGCGCCTGTCACCTCCTTGCCCAGATTGCGCAGCTTGCGCTCCGTCCCCTTGCTCGCCTCTTCCAGCGACGCGTGGAACGGCGGATTGCACAGCGTCAGGGCGAAGCGCTCCTTTGGCCCTATGATGCCGCGAAACACATGGTTGGGGTTACCCTGCAGACGACACTCAATCTGGTTGCCCAGCCCATTGCTCTTGGCCAGCAAAGTGGCCGCCTTGACCGAGACCGGATCGATATCCGATCCCACAAAACGCCAGCCATATTCGCGGGCACCCAGCAGCGGATAGATGCAGTTTGCCCCTACCCCGATATCCAGCACCCTCACCCCCTTGCCGGTAGGGAGCTGGCCTGCGCTCTCGGCCAACAGGTCGGCCGCCCAGTGCAGGTAGTCCACCCGTCCCGGGATAGGCGGGCAGAGGTAACCGGCAGGCAAGTCCCAGTGGGCAATCCCGTAGTGATGGGCCAGCAGGGCGCGATTGAGGGTCTTCACTGCATCGGGATCGGCAAAATCGATGGTGCGGGTGCCGTAGTCATTGATAAAGACGTGGGCAGCCAACTCGGGAGTTCGCAGGCAGAGCGCCTCAAAGTCGTAACCCGTCTGATGGCGATTACGGGAGTGAAGTCCGGATTTGCGGTCGCCCGACTTGGGGCCACCGGCTGATGGGATGCGGGGTTTCATGCTGAGCCTGCCGAAGAAAACGGGCCCACACTATAGTGATTTGACTCGGGAAAGTCTAAACGAGGGCAATAAAAAACCGGGCTATGGAGCCCGGTTCAAGTGAGGTTGGAAAAACAGTCCGTACTGCGAGCCGTTTGTCCAGCCTGACTCAGATATCGATCCGGCGAGCTTGCCAGAACTTGTTGCGCCAATATTGGCTGTCCAGCTTGGAGCGTGTCACACCGGCTCGGGTCGAGGCGTGGATGAATTCGCCATTGCCGACATAGATGCCAACGTGGTTGAGACGGCGATTGATTTTGAAGAAGACCAGATCACCTTCGACCAGATCCTGCTTGGAAACGCGCGTCCCTTCATGGACTTGGGAGCGGGTATCGCGGGGTAATTCGATACCGACGGCATTGCGGAACACTTCACGGGCAAAGGCGGAACAGTCGATACCGCGCTGGCTGCTGCCACCCATCCGGTACGGAACACCACGCCACTCTTTATATACAGTCAGGATTTCATTCACATCGGGTGTCTGGGAAGCTTCCGGTTCGATGACAGGTTCAACCATGGAAACTTCGATCTTGCTCGCGACCTCGGGTTGGGGTGCCGAGGCACAACCCACCATTCCGAGCGCGACCAGCAGTAGCATCAGGTGGCGCAATCCTTTATCCCCGCTAAATAGTAAATCTTGTTAAAATACGGCCCCAAAGGGCAATTTATAAGGCAACAGCACCCGACTATATCCAAGAATTCTATCGAGGCAAGTGAAAATCCCTATCAAGCTCACATTTTTGCAAGGAAATGCACGATTTTTCATAATTAATGTGATCATGCCCAAACAATATACAATCGCAAAAAGGACCTTTTGCCTCATAGATTACTGGCTTTTATCCCTGCTTCAGCACCTTTTTAAAGTGAAAAATCATGATCGAAACCGATCTTTTTTTGTTAAAACCAGCCAGGATGTGTCAGGAACTGCTTGCTCAATTGCCTGAATGGCTGTCAACCGATGAGCAGCATATCTGGCAAGCCATGACCCATCCTGAACGGCGTCAGGAATATCTGGTGAGCCGCGCCCTGCTGCGCCAGCTATTGGCCGAGCGGCTGCAACAACCTGCAGCCACTCTGCAATTTTGCAACGGCCCCCACGGCAAGCCCCGACTGCATGATGATGCGTGGCAGTTCAATCTGAGCCACAGTGGCAGCTGGCTGGTGTTGGCGCTCTGCCCGCAGGGGCCGCTTGGAGTGGATATCGAACTGGGCAAACGGCGGCATCATCCCCTCCCCCTGGCCCGCCGGTTTTATGCACAGAGTGAATATGAGTGGCTCTGCGCACTGCCTGCCCAAGAGCAGGAGAGTGCCTTCTACCGGCTCTGGTCACGCAAGGAGGCGGTACTGAAAGCCCACGGTGGCGGCATAGCGGCGGGACTGGAGAAGGTGCGGTTTCTCCCGGAGGAAGAATGGCGACTCGACAACCGGCTCGATGACACCCCTTATCAGGTACAGGATTGGCCCTTTGCCAGCGGCTGGCTCAGTCTCGCGGCGGCGGCAGCCCCTGTGACCTTTTACCGGCTGGATGAGCGCTTGAATTGCCACTCGCTTAACCCCATGTTACTCAACACCCTTTCTGAAGAGTCCAACCCATGATCGTCGACATTACTCCCCAGAATTTTCACGCTGAACTTATCGATGCGTCCATGAAGAAGCCGGTCGTCATCTATTTCCATGCTCCGCAGATGCCGGAGTGCCAGGGGATGACACCGCTGATCGAATCACTGGTTGGGCCCGCCAATGAGCAGGTCACCCTGGCCAAGGTGGATATGAACGATCCCCAACTGCAACCGCTGGCCAGCCAGCTCGGCCTGCGCGCCCTGCCCGCATTGGTGCTGTTCCATCAGGGTCGCCCTGACGAACAGGGGATCATCGAAGGACCGCAGGATGAAGCCACCCTGCGCCAGTATTTCTCCGCCTTCGCCCCCAAAGAAGAGGAAGAGTTGCTGGCCAAGGGACAACAAGCGCTGGCTGACGAGCAGCCCAGCATCGCCTATGCCCATCTGACCAAGGCACACCAGCTGGCTCCTGAACGTCACGACATCAGCCTGTGGCTCATTCAAGCTGCGCTCGACCTCAACCTGCTGGATGAAGCGCAGGAGCGCCTCGGCACCATCCCGATGGCGGCGCAGGATGGCCACTTCCATACCCTGAGCTCACGACTGGCGCTGGCCCTGCAAGCGGCAGACAGCCCGGAGCTGCGCGCGCTGGAAGCCCGCCATGCAGAACAGCCTGATGATTTTGCCCTGGCTCAGGAGCTGGCGGTGCAATACAACCAGGCTGGCCGTCAGGAAGAGGCGTTGGGACTGCTGCTGGAGATCCTCAAGCGGGATTTGGCATTCGGCGATGCCAGAAAGACCTATCTCGATATTCTGGCGACCATGGGCAGCACACCGGCGGCACAGAGCTACCGTCGCAAACTCTATAGTCTGCTCTACTGATCGGAATCGAACTGGCTGGTAATGATGGGGGAGTGCCGGGAGACCGGCATGACCTCATGGGTCAAGTACGAAAAAGGTGCTGTGGGAATAGTGGAGATACGGTGAATTTCAGGCAAAAAAAAATGGCGCAAAACTGCGCCATTTTTTTCGCATGGATTACTTCTTGTAGGAAGTAGCCATGTTGTCGATGCGCTGGTTAGCACGCATAGCTTCTTGCTTGGCTTCGGCAACATCAGCAGCGATTTTGGACTGATCAGCACGAACTGCGCTAACATCTTGAGCCAGTTGGTCAACTTTGTTAGACAGATTCTGAACGGAAGTTTCCAGTTCGCTGGTGTTTGCACAACCGCCCAGCAGAGCGGACAGACCAACAACACCTACCAACAACAATTTTTTCATTTTTAAAGCTCCCTTGAACTCGCCAGACGTTTAGCAAGCGGCGTGATTATGGCACAAAAAAATCCTACTTTGCATAGTCCCCACCACAGATAAATGCATTAAAACCCTCATTTTTTTTTGAATGAACAGTTTTTGTCCAGATTCGTCTAAAAAATGAGTGCCGTGTGGTGGGGGCACGGACAAAGGTTAACCAAATTTTTGCCTTATTACAATTTCGTATGAGGCTCAGGCTGTACGTTCTGACAACAATTGACGATATTGCACCAGATCCTCGATGGTCAGCACCGGCATCTGGTGCTTGCGACCGAACGCAACCAGGTCTGGCAGACGCGCCATCGAGCCATCTTCTTTGGTCAATTCACACAACACACCAAACGGTTTGAGGCCAGCCAGCTGCATCAGATCGACCGTCGCTTCGGTATGACCACGACGGGTAAGCACCCCACCGGTTCGCGCCCGCAGCGGGAAAACATGACCCGGGCGGTGCAGATCGCCCGGTTTGGCACCATCAGCGATAGCTGCACGGATGGTGGTGATGCGATCAGCCGCCGAGACACCGGTCGTGACCCCCTGCGCCGCTTCGATGGTCACGGTAAAGGCGGTCTGGTAGTGACTGGAGTTGGCCTCCACCATCATCGGCAGTTCCAGCTGGCGAACCCGCTCATCGGGCAGGCAGAGACAGACGATGCCGGAGCACTCGCGGATCATCAACGCCATCTGTTCATTGGTCATGGATTCGGCGGCGAAAATGAGGTCGCCCTCGTTCTCCCGATCTTCATCGTCGGCCACCAGCACGCCGCTTCCGGCACGCAAGGCAGACAGCGCCGCTTCGACACGGGCAACGGGATCACCGAATTCACTGAGTAGAGACTGATTCATGGTAAAACTCCTAAACAAGACAAGGACCAGAATCAGGGCATGGAAAGGCAGACAGAGACGGGCATGCAGCGGCCAGCCCACAAGGGCCAACACGGCAAGGTCTGTCTTATCCTCTTTCATCCGGACTATGACCGTCGGCTCCGGCATCTCACCGGATCTGCTGACCCCGACCCGGCAATCAGCCGGGTCGGGCGCTCGCGGGCTCCCCGAGTCAATCGGGATACCGCCGGTGGGGAATTGCACCCCGCCCTGAGAATAAGCGCAGACAGCCTAAAGAAAAACCGTTGCAGATACCAGCCAAAATCCCCCGCAGGCTGAAAAGCGTTTCAACATTGCGCCCGGGATCCCGCTCTGCGGCCCGCTCGCCAGCATGAGAGGCCATGACTGGCGAATTTCTTTATGGCTCGGATCGGTTTATGGCATAGTTCCCGAAACAAAAAAACAGGGCCCGAAAAGAGAGCCTGAACAACGCTGCCAGCGCAGACAGCAGCGCCAACACCACAAACGGAAAATGACAGAGATGGAAAAGAAAATACTGCTCACGGATTGCCCAGATGCCAAAGGGCTCATCGCCAAGATCACCAACATCTGCTACAAGCACCAGCTCAACATCATCAAGAACGATGAGTTTGTGGATCACGAGAATGGCCGCTTCTTCATGCGTACCGAGCTGGAGGGACGCTTCAACGACGAGACCCTGCTGGCCGACCTCGATGATGCCCTGCCCACCGGTGCCCAGCGCCGTCTGGTCAAGGCGGGCAAGAAGCGCATCGTCATCCTGGTGACCAAGGAGACCCACTGCCTCGGCGATATTCTGATGAAGAACTACGCGGGCGCGCTGGATATGGATATCGTCGCGGTGATCGGCAACTACGATACCCTGGCCGAGCTCACCGGCAAGTTCGATATCCCGTTCCACACCGTCAGTCACGAGGGTCTGAGCCGGACCGAACATGAGGAGCAGGTTCGCACCATCATCGACAGCTATGAGCCTGACTATGTGATCCTGGCCAAGTACATGCGGGTGCTGACCCCGAGCTTCGTCGAGGCTTACCCGCGCAAGATCCTCAACATCCACCACTCCTTCCTGCCCGCCTTCATCGGTGCCCGCCCCTACCGGCAGGCGTTCGACCGTGGCGTCAAGCTGATCGGCGCCACCGCCCACTTCGTGACCGACGATCTGGATGAAGGCCCCATTGTCGAACAGGACGTGATCCACGTCGGTCACGCCTTCAGTGCGGACGACATGGCCAAGGCGGGTCGGGATGTGGAGAAATCGGTGCTGAGCCGCGCGCTGGAGCTGGTACTGAACGAGCGGGTGTTCGTCTACGGCAACAAGACGGTGGTCTTCAAGTAATTCGCCCACACGGCCCGTATGCAAACGCCAGAAACAACAACGGCTCCCATGGGAGCCGTTGTTGTTTCTGCGCCGAGTGTCAGAGCGGCAGATCGTTTACCGTCACTGCGCCCTTCTCCAGCTTCAGCTCGGAGGTCAGCGCTTGCTTGTCGGCCTTCAGATAACCCATCAGGGTCAGCTGATCGAGCATGGGTGCCAGTTGCGGCACCGCCTTGCCCAGCTTGTCGCTGAGGCTGGCATGCAGCACGCCGGAGAGGGCCTGCATCCCCGCGTCGCTGTTGAACAGCTGCTCCAGCGAGGTGGAGGCCAGCTTCACGTCCCCCTTCATGGTCACCGCCTCACCGTTGAGCTTGGCGCTGAGATCGGCCAGTTCAAGGGTCGCGCCACGTTTGAGCATCTTGTCCAGCGCCTGCTGGATAGCGGCATCTTCAACTCCCTTGCCACCGGCGGCCTGCAGCCCCTGATACCCTTCCAGATCCAGACCGTTGAGGTTGAGCGCCAACTTGCTGTCGGTCACTGCCAGGGTGTCGGTCTCGTTCTCCAGATCCAGCTTGGCAATTTTCATCTGATAGCTGCTGGAGAGGGTCTGGGCATCATCACCGGTCAGCTGAGTCTCGGTAGTCATCCCCTGTAGGGCGACCTTGACGCTGTCAGGCAGTTGTACCGTGAGGGCCGAGAGGGTCATCTCGCTCTGGGGCGAGAGGAGCACACCGCTGATCTCGGCAATGTCGGCACTCCCTTTCAGGTCGGCCAGCACCAAGTCCATCTTGCTCTGCTCTTCATGGACCGTCATCCCCTGCCAGGTCATGGTGAGGTGACCATTCCCCTCCAGATTGCCGTGGAACTCACCGCTCAGGGGCAGGAAGCTGAACTCGTCCAGCCCCTGTTTGATCTTGAATTCATTGGCCCAGAAACGGCTGCTGTTACCCTGGGTCCAGAGACTGGTGACCGACTCCAGACCGAGTTCCCACTGCTCCATGCCCAGTGCGGTAAAGACTGGCGCTAGCGTGCCATTATGGGTATCGAGCAGGAAGTGGCTCTTGATGTAGAGCGGCAGGATCTGGCTCTTGACCACCAGTTGCAACTCGATGGGCTGACTGCCCTCCAGCTCGCTGTCGATGGCAGCCAGCTCCTCCGGCGTCACCACGACCTTCAGGATCCCGTCACGGGTGAAGAGGTTGCTGCTGCCCGGCTGCCACTGCATGTCGAGCCCGCTCTCTTTCTCCACCTTGGCGATCTGCTCCGCCATGATGTTGTCGAAGCTGTTGCCCGTGTACCAGCACGCAGCCAGACCACCACCTACCAGTGCCGCACCCACGGCGAGGGCCACTATCTTTTTCATATATCCATGTGTCTCCAGGGAGTTGTCACTGCACTCTACGGGGCGGACTCGGGGCTAGGCAAGTCCAATCAGATGGCGAGTCACTTTCTTGCGACTCGCCACAACATCACAGCAAGGGGCTGAAGAGATAGAAGATGTTCTCCATCGCCTTCTTGTACCAGGGGCGGGCCTGCCATTGGGCCAGGGTCATCGGGGTGGCTTCCGCCATATAGCCCTGTACCAACCGGGTCATCTGGGCCACGAACGAGGGGTTATCCACCAGCAGGGTCACCTCGAAGTTGAGCCAGAGGCTGCGCCGATCCAGATTGACCGTCCCCACCAGTGCGAAGTCATCATCCACCAGCACGCTCTTGGTATGGAGCAGACCGGCATCGTAGCGGTAGATCTCCACCCCGGCCGCCAGCAGCTCCTCCATAAAGGCGTTGCAGGCGTAATTGGCCATGATGGAGTCGTTGCGTGCCGGCAACACCAGCTGCACCTGCACCCCGCGCGCCGCCGCCGAACTGAGTGCGGCCGCCAGCGGATCGTCGGGTACAAAGTAAGGGGTCGTCAGCACCAGATGGCTGCGGGCCTGATAGATGGCCAGCAGCAGGCTCTGCTGGATGCAGTCGCCGCCGACGAAGGGGCCGGACGGGATCAGCTGGGCGCGGTAGTTGGTCTGGGGCCAGGCCTCCGGCTCATGCTGCAGACTGTCGAGCAGCCGCTCGCCGGTCTCCATCTCCCAGTCCCAGACAAAGATCGACCACATCAGCGGCACCATGGGCCCCTGCACCCGGATCATGATGTCGACCCACAGGCCGACCCCTGCATCCTGCTTGAAGAAACGGGGATCCACCATGTTCATGGAGCCGGTGTAACCCACCCTGTCATCGATCACCACCAGCTTGCGGTGCATCCGCAGATCCTGACGCTGGAACAGAATGCGCCAGGCGCCGACCGGCAGCACCTCCACCAGCTTGACCCCCGCCTTGCGCAGCTTTTTGGGCCAGTGGGAGCGGAAGAACTGCTTGCTACCCACCGAATCAAGCAGCAAGCGACAATCCACGCCGCGTTGCGCCACTTCAATCAGCGCCTCGCACACCTCATCGGCATCGCCGCCCGGATGCCAGATATAGAACTCCAGATAGCAGGAGAGCGTCGAGCGACGGATATCCTGGGCAATCTCGCGCAAGATCCAGTCCGGCTTGTTGAGCAAGGTCATGCGGTTGCCAGAGAGCATCGGCATGGCGAGCCGTCCCTGGATGAGATCGTGCAGCGGCTGTGCCTTGGCGCCCACTTCGCAGCAGTGCTGCGGGAACAGACGGGCCAGTTGGCGGATCCAGATGGCATAAGGGCGATACATGGCCTGGGCGCGCTCGGCACGACGGCGCCCCAGCTTTATTTCACCAAACAGCACATAGAAACCCACCCCGGCAAACGGAATGGCATAGATCAGCGCCAGCCAGGCCAGCGACACCCCGATGGGACGGCGTTTCATCACCACCCGAAACGACACCCCGGTGACAATCACGGTATGAAAAAGCAGTAGCAGCCAACCCAGAAAACGGGAAAACAGCAGTTGAAGATCGTGTTCCAGACCGTTAAACAACGGGGACTCCTTCTAATCGACAAACAGCGCGGTGGGCAGACCCCAACCGGCCGGGATGGTATGCTGTAAGGCAAATCCATTCTATCAGGTCGCACGCATGATCCTGCAATCTATGCTGCTCAGCCTGGCCATGCTAGGCCAAGGCTCATATGACATCAATAAGCAACAGATAAACCAGTACCTGCAATCTCAGGTGCAAGTAGACAAACAGCTGGAGCTGCCGGGCATCATCAAGGCCCATGTGACGCTTGAGCAGAGCGACGTCCAAATCGGTCGCCAACGCCCTGATACCGCCCGGGTCTATGGCAAGGGCAAGCTCAAAATCGCCCTGCCAGACAATACCGAATATGACGCCCGCCTGCAGATGACCTATGAGGCGAGGCCCCGCTATGACAAGAGCCAGAGCGCGCTGTTTCTCGATAACATGAAGCTGGTGGAGTACAAGCTGGAGCCGGAGGCGGCCGAGAAGAAGTTCGGGCTGATGCTCAACATGCTGCTGCAGAGCATGGAGAAGCGGCTCGAGACCAAACCGGTCTACAAACTCAATGACAAGGATCCGGATCAGGCCTGGCTGAAGGAGAATCTGCTGGGGCTGGAGCTGTCACCGGGCAAGATCCACCTGCTTACCAAACCCCGCTAAACCGCTCAATTCAGGAGGGGCTGGGTGGTATCCCGTACCAGCAGCTCCACCTGATACCCCTGCTGCTGTTGCCGCTCGTAGAGGGAGAAAAGCGACCCGCTCAATTGATTGAGGGGCATATCGGCAAACCCGGCCTTGAGATAGAAAGGCTTCTCGAAGGGCAGCGCCTGACAGACCACAGGTTTGTCCAACAGACCGTGACAGGCGTGCTGCAGCAGCCGTGACCCCAATCCCAGCGACTGGTAGTGGGGCAACAGGCGAAAGCCGCACAGATGGTAAAACTCCTCCTCGTCCCGCAACCGAACCGCCCCCACCAGCCAGTGAGCATCACGTACGACAAAGATCCGCTCGGCCAGATCCGGCACATAGTGGGAAAACGTCGTCTCGTAATAGTCCCTGATAAGGGAGAGGTCGGCGTCGCAGTACTCTTCGAAAGTGAGTTCCATCGCCAGCTTGCTTGTCACAGACAAATCCTTTGATAATCAGTTATTAGTGCCAGATACGGTGCGCTAATCCGACCACATGACGCCAGCACGATAGCATGCCTTTCGTCAACAAAAAAGCGGACGTCGTGGGCAGCTTGCTTACCCGGCGGAAGAGGCCATGACCCACCGCCTGACGGCCAAAACCGTGCTTTATGATGACAATCCTTTATTGCGGCGGATACTTTGATCCCGGTCACCGAATCGGATCATTTGCCCCCTGTTGGCCGCTTGTTCTGCCCTCGTCATGATGCTTTACTCAACATGGTCATCACAAGAAGGAGTATTAGGGTTGAAAGCATGGATGCTGGCAGGCCATATGTTGTTGATCCCCCTGAGCGGATTGAGCCAGACTCCCCCCCCCGCGGAGGTGATCTTCCTGACCGCAGATCCCTCCCCCTTGCGTCCGAGCAAAGATGCCACTCCCGCCTCACAACCCGACACCGCTCAAACAGCGGCAGTCGCCACCAACGGCAAGAAGCAGATCCAGGTCTATAAATCGGTGCAACAAAACGGGGTGGTTCGCTACTCCGACATGGCGCCCGAACAGGGCCATTACGAGCTGCTGCTGTTCAACGACTGCTTCGCCTGCGACCCCAAATCCAGCGTCAACTGGCAGACCACAGGACTGTTTCTCTATGACTATGCCAGCACCATCAAGGCAGCAGCAAAGACCTATCAGGTTGAACCTGCGCTGATCCGGGCGCTGATCCATGCGGAATCCGCTTTCAATCCGCTGGCGGTCTCCCGCAAGGGGGCGATGGGCCTGACCCAGCTGATGCCCGCCACGGCGCGGGAGTTGGGGGTCGGCAATGCCTTGCTGGCGGAGCAGAATATCTTCGGCGGGGTGAAATACCTGGCGGGACTGCTCAAGCAGTATGACGGCAACGTGGCGCTGGCGACCGCGGCCTACAACGCCGGCGCGGGCGCCGTACAAAAACATGGCGGTATCCCGCCCTATGCGGAAACCCGTGCCTATGTGGAGCGTGTCCAGCTCCTCCACCTGCGCTACAAAGAGATGCTGCAGGCCAAAGGGCTCTGAGGTTAGCCTCGGTTAATGCTCTTTTCTCGCCCCTCCAGAAACAAAAAACACGCCCGCAGGCGTGTCGATACCACACTTTGTTTCGCAAATGATTACTTCTGCTCAGTCGCCACCAGGCGATAAGCCAGCGCACCCAGAATGGCACCGACAATCGGGGCAACCCAGAACAGCCACAGCTGGCTGATAGCCCAGTCACCGACAAACAGCGCAACACCGGTACTGCGGGCCGGGTTGACCGAGGTATTGGTCACCGGAATGCTGACAAGGTGGATCAGGGTCAGGCACAGACCGATGGCGATCGGCGCGAAACCGGCAGGCGCACGGCTATCGGTGGCGCCCATGATGACGAACAGGAAGAAACCGGTCATCACCATTTCGCATACCAGTGCGGCAGTCAGACTGTAACCACCCGGAGAGTGCTCACCGTAGCCGTTGGAAGCAAAACCGGCAGAGAGATCAAACCCGGCCTGACCGCTGGCAATTACGTAAAGCACGGCAGCGGCGGCAATGCCACCCAACACTTGCGCCACGATATAAGGCAGTACACCGGATGCCGGAAAACGACCACCCGCCCACAAACCGACGGTCACGGCCGGATTGAGGTGGCAACCGGAGATATGGCCGATGGCAAACGCCATGGTCAGCACGGTCAGACCGAAAGCCAGCGAGACCCCCAGCAGACCAATCCCGACGTGAGGGAAGGCTGCAGCCAGCACGGCACTGCCGCACCCGCCCAATACCAGCCAGAAAGTGCCCATAAACTCAGCAGCAACAGGTTTCACATTATTTCTCCCATTTGAGATAACACCGAACAAGACCCGAGAAGGGCCCATGCTTGAACAAGCGCAGCATTATGGGAGTGTGAGTCCAGATTGCGAACCCGGCAGGCAGAGCTCACTGAATGTGATATTCGTCACAATTAGTTGATTAGATAAGAGATTTATCATTAAGACAGCTGGCTGCACATCTCATGCCCAAGGGCGTCATGCGACAACTTATGACACCATTTAGCTCGAGTGCTCATCCCTTGAACGATAAAAACGGAGGCGTAGTCAGTCTCCTGCAGGGGCAAAACGGCTGACAACCTGCCCCTGATGCTCAATCCACTCCATAAACATGGCGACGGGACGAGCATAGACCTGACCATCCTGCTCGGATTGATAAATGACCAGCTGCTCCTGGGTTTCGGTATGCAGAGCCAAGGCAAGCACTTGATAGTAACCCCCCTTGAAGTGGCGATAGCGGCCTGGAACGGGTGCTTGCATGGGAAAACCTCGCAGAAGTAATACCGATGAGCGAACCACATAAAGATGACACCATGGGTGCCATTCAACTCATCGAAAAGGGGGACGAAGACGATTTTTTACACAAGCCAATCGTGCCACAGGATCCGGATATTGCAACACAGTCAGGCAGCATTGTTAATTCGTTCCCCATGTTTCACTAGTTAACCTTGGTTAGCACCAAAGATCGTGCTGAATTTAACGTTCTAGCAACCCTGTTTTAGGGCTAAAAATCAGGGAATTCTTCTAAAAAGAGGATTGTTCTAGCATTCAATTCTGTGAAGAATAGGGGAAAAGAAATTTGATACTAAAAATCGCCTTTTTCGCCAACGCGTCCCTGTGGGGAAGGAATCACTGTCACCATGTTCACAATCGACAAGTCGCACAAGCTCGACGATGTCTGCTATGACATCCGCGGCCCGGTGCATAAAGAGGCTCGCCGTCTCGAAGACGAAGGCCACCGCATTCTCAAGCTCAACATCGGCAACCCGGCCCCGTTCGGCTTTGATGCGCCGGAAGAGATCATCAAGGATGTGATCCTCAACATGCCGCTGAGCCAGGGCTACTGCGACTCCAAGGGGCTGTTCTCTGCCCGTAAAGCGGTGATGCAGTACTACCAGCAAAAAGGGATGCGCAAGGTCGATATCGACGACATCTACATTGGCAATGGCGCCAGCGAGCTGATCGTGATGGCGATGCAGGCGCTGCTCAACAATGGCGACGAGATGCTGGTGCCCTCCCCCGACTACCCGCTCTGGACCGCTGCCGTCACTCTCTCCGGTGGCCATGCGGTGCACTACCGCTGCGATGAAGGAGCTGACTGGTATCCGGATCTCGACGATATCCGCGCCCGCATTACCCCGCGCACCCGCGGCCTGGTACTGATCAACCCCAACAACCCGACCGGGGCCGTCTACGGCAGCGAGTTCCTGCTGGAGGTGATCGAGATCGCCCGCCAGCACAACCTCATCATCTTCGCCGACGAGATCTACGACAAGATCCTCTACGACGATATCTCCCACACCAGCGTCTGCACCCTGTGCGACGATGTGATGGTGGTGACCTTCAACGGCCTCTCCAAGGCCTACCGCGCCTGCGGCTTCCGTCAGGGCTGGATGGTCATCACCGGCCCCAAAGGCCGTGCTCGCGGTTACATTGAAGGGCTGGAGATGCTGGCCTCCATGCGGCTGTGTGCCAATGTGCCGATGCAGCACGCCATCCAGACAGCCCTTGGCGGCTACCAGAGCATCAACGAGCTGATCCTGCCGGGTGGCCGCCTGCGTAAGCAGCGGGACAAGGCGTGGGAGCTCTTGAACGAGATCCCCGGGGTCTCCTGCGTCAAACCAAAGGGGGCGCTCTACATGTTCCCGCGCCTCGACCCCAAGGTGTATGACATCCGCGACGATCAGAAGATGGTGTTCGACCTGCTGCAGCAAGAGAAGCTGCTGCTGGTGCAGGGCACCGGCTTCAACTGGCCGGCGCCGGATCACTTCCGGCTGGTGTTCCTGCCCCGCGAAGAGGAGCTGGAGGATGCCATCGGCCGCCTCGCCCGCTTCCTCAAGGGCTACAAGCAGTAAGCAAAGCTCATGAAAAAGGCTCCCGCGGGAGCCTTTTTGTTATCTGTGGTTTTATCCGTGCCATCAGCCGTGCAGCAGGGCACCGGCCACCAGCACCGCCATGGTGATGAGAGCCACCCCGATGATGAAGGGCAGCACCCAGCGCACGAAGCGATCGTAGGGGATCTTGGCCAGCGCCAGACCGGCCACCAGATGGGCGGCGGTGGGGGCAAACAGGTTGATCCAGCCGGAGGCGGACTGATAGGCAGTGATCACCAGATCCCGGGAGATACCGGAGAAGTCCGCCAGCGGCCCCATCAGCGGCATGGAGACGGTCGCCAGCCCCGAGGTGGATGGGATGAAGAAGCTCAGGATGATGTGTACCAGATAGGCCATCAAGATGAAGACCGACGAGGAGAGCCCGCTCACCAGCCCTTCAGCCCAATGCAAAATAGTGTCGATGATGACGCCCTGCTCCATCACCACATAGATGCCGCGCGCCACCGCAACCACCAGTGCCACCCCGATGAGATCCCGAGCGCCGCTCAGGAAAGTCGCCACATAGTTGGACTCCGGCATCCGGTTGATCAGCGCAATCAGGATGGAGGCACTGAAGAACAGGGTCGAGAGCTCGTCAAACCACCAGCCAAAGGTGGGCAGCACGTCGATCCCCAAATCCGACCAGGGCACCACCGCATAGATCATCAGCAGGAAGGTGCCGAAGAAGACCAGCATGGTGAGCTTCTGCTTGCCGGTGAAGGCGAGGTTGCCGCTCTTCATCTGGGAGAACTCGTCGTCATAGACGATGTCGGCCAGCACGGAGCGGGACTTGTCCTGCTGCACCTGCTTGGCGTAGCGCATCACGAACCAGGAGGCGAATATCACCAGTAGCAGCCACTGGATGACCCGCAAACCGATCCCTTCGCCGATGGGGATACCGGCAAAACCGGAGGCAATGCCGGTGGCAAACGGGTTGACGGTGGAGGCGAGCACCCCGACCCCGGAGCCAAGCAGGATAATCCCCGCCGCCACCATGCGATCAAAGCCCGCCGCCATCATCACCGGCACGATCAGTGCCCAGAAGGCTACCGTCTCCTCCGCCATGCCGAAGGTGGAGCCGCCGAGGGCAAACAGGGCGATCAGCACCGGGATCAGCAGCCGCTCACGGCCGGCAAAGCCGCGCACAATGGCCCCCACCCCGGCATCGAGCGCACCGCTTTGCATGGTCACCGCCAGAAAGCCGCCGATGATGAGCACGAACAGCGCCACGTCGGCCGCCTTGTGAAAGCCCTGGATGGGGGCCTTGAGCACCTCGAATACCCCTTGCGGGTGGGCGGGTAACTCAGTGTAGCTGCCGGGCACCGGCAACAGCCGCTCGTCGCCGCTGTAATCAGCCACGGCCGCTGCCGCCACCGGCTGCTGGGTCTTGGCGGTGACATAGTCATATTTACCCGCCGGCAGCACCCAGGTGAGGGCGGCCATCAGCGCGATGATGATGAAAAGCAGGGTATAAACTGTGGGGAGTTGGCGCTTCTTGGGCGCCTCGTTTGGAGTGGTCATAGCTTCCGTACCTCGGCAATGCCGTCTGTGATCCGATCAGCGCAAGACTAGCGGGTTTGATATGGGAAAAAGGTGATCGCTGATAATAAAATTCCGCAAATTAGCGGAATGTTTGCCAAAAAAACAGGGCCCCGCGGGGCCCCGTTTTCACTTGAGTCAGACTCAGAGCTCGACCACGTCGAATTTTACGTCCGGATTTACATCCGCATCGTAATCGACCTCATCCAGACCGAAACCAAACAGGCGCAGGAACTCTTGCTTGTAGCCGGTGTAATCGGTCAATACGGAGAGGTTTTCGCTGGTGATGGATGGCCACAGGTCACGGCAGGTCTGCTGCACATCTTCACGCAGTTCCCAGTCATCCATGCGGATGCGAGCCTGCTCGTCCAGCGCCATGTCGGACGCGTAGAGACGGGTGCGCATCATGCGATCCACCTGCTCCATGCAGCCCTCGTGAATGCCCTTCTCCTTCATGATCTTGAAGGCCATGGAGATATAGAGCGGCATCACCGGAATGGCGGAAGAAGCCTGGGTCACCACGGATTTCAGCACGGCCACGTGAGCGGTGCCACCCTTGACAGCCAGATCGCCACGGATGGCGGCAGCGGCGCGGTCCAGATCTTCCTTGGCGCGGCCCAGAGTGCCATGCCAGTAGATTGGCCAGGTCAGATCGGTACCGATGTAGGAGTAGGCCACGGACTTGGCGCCGTCAGCCAGCACGCCGGCATCACGCAGGGCAGCCATCCACAGCTCCCAATCCTGACCGCCCATCACTGTGATGGTGTTCTGGATCTCTTCCTCGTTCGCCGGCTCGACGGTGGCGGTGATGATTTGGTCCTTGTTGGTATCGATGGCGGTGGTGGTGTAGACCTCACCGATCGGTTTGAGGGCAGAGCGCACCACTTCGCCGGTTTCCGGCATCTTGCGCACCGGAGAGGCCAGGGAGTAGACAACCAGATCAATCTGACCCAGATCCTGCTTAATAAGCTCAATCACCTTGGCGCGGCACTCGTTGGAGAAGGCATCGCCGTTGACGCTCTTGGCGTAGAGGCCCGCCTCTTTAGCAGCCTTGTCGAAGGCGGCAGAGTTGTACCAGCCAGCGGTACCGGTCTTGGACTCGGTGCCCGCTTTTTCAAAGAAGACGCCGAGGGTGGCGGCGCCGCTACCGAAGGCAGCCGCAATCCGGGAGGCCAGGCCATAACCGGTGGAAGCGCCGATCACCAGCACCTTCTTGGGACCATTCTCGATGGTGCCCTTGGCCTTGGTATAAGCGATCTGGCGACGAACATTGGCTTCACAACCGACCGGATGAGTGGTGGTGCAGATAAAGCCGCGAACCTTGGGTTTGATGATCATATGGGGTCTCGGATCCGTTTAATGGATGAAATCGGGGCATAAGATACCTCATCTTGCCGCGATAAGGTGCTCTGATGTGTTGAACTGCGGCAAAAATGGCCATTCAGGGTGACGGCTGCCGTCAAAAATGCACAATTTTTCGGAAAGCGTCACTTCATCAGTCCGGTAATGAATCTCCCCATATCCATGGAAACCGATGACATGTTTCAACGCAGGTGCAGTACGACCAACATGATACAAAAAGGCCCCGAACTCTCGGGGCCTGGGGGTAATGTCATCGACCTATATCAAGCGGCATGTGAGCGCCATTTAAAATGATTAATCTGTGTTCTCATTGACTTGGCCATCTCATCAAGACGCTGACACTTGGCCGATACATGGGCTGCCGAGTCCGAGGTATGTACTGCGATATCGGCAATATTGACCATGCTGCGCGTCATCTCTTCGGTGACTTTGCTTTGCTCTTCGGCTGCAGCAGCGACCTGCACATTGAGATTATTCAGATCATCCACCGCACTCACAATTTCTTCCAAAGAGACGCCACACGTCAGCATCAGGGTATTCGTCTTCTCTACTTCAGATAATCCGATATTCATACTATCAACAGCCATAGTTGCATTCTGTTGCAGGCGATTGACGGTATTCTGGATTTCTCCGGTAGAGTTTTGGGTGCGCTGAGCAAGTACCCGCACTTCATCAGCCACCACCGCGAAACCGCGCCCCTGCTCACCCGCTCTGGCGGCTTCAATTGCCGCATTCAGTGCCAGTAAATTGGTTTGTTCGGCAATCGAGCGAATAACCCCCATCACTTGGGTAATGTTATTGCTTTCGATAGCCAGGTTTTGCAGCACAGTAGATGTATTTTGCAATTGACCAGAGAGCAGAGCCATATTCCCAATGGTCTCCTTGACAACCGCTTGCCCCTCTTCTGCCTTGTTTTCAGCCTGACGGGCGGCAATTGCAGCACTATTTGTATTTTGGGCGATTTCGTTAACCGTTGCGCTCATCTCATTCATCGCCGCAGCGCTCTGATCTGTCTCCAGACGCTGCTGGGCCATTTGCTCTGCACTGGTTAGCCCCAGCTCGTTCAGTGCATCGGCGCCTGTCGATAACTGTTCGGCCACGTCATCCATTTCGCCAATCAATCTGCGGAAATGGCTAACCATATCATTCAGCGCCCGTGCGACTTGCCCCAATTCATCTTCCCGAATGACGGGGACGGTGACGGTCAAATCCTGCTCATGCTGCAATTTGTAAAGCGCTCTGCGCAAAGCGGTGAGCGGTTGACTGATCCCGCGAAAAATCCAGATCCCCAGCACGGATAAAGCGAACAGGGCAATCCCGGTGATGGAGAGGAAGGCAAATGAAAAATCAACGGCCAGACTTTCCAGGGTATCAACATGCTCATCTGCAAATCTCAGCTGGAGTTCAACCAGCTTGCCCAGCTCCTCATTAAAAGGATCAACCGTGCTATATAACTGATGAATTGCCTTATCAAGAGGAGCTTTTAATGAAAGATCACTCTTAATACTATCCAGTGTAATGTCGGCTTTGTTCATCAATACCTGGGCAGACTCCGCAATCGCCCGCTCTTCCGCAGACATCTTCTGGGCCATGTAACGCTTCCATTCCGTTGCGGCTTTTAACTGCGCTTCAGTAACGGAACGTTTTGCCTCTTCACGGGTGATTAATCCAACATGCGCTTTATTGATCGCATCAACGACACTGACCGCATACAAGTCTGAAATCAGCTTCAGTTCGGATAACTGCTGCACCTCCTCTTCATTCACCTGATGGGCAGCCTGATTCATCAGGCGCATCCCCCAAAGGGAGAGAGTGCACAGCAAAACCATACAAAACAGCGGTACCACAACCAGCATCAATAATTTGCTACGAACCGAGATCCCTTTCATGGTGTCGTCCTCATACTCAGGCCACTGGTCGTTTAATATGCAATTGATACACCAAGCATCACGCGACCACTCATTTCAATACAATCACCCGCTTACCTCATTAAAAAGCGCGGTCTGTGCACCATAGTGCAATGCAAGTTGCAACCTGTTCGCAAAACCAGACCTTAAACACATCACCGCAGGATAAGGGCTAATGCCCTTATTGATAATGCGCTTTTTGAGTCTATTCATCATTTCGTTGATGTCTAATCTTCGCAAAGCAAAATCCGTAGCGTGTTGCAGCCTGCATCGTCCATGCACTGATGGCGGCAACGTCCACGAAACTAGCAGGCAATGCGGGTGATGTGGCCATCCTGCAGCTTATAGAAGGCATCTTGCGGCAACGCCTGTGACCAGGTCGCCTCATAGTCGAGATCGGCATAGACGCCGCGCAACATGGCACCGAGCAGACCGTGGGAGATAACGATGGCCCGCTCGGCGATGGCGGGATCCTGCAACCACAGGTGTGCCCGGCGCTGAATGCTCTCGAAGCTCTCGGCCCCCGGTGCCTGCAGATACCAGTCCCCCTTGCCGGTATCGAGCTCGGGATGAGCGAGCCGCAGCGCCGGGATCTGGCAACTCTCCCACTCCCCCATCCCCAGCTCCATCAACCGATCGTCCCAGACGATGCGATCAGTTGACAGCCCCAACTGCTCACACACCAGCAGCGCAGTCTGACGGGCACGCCCGAGCGGGCTGGCATAGACGGTCCAGCGGGCGGGATCCGCCAGTTCGGCGGCAAGGCGCCGCCCCATGGCGATGGCTTGCGCCTCACCCTTGTCGGTCAGATCGGAGTTGCAACGCCCCTGCAGACGCTGCTCGGCATTGAAGCGGGTCTGGCCGTGGCGCAGCAGATAGATGAGTCGAGACATGATTTCTCCAGCACGTTCAGAGAGATAGAAAAATAAAGGGGGGAAGATGATAGCAGATGAGCCCGAAGGATGGCCCAAACAGAGAGGCTAAAGCGGGCGTAAAAAACGGGTCAAGGCTGACCCGTTTGCTGCCAATTTGGCCAGATTAAACTGGCTCAGCCCTTCTTGATCTCCCGCAGATAGCGGTAGATGGAGTGGACCGAGATCCCGAGCTGGCGCGCCGCAATCTGGGCACTGTCTTTTAACTCGAAGATCCCCATGTCGTGCAACTGGTTGACGATGACCCGGGTCTTCTGGGACGGAGGCACCGCCTCGTTGCCGCGCACCTCGGCACTGACGGTATCTATGGTGCTGTTGAGCGCTTCGTCGATATTGCGGGCGAACACCTCCGGGGTGGCATGGCTCTCGTGGGGATGCATACACTCCGGCATCATGGTGCGCAGCACGGATTGCAGCGGAGCATCCATGTCGCTGTTGATGCAGAGCAACCCGATGGCCCTGTGCTCCCCGTTGCGGATCACGGTCGTGATGGAGCGCAGGGTCTTGCCGGTGGCGCACTTGGTCATGTAGGGGCTGGAGATATCCTGCCCGCTCTTGAGCTTCATCATCGCCAGGTTGGTGATGGGAGCGCCGACACTGCGGCCGGTGATATGGCCGTTGGCAATCTTGACGATCGAGGGATTGCGCGCATCCAGACTGTGGAGCAGCACTTCGGTGTGCTGGCCATACATGGCGGCGATGCCGTCCACAATGTTCTCCATCGACTTGAGGATCTCAAAATCGCTCGGACTCAACTCTTGCAGCTTCACAATGGGACCTTCTTGCAAGGGTTGCTGCCGGGCAATGGGCGCCGGGCAGCAACCGACAGGGACATCAGGCGGACATGATATCAATAATGGTGCTGTCTGTGGCAGACATGCCCTCCTTCACCATCTGACCGACGTTGCGGATGGTCTGATCCACGTCGCCGGCGACGATCCCCTGCCCCGACACCGAGTGGCTGTTGAGGGCCATCAGGAAACCGCGCACCGCCGCACCGGAGGAGGTACTCACCTTCATGGCGCAGGAGGCTTTCGCCCCGTCGCACACCATACCGGCACTGTCGCTCAGCACATTCTGGATGGCGAAGCAGGATTGCTCGAAGCTGCCGCCCGCCAGATAGACCATGGCCATGGAGGCGGCCGCGCTGGTCACGGTATTGCCACAGAAGGCCGACAGCGGCGGATAGTGGGACTTGATATAGATGGCGCCCAGATGGCTCATGATGAGGGCGCGAGCCAGCTGCTCTTCGCTGGCCGCAAAGCGCTCGGCAATCACCATCACCGGAATGGTGGCGGCAATGCCCTGGTTGCCGCTGCCGAAGTTGCTCATGGCTGGCAGGGTCGCGCCCCCCATGCGGGCATCGGAGGCGGCCGCCGTCATCATCACGATGCGGTTCATCACATCCTCGCCGATAAGACCGGCATTGATGTTCTGCTGCATGGTGCGCCCGATCTCGAGGCCATAGGGGTTGTTCATCCCCTCGGCGGAGAGCTTGCCGTTGAGCTCCGAGGCTTTGAGGATGAACCTGATCTGCTCGAACTCCACCTGGGTGGCGAACTCGTAGATGGCGGCGATGCTGATATCTACCCCGTCGCAGATGGAACCGGTGGCACCGCCCTGGCTCTGATCGGCGGTGAAGGTCACCTCGCCATCGCGGCGCTGCTCGACGATGCGGGTATGACCGCCGCAGAGGGTCACTTCGGCGCTGTGTTCTTCACCCTTGTCATCAGTGCCATAAACGGTCACGCGGCAGAAGATAAACTCGGGGGCGGCGGTGCGGCTCACCTGCACCTTGCCAGCATCGATCAGCTGCTGGGCACGATCCACCTGTTCTGGCTGGATCGCGGCCAGCACCTCCAGCCCGGCATCGGCGTTGCCGCCGATGGCACCGGCCGCGGCCGCAATGGCCAGACCGATCTTGCCGGTCCCCGGCACATAAACACCCATCGAGTTTTTATAGAGGTTGTCCGACACCGCAACCTCGAGGCGACCGGGCTCACAACCCAGTTGCCGGGTGGCGACCGCTGCGGCATAGGCGGCGGCAATTGGCTCGGTACAACCCAGCGCTGGTTTGACAACCTGTTGAATAATCTGCAGATACTGCTGCCACGCTTGTTTCATCACTTGAACCTTTTTATCAGCATTAACGAGCGATATGGGCGATCGCTTCCACTTCAACCTTGACGCCCATCGGCAGATCCTTCACTGCGAAGCAGCTGCGCGCCGGACAATCTTTCTGGAAATAGGCTTTATAGACCTCGTTGAACGCGGCAAAATCGCTGATCTCGGCGAGGTAGCAGGTAGTTTTGAGCACGGTATCCAGCGAGCCGCCAGCGGCTTCCAGCACGGATTTCAGGTTTTCCAGTGACTGGCGGGTCTGGGCGGCAATGCCCCCTTCCACCACACCACCCTGCTGCTTGCAGACCGGCAACTGACCGGAGGTAAAGATAAGGTCGCCATAGGCAGTGCCGTGGCTGTAGGGACCGATAGCGTCAGGTGCCGCTGCTGCTGTGATGATGCGTTTCATATAGCCACTCCTGTTTGTGCAATTTTTTTTGCAATCACGAATCTCATTCCGTTCAACATTATTTGCTTTTTATTTTATCCATTCAACAAAAAGATACAAAAATGGCGTTTAAAGGCACCTTTCGGCCTCAATATAAACCGTGATCACCATCCTGATTTGAACAAAAGTACTCTTATGGGCATTGTTTATGACAGTTTCATTCAACTATATTTGCGCCGCTTTCCCACATCCCTACAAAAAAGAAGGTTTTAATGGACGCGCATAGCACTACACTCGCCAGCCCCGTGATGGGCACGCTGGAATGGAAAGAAGCGGTTCGCTTCGACAGCACCGACTGGGGCTGGATCATCATGAGCATCGGCATGGCCATCGGCGCGGGGATCGTCTTCCTGCCGGTACAGGTGGGTCTGATGGGTTTGTGGGTCTTTCTGCTCTCGGCGGTGATCGGCTACCCCGCCATGTACATGTTCCAGCGCCTCTTTATCAACACTCTGGCCACCTCGCCGGAGTGCAAGGATTACCCCAGCGTCATCACCGGCTACCTTGGCAAGAACTGGGGTGTGCTGCTCGGCGCGCTCTACTTCGTGATGCTGGTGATCTGGGTCTTCGTCTACTCCACCGCCATCACCAATGACAGCGCCTCCTTCCTGCAGAGCTTCGGCGTCACCGACGGCCTGCTCTCCGAAAACCCGCTCTACGGTCTGGTGCTGATCTGCGGTCTGGTGGCACTGGCCTCGCGCGGCGAAAACCTGCTGTTCAAGATCTCCACCTTTATGGTGCTGACCAAGATCAGCGTGGTGGCCGTGCTCGGCCTGATGATGGTGGACAAGTGGGATGCGGCCAACATCACCGCCATGCCCGCTGCCGGTGACTGGATGAAGGATGCCATCATCATGCTGCCCTTTACCCTCACCTCTATCCTCTTTATCCAGAGCCTGAGCCCCATGGTGATCTCCTACCGCTCACGGGAAAAGTCGCTGGAAGTGGCCCGCTTCAAGGCGATGCGCGCCATGAATATCGCCTTCGGCATCCTGTTCGTGGTGGTGTTCTTCTACGCGGTCTCCTTCACTCTGGCCATGGGCCACGATCAGGCGGTCAAAGCCTCCGAAGAGAACATCTCTGCACTGGCGATGGTAGCCCAGGGGATGCCCGGCCAGACCCTCAAGCTCCTGAGCCTCACCCTCAACATCTTTGCGGTAATGACCGCCTACTTCGGCGTTTACCTCGGTTTCCGTGAAGCCTGTCAGGGTCTGGCGATGAACCTGCTGCGCCGGGTGCTGCCGGAAAACCGCATCAATAAAGGATTGGTAGGCAAAGGGATCATGGTGTTTACCGTCATGCTCTCCTGGGGGGCCATCGTGCTCAACGCACCGGTACTGAGCTTCACCTCCATCTGCAGCCCCATCTTCGGCATGGTGGGTTGCCTCATCCCGGCCTATCTGGTCTATCAGGTACCGGCGCTGCACAAATACAAGGGCACCTCCCTCTACATCATCATCGTCACCGGCCTGCTGCTCTGCGTCTCGCCCTTCCTGGCGTTCAACTGACGGTTGCAGGCGGATATCCCCTTATCGACCGCGGGTCACCTTCGGGTGGCCCGTTTTCTATTGGCTCGGCTGACCGCGCCCCCGCCCGGAAGTAAAAAGCCAAGGGGATCACAACTTGCAACCGGCCATCACCCAAGGGAGGCCGCTCGGAGTACTATTCAGGCAACACGAATCACGCCCGCACTCAGGTATCGAGGCTTAACATGAAATGGATTTTCAACCCCGCCATCCGGCTGGGCAATCAGCTCTCCTTCAAATACAAATTCCTGCTCTGGTCCTGCCTGATGCTGCTGCCACTGGCCTACAGCATGACCAATCTGCTGGGACGGCTGCAGGATGACAACGTCCAGGCCAACCGCGAGCTGGCGGGAGTGGTCAATCTCGCCCCCGTGCCCGCTATCGAGCAAGCCCTGCTCACCCATCGCAATCTGGTGACCCGTCACGCCCATGAGGTGGATCCGGTCGGTGATGATCAGGTCAAGGCAGCCGCACAAGCCGTTGATCAGAGCCTGCAAGCCTTTGCCGACACCCGCCAGAACAACCCCTCCTTTGAGGTGATCCAGCAGGGCTGGGCCGCTTTGCAGAATGAAGCGGGCAAGCTGGAAGTGGAGCAGAGCAACTTGCGCCACGACAAGCTGCTGACCGAGGTGCGCCACCTCTACAAGCACATTACTGCCAGTAGCAGCCTGATCCAGGATCCGGCGCTCGGTACCTACTACATGGTGATCCTCGCCAGCGAGCGGTTGCCGCAGCTGCGCGACCTGCTGGCTCAAGTGCGAGATCGCGCCGCCACCATCGCCGACTTCGGCCTGTTTCAGGCAGAGGGCTACAGCGGCCTGCGTTTTCGCCTCGACCTTATCAGCGCCACCCTGCAGGAGCTGGAGGCCGATCTGACCCTGCTCTACCAGATGGAACCGGCCTACCGCGCCGAGCTGGGTCAGCAGACCGATGCTCTGATACAGCTGGTGCGTCAGGGGGTCGAGACCATGGAAAACAAGATGATGAAGGATCAGCTGGTGCAGCTCTCCACCAAGGAGGTGCAAGCACTGGGGGATAAGATGGACGAGGCCATCACTGCACTGGCAGGCCAGGTACGCCAGCGGCTGGAGGCCGACTTACATCAGCGGCTGACCGCCAACCAACGCCACTTCTGGTGGATCACCGCGCCGCTGACCGCCAGCTTGCTGCTCTACCTCTACCTGATGATCGGTGCCTATCTCTCCCTGCGCGGCACCGTAGGGCGGGTGCGTGATATCGCCGCCCGGGTCAACGCCCAGGATCTCAGCCAGCACATCGAGATCGTCGGTCAGGACGAGCTGGCCGCCATCAGCCGGGATTACAACGTGACCCTGGAGACCCTGCGCACCCTGATGCTGCGGGTGCGTGAAAATGGCGTCACAGTAGTGGAGAGCGCCACCGAGATCGAAGCGCGCACCTGCCGCTCGCAGGAGGTCATTGCCGATCAGCAAGGGGAGACCCATCAGGTGGCCACCGCCATCAAGGAGCTGGCCGCCACCTCACAAGACATGGCGGGCAACGCCCTGCAAGCTGCCCGCATGACCCAGGAGGCGCAGAACGTGGTCGGTCAGGGCGAGGATGTGGTGGAGCGCACCATCAAGGCCATCGACCATATCAACCGCGAAGTGCTGCGCACCGCCGACACCATAGGCCAACTGGAGCAGCAGTGCAGCCAGATTGGCGGCGTCATCAGCGTGATCCGTAGCATCGCCGAACAGACCAACCTGCTGGCCCTCAACGCTGCCATCGAAGCGGCCCGGGCCGGTGAGCAGGGTCGCGGCTTTGCGGTGGTGGCCGACGAGGTGCGGTCTCTTGCCAACCGCACCCAGGGTGCCACCGTCGAGATCCAGCAGATGATTGAACAGCTGCAATCCGGCGCCCGCGCCTCGGTCACCGCCATGTCGGCGGCCAGCCATGAAGCGCAGGAGGGGGTCGGGCTGGCGCAGGAGGCAAAACAGGCTTTCGGCGCCATCACCGAGAAGGTGGATCGAATGGTCGATACCAACGCCATCATCGCCAGCGCCATCGAGCAGCAGGGCGCCGTGGTCAACGAGATCGAACGCAACGTGGTGCGCATCTCGGATGGCAGCGACGAGGCGCTGCAAGTAGCCAACGCCGCCCGCGATGCCGCCCGCCAGATCCACCAGCTCACCGAACAGCTGCGCGCCATGGTACAGAGCTTCGTGCTGTGACAGAGCGCTGACAAGCCGGGCTCAACGTGAGCCCGGCATTATCCCGGTCTCGCCCCTGCCCACAACATCTCGGTTGCTCGGATCATCCAGAAAATCTCTGCGCTCCACTTGCCGGGCAAACGCCAACAAAGTAGTCTCGAACGAAAACAAAATGCGGCATTCCCGACACGTACGGTCTGCGACGTCGAGGCAAGCAAGCCGCCTGCGAGCCACAGATTAAAACCAGCGTCACGTCATCTATCACCCGCTTAAAGCGAGGATTTACCCATGGCCAGATACCAGTTTTTTACCATTCCGGCGTCCAATCGGCAGCAATACACCTTTATCGACATGGCATCACCGACTTTTCTGAGTGAAAAGGCGGCACTACTGACCCAAGGATTCGAGGTGGAGGAGGACTTTATTGACGCAACCAGCCCACGAGAGGCTGTCGAGAAGTACCAGTCCAATTTTCTCTATATAGCGGATGAGATAGGCAAGTCCGATAGCAGCTACGCCGCGGCCGTCGCCATGCTGGAGATTGGCAAGGGGTTATTGGGCAATAAAAACCGCTGAGATAAGGTACAGCGGTGAAGAGTGGTGGCCATCGTGGCAACGCGCCCGATGGCCATATGGCAAGATATCAATTCGGTAAGTCAGAAGCGCCCCAGCTGCTGGAGCATCTCGATCAGCTCCTCTTCGCTGCTCGGCTCATAGGCCAGCTGAAGGCTCGGCGCGGCGCCTCCCATCAGCATATAGACGTTGGTGCTGCAGTGGTCGTAGTGATACCACTTACCGTCGATACAGACGTCGGTATAGCATCTCGGGTCCCTTTTCAGTTCCATATGCACATCCTTTTGTTACATCCCATCAACATCACTCCTGACCGTAAGACAACCCGCTGCGACCTATCTTGATACAGATCAAGATGTGCAACGGCAGTGCTCCTGCGGGCGCAATTCCTGCTGTTGTCCTCCCGGATGGCGGTTTGTACCGCAAGCATCCCCCTCTTCTCTCCCTTCTCTTCCTTATCTCCCTTCTCTTCGCTGACTTGAGCCTGACTACACTTAGCCCTGTCGACCCACACCACCATCTGGAGTCATACCGATGAAACCGAGGCTTCCCACCCCCACGATTTTCTCGCTCTTGCTCTGTGGCGCACTGCTTGTGCAGCCTGCTCTTGTGCAGTCGGCCAAGGCCGCCATCGACCCCAAGCCTGCCAGCGAATTTACCATCAAGGCAAACCAGCAGGTGCTCAATACCCTGCCCTTCAATGACAAACAGGATTTCGAGGATGCCCAGCGTGGCTTTATCGCCAAACCGGAGACCCTGACCATCAAGGATGACAAGGGCAACGTGGTGTGGGATCTGGAGCAGTACAAGACCTACATCGGCCTCGACAAGGCCGCGCCGGACAGCGTCAACCCCAGCCTGTGGCGCAATGCCCAGCTCAACATGCAGTACGGCTTGTTCAAGGTCACCGACAAGATTTACCAAATTCGCGGCTTTGATCTCTCCAACATCACCTTTATCAAAGGCAAGAAGGGATGGGTGGTGTTCGATCCGCTGATCTCCCCGCAAACCGCCAAGGCGGCGCTGGCCTTCATCAACAAGACCCAAGGGGAGCGCCCGGTCACCGCGGTGGTCTACAGCCACTCCCACGTGGATCACTACGGCGGTGCCGCCGGTCTGTTCAACTCGCTGGACGAGGTGAAAAAGAACGGCGTCGAGATCATCGCGCCGGAAGGATTTACCGAACACGCGGTGTCGGAGAACGTCATCGCCGGCAACGCCATGGCTCGCCGCGCCGTCTACATGTACGGCGCCCTGCTGCCGCGTAACCCGCAGGGGGGCGTCAATGGCGGTCTGGGGCAAACCACTTCCACCGGCGTGCCCTCGCTGCTGCTGCCAACCCGCTTTATCACCAAAACCGGTGAGACGCTGACGGTCGATGGCGTCAAGATGGTCTTCCAGATGACCCCGGGCACCGAAGCCCCGGCCGAGATGAACACCTGGTTCCCGGACAGCAAAGCATTGTGGATGGCCGAAAATACCACCAACACCATGCACAACATCCTCACCCTGCGCGGCGCCCAGGTGCGTGATGCGCTGAAGTGGGCCAGCTTTCTCAACGAGACCATCGAAACCTGGGGTGATCAGGCCGAGGTCAAGTTCCAGAGTCACCACTGGCCACGCTGGGGCAATGCCAACATCACTGACTACTTTAAAAAGCAGCGTGACCTCTACAAATACATCCACGACCAGTCGGTGCGCCTGATGAACATGGGCTACACCGGCGAGGAGATCTCCGAGCAGATCACCCTCCCCCCCGAGCTCAACGACTTCTGGCCGAACCGCGGTTATTACGGCACCCTGCGCCACAACAGCCGCGCCATCTATCAGCGCTATATGGGCTGGTACTCCGGCAACCCCTCCGATCTCGACAACCTGCCCCCAGAAATGGTCGGCCCCAAATATATCGAGTTCATGGGGGGCGAGCAGGAGGTACTGAAAAAAGCCAAGGCCTCGTTCGACAAGGGGGAATATCGCTGGGTAGCAGAAGTGCTCAAGCATCTGGTGTTTGCCAACCCGAACAACACTGAGGGCAAGCTGCTGCTGGCAGATGCACTGGAGCAGCTGGGCTATCAGGCTGAATCCGGCCCGTGGCGCTCCGTCTATCTGCAAGGTGCCTATGAGCTGCGCAATGGCGTTCCTAATGTTGGCGGAACAGTCACCGCCTCACCGGACACCATCCGGGCCATGAGCCCCAGCATGCTGTTTGACTATCTCTCGGTGCGCATTAATCCCGAGAAAGCGGCGGGCAAGAAGATGGTCATCAACATGGCGTTCACCGACATAGAGGAGAAACATACCCTGAGTCTGGAGAACTCGGTACTGAACCACACTACCCGCTATGCCGCCAAGCCTGATGTGACCATTACCCTAAGCAAGAAGACGCTGGATGATATCCAGCTCGGTCAGGGCACCATGGAGCAGAAGATCGCCAACGGCGAGATCAAGATCGAGGGTGATCAGCAGAAGTTCAGCGACTTCGTCACGCTGCTCGACAAGTTCAACTTCTGGTTCAACATAGTGACGCCATGATGCAACGCACCTTGCGCGCATGCATGGTCCTGCTCTGCCTCATCCCCGGGATGGGGCAGAGCTGTGGTTATGATGCCCTTTATCCCAATCCGTTCGAACAGAGCTGGCCCGGCACGGTCAATATTGCCATGGCGACTGCGGTGAGCCGTGAGCAGTTACCCCCCTTGGCAGCCCTGACAGGCGAAGCTGGCTTCTCCCGTAGCCAGGCATGGCTCCAAACCCTCAAAAGTCGACTCCAGCAGGCAGGGGTAGGCGGCGGGATCTCCATCCTGCTTATCGACTCAGGACTCTGGTCCAGAGTACGAGGCAAGGAGTCCCTACTGCTCCAGCTGCACACCAGCGGCCCAAACCCAAAAGACCGGGTGATGCTGCTGAGTGAAGCCGCCATCAACGCCATGTTGAATGGGTCGCTCACCATCGAGCAGGGACTGCAATTGGGCATTGTGGAGCTGCAAAGAGACGACAATCAGCAGTTGCAGCGGGATCTGCACAAGGCGCTGAGCTCGCAGACCTGACCGCCACAGGAGGAACAGATAGGACAAAGGGAGGCAAATGCCTCCCTTTTCTATGCCTTCACGGCGAACGTCAAGCGCGGGCGCTTATTCGTCTTCCAGATAGGCGTAGCCTTGCAGGCCCAGCTCCAGCTCGTCGAGCAGGGCTTTGCGAGTGGCATCGTCCAGCGCCGGGTGAGCGGCGATCCGCTGGTAGTTTTCGCGGATCACGGACGGGTCGATGTTGACGTAACGCAGCAGCTGGTCGACAGTGTCGCCGCGCACCACGTTGCGAATGTCCATCTTGCCCTCTTCGTCCAGCCACACTTCCGCGCAGTGGGTGTCACCGAACAGGTTGTGCAGATCGCCGAGGATCTCCTGATAGGCACCGACCAGGAAGAAGCCGACGTGGCACTCTTCGTTCTCGCCGTAGACCGGCATTGGCAGGGTGCTCTCGACCCCCAGACCGTCGACATAGTGCTCGACCTGACCGTCGGAGTCACAGGTGATATCCATCAGGATACCGCGACGACTAAGCGGACGATCGAGACCCGCCAGCGGCATCACCGGGAATACCTGACCGATACCCCAGGCATCCGGCAGAGACTGGAACAGGGAGAAGTTGGCAAAGCACTTGTCCGCCAGCTTTTCACTCAGCTCGTCAGCCAGCGCACGGTGGTTGCGGTTGACCGGGTTGAGCATCTCTTTGAGTGCCAGACAGGTGTTCTGGTGCAGCATCTCGGCCCAGGCACGCTGTTCAAGGTTCAAGAGGCCCATGGTGTACTGGGTATTCACGTCACCCAGATCGGCTACCGAGTCATGGAAGATCTCCAGCAGGGAGGGATCTTCGCTGCGCAGATCCAGCCAGCCTTTCCACATGTTCTGCAGAATGGTCGGCGCATCTTCGCCCGGCGCGCTGATGTCGTTCATCTCCACCCCTTCGGCACCAATGATATTGGTGACCAGCACGGCGTGGTGGGCAGTCAGGGCACGGCCGGACTCGCTGATGATGGTCGGGTGCGGCAGATCGAACTCGCGGCAGACATCACCGATGCCCCATACCACGTTATTGGCGTACTCGGAGAGGCTGTAGTTGGCGGAGCAGTGGCTCTGGGAACGGGTTCCCTCGTAGTCCACGCCCAGGCCGCCACCGACGTCCACGACTTCGATGTTGGCACCGAGGCGACGCAGCTCAGCGTAGAAACGGCCGCACTCGCGGATGCCGCCCTGAATGTCGCGGATATTGGCGATCTGGGAGCCCAGATGGAAGTGCAGCAACTGCAGGCAATCCAGCTTGCCCAGCCCGCGCAGACGTTCGATCAGCGCCAGGATCTGGGAGGCGGAGAGACCAAATTTGGACATGGAGCCGCCGCTCGATTCCCACATGCCGGAACCGGTGGAAGCGAGCTTGGCACGCACCCCGATGTTGGGCTTGATGTTGAGACGAGCTGACTCGTCCAGCACCATTTCCAGTTCGGAGGGCTTCTCCACCACGATGTAGACCTTGTGGCCCATCAGGTTGCCGAGCAGGGCGTGGCGGATATATTCGCGGTCTTTGTAACCGTTGCAGACGATCACCGAGCCTTGCTCATGGTGATGGGACAGCACGGCCAGCAGTTCCGGTTTGGAACCAGCTTCCAGGCCAAGCCGGGGCTTGTCGCTGTAGGACTGGCTGATGGTCTCGATGACACGACGCTGCTGGTTTACTTTGATCGGGTAAACACAGAGGTAGTCCCCTTCATAGCCTGACTTCTCGATGGCCTGACCAAAGGCGTTGAACAACGCATCGACCCGACTCTTGAGAATGTCGGGGAAGCGCAGCAACACGGGGGTGGTCAGCCCGGACTGACGCAACTGTTCGATGGCGTCAGAGAGCACAATATGCGCGTCAGGGCGTGATTTGTCGGGGGCGACGGTCACATGACCGGCGTCATTGATATTGAAAAAACCCGCACCCCAGTAGGGAACGTTGTAGACCTTCAAGGAGTCCTTGCTGGACCAGTTAGTCATGGGCTATGCCTCGCAAATGAGCGACCCAAAGTCGCCTTCGTTACCCTCAATCACATCCAGACCATCTAGTGCAGAGTACGGCGAGCGCTGCCATCACGAGACGCAGCCACCCAAACCAATCCTTTGCACATCGCGGCAAGCCAGAGGCTGCCTGGTGGATCTTGGGGAAGTAACGAGTCTTGATGTGGGGCTGGTGGCTTTACATCAAGCTCAACGGTATGCGGTGCCACTATGCCGTAGCGCCGCGGTACTTTGATGACAGACGACATCAGCCACGCCGTCAGTTCATCATTCGGCAGCGATCCCGACAGAAGGAGAGGGTTCCAAGGAAGAGAAGCGAAGGCGCCAGCACGCATGCGTGTTGATAGACGACAACAACCACAGCCCACCTCACCGTCAGTGACCGCCCATGACAAGGGAAGATGATGAGCCGCTGGCCCACTCGGTCAAATGAAGGATGAGAGTCTGTTGTTCTCCCTGATACCGGAGCCTAACCGGTATTAAAGAAACCATTCCCCAGCAGTGTCTGTCGTTTCTGCGTGCCTCGCCCTATAGGCGTATGATCGGTCGGGTTTCTGGCGGCTCTGCCTGCTTCAGGGTTGCCCTTGGATCGGCGCGGAGTGTACACACTTACCGCGGGCAGTGACAATAAAAAATAGTGTTCAAAATCCCCTTTTAATAAGTCGATCAAATCTTGCTGGCGGGCAGGCAGGCTCTGGGATGGCGCAGGTTATGCGACAGCCCGGTTTCCCCTTGAAAAGTGTGTAAAAACGCCATGATTGGGCTGACGCCTTGCTGTGCGGTCGCTGAGGGGAATTTGGCCGCCACCGCCAGCGCCTAAATATCGTAATAAATGCCACATTTATGCGATCTCCCTCCCGGACGTTGCCCCGCGCGCCGCACATTCGCCGCTCTTACCTTGCGTCAAAAATGGGAAAAACCTGCGCTGACGCAATGAGTGCCCCGCACGGATTGGCCACAATGACCGCTCACAATCGGTTAGAGGCTGACTAATGGATACCCTGCTTGAGCGTTTTCTGCGTTACGTAACTTTTCATACCCGCTCCGATGAGACCAATCCAGCCTGCCCCAGCAGCGAAGGCCAGCTGATCTTTGCCCGTGCCCTGCAAGAAGAGATGAAGGCGCTGGGGCTGAGCCAGGTCACCCTGGATGAAAACGGCTACCTCACCGGCTGCCTGCCGGGCAACCAGCCGGACGCCCCCGCCATCGGCCTGATTGCCCACATGGACACCGCCGACTACGAGGCGGAGCACGTAGTACCGCAAATCATCGAAAACTATCAGGGCGGAGACATCTGCCTTGGCAAGGGTGACGAGGTGCTCGCCATCCGTGACTACCGCTTCCTGAAAAACTACTTGGGTCAGGATCTCATCACCACCGACGGCACCACCCTGCTGGGCGCCGACGACAAGGCAGGTATCGCCGAGATCCTCACTGCCATCGACCACCTGCAGGCCCATCCCGAGATCCCCCGCGGCGATATCTGGGTCGGCTTTACCCCGGATGAAGAGATTGGCCGCGGCGCCAACCTGTTCCCGCTGGAGAGATTCCCGGCCAAGTGGGCCTATACCGTGGATGGCGGCGAACTGGGCGAGCTGGAGTATGAAAACTTCAACGCCGCCAGCGCCACGGTGCGTTTTATCGGCAATAACGTCCACCCCGGCACCGCCAAGGGCAGCATGATCAACAGCCAGACCCTGGCCGCCCGCTTCCACGCTGCCATGCCTGCCGAGCAGACCCCGGAGTGTACCGACGGGTATGAGGGCTTCTTCCATCTGGCCCAGATGAGCGGCACCGTGGAGGAGAGCTCCCTGCACTACATCATCCGTGACTTCGACGACGAGCACTTCGCCGCGCGCAAGGCCGAGATGCAGAGCCGGGTGGCCGCCCTGCAGGCCGAGTATCCCAAGGCCCGCATCGAGCTGACCCTGACCGACAGTTATCGCAACATGCGCAGCCAGATTGAGCCGCACATGCATATCGTCGAGCTGGCCAAGGCTGCCATGGAGGCCGCCGACGTGGTGCCGAAAATCAAGCCCATTCGCGGCGGTACCGATGGCGCCCGCCTCTCCTTTATGGGTCTGCCCTGCCCCAACCTCTTCACCGGTGGCCACAACTTCCACGGCAAGCACGAGTTCATCCCGCTGCAATCGATGGAGAAATCGGTCGCCACCCTGGTGGAGCTGGTGCGCCTCACCGCAGCCTGGCGCGGTTAATCGTTAGCTGTCATTACCAGGGCAAAGGGGGGAGCCGGTTTACCGGCTCCCCCCTTGCTATCTGGCCATCACCCATCAACAAAGGGAAACCGGGGAGAGTCGCTCAAGAGCAACTGGCTGCCACTGCCATCAAACTGTCATCCCGCTGACATGTCGCGGGAACAGTGCCGCATCATGCTGGGAGCAACGGATCGCCGGAGCCCCCCAGATGTTCACTATCGATACCCTGCTAACCCAGCACTTCCCCCGCCTGCTTGACTACCCCCTACTCACCCCGCTGTTAAAGCGGCTGTTGAGCTGGCTGCTCAACGAACGTGCCTTTGCCGACTTTGCCACCCGCTACCCGCACCTGCGCGGCCTCGACTTTGTCGAACAGGCGCTGACCCAGCTCGATTTCGACTATCGGGTCAGCGAGGCGCAACTGGAGCATATTCCCGCCAGCGGCCGGGTCATTCTTGTTGCCAACCACCCCATCGGCTCGCTGGACGGACTGGCGCTGCTACAACTGCTCGGTCGCATCCGCCCCGATGTGAAGATCGTCGCCAACCAGCTGCTGGCACAACTCGCGCCGCTGCGCCCTTTGCTATTGCCGGTGGACAATATGGAGGGCAAGACCGATCGACAGGCCATCCTCGCCATGAACGAACACCTCGCCCATGAAGGAGCGCTGGTGATTTTCCCCGCAGGTGAAGTCTCGCGGCTTGGCCTCAAGGGGGTGAAAGATGGCCCCTGGCAGGCAGGCTTTATCAAACTGGCCCAGCGCACCCGCACCCCGCTGGTGCCCATCCATCTGGGAGGGCGCAACAGCCTCTGGTTCTATCTCGCCTCCTGGCTCAACAAGCCCGCCTCCGCCCTGTTGCTGGTGCGTCAGCTGTTTCGCCAGCAGGGGCAGACCCTGCCGGTGACCATAGGGGCGCGCATTCCACTCGGCAGTTTTCAGGATCTACCCGCCAAGACGGCGGCGCGGCTGGTGCGCAACCACCTCTACCGGATTGGCCGTGGTAAGGCGGGACGGCTGCAGACCGAGGCCCCCATCGCCCTGCCGGAGGATCGCCGCCAGCTCAAACAGGCCATCGAAAGCTGCGAACAGCTCGGCACCACCCCGGATGGTCAGGGGATCTACCTCTACCGCCGCCACGAACTGAGCCACTCGGTGATCCTGCGCGAGCTGGGGCGACTGCGGGAGATCGCCTTTCGCGCTGTGGGGGAAGGGTCTGGCAAGCGGCGGGATCTCGATGGCTTTGACAACGACTATCACCACCTGATCCTCTGGGATCCGGCCCGACTCGATATTATCGGCGCCTACCGGTTCGCCCCGGTGGCGGAGCTGCTGGCCAGCAAGGGGAAGGATGGCCTCTATAGCCACACCCTGTTCGGCTTTGAGGATAAGCTGCTGCCCCGGCTGGAACAGGCCATCGAGCTTGGCCGCAGCTTTATTCAGCCCGCCTACTGGGGCAAGCGGGGGCTCGATTATCTCTGGTTCGGCATCGGTGCCTATCTGGCCCGCTATCCCCGCTACCGCTACCTGTTTGGCCCGGTGTCGCTCTCCGGCAGCCTGCCGCCGGCGGCCAAGGATCTGCTGGTGAGCTTCTACCGCCAGCACTTTGCCCCCGAGCTGGCGCTGGCCCCCTCCCGCCGCCCCTACCCCGAGACGCAACCTCTGTTCGAGGGGTTGGATTACGGCGCCGATCTCAAAGCACTCAAGGCCCGTCTCGACAATCTGGGCTGCGCCATCCCCACCCTCTACAAGCAGTATTCCGAGCTGTGCGAGCCGGGCGGGGTGCAGTTTATGGATTTTGGCATCGACCCCGACTTCAACCACTGCATCGACGGGCTGGTGTGGGTCGATGTGAGCCGCATCAAGTCCCACAAGCGGGCCCGCTATATCGGCAGCCATCTGGCCGAGCCGCGCTCATAGCCCTGCAGGCGCCAGGCAAACAGCCAAATGCAAAAAAGGAGAGAGAGGCCATGGCCTCCCTCTCCTTTTTCTATTTTGTGTTTTACAGACAACGGGTTGGACGTTACTCGGCCGCCTTGCGATCCGAGTGGCCGAGATCCCGCTCAGGGGCGATGAGATCGCGCACCCGCTGCTTGATCTCCTTGGCCTCGGGGAAGCCGTCATCGACCACCCGATCCCACACCTGCACCCCGCCCACCAGAATGCGGAACTCCCCCTTGCTGGCCGGCACCAGCGCCACCTCTCCCAGATCACTGTCGAAGGTGGAGAGCAGCTCCTGCGCCAGCCAGGCGGCGCGCAACATCCAGCGACAGAGGGTGCAGTAGCGGATCTCGATGCGAGGTTTGCTGATCAGGGTTTCAGACTCGGTCATGAGTGACTCCATAAAAAAGCGGCCAATGGCGGGAAGTGGCGTACCGCTGCCCAATGGCCGCTCCCGGTTTGGTCAAATCAGTGCTGATCAACCCCATGAAAATCGGCCAGCCAATGGCGGGCAATGGTACGCATCGCCGATTCTGGCAGCTCGAATAGGCCGGGAGCAAGGGGGCCTGCCGCCAGCATCCGGATCCCTTCCATGATCTCCGCCAGCACCAGATAGACGTATTCGCCAATCACGGCACCGTGCACGAAGTTGACCGCCTCGCCCCGGTTGAGCAGGTAGATCTGGCTGCCATCCGGCCGGTTGAGGGCCAGCACATGGGGACACACCTCTTCGCTCGGCCACGGCAGCTGGGCCAGCGAGAAGGCAAACTCGTCGTCGGCCGAGGTGACCGAGGCCACCATGGTGCCGGGGCGCAGCGCCTGCAGATCCGCCAGGTCCAGCGAGCCGTTGCCAGTGGAGCAGATCACCAGCTCGGCACAGCCAAGGGCCTCGGCCTTGGTGATCAGGCGAAAACCGTGGGAGAGCGCTTCGACCTGTCGCAGCACATCGGTTTCGACCAGCCCGAGATGGAGGTTGCGACAGCGCAGGTCGCGGGCGATGCTGCGTCCCACCTTGCCATAACCAAACAGCACGGCTTCGCAGACGTTGAAGGTGCGGTTAAGGGTGCGCGCCAGCGACTCGGCGGAGTAGACCACGCTCAGACCAATCTGGATATCCTCGGCCTGCTTGAGGGGGCTGCGCGCCACCGACACCACCGGGGTCGCCAGCACCTCCTGCTCATAGCGCTGATGGCCGTTTTCGGTCATCTCCACCACCCCGAGGAAACGGGGGCCGAAGTACTCGCTCAAGATCGCCTGGGTTCTGGCGAAATAACCGCCGATATCGAGGATCAGCAACCGCTCGTGGGGGGCCACCAGCGGTGCAATCTGCTGAATGAGGCTGTCGGGATCATTGGTCCAGTGCCGGTTGAGGGGCAGCACCGGATAGTGTTGGGATACCCACTCCAGGGTCGGGCCGTGTACCGATTTCGGTTTGGGCAAAATGGCGCCGATCCGCCCAATCCGGGAAAGCGCTTCGATAAAACGGGGGCGATCGGGAAGCAGGTGAGTGACCAGCAGAATACAGAGACCGTCGATACGTCCCTGTCCGGTGAAATGGCGAAAAAACAGATGCTCAGATCCTTGACTGCGCAACTGTGGCCTCCTTATGTGCCGCAAAGCAGGCAAACAGAACCCGGCGCGGCCGGGTTCTGTGTGTGTCCAAATAAAATGAAAAACCTTTTTATCTGAAACACATAGGTGGCTCAATCATTATCTGCCAAGAGTATGAGCGGGTATGCAAAAATGACTGTAATTGCCTGTTTTTCATGCAAAAATCAGTACAAAGAAGCAGCAGGCCACACCCACCACAGGCTGAGCCCGGTTCCCGCCGCGGCGAGCAATATCAGCCCACCCCAACGCACTGGCAACGGTTTGTCACGCAATGCCCACTCCAGCAGCGGCAGCAACCAGACCGGCAGCAACACCACCAGCGGCACCTCCACATATTGCCAGGCCAGCATCTGGACGAAGGCGAGGGCCAGCGCCAGACCGGCTGGGGCTACCTTGATGCCAACAAAGGTGGCAAGCAGGGCGCGAAAACCGGCGAAAGCGGCCAGCGCACCGGCCAGCTGGGCAATCAGCAGGCTGCCATCGATGCCAATCACCAGCGCCAGCCAGATAAAGCCGAGGGCAAACCCGAGCCCCTCGCGGCTGTCACCGCGCAAGGTGCTCCAGCCAAACCAGAGGATGGCGGGCAGTAGCGCCAGCCAGATCCCGGGTTCGCTCGCCAGTACCGAGGCCAATCCCTGCCACCACACCAGCGCACTGAACACGGCAAAGAGCAGCAGCGAGCCGCGCTGATCGTTCACCTGAGCCGCGATGGCGGGGACCAGCAGGGTTAGCGGCAGCCACTGCCACGCCTTTTCCGGCATGCCATAAAGGCCGCCGAGCCAGGATCCCACCAGCCAGAGCGCCAGCGCGCCCCACAGATACCCCAGTCGCGGCCAGCACCACGATAGCAAAGCGGCTCCCAGAGGAGCCGCCAGGGTTTGCAGCAGAAGTTCCGCGCCCATTACTTGCGCACGCCTTCGACAAACAGGTTGATGTTCATGTCGTCCGGAATGCCGGGCAGCATGTAGCTCACGCCAAAGTCACTGCGTTTGATGGTGGTGGAGGCGTTGAAGCCGCTGCGGTAGCCGCCCCAGGGATCCTTGCCCTCGCCGATCTTGACCAGCTCGAAGGCCACTTCCTTGGAGACACCGTGCAAGGTCAGGGTCCCTTTCAGTACGCCTTTATCCTTGGTGCCCTCGTAAGCGGAGCTGACGAAGGTCATCTTGGGATACTGCTTCACATCGAGGAAGTCCGGACTGCGCAGGTGCTTGTCGCGGGCCTCGTGATTGGAGTCGACGCTGGCGGCATCCACTTCAAAGCTCGCCTTGGCGGCCGCCGGGTTGGCGTCATCCATGCTGAAGGTACCGCTGAAGGTGTTGAAGCGACCCACCAGCTCGGAGAAGCCCAGGTGACCCACCTTGAACTGCACTGTGGTGTGCGCCGCATCCACGTCGTAATCCGCCGCCATCAGGGGGGTAGCCATAAACAGGCAGGAGGCCAGCAGAGCCTTGGTCATTTTCATCCGTTCGTTCCTTCATCTTGGGGTTCACATCAGTGGTTAAAATGCTAACCTCGTTCTGAAGATGAATAATCAGTGATTTATTAAATTCATTATTTACTGAGGATGGAAAATGGATCAGATCGCCGCCATGCGCACCTTTATCAAGGTGGTGGAGTGCCAGAGCTTTACCAAGGCCGCCAACCAGCTCGGCATCTCGGTCGCCATGGCCTCCAAACTGATGCAGCAGCTGGAGGAATCCCTCGCCACCCGGCTGCTGTCGCGCACCACCCGTCAGGTCAATCCCACCGAAGCGGGCCAGTTCTACTACCAGCGCTCCCTCGCCCTGCTGGCGGAGCTGGAAGAGACCCACAGCCAGCTGACCCACCACAACCAGCAGCCGAACGGCACCCTCAAGCTCTCGGTGCCGATGGATTTTGGCTATCTGCACCTCTCCCCTGCCCTGCCGCTGTTTCGCCAGCGCTTTCCCGATCTCAAGCTCGATATCGAGTACAGCGACCGGCGGGTAGCGCTGGTGGAAGAGGGGTTCGATCTGGCGCTGCGGATCGGCCACCTCAGCGACTCCTCGCTGGTGGCGCGCCAGCTTGCCACCATTCGGGTCGAGCTTTGCGCCAGCCCCGCCTATCTGGCACGCAAGGGCAGACCGGAAAACCCCGAGGATCTCAAACAGCACGACTGTCTGATCTACACCCTGACCCAGCCGGAGTGGCACTTCAAACGGGGAAACGAGCAGCAGAGCATCCGGCCACAGGGGCCACTGCGGGCCAACAACGGGGTGGCGCTGACCCGCGCCGCTTGTGATGATCAGGGCATCATATTGCAGCCCACCTTTATCGTGGGGGAGGCGCTGCGGTCAGGACAGCTGGTCAGCCTGCTGCCGGAGTGGGACAAGGGAGATGTGGGACTTTATGCGGTCTATCCGCACCGCCGCTTCGTCTCGGCCAAGGTGCGCTGCTTTATCGAGTTCGTGCAGGAGCGCTATCTCGCCCCGCAACAGTGGGATAAGCCGTGATGATTGCCAGAGCAGAGGATACGGCCTGACTGTCCGGCCTGCTGGTCTGGCTTGAAGCCTAACGCTGGTCGGGTGCGGTGGTGGATGCAGCAACAGGGGTGAGCTTGGCTAGCAGACGCTCCTGCTCGGGGTGCAACTGCCAGCGTGGCAGTCGGGTGCGGACAACCGACAACTGCTGCTCACTGAGGGCATAGGGGAGCGCCACTTCAATCTCGGGGCAGTCAAACATGGCGGCCAGCTGCAGGATCAGAATGAGGTTTGCCTCGTCGGTCTTGTGCTTGTTGACCCGTTTGCGGATCTCGTGGCGCAGCTGGGTTTCGGGGTCCTGGGTCATCGCCTGCCAGCCGAAACCGAATAACGGCACCAGCGCGCTGACAATCCCCAGCGCCGTCATCGGCTGCTTGGGAGGATGATAGAGTGCATTGAGATCCAGCCGAACAGGATTCTGACGAACCTCACCCTCACCAAATAAAATCGTTTTCGTCATTGGATTACCCGTTATATTCCACTAGACTGCGCCGCATATTTTCCCCCGATATGCCAACGAGGTGCTGATGCTAAGCGATATCGAGATCTCCCGCCAGTCCCCCCGTCTCTCAATCCACGCGCTGGCAGAACGCCTCGCCATCCCCCAGCACCTGCTCAGCCCTCATGGCCACTACAAAGGCAAACTCAGCCTCGACCTGCTCACGTCTCAGCCCAAGCAGAGCGGCAAGCTGGTACTGGTGAGCGCCATCACCCCGACCCCGCTCGGTGAAGGGAAGACGGTGACTACCCTTGGCCTCTCCATGGGGCTCAACCATATCGGCCAGCCCAGCATCGCCACTATCCGCCAGCCGAGCCTCGGCCCGGTATTCGGGGTCAAGGGGGGCGCTGCCGGTGGCGGCCACGCTCAGGTGGTGCCGATGGAGGAGATGAACCTCCACCTCACCGGCGATTTTCACGCCCTAACGGCAGCCCACAATCTGGCGGCTGCAGCCCTCGATGCCCGCCTGTTCCATGAGCGCAAACTCGGCGACCAGTTCAGCGCCAAAACCGGCCTGCCGCGGCTCAATATCGATGCCGATAACATCCTCTGGCCGCGCACCCTCGACATGAATGACCGCGCCCTGCGCCACCTCACGATTGGACAGGGGGGCGCTGCCGATGGTGTGGAGCGCAGCGATCGCTTCGTCATCACCGCCGCCTCCGAACTGATGGCCATTCTGGCGCTGGCAAGCGATCTCAAGGATCTGCGCGATCGCATCGGCCGCATCCAGCTGGCCCGCGACATTCACGGCGAGCCCATTACCGCCGAACAGTTGGAAGTAGCGGGCGCCATGACGGTACTGCTCAAAGATGCGATGCAACCAACCCTGATGCAGACCACCGAGCAGACGCCGGTGCTGGTACACGCCGGCCCCTTTGCCAACATCGCCCACGGCAACTCCTCGGTGATCGCCGATCGCATCGCCCTTGGCCTGACCGACTATGTGGTGACCGAGGCAGGTTTTGGCTCCGACATGGGGCTGGAGAAATTCTTCAACATCAAGAGCCGCCAATCCGGTATTACCCCCGCCTGCGTGGTGCTGGTGGCCACGGTACGCGGTCTCAAGGCCAACAGCGGCCTGCTCGATATCCGCCCGGGCCAGCCGCTGCCAGCCAGCCTGCTGGGGGAAGATCTGCCGACCCTCAAGCAGGGCTGCGCCAACCTCGCCTGGCATATCCGGAACGCCCGCCGCTACGGGGTGCCGGTGGTGGTCGCCATCAACCGCTTCCCCACCGACAGCGAGGCCGAACTGGCGCTGCTGGCCCATGAAGCGCAGCAAGCCGGTGCCTGTGGCGTGGCCATCTCCAACGCCTTCACTCAGGGTGGTGCCGGTGCCAGCGAGCTTGCCCGCACCGTGGTCGCCGCCTGCGAGCAACCCGGTAAGGTGAAACTGCTCTACCCCGACGAGGCGAGCCTCGACGCCAAACTGGCGACCCTGGTGGAGTGCGGCTACGGCGGCCGCGGAGTGCAGCTCTCCGACAGAGCGCGCCAGCAGCTGGCCCAGCTCTCCGCCGAAGGGTGGGATCACTTGCCCATCTGCGTGGCCAAGACGCCGCTCTCCATCAGCCATGACCCCGCTCTCAAGGGAGTGCCGACCGATTTCGAGGTGCCCATCGACGAGGTGAAGCTCTGCGCCGGTGCAGGCTTCGTCTATGCGCTGGCGGGCCCCATCATGACCATGCCGGGGCTGGGCAGTTTGCCTGCCTATCGCCATATCGATATCGATGAGAACGGCGAGATAGTCGGCCTGAGCTGAGCCCTTCCACAACGCCAGAAACAACAAGGCCCCGCCAATTGCGGGGCCTTCTGTTATCCATGCATCAACCCTTAGAGGGTGAAGCGCTGGGTCATATGGTGCAGGGTATTGGCCAGCTTGCTCAGCTCGACGCAAGCCTGGGCGATCTGATGAGCGCCCTGGGCATTCTCGTCAGCGGCATTGTGAATGTTGACGATGCTGCGGTTGAGCTCTTCGGTCACCGCGTTCTGCTCTTCGGTAGCTGTGGCGATCAGGGTATTCATGTCGGTGATGCGCACCACGGCACCGTTGATGGTCTCGATACTGGTACCGGCATCCCGCGCCAGACCGACGCTCTCCTGCATCTGGTGACGACTCAGCTGCATGGCGTTGCCCGCCTCGGCGGCGCGGCTCTGCAAGAGCTCGATCATCTTGCTGATCTCGGCGGTGGAGTCCTGGGTACGCTGGGCCAATGAACGCACTTCATCCGCAACGACCGCAAAACCACGACCCTGCTCACCGGCACGGGCCGCTTCGATGGCGGCGTTAAGGGCCAGCAGGTTGGTCTGACCGGCGATATCGCGGATCACATCCAGCACCACGCTGATGTTGGCGCTGTCGGCCTCCAGCTGCTGCACCACTGTGCCTGCCTGTTCAATCTTGACCGACACCTCTTCGATGCTGGCAATGGAGCTGCGTACCACTTCGCTGCCGGCAGCGGAGGTGCGGGAGGCATCCTTGGCGGCGCTCATGGCATCCGTGGTGTTGCGGGCCACTTCGTTGACGGTGGACTGCATCTCGTTCATGGCTGTCGCCACCTGGGAGACTTCGTTCTGCTGGATGGCCATGCCGCTGGCAGACTGGCTGGAGATGGCGCTCACCTCCTCCACTGCGCTGCTGAGTTGGCTCACGGAGCCGGCGATCTCGCTCACCAGATCGGAGAGGGAGCCCTGCATCCGGTTGATGGCGGAGCCCAGCTGACCCAGTTCATCACGGTTGAAGCGGCTGTCACGGATCCACTGCTGCAGTTCGCCCTGACCCAGATCGCCATTGGCAATACGCTGGGCCTGACGGGCCAGCATGATCAGCGGGTCGCGGATCTGGCGGGTCAGTACCACGGAGAGCACCACCACAAGAAGCAGACCGAGCACCAGTGCGATGGTGACGCTCAGGTTGGCGGATTGATAAGAGTCGACAATGTCGCTGCGGGATTCAGACGCATAACCATGGTTAATCTGGATAAGGGAGGCCACTGACTTGCTCAGCGCGGTGTAAAGGGGAACTCCCTCCTCAAGGAAGATGCGTTGGGCTTCGGCAAGCTGATCGCTGTCTTGCAGCTGTTTGACTCGCTGGTGCAGGGCGACGTAACGATCCCAGTCAGATTTCACCGTTTCGAAGGTACGGCGCTCCGCCACATCCTCAGGCCAGATCGTCTTGTCATGGGCAATCAGCTGCTGCGCGATCGAGTTAAGCTGTTGACTGGCAATATTCCGATATTCAGCCCTTTTCAGCGGCTCGGCAGCCACCACGAAATAACCCAGCTCATAACGACGCAACTCACCGAGAGAATCCCCGATCGCGCTGGTGCGATTGACCGCTGGCAAGATGCTGTCGGTAAACCGGATGGCAACATCATTCATGTTGCCAAACTGGACAAGGGAAAAACCGCCGATAAAGGCGACCATCAAACCGAGCACGGCAAAGCCGGCGGTGAGTTTTTTGCCTATGGTCATGGAACTGGTATTCATGGGATATCCTGGTGGTCGTTAAATTCGTAGCACTCGTCCGGTTCACGCCCTCCTGGCATGAACTATCTGGCCACCTGTTCAGTGGCGCACCATCCAACCTTGATGAATATCTCTGAATTCCATGAGCGGCAGCGAGAGCCGTGAGGGGGCGCTAGAGTAACCGGATTGTGACGGTTCGGAAAGAGTCTGCCCGGTTACTTTTTGTAAGGTGAAAACGAGGGGTTTTTCGTGTTCGATTAAATATACCGCTCAGATGAATAAATCGAAAAAATGCATAACGTTTGCATAAGGCAAGCCGCGCGGGTCAAGCCGTTGCAGGCCGGCACTCTCATCCGGGACCAATGAAAAACGCCAGCAATAGCTGCTGGCGTCTCGTTTATTCAGCGTGGCGGTTACAAAACAACCGCCATCTTATCCGCGCAGGCCGCCCAGAAATTCGGCCCGGGTATCGGGCTGGGTCTTGAACACCCCGCCGAGGGAGGTGGTGGTGGTATAGGAGGTGGAGTCCATCACTCCGCGCGCCTTGACGCAGTAGTGGGTCGCCTTGATGCTGATGGCCACATCCTTGGTACCGAGCAGGGTCTGCAGCGCCAGCAGGATCTGCTGGGTGAGCCGCTCCTGCACCTGGGGACGGCGGGCGAAGAATTGCACGATGCGGTTGATCTTCGACAGGCCAATTACCTTGCCACGAGGGATATAGGCCACATGGGCCAGCCCGTCGATGGTGACGAAGTGGTGTTCGCAGGTGCTGGTGAGGCTGATATCCCGCACCATGATCATCTCGTCCACCTGCATCTTGTTCTCGATCACCGTCACCTTGGGGAAGGTGGAATAGTCGAGGCCTGAGAAGATCTCGTTGACGTACATCTTGGCGATGCGATGCGGCGTTTCGGCCAGACTGTCATCGGTCAGATCCAGCCCCAGCGTCTCCATGATGGAGCGCATATGGCCTTCGATCTTCTCCCGCTTCTGCTGACTGTTCAGCTCGTTGGTGACCAGGGGAGTTTCCAGTCCCTGGGCTTCGAGGGCAGCCCTGACCAGCAAGGCTTCCGGACTTAAGGTTGGCATTATCTTCTCTCCCACGCTCAGGGACTGTGAGGGCAGCTCAAGGAGCAACCCCTTATGTTATGGCGGCGTACAGGGCCGACGGTATCACTGTAATGGTCGCCACACGGGATGTGACGGCCATCTGTTATGGCGGCATAGTAAACGGCCATTGCCGCCAAGATTCAAGTCAACTTGTGCGTCACCTCATACTTTATGGCCATCTCCCCCCGTTTCAGCGCCGATTACCCCGAGATTCCCTTGAGATAACCTGCCCATACTCGGGGAATTTTGTGATAATCCCGTCTTCAATCATAGAAAGAGGTCATGACGATGGGATTTGATACCAGCGGACTACTCCCCTTAAGCGATGCCCTGCAAGGGATGCTGGAACAACTCGCCTGCTGCTGCGATAGCGAGCAGCTGCCCCTGCCAGAGGCCCTTGGCCGGGTTCTTGCCAGCGACATCGCCTCTCCCCTCGCCGTGCCCCCCTTCGACAACTCCGCCATGGACGGTTACGCCGTGCGCCTTGAGGATCTCGCCAGCGGCACCCCGCTCATCATGGCGGGCAAAGCGTTTGCCGGTCAGCCCTATCAGGGCGAGTGGCCCGCCGGCCACTGCGTGCGGATCATGACCGGCGCCCCGGTTCCCGCAGGCACCGATGCGGTGGTGATGCAGGAAGAAACGCAGGCCGACGGCGATCGGATCACTTTTCTGGCACAACCCGAACCGGGCCAGAATATCCGCCGCGCCGGCAGCGATATCGGCAAGGACGCCTGCGTGCTGCCAGCCGGTACTCGCCTCACCCCGCGCGAAATGCCACTGCTGGCCTCCCTTGGCATCGCGACCGTGCCGGTACGCCGACCGCTGAAAGTGGCCATCTTCAGCACCGGCGATGAGCTCAAACCGGTTGGTACCCCGCTCGCCCACGGCGATATCTATGACTCCAACCGCTATGGCGTACGGGCCATGCTGGCGCGCATGGGCTGCGACTGCCTCGACCTTGGCATCATCCCGGATGAGCCCGCCCAACTGCGCGCCGCCTTTATCCGCGCCGATGAAGAGGCCGATGTGCTCATCACTACCGGCGGCGTCTCGGTGGGGGAAGCGGACTTCACCAAACAACTGCTGGACGAGCTCGGCGAGATTGGCTTCTGGAAGCTGGCCATCAAGCCGGGCAAGCCGTTTGCCTTTGGCCGTCTGCCCCGCGCCTGGTTCTTCGGCCTGCCGGGCAACCCCGTCTCCGCCATGGTCACCTTCGATCAGCTGGTGCAACCGGCGCTGGCCAAGCTGGCAGGTCAGCACTTCGAGCGCCCGCTCCAGCTGCAAGCCATTGCGGCCGAGCCACTCAAAAAGAGCCCGGGCCGACTCGACTTCCAGCGCGGCATCATGAGTCAGGGACCGAACGGCCTCGAGGTGCGCAGCACCGGCTCGCAGGACTCTGCCGTGTTCAGCTCCCTGTCGCGAGCCAACTGCTACATCGTTCTTGAACGGGAACGGGGCCGCGTCGCCGCGGGCGAGACGGTGACCGTGGAGCCATTCGGGGGATTGCTGCTGTGAGCGAGATCCTAAGCGACGCCGAACTACTGCGCTACAACCGCCAGATCATCCTCAAATCCTTCGACTTCGAGGGGCAGGAGGCGCTCAAACAGGCCCGTGTGCTGGTGATCGGCGCCGGTGGCCTTGGCTGTGCTGCCGGCCAGTATCTGGCAGTGGCCGGGGTTGGCCAGCTCACCCTGGTCGATTTCGACAAGGTGGAGCTCTCTAACCTGCAGCGTCAGGTGCTGCACAACGATGAGCGCATCGGTCACTACAAGGTGGACTCAGCAGCGCAATCGCTGCGCGCCCTCAACCCCTGGCTCAACGTGGAGACCCACGCTGCCGTTGCCGACGAGGCGCTGCTCGATAGCCTGCTGCCACGGCATCTGCTGGTGCTCGATTGCACCGACAATCTGGCCATTCGCAACCTGCTCAACCAAAAGGCACGCCAGCATGGCGTGCCACTGGTCAGCGGCGCCGCCATCCGGCTCGAAGGTCAGCTCTGCAGCTTCACCTGGCAGGAAGATGAGCCCTGCTACGCCTGCCTCAGCGCCCTGTTTGGCGAGCAGGCCCTCACCTGTGTCGAGGCAGGAGTGCTCGCCCCCGTGGTGGGATTGGTGGGCAGCCTGCAAGCGCTTGAAGCCATCAAACTCTTGGCAGGCATGGGCAAAATCTACAGCGGCCGCCTGCTGATGATCGACGGCCTGAGCGGCACTTTCCGCGAGATGAAGCTGCCCAAGCGCCCCGACTGCCCCGTCTGCTCCCATCCTTGACGCAAACGGGATCAAAAAAGCCGAACCCTGTGGTTCGGCTTTTTGGTACCTGCACCTAACAACCCCTTCCTCAATGGGTCGTGAGGATCCGTTGCAACAGGTGATTAAAGCCCGAGGGATCTTCCGCGGGCCAGGCGTGGTGGCCGTTGGGGGTGTGGATGGTGGCGTTGGGCAGGGCGGCAAACTGCTCTACCCGTTTGGCCAGCGGCAGGTAGTCGTGACTGGTGGAGATGATGGCCACCGGCTGCCAGATGGCGCCGAGCCGGGCACGTACCGACCAGCCCGGTAGCGCCTCCAGCAGCGCCTTGTAGGTTTTCTTTTTATTGCGCACGAAACGCAGCCGGAAGGTATGGCGCACCTGCGCCAGATCCGGGCCCGGGAAGAGCTCGCGTCCCAGCCACCAGGCGAGCGGGCGCATGCCAAACCAGCGCAGCCATTTGAGGCGCTGGGCGTAACGCTCCTGCTCTTTGGGGGTCTCCAGCAGAAACTCGCTAAAACCGTTGACCAGCACCAGTCCCTGCACCTTGTGGGGCAGTTGCAGCGCCAGCTCCAGCGCTACCATGGCCCCCAGCGACAATCCCACCACCCAGGCGGGTTCTGGCTGTGCATCGAGCCAGTTCACCACATCGGCTGCCAGGGTCGCCACATCGAACGGCCCCTCCTGCATGCTCTGGCCGTGGCCGCGCAAGTCCAGCGCCACCACCCGGTAGTGCTCGGAAAACCGTTCGATCTGCGCCTGCCAGTCGAGGCTCGAGGAGCCCAGCCCATGCAGCAGCAACAGCAAGGGCCCCTCTCCCGCACTGCGCAGGGCAAGACCATTGAATTTCATCACCTGATTGCGGCGCATCAGTGTATTGCCTCTCGATTCATCACCTGAACCATCTCCTGTTGTTATGCCACCCGTGGTTATCCTGCCACGGCACGGCGCCCAATCAGCCTTCGCTGACCAGACTCACCGCCTTGATATAAGCGTAGATCTGCTGCTTAGGCGCCAGCGCCAGCCGCCTGGCGGAGCGGCTGGTGATCCGGGCCAGCAGTATCTGCTCACCCAGCGCCAACTGCAACAGGGTCTGTCCGGGGCGCACCTCGCGCACCGCCAGCAGACGGGTGACGAGACAGTTGGAGAGACTGGAGTGCTCGATGGGTGCCGTGGCAATCACCACATCCCGCCCGGCCACCTTGATCTGCAAAGGGCCGCTCTCATCCGGCACCTGGGTCATGGTGACCCGCAGTTGCTGCTCACCGAGCTGCAGGGTCGCCATCTGCTCCTCTTCATCGTAGTGAGAGAGGGTCGCCGCCAGCATCACCCCGGCATCGTCACGGCTGGCGAGCGAGAGATCGGTTCGGGCGAAGATCTCGCTCGGCCGACCTTGCGCCTCGACCCTGCCACTTTCCAGCAACACCAGTTGATCGCAGAGCAGGCTCACCTCCTCCATGGCGTGGCTGACGAAGATCATCGGGATACAGCTCTCCTGCTGCAACCCCTTGAGCACATGGGCCTGATGGATGCGGCTGCGCCGATCAAGTGCCGAAAAAGGCTCATCGAGCAGCAGCAGATCAGGCTCGGCCAGCAGCGCCCGCCCCAGCGCTACCCGCTGGCGTTGACCGCCAGAGAGGGCATGGGCAGGCTGCCCCAGCAGATCGGCAAAACCGAGTCGCGCCGCCAGCGCCTCGGGCTGCCAGCGCCCTCGCCCCTTGCGGGCCGCCAGTTGCAGATTGCCGAGCACCGTCAGATGGGGGAAGAGGCGCGAGTCCTGAAACACCAGTCCGATCCGGCGCGCTTCGGGCAGAAGTTGAGCATACTCCCGCCCGCACCACAGCAAGCGATCCCCGTTTTGGCGATCGAGCCCGGCAATGATGCGCAGCAGTGTACTCTTGCCGCAGCCAGAGGGGCCGAACAGGCCGAGGATCCCCCCCAGTTCGAGAGTCAGTGCGCAATCGAGGGTAAAGGAGCCAAACTCGCGCCGGGCATTGAGGTTCAGGGCATGGCGGTGCGGCACGTTCACAGGCGGCATAGTGGCGGGCTGGTTCATCCAAACACTCTCCGCTGCCTACGCTGCAACACCCCGTAGACCAGCACCAGCATCACCAGCGAGAAGGCCATCAGGCCGCCCGCCAAAATATGGGCGTTCTGGTAATCCATCGCCTCCACATGATCAAACAGGGCAATCGAAAGCACCTGGGTCTCCCCCGGAATATTGCCGCCAATCATCAGCACTACGCCAAACTCCCCCAATGTATGGGCAAAGCCAAGGGCCGCCGCCATCACGAAGCTGGGCAGGGTCATCGGCAAGATGATGTGGAAGAAGCGCTGCAGCGGGCCAAGCCCCAGGGTCGCAGCAGCTTCCAGCTCCTTGTTGCCCATGTTGACGAAGGCGGAGGTGAGCGGCTGCACCACGAACGGCAGCGAATAGAGGATGGAGGCAAACAGCAGGCCGAGAAAACTGAAGGCAAGCGGGGCACCAAAGGTGTCGCGCCACCAGGCGCCGAAGCCATATTCAGGGGAGAAGGCGAGCAGCAGATAAAAACCCAGCACAGTGGGGGGCAGCACAAGCGGCAGCGCTACCAGCGCCTCCACCAGCGGCCGCAGCCGGTTCTGACTGCGCGACAGCCACCAGGCCAGCGGCGGTGCCAGCAACAGCAAAATCGCTGTGGTGCAGGCGGCAAGCTTCAGGGTGAGCCAGACCGCCAGCAGATCCCCTTCACTCATTGCCGACCTCCCGGTTGATAAATGCCCCCAACGGCATGGTATCCATCCTTATTGCAAAGAGTGGCCGACCACTCAGGGTATAGCATCAGGCCCATCCCCTTATTGGGGCAAGGCATAACCCGCAGCCTTGATCTGCGCCTGACCCGGCCCCTTGAGCCAGGCCACCAGCGCCTCGACCGCGGCGCCTTTCTTCAATACCAGCCCCTGCTGCTCGATGGGGGGATAGAAGCTCGCAGGCACTGCCCAGGCTTCACCAGTCTTGCCCGCCTCAACCAGATTGGCCCAGGCGACAAAGCCCAGCTCGGCATTGCCGGTGTCGACAAATTGCCAGGTCTGGCCGATGTTGGCGCCGGTCAGCAACCGGTACTGCTTGGGATCGATCTTGAGATGGGTGAGGGTCGCCATGGCGGCAGCACCATAGGGGGCGGTACGGGCATTGGCGATGGCGAGGTTGCCTTTCCAGCTGCGCAGGGTCGCCTCGTCAGGGGCCGGCCCCCCCTTCTTCCACAGCCCCAGCTGGCCGATGGCGTAGGTGAAGCGATCGCTCCCCTTGCCCTCTTTTTCCAGCTTCTCGGGGGTCGCCACATCGGCGGAGAGGAAGAGATCGAACGGCGCGCCGTGACTGATCTGGGTGTAGAGCACCCCGGTGGCGGCAGACGAGATGGCTAGGGTGTGGCCGGTCTTGGCGGTAAACTCCTTGCCAATACGCTCGATGGTTCCCTTGAAGTTGGCCGCCACGGCCACTTTCACTTCATCGGCCTGCACGACACCGGTATGCAAGGTGGCGGCGCAGATGCCGGCGATGACAACAGATAACAGCGGTTTCATTCCCTTTCTCCTGATGGGGCCCGCACATCCGCGCCCCTTGGCGAGGCCGTGGTTCCCGTTGAACCTGCGCCCCTCGTGATGAACAGGTCAGGCTTGCCAGCGGGCAGCGGCGGCGTTGTCGCTCTCCTTGGCCTCGACCCAGCGTTGCACACCCTCGGCGGTCAGCTCTTTTTTCCAGAACGGCGCCCGGGTTTTCAAGAAATCCATGATGAAGTGACAGGCGTCAAAGGCGGCGTCGCGGTGGGCACTGCTCACCGCCACCAGCACGATTTGATCGCCAAGCCACAACTCGCCGATACGATGAATGAGGGTACACTCCTGCAGCGGCCAGCGGCGACGGGCCTCCTGCACGATATCGGCCAGCGCCTTCTCGGTCATACCGGGGTAGTGCTCGAGGGCTAGCCCCTTCACCTCCTCCCCCTGATTGAAGTCGCGCACCTTGCCAACGAAGGTGACGATGGCGCCACTGTCTGGGCGGGTGGCAAGGTGGGCATATTCGTCCGCCAGCGAGAAATCCTCCCGCTGCACCAGAATGCGATCTGTGATGGTTGCCTCGCTCATCATCAGCCTCCGGTCGTTACTGGAGGGAAAGGGAAAAAGGCCACTTTATCGCCATCGCACAGCTCAGTGGTGCGATCCACGGTCATTATCTCGCTCATCCTTAACCTCCGGTCACCGGTGGGAAGAAGGCCACCTCATCGCCATCGTTGATGGGGGTATCGAGGGGCACCAGGGTCTGATTGACCGCCACCAGCAGTTTGCCCGACTCGAGGGCAAGTGCCCACTTGTCGCCGCGTTCACAGAGCGCCGCGCGCAGTTGTTCGGCAGTGGCGTAGTCGCACGGCAGGCTCAGCTCATCGCAGGCCACCAGCTCTCTTACTTGCGCAAAAAACAGTACCTTGATCATGCTTGCTCCCCGCTATTTGACCCCAGCTGGAAATGGCCGGACTTGCCGCCCTTTTTCTCTACCAGCCGCACCTGCTCGATCACCATGTCTTTTTGCACTGCCTTGCACATGTCGTAGATGGTCAGCGCCGCTACCGACGCGGCGGTCAGCGCCTCCATCTCCACCCCGGTCTTGCCGGAGAGCTTGCAGAGGGTGCGGATATGCACCCGATTCTGCTCGGCCAGCGGCACTATCTCCACCTCGACTTTGGTCAAGGCCAGCGGATGGCAGAGTGGGATCAGATCGGAGGTCTTCTTGGCGGCCATGATACCGGCGATGCGGGCGGTGGCGAACACGTCACCCTTGTGGTGCTGGCCGCTCAGGATCAGCGCCAGCGTCTCGGGGGCCATGGCAACAAACGCCTCGGCACGGGCTTCGCGCTCGGTCACCTGCTTGTCGGTCACATCCACCATATGGGCTTCACCGCTCTGGTTCAGATGCGTCAGGTTGGGCTGGGTCTGCTTGGGATCGGTCTGGTTCATCGTTTGCTCTCAGAGGTGGGAGACAAAGTTGCACGGCTTGGTGCGGGCATCGAGCTGATCGCGGATCAGTTGCTCCCAACCCAGCTGACAGGCGCCGGTGGAGCCGGGCAGGCAGCAGATCAGGGTGCGATTGGCGAGTCCCGCCAGCGCACGGCTCTGCATGGCGGAGCCTTTAATCTCGGCAAAAGAGAGTTGACGGAACATCTCGCCAAAACCCTGTACGGTGCGCTCGAACAGCACACCGACCGCTTCCGGCACCCGGTTCTGTTCGTTGAAGCCGGTACCGCCGTTAATCAGTACCACCTGCACCCCCTCATCGGCGATCCACTCGCTCACCCGCGCGCGGATGCGAAACAGGTTGTCCGGGCAGAGTGCCCGATCGGCCAGCTGATGGCCCGCGTCGGTAAGAGCCGAGACCAGATAGTCGCCCGAGCTGTCATCGGCGGCAGTGCGGCTGTCGGAAACCGTCAGCACGGCGATCTTGAGGGGAATAAATGCGTTGTGTTTCTGTCCCATCGGGCAGCTCCTTGTGGCTATGGGCCGTCAACGAGGCAGGAAGAGAAGGGGTATGAGAGGCCAGCTGTCAGGGCGCAAAAACTGACGCAGACAGGGGTGACCAACTTGCTCAAGCGTGTGACGGCGGGCTGATTCTATCAAAGGTTTCACGAGATATGGGATTTAAAAGACACACAAATCTGATGCTTGTCCCATATATGAACAAAACGCAGGCCGGGCAAACCCGGCCTGTCGTCGCAGGATCAGAACCCTTTCACCCCGGTCATATCGGGCAGCTGGTGAGCAATCCCCTTGTGACAGTCGATACAGGTACTTTCACCACTGGCCAGATTGGTAGAGTGCATCTTGGCGGCACGCTGCCCCTGCAGGGAGAAGTCCATGTACTCGAAGTTGTGGCAGTTGCGGCACTCGCGCGAATCGGTCTCTTTCATCCGCTGCCACTCCCGCTCCGCCATCTCGCGTCGGTGCGACTCGAACTTCTCGCGGGTATCCACCTTGCCGGTGATCATGCCCCACAGCTCCTTGGAAGCCTGCACTTTGCGGATGATCTTGTAGGTCCACTCATGGGGTACGTGACAATCCGGGCAGCTGGCCCGCACACCGGAGCGGTTGGCGTAGTGGATGGTGTCGCGGTACTCCTCGAACACGTTGTCCTTCATCTCGTGACAGCTGGTGCAGAAGGCCTCGGTGTTGGATGCTTCCATGGCGGTGTTGAAGCCACCCCAGAAAATCACGCCACCGAAGAAGCCCATCAGCAGGATGACCCAGAGAGCCGCCTTCGACGGTGACTTGAAGGTGGTCCACAGACGCTGGATAAAGCCGGGTAATTTCATCTATGGATTCCTCAGTTCAGCGCTTCAACCGGTTTAAAGGTATTTTCCACCAGCGGCTTGGCATCCGCTTGCGGCACATGGCACTGCAGGCAGAAGTAACGACGCGGCGACACTTCACCCAGGGTCAGGCCGTCGCGGGTCTCGAAGTGAGTCGGACTGATCTTGGGGGCCTTCATGGCACTGGCATTCTTGAAGCTGTGGCAAGCCAGGCACTTGTTGACCTTGGTGTCCACCTCATAGTTGCGAATGTCGTGGGGGATCAGCGGCGGCTGATGCATGTACTGGCGATCGTAGGGCGCGCCATCCTTGCGGAAGTTTTTCAGGGGCGCGGCGGTGGCATCGGTCACCAGATCGGTGGCGCCACGCTCGGACTTGAGGCCACCGGTACTGTTGGTGATCTCGGGGGCCGCTGCCATCAAGGATCCCGCCATCAGGCAGGCCAGCATTGCTCCAATCAGCTTTTTCATTATTTGTTCTCCGACGTTTTTTCTGCCTTGACGGCAAAACCTACAGTGATTTCAAAAACTTGTTCCGCGCAGACATCGATGCAGCGGCCACAGTTGGTACACTCCTGAGCCGCAATCAAGGGCCCGTGACCGCGCTTGGCACCATGAACAGGCCCGCGCAGGATGTGACGCTCCGGGCAGACCGCATAACAATCCATGCAGTTGTTGCACCGCTCGCGCCCCTTGGCAGAAATCTTGATAAACCCGACCCGGTTGACCAGGGCATAGAAGGCCCCCACCGGACAGAGATGACCACACCAGCCCCGCTCAACCACGAAAAGATCGAACAGGAACAGCGCCGCAAGCAGGGCCCAGCCCGCCCCCATGCCAAACAGCAGGCCGCGCATGGCGAGCGACACCGGATTGACCAGCTCCCACGCCATCACCCCGACCACCGCAGGCACCACCAGCACCATGGCCAGCAGCCAGTAGCGGGTCGCACGGCTGAACTGGCCATTGCCCTTGAGGCCAAGTCGCCCCCGGAGCCAGGCCGCAGCATCCGTGATGAGGTTGACCGGACAGACCCAGGAGCAGAACACCCGCCCCCCGACCAGCCAGTAACCGGCCAGCACAATGGCAGCCCCCAGCCAGAGGGTGGTGATGGGCCAGTGACCCGCCGCCAGCGACTGCAGCAGCGTGAGGGGATCGGTCAGCGGCACAGTCTCCAGCAACAGCGAGCTGGAGAGGTTGCCCTTGAGGATCCAGACACCCGCCAGCGGCCCCAGCAGAAACAGCCCGAGCACACTCAACTGACTCAGCCGACGCAGCAGCAGGAAGCGGTGAGCACGCCACCACCCCAGCTTGATTCGAGCCTCTTCCCCCGGATAACGACTCATAACCCCTCCGGTTTGCGGGTGGGCAGGGTGAGCCTGTCGCCGATGAGCGACTTGTTCCCCGCCTTGGCCTTCTCTTCCCAGCCGAGCCGGTAGTGATGACCCAGCTCACCTTTAGCGAGCTGGCGTGGCACCACCTTGATGGCGGCCTCCTCCAGCACGCAGGCATGCTCGCACTTGCCACAGCCGGTGCAGACATCGCTGTGTACCGTGGGCAGGAACATGGCGTGCTTGCCGGTACGCTGGTTATGCTGCAGCTCAAGAGTGATCGCCTTGTCAATCAGCGGACAGACCCGATAGCAGACATCGCAGCGCAGCCCCAGATAGTTGAGGCAGGTCTCGTGATCGATGAGCACTGCCACCCCCATCCGGGCTTGATCGATGTCGGTCATCTGCTGATCCAGCGCCCCGCTCGGACAGGCCACCACACAAGGGATGTCATCACACATCTCGCAGGGCACGGCACGCGCCTTGAAATAAGGGGTACCAGTGGTCACAGGGTCAAACAGCCGGGCGAGCTTGAGGGTGTCGTAGGGGCACGCCTCGACGCAGAGCCCGCAACGCACGCAGGCGCTGAGGAAGTCTGCTTCATCGAGGGCGGCGGGCGGACGCAGCGCCTGGGCAGGCACAGCTTGTGCCTGCTGGCGTGCCACGCCACCGAGCCCCACGCCAAGCAGGCCCACACCGCAGGCCCCCTTGGCCATGTCGGCCAGAAACTGGCGACGACTACGACTCATCTCGCACTCCCCCGCCTTAAGCCTTCATCACCTTGACGGCGCACTTCTTGTAATCGGTCTCTTTCGAGAGCGGATCGGTGGCGTCCAGGGTCAGCTTGTTGACCAACTGGCTCGCATCAAAGAAGGGCATGAAGACCAGTCCTTTCGGCGGACGGTTGCGACCACGGGTCTCGACACGGGTCTTCACCTCGCCACGGCGGGAGGAGACGATCACCTCTTCACCACGACGCACACCGCGAGCCTTGGCATCGTCCGGGTGCATGAAGAGCACCGCATCCGGGAAGGCGCGATAGAGTTCGGGCACCCGACGGGTCATGGTGCCGGTGTGCCAATGCTCCAGCACGCGACCGGTGGAGAGCCACAGATCATACTCCTTATCCGGCGACTCGGCGGCGGGCTCGAACGGCAGGGCGAAGATGACCGCCTTGCCATCGGGCTTGCCATAGAAGCGCACTCCCTCGCCCGCTTTCACATAGGGGTCGAACCCTTCGCGATAGCGCCACAGGGTCTCTTTGCCATCTACCACAGGCCAGCGCAGACCACGGGCTTCGTGGTACTGATCGAACGGTGCCAGATCGTGACCGTGGCCACGACCGAAGGTGGCGTACTCTTCGAACAACCCTTTCTGGACGTAGAAACCGAAGTGCTCGGCCTCGTCGTTCAGCATCCCCTTGCTCTGCTCTTTCGGGAACTGGTTGACCTGACCGTTGGCATAGAGCACATCAAACAGGGTTTTGCCCTTCACTTCCGGCATCTTGGCAATCAGCTCAGCCGGCCACACTTCCTCGACTTTGAAGCGCTTGGAGAACTCCATCAGCTGCCACAAGTCGGACTTGGCCCCTTCCGGCGCTTTCACCTGCTGGTGCCAGAACTGGGTCCGGCGCTCGGCGTTGCCGTAAGCCCCCTCTTTCTCCACCCACATGGCGGTCGGCAGAATGAGGTCAGCAGCCTGGGCAGTGACGGTCGGGTACGGGTCAGAGACCACGATGAAGTTGCGCGGGTCGCGATAGCCAGGCAGGCGATCGGTATTCATGTTGGGGCCGGCCTGCATGTTGTTGTTACACATCACCCAGTAAGCGTTGAGCTTGCCATCTTTGAGCATGCGATCCTGCAGCACGGCGTGGAAACCCACCTTGTCGGGAATGGTCCCCTCCGGCAGTTTCCAGATCTTCTCGGCAATGGCGCGGTGCTTGGGCTCGGTCACCACCATGTCGGCAGGCAGACGGTGGGCAAAGGTACCCACTTCACGCGCAGTGCCACAGGCAGAGGGCTGGCCGGTCAGTGAGAAAGGACCATTACCCGGCTCGGAGATCTTGCCGGTCAGCAGGTGGATGTTGTAGCAGAGGTTGTTGGCCCAGACGCCACGGGTATGCTGGTTGAAACCCATGGTCCAGTAGGAGACCACCTTCTTGCCCGGGTCGGCATAGAGCTTGGCCAGCTTTTCCAGCTTCTCTTTGGAGACGCCGGAGAGCTTGGAGACCGACTCCACATCGTAATCCGCCACGAACTTGGCAAACTCCTCGAAGGTCATCGGCGTGGCATCGCCGCTGTCCGGGTTCTTCGCTTTCTGCTGCAGCGGATCGGTCGGGCGCAGGCCGTAACCGATATCGGTGACCCCCTTCTTGAACACGGTGTGCTTGTTGACGAAGTCCCAGTTCACCTTGTCGTTCTGGATGATGTAGTTGGCGACATAGTTGAGGATCGCCAGGTCGGTCTGCGGGGTAAACACCATGCCGTTGTCCGCCAGCTCGAAGCTGCGGTGCTCGAAGGTCGAGAGCACATGCACCTGCACATCCGGGTTGGAGAGACGGCGATCGGACATCCGCGACCAGAGGATGGGGTGCATCTCGGCCATGTTGGAGCCCCACAGCACGAACGCATCGGCCTGCTCGATATCGTCGTAGCAACCCATCGGCTCGTCCATACCGAAGGTACGCATGAAGCCAACGACCGCAGAGGCCATGCAGTGACGGGCATTGGGATCGATGTTGTTGGATCGGAAACCGGCCTTCATCAGCTTGGCGGCGGCGTAACCTTCCCAGACGGTCCACTGGCCGGAGCCGAACATGCCGACGGCGGTCGGCCCCTTCTCTTTCAGGGTCGCCTTGAACTTCTCGGCCATGATGTCGAACGCCTGATCCCAGCTGATGGGGGCGAAGTCGCCATCCTTGTCGAACTGGCCGTTCTTCATCCGCAGCATCGGCTGGGTCAGGCGATCCTGGCCGTACATGATCTTGGAGAGGAAGTAACCCTTGATGCAGTTGAGGCCACGGTTGACCGGTGCATCGGGGTCGCCCTGAGTCGCCACGACCCGACCATCCTGAGAGCCCACCAGCACGGAGCAGCCGGTACCGCAGAAGCGGCAGGGAGCCTTATCCCAATGGATGGCAGTCTTGTCGGTACTGGTGATGAGATTGGCTGCCAGCGTGGGGGCACTGACACCGGCCACGGCAGCGGCAGCTGCCACCGCGTTGGCCTTCATAAAGTCGCGTCGACTCAGCTTCATGGCATATCCTCACATTGCTTATCGCGTAATAGTTGTCGAATCTGTCGAACGGGAGCCAGCCATCAGCGGCAGAGGGCACGCCCGGCATCCCATCACTCTTTTCAGTGACCGCCCAGTTCATCGAACTGGTGGTAAATCAGGGCGGCTGAGAGCACACCCGGCATCGCCTGTATCGCATCAATGGCCGCCATGATCGGCCGCTGGCTCGGACCTTCCAGGGTCACGACCAGCTTGCCCTCGTCACTGACGGCGTGGATCTCGGCCCCTTCAAGGGCGCCAATCTGCTCGGCGAGCTGATGGCGCAAGGGGGGTTGGGTCAGCACCACCAGACTCGATACATGGAACTCCTGATCCATTGTGGCTTCTGTGTCACACGGCTTCTGACTCATTCTGACTCCTGCTTGAGGGTGGGCTGGCTCGCACCACCGGATGGGGCGGCTCGCCCGTCGACCTTGATGCTGCCAACCGGACAATCCTGCACACAGGCGCCGCAGCCATTACAGCGATCCGGCTCGACCGTCGGGGTGGGCACACGCCCCAGCACCGGAATAAAACGAATGGCATTGGGCTCGCAGCTGTCCTGACAGCGCTGGCAGAACACCTGACCATTGGCCAGACAGTTGGCCTCGATATGGGCCTTATAGTGCCAGGGGGACTCGCTGGTCGGGCGAAACACAGGCGCCTTGCAGACCGTGGCGCACTCGGTGCAGAAGGTGCATTCGCCACGCTGGAAATCGACCACCGGAAAACCACCCTCGCCATTCACCAGGATCTGCTCCGGACAGGCAGCCAGACAGTCCCCGCAGCGGGTGCAGTCGGCGACAAATGTCGACCAATTGACTGACCAGGGCAACTGCACCGGCGGTTCGGCAGTTCTCAGCCGCCCCCGGAACAGGCCGCGGCGGGCAAGATCGATCTCATCCGGCATGTTGACTCCTGTTCTGGTGAAAAAGGGGACAGTGCGAGTCCATGATTGGCATTCTTGATACCAATTATAAGAGTGGGTGTATATTGCGGCCCTGACAAGGTAAGGGATATACCACCAGGGAGATAAACAGGGGGGATTCTTGCGCCAGATCAAAGCCTTGCAGCGCAATAAAAAAGGAGGTATCGGTTAAAATACCTCCATGTGAGGATTGCTATTTAATCGTTGGCGATTTTTTGCGGTTATCCGCCGATCGAGGCGAGATGAGGGGTGATGCCGGCATTGCCCTCATGGAGACGATGGGTGGCACTCTTGCCCGCCAGTGCCGCGCGAATGCGCTGTTGCAGCTCATCGGATTGTGCATCTGCGCCGAGCAGATCCCGCAAGTCGATGCCGTTGTCACCAAACAGGCACAGATGCAGCTTCCCCAGCGATGAGACCCGCAGCCGGTTGCAACCGGCACAGAAATCCTTGCTGTAGGGCATGATAAGCCCCACCCCACCTTGCGAATCGGGGTGCATAAAGACCTGCGCCGGACCGTCATCCGATCCCCGCAACTGCTGCACCCAGCCGCTCTCCAGCAAGCGCTGTTTGATCTGCTCGCCGCTGACATGGTGGTCACGAAACAGGGTATCCATCTCGCCGGTCTGCATCAGCTCGATAAAGCGCAGCTCGATAGGCTTGTGCCTGATCCAGCCCAGAAAGGCATCGAGCTGGTAGTCGTTGAGCCCCTTGAGCAGCACCGCATTGATCTTCACCGATTTGAAACCGGCGGCCAGTGCTGCTTCGATCCCCTCCATCACCTCGGCCAGCTTGTTCTCACCGGTGATCTGGTGAAACTGGCGCGGGTCGAGACTGTCGACACTGACATTCAGCGCGTTGAGTCCGGCATCAAACCACTCCTGAGCCCGCTCCTTGAGGCGATAGCCGTTGGTGGTCATGGCGACCTTCTCGATACCCGGGGTGGTGGCAATCACCTTGACGATCTCGGTGAAATCGCGGCGCAGGGAGGGCTCGCCCCCCGTGATGCGCACCTTGCGGGTGCCCATGGCGGCAAAACCGCTGACCACGCGGCGGATCTCGTCAATCGAGAGAAAGGGTTGACGCCCCGCTTTGTGACCTTCCGGGGGGCGATAGCCGTCAGGCAGGCAATAGGTGCAACGGAAATTGCACACATCGGTCACTGACAGACGCAAATAGTAAAAACGACGGGAAAAACCATCTTCAAGTGGCAACATAAACACCTTTCCAAATACGGGAGGCCAGGGCATTTCTTTCCTGACCCTTACAGCTCGAACGTCGGCTGACGGCTGGTTTTCCCCTATCGCTAGGACTTAGGCAAAACCGCTCGGAGTTCATCTAGTTTTTCGATGCTAACACAAGTTGGAGTACACTCCCACGCATCTTGCGGGGTCCTTATCACTATTCAGAGGTGCGCATCAGTATGGGAAAACGGTTCAGGGTCCATTCGGTCAGCAGTGCCATTGGCCGCGCCATGGTGTTGATCCTCTTCATGGCCAGCCTGATCGCGCTGGTCGCCATGGTCACCCTCTTCTACTCGGTACCCGATGCCAAGGCGATCAACCTCTCCGGTTCGCTGCGGATGCAGGCCTACCGGATGGCCTACGAAATCGAGCGGGGCGACAGCGTGCTGGGGCGCCTCTCCCAGTTTGAAGAGACCCTGCACGCCGAAGAGTTGCAGGAGACCCAGCGCTGGATCACTCCTGCCTCCCTGCGTCGCACCTATGGCGAGGTGCTCGGCCAGTGGCAGGTGATGCGCCAGCACATCGAGGATCGCACCCCCAGACGGTACACCGATAACACCGAGCAGTTTGTGGCGGCCATCGACAATTTCGTCAATCAGATGCAGTACCACGTGGAATTTAAGGTGAGGATGCTGGCACTGGCAGAGGGGCTCGGCCTGCTGGCCATCATCACTATCGCCTGGTTCACGGTGCGCTTCACCCGCCAGCAGGTGGTCGCCCCCCTCAACCAGCTGGTCTACTGCGCTCGCCAGATCCAGCGGCAGGATTTCGATCTTAAGCTGCCCGCCCACGGCGAAAACGAGCTGGGGGAACTGTCGCGCGCCTTCGTCACCATGGCCGACGAGCTGGGCAAGCTCTATCGGGAGCTGGAAAACAAGGTGGAAGAGAAAACCGCCAAGCTGCAACAGGCCAACGACACCCTCTCGTTTCTCTACTCGACCGCCCAGAAGCTGCACGCCGCCCCGCTCAGTACCCGTACCCTCATCAAACTGCTGGACCGCGCTGCCGCCCACCAGCATATCGACCATATCCGGCTGACCCGCTTCGAGCACAACGCCATGCCGGTCTACATCTCGGGGCGCACCGGCTGGCCCGGCGATCTCGATGCGGTCGCCAGCTTCTATCTGCAGATGGATGAACAGGAGTTCGGCCGCCTCGACATCATCAGCCAGCACCCCATCGATGAGCGGTTGATCAAGAACTTCACCATGCTGCTGGCTCAGGTGCTGCACAAAGACCAGACCCTGCTGCAACAGCAGCGACTGCTGCTGATGGAGGAGCGGGCGGTGATCGCCCGGGAGCTGCACGACTCGCTGGCGCAGGCCCTCTCCTACCTCAAGATCCAGTCAACCCTGCTCAAACGCTCTTACGCCAAGGGGCAGCATGACAAGGCACAGGAGGCGATGCAGCAGATCGACGAGGGACTTAGCAATGCCTATACCCAGTTGCGCGAACTGCTCGGTACCTTCCGTCTCACCATTGGCGATGCCAATCTGGGGGAAGCGATCCGCGTCATGCTTGATCAACTGCAGCCTCAGACCCAGGCCGAAATCCGGTTCCATTACGGACTGGCCGACAACGACCTGGAGGCGGGCCAGCATATCCACATTTTGCAGCTGATCCGTGAGGCAGTGCTCAATGCCATCAAACATGCCAACGCGCAAGTGATTGATGTTAGCTGTGAGACCCTCGCCAGTGGTAACATTGAGGTTCAGATTTCAGATGACGGTGTCGGGATCGGACTCGCCAGCTCGGCGATCAACCATTACGGTTTGAGCATCATGAACGAGCGCGCCAGCAAACTGCACGGTCTGCTGACCATCAACGAGCAGCAACCACAAGGCACCTGCGTGCATCTGACCTTTCCCACCAGTCTAGCGAGAGACGCCTGATGGACGAGATGAAATACACAGTTCTGGTCGTAGATGACCATCCCCTCATGCGCAAAGGGATTGTGCAGTTGCTGGCTCTGGAAGAGAACATGGAGGTGACCGGTGAAGCCTCCAACGGCACAGATGCCGTGGCGCTGGCCAAAGAGTCCGAGCCGGACCTGATCCTACTCGACCTCAATATGAAGGGGCTCTCCGGCCTCGATACCCTCAAGGCGCTGCGGGCCGAAGAGATCACCTCCCGGGTGGTGATCCTCACCGTCTCCGATGCCCGTCAGGATGTGGTTGCTTTGCTTAAGGCCGGTGCTGACGGCTACCTGCTCAAGGATACCGAGCCTGATCTGCTGCTGGCCCAGCTGGCCGACGTGATGACAGGCAAGCAGATCCTGAGCGAACCGCTGCGCCCCTATCTCGAAAACATCTACGAGCTGGATCACCTGCAGCAGAAGCTGGAAAGCTTAACGCGTCGCGAAATGCAAATCCTGCGCGAAATTGCAAAAGGCCTCTCCAACAAACAGGTCGCCTCGGTACTCCATATCTCCGAGGGAACGGTCAAGGTTCACGTGAAGAGCCTGCTGAAGAAACTCGAGGCGCAAAGCCGCGTGGAAGCGGCTGTCATGTATCTGGAGCAGCGCAACTAAGCGCCCTCAACCGCCCGAAAAGCCACCCTCCGGTGGCTTTTTTCATTCTCTGGCACAGTCGCTGCATTGTCATATTCAGCAACTACTCAACGGAGGATGGAACATGAAACTACAACCTTTGGCACTGTTCCCCTTGCCTTCCCACATACTGCCGGGCGGCAAGCTTCCTCTGCGTCTGTTCGAGCCACGCCACCTGCAGATGCTCAAGGAGTCATTCATCAACGATCAGGGCTTTGGCATCGTGATGGAAGAGTCGACCACCTCGGGACAATCCGGCCGCATTCTGCCGGTGGGCACCCGGGTCAAGGTGACTGACTTCTACACCCTTAATGATGGCCTGCTGGGGGTGACGGTGCTGGGACTGGAGCGCTTCTGCATCCACGAGATGGAAACAGACGAGATGGGCCTACGCCGGGCCAAGGTGGAGATGCTGCCCAACTGGCCGAGCACCCACTCAGATTTCAACGACAAGCTGCTGGTCAATCGCCTGCGGGAAGTGTTCGAGCAGTATCCGGAGCTTGATGAGCTCTATCCGGACAAGCGCTTTGAAGATGCCGCCTGGCTCTGCCAACGCTGGCTCGAGATATTGCCGATGCCGATTTATGAAAAGCAGATGCTGATTGCCAAACAAAACAGCGAAGCGGCCCGTAAATTTCTGCATCGCCTGATTTCACAATGACAAAAACAGCGTTGCAAAATGCAATTATTCCAACAATGAAAATGTGAAATTCGCATTTTGCGAGTAAGTAGGAACGCAAAACGCCATAACAAGAGAGAGCGGCTGCGCTAAACGGCCAAAAATGAACACAAAAGAGTCCCAAAAAAGTTGGCACAGATTTTTCATATAGATTGATACAACCCGATTTATCCCGTGCTCTCTTCAGTATTTGCTGAAGAACTGGTCAACCCACAAAGTTGACCATTTTTTTTATCCGCGCGTCGGCAACCGCTGACCAAAGTGACGCTGCAAACACTCTCTCAGCCGTGACAAGGTGATAGGCTTGGCGAGAAAGTCATCCATCCCCTGCGCCAGACAGCACGCCTTGTCCTCCGCCATCGCATTGGCCGTCAGGGCGACGATAGGCATGGTGCATCCCAACTCACGCAAGCGTCGGGTCGCTTCCAATCCGTCCATCAGGGGCATCCGCATATCCATCAGGATCAGATCCGGGAGCCGCTCATCCACCTGCGCCAGCGCCTCCAGACCATTGGCTGCCAGCCGTACCTTGCCCACCAGTTTTTGCAGCATCAGCGACACCACCAACTGGTTCACCGGGCTGTCCTCCACCACCAGCACATCCAGTGGCAGCAGTGCCGAAGCCCCCTCCTCCCGCTGCGGCTGACTATGGCAGGGTAGCGCCATGCCGGGCAGTTCGAACCAGAAACAGCTTCCCTTACCCGGCTCGCTCTTCAGGTGGATCTCACCTCCCATCAGGGTAACCAGACGCTTGCTGATGGCAAGGCCCAGGCCGGTACCGGAAAAACGCCGGGTGGCCGAGTTGTCGACCTGGGAGAAGGGTTCAAACAGCTGCGCCTGATCCGCATCTGCGATCCCGATCCCGGTGTCGGAGACCGAGATCAGCAGCTTCTCATCCTGCCAACCCAGGTGCAGTGTCACCTGCCCCTGCTCGGTAAACTTGAGGGCGTTGTCCAGCAGATTGCCCATCACCTGTGACAAACGCATCGGATCCCCCTGCAACTCCCGGGGTACCGACTCATCGACCCGATAAACCAGCGCAATCCCCTTGGCGGTCGCGCGAGCTTGCAGCGGCTCGACCAGAGATTGGCAAAGCTGGACGGGTTGCAGGGTCTCGCAGTGAAACACCAGGGTTTGCGACTCAATTTTCGAAAAATCGAGCACGTCGTCGATGATGGTTTGCAGCAATCTGGCCGAGTGGGTGGCATGGCGCAGCAGGCTCTGTTGCTCCGGCGCCAGCTCGGCATGCTGCACCAGATCGAGCATCCCCAACACCGCATTCATGGGCGAGCGGATCTCGTGGGTCATCATGGCCAGAAACTGGGACTTGGCACGGTTGGCCGCTTCGGCCTCATCCCGTGCCCGCGCCAGCTCCTCTTCCCTACGGATCTGGTTGCTGATATCCCGGGCAGTGCCGCGATAACCGATAAACAGGCCATCATGGTCAAAACAGGGCTCGGCGCTCACCTCCATCCAGCAGGGGCCGTGTTGCAGCGCAACCTGCATCCGCACCCCTCGCACCGGCTGGCGCAGCTCCAAAAGCTGCAGATATTTCTGGGCATCGCAGCTCTGCTTGTTGCAGACGTAGTCATAGAGGGTCGGCCGGGTCGCCTGCGGGGTCATCTCATCCAGATAACCCGGCTCTGAGGCATAACTGAGGCGATGCTCGGCATCTGTCTCCCAGAACCAGTCTGAAGCCATGGCGGCGAAGCTGCGAAAACGGCGTTCGCTGGCCTGTAACGCCTCGGTTTTTACCGCGACCTGCTCCTGCAAGCGGGCCCGATAGGTGATGTTGACCAGCGCCTGGGCGATGAGCGGACGGCAACGCTCCATGGCGGCCTTGCTGGTGAGATCGAACGTGCCCGCCCGGGCGTGGCGGCAGATGAGGGTAGCGGTAAAACCGGGGGCCTGCAGCCCGGTCAGCATCACGCTCGCCCAGCCCGGCTCGCTTGCCAGCGGCGCCAGCTCAGGCAGCTGGACGGGATCGTAAATCACCAGGGTTTCACCCGAGATGGCGCGGGCAAATGCCGGGGTCATACGCCAGTTGCGGGCAGATAGCATAGGCTCGGTGCTGAGGTGGGTACTTCCCTGCTCCCCTTCCCAGGCCACCACATCCGCATGCTCAAAGCCGATAAAGGGTTTGAGCACCTGGATAAGGCTCTCCAGCACCTGCTCCAGCGTCTTGGCATCGGCGAGGGTGGCAACCCCCCCCAGCAGAGTCTGGGACTCGTGACGATACTTGGCCTCGCGCTCACGGCAACGCATAAGGTCGACCAGCGTGGTCTGCAATTTGTCGCCGAGGGCTTCCAGTTCACTGTTGCCAATCATCTTGTTGCCTGCTCTGTTATGTTCTGCCGACTCAACGGGTCAGGAAAATCACGCTCGATACCATCAGGTTGCCGTGAGCCAGCTCGCCATTGGGCAACCGCCCCTGCTCGCCGAAGGTAAAGGGGGTGATAAAAGGGATCTTGCCGAGGCGAGCCTGGCTCTGCTCGACAAATTGGCACAACATATCACCTAGCGCCAAACGGCAACCAGCACAAAAGATGATGAGAGCGCCGATAGGCTGCAATTCCACATCGACCCCATACCCTGGCTCAACGCGCATGGCATTGAGGCTGCGCTGCAACAACCCTTCCTGACTGCTGTACATCAACAGCAGACGCTCCCCTTGCACCACATCGGTAAAGAGCCGCAGCCCGCCCTGTTCGGTCACAGCTTCAGGATGGGAAAGTTTGTAGTAAGGAATACCATCCAGCGCTCCCACCTGACGGGCCAGCGGGGTGAGCGTGGTCTCGCGCAAAATCGCCCCCACCGGCCAGGGCTGCACGCGCCCGCACCAGCGGGCATAGACCTCGGCGGCAGGCTGGTGATCGATGGTGAGTACCTCCCGCCCGTTGCAGGCTGTGATCTCACCGCTGAATTCGGCAGGCACATAACCGGAGTGAAACTGAAAAGCCAGCTGGCAATCGGGATAGAGCACCGCCAGACCGATGCCATCCTGACTCACCGCCTCATCCCAGCAGAGTTGCCAGTCACCGCTGACGCTGCTATCAGCCGCGGATCCACCGACCACCGGCACCGAGGCACCGAGTTCTGCCTCGATACCGGCCAGCAGCCCCTCTTCCTTGCCGGGACTGGCATGAAACAGGATCAGCTGGGGCAGCTCGCCCGGCCGACCACAGTCGCTCATGGCTCGGCGCAGCAACTGTCGCACATCCACCCCGTCACCGCTGGCTCCGGCCACCCCGAATGCTCCTTTCTCGTCGTACAGGGCAGCAACCGCCAGCCCATATCCATCTCGGGCGTGGTGTCCCATCTCGGTCATGACGCCACCGCAAGAGCTGCAACCCAACAGACGGGTCGTCGGGAACTGGCCTTTGAGCGCGTCGCGCAGTATCGCCCCCTCATGGGCTTGGGTAAAATAGAGTAACAGCAGGGAGGGGGCCTGATCGGCATGGTGGCGCAGCTGCGCGCAGATATCTTGGGCCGCCAGCGATGAATTCTGGGCGAGGGAGTGAACGGTCAGAAATTTCAACACCATCTCCTTGTTTTATCGAATGGCAGCCTCAAGCAAAAATCATACCTTTATCAAACAATTATCTAGCTTCACTTGCTAACATAGCGGTCAACTGAGACCAATGACAGGACGCCCATATGTGGCAAAAAAACATCAATGACTTCGATCGGGTCGTTGCCATCGGTGGTGGCCATGGCATGGGACGAGTGCTTTCGTCCCTCTCGTTTCTCGGTCAACGGCTCACCGGCATCGTCACCACCACAGATGATGGCGGCTCGACCGGACGCCTGCGCAAGAGTCAGGAGTGCATCGCCTGGGGCGATCTGCGCAACTGCCTGAACCAGCTGGTGACCGATCCCAGTATCGGCAGCCTGTTGTTCGAGTACCGCTTCGCCGGCAAAGGCGAGCTGGCGGGCCACAACCTTGGCAACCTGATGCTGCTGGCGCTCGATAATCTCTGTGTCCGTCCTCTTGATGCTATCAAGCTGATTAGTGACATGCTCAAAATCGAGTCACAATTGCTACCCATGTCTGAATTTCCCACCGATCTCTGCGCACATATGGAGTGTGGCACCCAGATCCTGGGAGAGGTATCCATCGATCAACTGACAACACCGCCCCTCTCCCTCGGCCTGATGCCGGAGGTGCAAGCGACTCGGGAAGCGGTGCTGGCACTGCAGCAGGCGGACATGATCATTCTTGGGCCGGGCAGTTTTCTCACCTCCATCATGCCACCACTGCTGCTGGCCGAGATCGCCCAGGCCATCAACGAGAGCAGCGCCATGCTGGTTTTCGTCTGCAATCTGGTGGCGGAAAACGGCCCTGCCAGTCAGCTGGATCTGATGAGTCAGTGTCGCTGGCTGGAATCCCGGGTCGGTCAGGGTCGGCTGGATGCCATCCTGGCCCCACAAGGCGCGGGTGATGCGGGGGACTGGCAAGGGCGAGTGATCGAAGCCGAGCTGGGCGAGCTTGAGCTGCCCCATCGGCACGATCGGTTGAAGCTGAAACTGGCGCTGGACCGGATCATCCAGCAACTGCTCAACCAGCGTTAGGCAACGGTCACGGCGCCCCGGCATCCCTGCATAGCGCCGCCGTTACTGATAATCGGCAAGAAACGCCAGCACCCGGGGCAAGGAGGCCTCCAGCAGTTGCAACTGGCGCTCTGCCTCGGCCACATCCGCCTGCTTGCTGGCCATCTCCAGCGCCATCACCTGCTGATAACTCGGCATGGCGCCATAGCTGCCACAGGATGATTTCATGCTGTGCGCTACCCGAGCCAACGCCTCCCACTCCCCCTGCTCATAGAGGGGTCTGAGCTGACTCAGCTGCTCGCCCACCTCTTCAATAAAGACTGCGATGACCACGGGCAGCATATCCGGACCGATATCCTCTGCCAGCTGCTGCAACACCTTGCGATCCACCCACTCCATGCGAGGCTCCTCCTGAACGGTATTCAAACAGACCATACTATAGATAGTTTTCGATGTCGTGGCTCACGGCCAGGCAGTGATGAAGCACCCGATTGGATGGCTCAGGGAATAAAGTGGCAAAAAATGTGATCAGTATCGAAATAGCGATGCTGAAATGCACGTCAAGACAACAACTTGATTGCCACAAATTAACAATTGATCAACACTCAATGCCGTCAGAGTGATGATGCTCAGCAACACCTCTCATCCCTTTTGCCTTTTATGGCTGCTGCGAAGAACCAGGGTAGGTATCTACCCTGGTATTTTTTTATCTTGCTCAAGCACGACCTGGTTGGTCGCCACCCGCTCCCCCATGCGAAACAGATTGAATTCGCCGGGCGCCATTTTGACCCAATTCTCGTTGCCGGTCAGCGGACGGGTGGTGATCAGGGTCACCACATCGTTGGGGGTGGTCTCCCTTTGAAAGTCGATCACCACCTCCTCATCCAGCAGGCTCGCCTCGCCAAACGGCGCACAGCGAGTCAGCCAGTGCAGGTTGTTGCTGCAGTAGCTCATCACATACTCCCCGTCAGAGAGCAGCATGTTGAACACCCCGAACGCTCTGAGCTCGTCACACAGGGTAGCGAGATAGCGAAACATGGCGGGAAAGTTGGCTGGACGCTTGGGATATTTTTGCTCCAGCCGATCGAGCAGCCAGCAGAAGGCGTGCTCGCTGTCGGTATCCCCCACCGGCCGGTGGCGGCCGGTTGGCAGCTTCTTGTAGCCGGTCAGCTGACCGTTGTGGGCGAAGGTCCAGTAACGACCCCACAGCTCACGGGTAAAGGGGTGGGTATTTTCCAGTGACACGCAGCCACGGTTGGCCTGCCGAATGTGGCTGACCACGGCGCAGCTCTTGATGGGCAGCGCCTGTACCAGTCTGGCGATGGGAGATTGGGCGCTGGGCTCGGGATCCTTGAAGGTGCGAAAGCCCTTCCCCTCGTAGAAGGTGATCCCCCAGCCATCCTTGTGGGGCCCGGTCTTGCCGCCGCGCAGCATCAACCCGGTAAAGCTGAAGCAGATATCGGTCGGCACATTGGCACTCATGCCGAGCAGTTCGCACATATCCGGCAGACTCCTTTCATGATTTGGCTTGTGTCATGTTCGACCAGCACGCTGGTTCGACAGACAGCAGGGGAAGGCGCAATCCCTTCCCCTGTGACTGGCAACAACCGATCGATGGCGAACCATGCTACCGGCGCAGCCCTAGTCTGGTGACGATGGCCTGATTACTTGGCCATCTCTTTTTCGACCAGCTGGATCAGGATGTGGATCACCTTGATGTGCACTTCCTGAATACGGTCGGCATAGCCAAAGTGCGGCACGCGGATCTCGACATCCGCCAGACCTGCCATCTTGCCGCCATCCTTGCCGGTCAGGGCGATCACTTTCATGCCTTTGGCGCGGGCAGCCTCGATGGCTTTCAGGATATTACCGGAGTTACCGCTGGTGGAGATACCAAGCAGCACATCGCCACGGCGGCCGACCGCTTCTACGTAGCGGGAGAAGACATAGTCATAGCCAAAGTCGTTGGAGACGCAGGAGAGGTGGCTCGGATCGGAGATGGCGATACCGGCATAACCCGGGCGGTTCTCGCGGTAACGACCGGTCAGCTCTTCGGCGAAGTGCATGGCGTCACAGTGGGAGCCACCGTTGCCACAAGAGAGCACCTTGCCCTCTTCTTTGAAAGAGTCAGCCAGCAGTTTGGCGGCCGCTTCGATGTTTTTCAGGTTCTGCTCATCAGCCAGGAAGGCCTGCAGCACGCTGGCAGCTTCGGTCAGTTCATTGCGGATCAATTCTTGGTACATGATGTCTCTTCCACTGTTTTTAGTGTGCGTGTAGATCGCGGCTATTCTCGCACAAGCGAATCGCACAGTCGCCCCCCTGCGAGCCACAGCGCTGGCGGCGCGTGAGCGTTATGGGGATCACAGAGAGAAGGTAATGAAGATGTAAACAGCTTGATAACTTTGTGCGTATGAATTACAACAGGGGCCATATCCAACAGGTCAGACCTCTGGATCAGTTACGCCACGTTGGCAACCTAACCACGCAAGGAGCAAGCAATGACGACGACCCTCACTCTGCTCGGGGTGATCCTGGTTATCGGAGCCCTGGCCTATCGCCGGGCATCCCTGTTCATCTCCACCCTGGTCACCGGCGCCGCCCTGGTGCTTGGCGCCCTCTATGGTCATGTGCCCTTGCTGGTATGGGCGCTGTTCGCGGTGATCGCCATCCCGCTCAATCTGGTGGAATTTCGCCGCAATCAAATAACCAAGCCGCTGTTCAAGATCTACAAATCGATCATGCCGGAGATGTCCCGCACCGAGAAAGAGGCGATTGAAGCGGGCACCACCTGGTGGGAAGCCGACCTGTTCGCGGGCAACCCGGACTGGAAGAAGCTGCACGCCATCCCGGTCAGCACCCTCTCTGCCGAAGAGCAGGCCTTTATGGATGGTCCGGTCGAGGAAGTGTGCCGCATGGTGAGCGACTGGGAAGTGACCCACGAGCGCGCGGATCTCTCCCCCGAGGTGTGGCAATACCTGAAGGACAACAAGTTCTTCGCCATGATCATCAAGAAGAAATATGGCGGTCTGGAGTTCTCGGCCTACGCCCAGTCCTGTGTCCTGCAAAAGCTGTGCGGTGCCAGCGCCGTGCTCGCCTCCACCGTTGGCGTACCCAACTCGCTGGGCCCGGGCGAACTGCTGCAACACTATGGCACTGACGAGCAGAAGGATTACTACCTGCCCCGCCTGGCGGTAGGCAAAGAGATCCCCTGCTTCGCCCTGACCAGCCCGGAAGCGGGTTCTGACGCCGGCTCCATCCCCGACTTCGGTATCGTCTGCAAGGGCGAGTGGGAAGGCAAAGAGGTGCTCGGTATGCGCCTCACCTGGAACAAGCGCTACATCACGCTCGCCCCCATTGCTACCGTCTTGGGTCTCGCCTTCAAACTGCGTGACCCCGAGCACCTGCTGGGTGAAGAGGAAGAGCTCGGCATCACCTGCGCCCTGATCCCCACCCACATCAAGGGGGTCGGCATTGGCCGTCGCCACTTCCCGCTCAACGTGCCGTTCCAGAACGGCCCGACCCAGGGCAAGGATGTGTTCGTCCCGCTCGATTTCATCATCGGTGGCCCGGCTATGGCCGGTCAGGGCTGGCGCATGCTGGTCGAGTGTCTGTCGGTCGGTCGCGGCATCACCTTGCCCTCCAACAGCACTGGCGGCGTCAAGATGCTGGCCCTGGCGAGCGGCGCCTACAGCCGCATCCGTCGCCAGTTCAAGCTGCCCATCGGCAAGATGGAAGGGATTGAAGAGCCGCTGGCCCGCATCGGCGGCAACGCCTACATCATGGGCGCCGCAGCCAACCTGACCGTGACCGGTATCGACCTTGGCGAGAAGCCCTCGGTCATCTCCGCCATCGTCAAATACCACCTCACCGACCGTGCCCAGAAGTGCATCATCGATGCCATGGACATCCACGGCGGCAAGGCCATCTGCATGGGCCCCAACAACTATCTGGCCCGTGGCTATCAGGGTGCCCCCATCGCCGTTACGGTAGAAGGGGCCAACATCCTGACCCGCAGCATGATCATCTATGGTCAGGGCGCTATCCGCTGCCACCCGTATGTATTGCCGGAGATGCTGGCCGCCAGCCACCCGGATAAAGAGCAGGCGCTGAAAGATTTCGACAAGGCGGTATTCAGCCACGTCGGCTTTGCCATCAGCAACCTGGTGCGCAGCTTCTGGCTCGGTATCACCGGCGCCCGCTTTGCCGCGGCCCCTTACAAGGATCAGACCAAGGGCTACTACCAGCAGCTCTCCCGCCTCTCGGCCAACCTGGCGTTCCTGTCAGACATGGCGATGGGCACACTGGGTGGCGAGCTCAAGCGCAAGGAGCGGGTCTCCGCCCGCCTTGGCGACGTATTGAGCCAGCTTTATCTGGCCTCCAGCGCCCTCAAGCGCTATCAGGACGAGGGACGCCAGCAGGCCGACCTGCCGCTGCTGCACTGGGCACTGCAAGATGCCATGTTCAAGGCACAAGAGGCAATCGACGAGCTGCTGCGCAACTTCCCGAACCGCTGGATTGGGCTTGCCCTACGCGCCGTGGTGCTGCCGCTGGGTCGTGACCTGAACCGTCCGTGCGACACGCTGGATCAACAGGTTGCCCGTCTGCTGCAAACCCCGAGCGAAACTCGCAGTCGCCTGGCCAAGGGGCAGTATCTGACCCGCGAAGAGGGTAACCCCTTCGGTCTGCTGGAGCAGGCGCTCGATGACGTGCTGGCCGCAGAGCCGCTGTTCGAGAAAGTCTGCAAGAGCGATGGCATCAAGCGCCCCTTCATGGCACTGGACAAGGTGGCCGACATTGGCCTGGCCGCTGGCGTACTGACCCAGAGCGAAGCCGAGCTGCTGCGCCGCGCCGAAGTAAGTCGCCTGCGCACCATCAACGTCGATGATTTTGACCCCATCGATCTGGTGGCCAACAAGAAGCTGTTTGAAGCCTCCGCTTACCATCACGCGGCCTGATAACCTGCTATCGACAACGCCTCCCTTGTGGAGGCGTTTTTTATGGGCGCTCGCCACTATTCACGGCCCTCACAGCCACCACTCGCACGCACAGCTCCCCCGACCAGCTGCTGGCCCCGTGTGGTCAGCCGGGAAAAAAGGCACAATAGCCGACAAATCGAATCACCAAGGAAGCCAAGATGACCCTTGAGCACCTGATCCTGTGGCGCCGCGACCTGCACCGCCTGCCAGAAGCCGCCTGGAAAGAGTTTCGCACCACCAGCCTGATTGCCCACCATCTGAGCGAGCTAGGTTATCGCATCGTGCTCGGCGACAAGCTGCTGGCCAGCAATCTGATGATGGGCCGTGATGTGGATGTGGCGGTCGAGAAGGCTCGCGCCCGCCGTCAGGGAGCCCATCCCGACTGGCTGGAGCGGATTGGCGATGTCACTGGACTGATGGGAGAGCTGGATACCGGCCGCCCCGGCCCGACCCTGGCCTTTCGCTTCGACATCGATGCGGTGGAGGTGGAAGAGTCCGACGCCGAACAGCACCAGCCACAGCAGGAGGGTTTTGCCTCCCACAACAAGGGGTGGATGCACGCCTGCGCCCACGATGGCCACACCGCCATCGGCATGGGGCTGGCCAGCCAGCTGATGGCGATGAAGGAGCAGCTGTGCGGCCGCATCAAGCTCTTCTTCCAGCCCGCCGAAGAGGGGTGCCGCGGTGGCAAGGCGCTGGCTGCCGGTGGCGCACTCGATGACGTGGATGCCCTGCTCTCGCTACATATCGGTATTCACGCTGGCAGCGGCGAGCTGGTGATCAATCCCACCGAATTTCTCTGCTCCACCAAGTTCGACGTCCACTTTATGGGCACCGCCGCTCACGCGGGGCTCGAACCCAATGCCGGCAGCAATGCGCTGGCAGCCGCCTGCATGGCCACCACCGCCATGCTCGGCATTCCCCGCCACCGCGACGGCATGACCCGCATCAACGTCGGCCAGCTTCACGCTGGCAGCGGCCGCAACGTCATCCCCGATCATGCAGAGCTACGCGGTGAAACCCGCGGCGCCGATAGCACGCTCAACGACTACATGTTCAGTCAGGTACAGCGCATCGTCGAAGGTACCGCCCTCGCCCACGGCGTCACCTACCGCATCATCAAACAGGGCGAGGCCATTGCCCTCGACAACAGCCCGGCGCTGCAGGCCGAGCTGGCGGCGCTGGCCCGCAAGCAAGGGCTTGCCACCATCCAGACTCGCCGCTTTGGCGCCAGCGAAGATGCCGGTTTTCTGATGGAGCGGGTGCAAAAGCAGGGGGGCGAAGCGGCTTACCTCATTCTGGGGGCCGATCTGGCGGCACCACACCATCACAACGAATTCGATTTCGATGAGCGGGTGATGCAAAGCGGGGTCGAGCTGCTGGCCGCCTGGGCACGCGCACGGCTGGGTGTGGCAGAAGCAGCCCTCTCTTGATATCGCCTCGGCCAGCTCACCGGCTAACGGGATCAAAAAAGGCGCCTCGGCGCCTTTTTTCTGCAAGAAAAACCTGAGCGCTACTCGCGGAGCTTGCGATGCACATCGGGGCGGCCCCCGGTCACGCTATCGGCTCGCCCCTCCTCTTTGGCCTTCTCGGCCCGCTTTTTGCGCATCTCGCGGGGATCGGCGATGAGCGGGCGGTAGATCTCGATACGATCCCCGTCGTGCAGCGGCTCGCTCCCTTTCACCGGGCGGCTGTAGATACCGAACTTGTTGACCGTCAGATCGATCTCGGGGTGTTTTTGTACGATGCCGGACTGCTCGATGGCCGCCTGCACGCAGGTCTCGGGCGCCACCCGCAGGGCAATCACCGTCTGCTGCTGCGGCAAGGCATAGACAACCTCGATATTGAGCGGGTCAGACACCGTATACCTCCTTCGCCCGGTTGGAGAAGGCGGAGACCATGGAGCTCACCAGATCACGGAATACCTGACCAAAGGCCACCTCGATAAGCTTGGAGGTAAACTCGAAATCGAGATCAAACTCCACCTTGCAGGCGTCGACATCGAGCGGGGTAAAGGTCCACCAGCCCGCAAGCTTGCGGAAAGGGCCATCCACCAGCTCCATCCTGATCTGGCGGTTCACATCCAGCTGATTGCGGGTAGTAAAGGTCTTGGCAATCCCCGCCTTGGCCACATCGACCGACGCCATCATGTAGTCATCGCCAGCCTCGTGGACACGGCTGCCGACACAGCCGGGCAAAAACTGCGGATAGGCATCCACATCGTTAACCAACTTGAACATCTGTTCTGCACTGAACATCACCAGGGCACTGCGCGTAATTCGGGGCATGGCTTTTCCTCATCCAATCGGCGCGATTTTATCACCATGTTTGGGGTTGTGGAGGTAAAACCTCAGCCAAACCGCTCAGAAAGCCACCACTTGACCTGCTGCGCGTTTTACAGCCGTCCCTGCCTACGTATAATACGAGCCTCCTAGTCATTGCCGGAAATCGCCCGTCATGAGCAAAAAAAACAGTAAAAACAAAGCCGGGTCCAGCACCATTGCACTCAACAGAACCGCGCGCCACGAATACTTCATCGAAGAGAAGATCGAAGCGGGTCTGTCCCTGCAAGGGTGGGAAGTCAAATCCCTGCGGGCGGGCAAGGCCAACATCAGCGAAGCCTATGTCATCTTCCGCGATGGCGAGGCCTATCTGTTCGGCTCCAGCTTCCTGCCACTGCAAGCGGCCTCCAGCCATGTGGTATGTGACCCGACCCGCACCCGCAAACTGCTGCTGAGCCGTCGTGAACTCGACAAGCTCGAAAGCCTGATTGCCCGTCAGGGCTACACCATAGTTCCCCTCGCCCTCTACTGGAAACAGTGCTGGGTCAAAGTCGAGATCGGCCTGGTGAAGGGCAAGAAAGAGCACGACAAGCGCGAAGATACCAAGGCCCGCGAGTGGGATCGGGAGAAAGCCCGCATCATGAAGAACAAGCATCGCGGCTAACCCGCTACTGGCAGGATCTGGACGCCAGTTCACCTTCCCCCGGCGCAGCTGGCTCTTCAAGCTCAGCTGCGTACAATAAATCGGCAAACAGACTGGCTGCCAGAGGGAATGGGTATCAACGCCTTGCTATGACAGCATTTTTGCGTACAATCGCAATTAACAACTTGGGGCTGATTCTGGATTCGACAAGATTCACGAAACCCAAGGTGCATGCCGAGGTGCGGTAGGCCTCGTTAATAAACCGCAAAAAAATAGTCGCAAACGACGAAAACTACGCACTAGCAGCTTAATAACCTGCATAGAGCCCTTCTACCCTAGCTTGCCTGTGTCCTAGGGAATCGGAAGGTCATCCTTCACAGGATCGTGTGGAAGTCCTGCTCGGGGCGGAAGCATTAAAACCAATCGAGCTAGTCAATTCGTGGCGTGTCTCTCCGCAGCGGGTTGGCGAATGTAAAGAGTGACTAAGCATGTAGTGCCAAGGATGTAGTAATTTTGGACGGGGGTTCAAATCCCCCCAGCTCCACCAAACGTTTGGAAAGGGCCATCTCGCAAGAGGTGGCCCTTTTTATTTGTCCATGTCCATGTTGTTTACCGATATCAAACTGGTTGGATTTTTTTCCAATATCCCCCTTGAACTGGCCTTTGGCAAAAAAAAATCAGGCGCATCACCGCGCAGGCTTTATCATCAGGTTGCCATCCCGATACTAGCCGGACTCACAGCCGCACATCGGCATGTCGTGGCCCAATATTGAGTAAATTGATGTTGGCCGCTGCATTTTAATGCACTTACAATATGCGCCCAATTCTGTTGGATTCCTTCTGATGCTCCGCCAATGTGATCGTCTATTCCTGTTTCTCCTGCTACTGCTCTGGGGCGTGGCGGCGCACGCCATTACCAGTCTGAATGAAAACGAGTTTGATCTGTCTGAGCGCGCCTGGCTGTCATCACACCAGGAGCTGGTCATCGGCATGCCGATGATGGGTGACCCTCCATACAGCTATAAGGATGCAGATCAACGTTTTACCGGCCCAGTCCCCGACATTGCGCAGCAGATTGCCAGAACGCTCGGTTTGACCCTGCGCTACAAGGTTTACCCCTCCTACGTGGATGCGCTCTCCGGACTTGACCACGGAGCAATCGACATACTGGTGAACGACCAGCCAAGCGAACAATGGCGATCCAATATTGTCTCCCTCCCGTTTTTGCTCTCCATGCCACGCGGCGTGCTGCTCAACAATGGCAAAACGAAGTTGTCACGACAGGATGCCCATGGTTTGCACTGGGTCTGTGTCACAGGAGTCAATGCTTGCAGTGAATTGAAAAAACTGGGATTTCTCCGTGTGACCGAGGCAGAGAGTCGCAGTGAAGCAGCCTTTATGCTCAAAAAGCGCATGGCTGACGCCTATCTTGCCGACATGCCGTCACTGGTGATGGTGAGAGATCAGCATCCCAAGGCTAGCTTCACCATTGCCACTCCGGAATGGGTAAGCGGCACGTCTCTCTCCATCAATATGCACAAGAGCGACCCGGCACTAGTCAGCCTGGTGAGCAAGGCATTCAACGAGATACCGGTTGAAGATCGTCGTCACATGCTGGCCGCCACTACGACTAGCCAACATGCGGACTCAGGAGCGGTGAAGTCTGTGCAGTTTACCCCTGAGGAGCAGGAGTGGCTCAACCAGCATCCTGAGCTGACTTACGGCGTCTCTCCGGACTGGACCTCCATGAGCGAATTCAATTACCGGGGCAGGCTGGTCGGTTATGTGGCGGACCTGATGGCGCTGATGCAGCAAGTCTCCGGGCTGAAGTTCTCTCTGGTTCGCACCAATAGCTGGGGTGAAACCCAGAATATGCTGAAGCTGCGGCAGATCGATTTTATTCCGGCCATCTCCCCCAACCACGACCGCGGCCAGTTTGCGCTGTTCACCCCCGGCTATCTGTTTGTCGATCGGGTCGTTATTGCCCCCAAAGGCAGTACCGATATCACCGATCTCTCACTGCTGCGAGGGAAACGGGTCGGCATGGTGCATGGCTCGCTGGATAAAGATCTACTGACCCACATCGGCGCCCATCTGGTAGAGGTCAACAATGACAACCGCTTGCTGGAGCTGCTGGACACGGGCGATGCCGACTACGTGATGGTCACCCTGCCATCCATCAACAAGCGGGTGAGCGAACGCTATCAGGTGGTCTATGCCGGCAAAGACTTGCGCCTGCCGGTCGCCATGGCTACGCGCAAAGATCCCATGCTGCAGCGGATCCTCACCAAGGTGCTCTATTCGATACCGCCGGAGGAGCTCAATAAAGTGGAGAAACGCTGGCTCTCCATGAGCGTGCAGACCGGCATCAACAGCGAAACAGTGCTGCTCTGGTTCGTAATAGGTGGCACGGCTGCCACTCTGCTGTTTGCCCTGTTCTGGGCCTGGAACCGCACTCTGAAACGGGAGATCGTGCAGCGTCAACGGGCCGAGAAGACGCTCAATGAGCAGTTGGTGTTTATCCAGACCCTGCTCGATTCCCTGCCCAATATGGTGGCGCTGCGGGATCGCGATCATCGCCTGACCCTCAGCAACCGGGCATACCGCGAGCTGTTTGTCGGTGATGGGGAAGAAGGTGATCGCTGGGGCTATATGACCGAGGACGAGCGGCAACAGATGCTGCGCGAGGAGCGTGCGGTCTGGGAAACCGGCGAGATCTTCCAAGGATCGGGTTATACCCAGCGCGAGGGGGATGTTCCCCTTCACGTGGTCTACGTCAAGTTGCCCTATCGCGCAGCAGACGGCGCGATTCAGGGGGTGCTGACGGTATTGACCGATGTCAGTGCCCTCAAGGCCGCCGAAAACAAGGTGCGGGAAGTGGAGGGCAGGCTGCGGGACATCACTGACAGCATGCCGGGTCTGGTCTATCAATATCTCTGGCAAGGGGCCGGCAAGGGGAAATTCCTCTATCTGTCCCAGGGGGCCAGCGACATTCTCGGGATGACCCACCAAGAGTTGATGGCAGCCGAGTCTGGCGGCGTGATCCTCGGCTTGAACGATGAGGCTCTGGCAACCTTTATCGATAAGGTGGCCAAACATGCGCAAACCCTTGAGCCGCTCGATATGGAGGTGCTGGTGCCCTCTGTTCAAGGGGAGCGCTATATCCAGATCCGCGGCAACTTTGTGGCGCAACAGGGCAATGATCGCCTGCTCAACGGCGTGGTGCAGGACATCACCGCCATCAAGCAACAGGAGCATGAGCTGCGCGAGGCGCGCGCCGCGGCCGAGCAGGCGATACAGGCTCGCAGCCTTTTTCTGGCCACCATGAGCCATGAGCTGAGAACCCCCATCTCGGGCATGCACGGCATGCTGGAGCTGCTGCGCATGAGCGAGCTCAATGATGACCAGCGCTATCTGCTGCGCAATGTGGAGAGCTCGGCCAACCACCTGCTCTATCTGGTCAACGATATCCTCGACTTTTCCAAAATCGAGGCGGGTCAGCTGCACCTCAATCGCCAATCCTGCCGTCTGCAACCTGTGGTGTGCGATGTGATCCGCGGCCATGCCGCACTGGCCTACAGCAAGGGGCTGAAGGTCACGCTCCAGTGGGAGGATCAACTCCCCGACCTGGCCGATATCGATCCGGTCAGAGTGGGCCAGGTGGTCTCCAATCTGCTCAACAATGCGGTGAAGTTCACCGAGCAGGGCGCCATTTCGATCCAGGTCAGCTGTCACGACCAGCAGCTGGTTATCGCGGTGACAGATACCGGCATCGGCATCGCCGAAGAGAAGCAAGCGCTGCTCTTTACCCCGTTCGAGCAGGTGGAATCCGATATCAATCGCCGCTTTGGCGGCACAGGTCTGGGCCTGGCCATCTGTGATCAGCTGGTGAAGAAGATGGGCGGCACCCTGACGGTCAAGAGCCAGCTCGGTGAAGGAGCCTGTTTCCGCTTCAGCATCCCGCTGTTCAATGGCCTGTGGGAACCACCCGCACTGGCGGGCAGCGAATGGTGGTGGCTGGGTAGCGATGCCGCCTTACAGGCCACCATGGCACGGCTCGGCGCCCGGTTGATCCCCCTCGATATCCACCAGCTCACCGCCAATCTCGACGGACTGCTGTTGGCGGAAGAGGCCGCGCTGGAGTCCAGCATGGGGAGCGATTGGCACACCTTGCTGCAGTCCGGCACCCTCAAGGGGGTCATCCTCTCCCCCCGCGAAGCGTTGCGGGGGCGCATGGGCTCGGAGAACTGGTGGCGCCTCGGCCAATCCCCCCTCTATCCGGATCTGTTGGTCGAAAGCTGCCGCGAACTGATCACCGGGCGAGCCGTGACCACCCATGCCGCCAGCATCGAAAAACTGGGCGGGCGGGTGCTGGTCGCCGATGACCATCTGGTCAATCGCGCCCTGCTGACCCGTCAGCTGGCGATTCTGGGAGTGGAGTGCGAGGTAGTGAAAGATGGCGAGAAGGCGCTTCGCGCCTGGCAAACCCGGAATTTCGCCCTGCTGATCACCGACTGCCACATGCCGCACATGGATGGCTACACCCTGACCCGCCGCCTGCGGGAACAAGGGGAGCAAGCCCCCATCATCGGCGTCACCGCCGATACCTCGGAGGAGGCGGCAGCCAATATGACGGCAGCCGGCATGAACGGCATGCTGTGCAAACCCTATTCGCTGGAGTCACTGCGCCAGATGCTGCTGCGGTGGTTGCCCGCGACTACGATCACAGAGAGAGTGCCCGCACGACAGGCCATCAATCTCGACATGATCGGTCGCTGGCAAGATCTGTTTGGCGATGAAGGGATAGCCAAAAGCATGGCAAGGGAGTATCTGGCCTCCAACCGGAAAGATTGCCACGCTATGATGAGCGCGCTCTCCTCCGATGATAGCCAGGAGCTGGTGGAGATCGCCCACAGCATCAAAGGGGCAGCCAGAATGGTCGGGGAGCTCTCCCTGGCCGAGCAGGCGGCGCAACTGGAATCGGCGGCCCGCCTCAAACAGTTGAGCGAGCTCGCGCTGCTGACACAGAGAGTGGAAGAACAGATGAACATTATTGAACGTGAAATGGGATTGTGGCTCGATGAGTAGAACGGCAGACGAGTTGGTCATCATGGTGGTCGAGGATCACGGTTTTCAACGCAAGACCCTGATGCACCAGATCCGGGCGCTCGGTTATCAGCAACTGCTGGAGGCCGCAGACGGCATCGAAGCCCTGGCGCTGTGCCAGAGCCACACTGTCGACATCCTGTTCTGCGATCTGCGGATGCCCGGCATGGATGGCATGGCGCTGCTGCGCCGCCTCTCGCTGGGTGGCTTTCGGGGCGGCATCATCCTCTCCAGCGCGCTGGAAGATGACGTGGTGGAGGCCGTGCTGCGCATGAGCGCGGCCTATGGTCTCCATGTGCTGGGTCGCATCGAGAAACCCTCCAGCCCGCAGCGGCTGCGCCAGTTGATCGACTCCTGGGCACCCAAGTCGGCCCCCTCGGGCAAGGACGATGGCCTCGTCCTGTCGGTGGACGAGCTCAAACGCGCCCTCGACAACGACCAGCTGTTGCCATGGTATCAACCCAAGGTCGGCTTTGCGTCCGGCCAGTGGGTGGGGATGGAGGCGCTGGCCCGCTGGCAGCATCCGGAATACGGGCTGATCTCCCCCGGCATGTTTATCCCGCTGGCGGAAAACAACGGCCTTATCGACCAGCTGACCGATGTCATCATCAACAAGTCGCTGCAGGATTGCCATCTGTGGGGCCAGACCGGTCTCTCCCTCAATCTGTCGATGAATCTCTCAACCACCTCGCTGATTGAGGGAGATCTCTGCCACTTCCTGATCAACCAGTGCCAGCGCTGGGGCGTCAATCCCGAGCTGATCACCCTGGAGGTGACCGAAAGCTCGTTTGTCGAGGATATCGGCAAGGCACTGGAGGTGCTGACCCGGCTGCGGATGCACGGCTTTGGCCTCTCCATCGATGACTTCGGTACCGGCTACTCCTCGATGCAGCAGCTGGCGCTGCTGCCGTTTACCGAGCTCAAACTTGATCGCTCGTTTGTCGATCGCTGCTATGCCGACCCCTCCCGTCTGGCCATCATTGAGTCGAGCATCGAGCTGGCACGCAAGCTGGGGCTGAAATCAGTCGCCGAAGGGGTGGAAGATGTGCAGACCTGGCAACTGCTGGCCAAGCTGGGGTGCGATATCTGTCAGGGCTTCTTCACCGCCCGCCCGATGCCGCGCAGCGAACTGCAGCACTGGCACCAGATCTGGCAAGCCCGACTGCCGACCCTGATATCCGGCTGATCTCCTGCGACCAACCCTTTGGGCCCACAGGGCACCGACCGGCAACGTGCATGGCCGCCTTACAAAAGGTGGCCATTTTCTTTGTCTAGGGCTCGCCACTCACTGCATGCCCTCCCCCTCTCCAGCAAACGTCTATCCAGTCGAGTGCCCCCCCCCTTTGCTCTGTATGCGCCGCATGCCTTGAGTCACCATTTATGCAAAATAAGTTGCATCACAAATGGTGCTACTGGCGGATAACACCTCCCGCGAGCGAGAGCGGCCTCTCTTCTACCTGACGCATAAACTGACAATAAGACAATGAATCTCTTGCTTTAACAGGAATGGCTCTCAACGATGCGCCGAGCCGATGAGGTAGACAAGACAACCTGAAATCGTTTTCCCTTTTGAACAATAAGCTGTCTAAAATCAAATAAAGTTGTAAATAATCTTTGCTATGGTGAGCGTATAGCAAGCGGCCTCCCTGTCGCTTCCCCTGCTGGCTCCGCCAGATGCAGCATTTTCTGCGCCTTGAAAGCGAGTTTATGACGCCATGATCACCATCAACCTCGATGGGGCTCAGTTGACGGTTGACCCGACCAGAACCCTGCTCCAGATAGCCAAACAGCACCAGACTGATATCCCCTCCCTGTGCGGTGACAACACCAGCGCCCCCAAGACGCCGTGCGATCTCTGCGTGGTCGAGATTGCCGGTCTCGGCATCCGCCGCGCCTGCGAGACGCGCCCCGAGGCAGGGATGGTGATCACCAGCCAAAGCTATGCCCTGCGCGCACACCGCCAGCAGGCGCTCGGCCGCATCCTTTCGGATCACTACGCCGATTGCGAAGCCCCCTGCCAGCGCGCCTGTCCGGCCGGGGTGGACATTCAATCCTATCTGCATCACATCGCCATGGGGGAGCACGAGGCGGCAATGGCCGTCATCAAGCAGACCCTGCCAATGCCCCTCTCCATCGGCCGGGTCTGCCCTGCTTTCTGTGAGGCACAGTGCCGCCGCGCGCTGGTGGATGAGCCGCTGGCCATTCGCCACCTCAAGCGTCACGCCGCCGATCTCGATCTGGCCGAGATTACCCCCTATCAACCGGCAAAGAAGCCCGCCAAGGGCAAGCGGATTGCCATTATCGGCAGCGGCCCGGGCGGCCTCACCTGCGGTTACTATCTGGGTTACGAGGGGTTCGAGGTCGACCTGTTCGAGGCGATGCCCGAAGCGGGTGGCTGGCTGCGCTACGGCATCCCTGAATACCGGCTGCCCAAGGCGATCCTCGATCAGGAGATCGACCTGATGTGCCAAAGCGGCATGCGGATCCACACCAGGCAGCGACTGGGCCACCAGATCACCCTCTCGGCGCTGTGCCGCGACTATGATGCGGTCTGTCTGGCGGTTGGTGCTTCCAAGGCAGTGCCGATGGATTACCCGGGCAGCACCCTGACCGGTTGTTATCTCGGGGTCGATTACCTCAAGGATCGGATGCTGGCCAAGCGGCTCACCACCGGTAAGAGGGTGGCGGTGATCGGGGGTGGTAATACCGCTATCGACTGCGCCCGCACAGCGGTCAGGCTGGGGGCTGACACCACCCTCATCTATCGCCGCACCCGCGCCGAGATGCCCGCCGAAGCCTACGAGATCGACGAGGCGGAGCATGAAGGGGTGCGCTTCATGATGCTGACCAATCCGGTAGAGAATCTGCCGGACAGTCGTGGTCGCGTCTGTCAGGTGCGCCTCGAGAAGATGGCCCTCGGCGAGCCGGACGCCTCCGGTCGCCGCCGCCCGGAGCCCACCGGCGAGTACCTCATTGAAGAGTTCGATACCGTGATTGCGGCGGTGTCGCAGCAGCCGGATCTCAGCTTTATGGAGGGGGAGCCCCTCACCCTCCCCTTCACCCGCTGGCAGACGCTGGAATCCCACCCCGAGACCATGCACAGCGGCCACGGCAACCTGTTCGCCATCGGCGATCTGCGCCGCGGGCCCGCCACCGCCATCGAAGCGGTTGCCGATGGCCGCAAGGCCGCGCTGGCCATCGATCAGTTCCTCCACGGTGACATGATCGACCCGGTTCGTCCTTTCAACGCCTGCAAGGCCCCCACACTCAAGCAGGTCGATCCCGCCCAGTTTGCTCACCTGAAAAAAGTCGCCCGCACCATCATGCCCCATCTGGCAGAGCAGGATCGCGAGGGCAGCTTTGCCGAGGTGGAGCGTGGTTTGAGTGATGCCGATGCCCGCAGCGAAGCCAGCCGCTGCCTCGAGTGTGGCTGTCAGGCCAACACCGATTGCGCGCTGCGCGACTATGCCACCGAATACGAGGTCGAGCAGAGCGCTCTCGATACCAGCCAGTGCCAGAAGTTTGCAGTGGATAACAGCAGCGAATTTATCGTGTTCGATGCCAACCGCTGCATCGGCTGCGGCCAGTGCGTGCAGACCTGTGGTGAGCAGGCGGTACAGGGTGTGCTGCGCTTTGCCAAGAACAGCGATGGCACCCTCTCGAACCGGCCGCAGTTCGACACGGGACTCTCGATGGGTGACTCCCACTGCGTGCAGTGCGGCGCCTGTGTACAGGTCTGCCCCACCGGGGCCCTGGTGGATGCCCGCGACAAGTCGCAGGGGCGCACCGAACTGCTCACACCGGTCAATACCATCTGCACCTACTGCGGAGTGGGCTGTGGCGTCACCCTCTATGTCGATAAGGCGCGCAACCGCATCCGCTATGTGGAGGGAAATCGCAACTCGCCGGTAAATCAGGGACTGCTCTGCGTCAAGGGGCGCTTCGGCTTTGACTTTATTCAGAGCGAGGAGCGCCTCACTACCCCGCTTGTCCGTAAAAATGGCGAGCTGGTGCCCGCCAGCTGGCAGGAGGCCATCGCTCTGGTGGCCGAGCGCTTTACCACCCTGCGCCAGCACTATGGCAGCGATGCGCTGGCGGGTTTTTCGTCGGCCAAAACCACCAACGAAGAGAACTACCTGTTCCAGAAGTTCATGCGCCGGGAGCTTGGTACCAACAACGTGGATCACTGCGCGCGGCTCTGCCACGCCTCCACCGTCACCGGGCTGGAGGCGTCACTCGGCAGCGGCGCTATGACCAACGACATCCCGAGCATTGATCACTCGGATCTCATCTTCATCATCGGCTCCGACACCTCGGCGGCTCACCCCATCATCGGCTCCCATATCAAGCGGGCAGTCACCACGGGCAAGGCGCGGCTGGTAGTGGCCGATCCGAAGCGGATCGAGATGGCGGACCATGCCAGCCTCTATCTGGCTCACCGACCCGGCACCGACGTGATGCTGCTCAACGGCCTGATGCAGCAGATCATCCAGAACAACTGGCACGACAAGGCCTATATCGCCGCACGAGTAGAAGGGTTCGAAGCGCTGCAAGCGGAGGTGCTCTCCCCGGCCTATGCCCCGGACAAGGTAGCCCTCGTCACCGGCGTGCCGGCCGAGCAGGTGATCGAGCTCGCCCGCCTCATCGGCACCGCCGAACGCACCGCCATCTACTACTCGATGGGGATCACCCAGCACACTACCGGCCACGACAACGTGCGGGCCATCGCCAACCTGCAACTGCTGTGCGGCAACATCGGCATCGAAGGGGGCGGCATCAACCCGCTGCGGGGCCAGTCCAACGTGCAGGGTGCCTGTGACATGGGGGCGCTGCCCAACTGCCTGCCCGGCTATCAGAAAGTGGCCAACCCCGAGGTGCATGCCCGCTTCGCCACCGCCTGGCAGCATCCAGACTTGCCGCGCACGCCCGGTCTCACTCTTACCGAGACCATCGATGCCGCCTGTGCGGGCAGCATCAAGGGGCTCTATGTGATGGGTGAAAACCCGGTGCTGAGCGATCCGGATCAGCATCACGTCATCGAGGGGCTCAAGCAGCTGGAGTTTCTGGTGGTGCAGGATATCTTCCTCTCGGAAACTGCCCAGCTCGCCGATGTGGTGCTCCCCTCCTGCTCATTTGCCGAGAAGAGCGGCCACTTCACCAACACCGAGCGGCGGGTGCAACGCATCTCCCCCGCCCTCAAGGCGCCGGGTGAAGCGCGGGAGGATTGGTGGATCATCCAGCAGATCGCCAACGCCATGGGCGGCGACTGGCACTATCAAAACCCGCAGGAGATCACCGCCGAGATCTGCCAAGTCACCCCGCAATACGCCGGCATCCAGTGGGACAAGGTGGGAGCGCAAGGGCTGCAGTGGCCCTGCAACGACGCAGCGCCCGAAGGCACTCGCCTGCTCCACTGCAAGCAGTTCACCCGTGGCAAGGGGGAGATGGTCGCGACCCCGTTCCGCTATGCCGCCGAACTGCCCGATGAGACCTATCCCATCGTGCTCACCACCGGCCGCCTGCTGGAGCAGTTCCACACCGGCACCATGACCCGCAAGACCAAGGGGCTCGACAAGCTGGCCGGGCCGCGGGTGATGATGAGCGTGGTGGATGCGCAGCGGATGGGGATCAGCAACAGTGAGCGGGTGAAGGTCACCAGCCGCCGCGGCCATATCGAACTGCCCGCCTTCGTGACCAAACGGATGCAACCGGGTGTAGTCTTTATCCCGTTCCACTTCGCCGAAGCCCCGGCCAACCGGCTCACCATCAATGCCACCGACCCCTACGCCAAGATCCCCGAGTTCAAGGTGGCAGCGGTGCGCATCGACAAGCTGACCAGCTAACACACCTCGACACCACAGCCAGAGATGGAGATAGCCTGACCGGAGATCAGGTAACACGCAGGATAATCCGCAATAAAAAGAGCCACCCGACGGGTGGCTCATTGTGTTCACCAATACCACAAGCCAGATCATGATCAGCCCCCGGACGCCACTGTCAGGGTCATACCGATACTCATGCGGTCACCTCTGGCGAGTAGCCGCAAACCGGGGTGACCGGCCAGGTGGTGGGCATTGGCGGCGTGACTCTGGGGCTCCAGACAGACGAAGCCACTCCCCTCATCGGGCTGATAGAGCATCAGGAAGGCACACTCGCTTGAAACCAGCAGCCGCTGCTGGCGGGCAGGATGGTCAAGCTCGGCCTGACCGCGCCAGCCGCCATAACAGTGGTTGAGCCACCCTTGCGGGCGCTGCCACTGGCGAAAATCGAGGTGGGGTGCCAGCCTGCTCGACCAGTCGATCGGCAGATGATCTGCTCCCTCTTGCCAGACGCCGCTCGCCAGAAAACGGATGCGGGTCTGCTCGTCGCGCCAGAAGAAGGGGTGAAAACCCGCGCCGTAGAGACAGGGGCTCTCCCCAAGATGGGTCAGGCTGATCCGCGCCACCAGGCTCGCCCCCTGCAGCCGATAGTCGATCTCCGCCAGATAGTGAAAGGGACCATTCTGGCTGTTGAGCTGCAAAGTCACCGAGCTGTCGGTCAACGCCACCGGTTGCCATCGCTGTAGCCAGCCATCCCCATGCAAAAAGAAATCGGGATCGAGCTCGCTCGCGGGCAATGCACACGCCTCTCCCCACAACTCAAAACGGTTGCCTGCGACCCGGTTGGCCAGCGGCAACATGGGAAACAGCGCGCTTTCGCCGGGATGCCATTGCCCGGGATCGTAAGGAGCATCGGAGTCGGTATTGCGCAGCAGCGGGCGCCCCTGCTCATCCTCCAGCCCCAGCACACAGGCTCCTTGGGTTGAAACCCGCATCCGAAGATGCGGGTTGCCCAATGTGTAAACCGTCATGCCGAGGCGCTCGCCTTGGTCGGCGTCAGTTCGACCTTGCCTTGGGCCAGCTGGGCTTCCAGCGCCTCCAGCGTGACGCCCTTGGTCTCGGGCACCTTGCGATAGATAAAGATGAGACCGGCGAAACAGATAAGGCCATAGAGCAGGAAGCTGCCTGCAGCCCCCAACCCGGCATTGAGCAGCGGGAAGGTGTAGGTCAGCACGAAACAGGCGATCCAGAGCGCCAGGGTTCCAGCCGACATCGCCAATCCGCGCACCCGGTTCGGGAAGATCTCCGAGAGCAACACCCAGGTGACCGGCGCCAGCGTCAAGGCATAGATGGCGATGGCCGCCAATACCAGCAGCAGCACCGGCATCCCCAGTACGCCTGTGGCATAGGCCGCCGCCATCATGCCGTAGATAATGGTCAGTCCCGCCGAGCCAATCAGCATCAGCTTGCGGCGGCCAATCTTGTCCACCATGGGCAGCGCGATCAGGGTAAACAGCAAGTTGATAAGACCGGTGGCGACGATGGACTTGAGGGTGCTGTTGATGTCAAACCCGGCGGAGGCAAAGATCTCCTGCGCATAGTTGAAGATCACGTTGATGCCGCACCACTGCTGGAACACTGCCAGTACAATCCCGATGATGAGGATCGGCCGCACCGAGGGTTTACCCAGCTCCGCCAGCGAGACCTTGTGGGTCTCGCCCACCAGAGTCTGGCGGATATCGGCCAGGGTCTGCTTGGCATAAGCATCCCCGCCAATCTTGCCGAGCATGCGGGAGGCTTTCTCATACTGACCATCTTTGGCCAACCAGCGCGGCGACTCCGGCACGAAGAACATCAACACCAGAAACGCCAACGCAGGTACCAGTTCGGCACCGAACATCCAGCGCCAGCCGGACTGTCCATTCCAGGTCGCCAGAATATCGGCCTGAGTCGCATTGCTTGCCACCGGATCGGCGATCATCAGATTCACCAGCTGAGCCGCCAGCACACCGATGACGATGGTGAGCTGATTGATGGCCACGAACTTGCCGCGCTTGTTGGCCGGGCTGATCTCGGCGATGTACATGGGCGAGAGCGCAGAAGCCAGACCGATGCCGATCCCGCCGATGATGCGATAAACCACAAACAGATCGAAGTTGCTGGCCGCAGCCGTGCCCCACGCCGAGATGGTGAAGAGGATGGCAGCCAGGATCAGCGGCTTCTTGCGACCGAAGCGATCGGCTGACCAGCCGGAGATGGCGGCCCCCAGCACGCAGCCCACCAGCGCCGAGCTCATGGCCCAGCCGGACTGGGCCGGATCCGTGATGGCGAAATAGGCCTCATAGAAGGGCTTGGCCCCGCCAATCACGACCCAGTCATAACCAAACAGCAGGCCACCGCAGGCGGCCACCAAACAGATCATCCAGATGTAGCTCATATTGAGCCCATTCGTATCCAATTGATTTTTCGTGCGTTCCATGACTCATCCTTATCATCTTGTCGATTGTAGGGTGCAGTGGCACCCCCTCACCGTGGCGGGGCGCCGGTTTTTGTTATGAGAGTTATGAGAGTTATGAGTGGAGTGACAGCTCGAGGCAGATCAGGGCAAAGAGGTGTCCCTTGTCGTGAGCCGGGTTAAGGGTGAGCAGCTCTCGCAAGGTCTGTTCACAACCATCCCGCTGACCCAGCCCCAACAGGCCGAGCGCCCTGACCAGCAGACAGTGCTGGCGATGTTTATGCTGCGGGTCGTCATCCAGCACGATGAGATCCGGCAGTGAGACGGCAAAGAAGTCCGCCTCGATCGACTCGCCCATCGCCTGCTCGGCCCAGCCGACCATCCCTTCAAAGAGACGCTGCGCCTCCGCAACCCGACCAAGACGTGCCAGCGCCATACCCTGATAGAAGAGATAATCCACCGGCTGATCGTTGTAGTAGCGGCTGGCCCCGAGCGATCCTTGGCCGAGGCAGGCCAGTTGCAGGCACTGGGCCGCCAGACTCTGGTTGTCACAGGCCAGATGGCAGAGCGCCAACAGGTAATGGATATCGTTGTCGGTCTGTCCTACCAGACGTCCCTCTCCCAGATTGAGGGGGTAGTGCAACGCCTGTTGCAGCAACGGAATGGCCTGCTCGTGGCGTCCCTGAATCATCAACGCCAATGCCCGGCGTTGCTGATTGATGAGGTACTGGCCGGTCACCTTGCCCTCGCCCCCCTCCCAGGGGTGGAATTCGCGCAGCCGCAAGATCTCGGCCGCCGCATCCAGCTGGCCGGTGATGTGATAGAGGCCGAGCAATTCGGCGGTCAGATCATCGCGCTTGAGGACCACCTCACGATGCGCCTCCAGCAGCGCCAACCGCTCGGCGGGTGCCATGGCGCAGCGCTTGTGCAGTTGATCCAGTTCAAACAGCAAACGGGCATCATCCGGCTTGAGGGCAAAGGCCCGGCTCAGACACTGCTCGGCCGCCACCGGATCGCCGCTCTTGTTGAAGTGATAGATGCCAAGGTTGCGCCATGCCGGGGCAAACCCAGGCGCCTGCTCGCACACCTGCTGCCACAGGGCAATGGCTTGCGGGTAGCTGCGCTTGCTGTAGTGGAAGCAGCCCAGCAGGTAGCTGGCAAACCAGCTGTGTGGCAGTTGCGCCAGCATGGCCACCTCGCCAAGGGTATTGGGGAAGCGCACCTTGCGGCTAAAGGCCTGCTCGGCTCGCGCCAGCAGGGCATCCTGCGCCTCACCTTCCGACAACAATGCAGCCTGGAACAGCAGCGGCAGGGTCTCCTCCACCTGCAGTGTTGAGAGCAGTTGCTGCGCCAGCTCGGGACGTCCCAATGCCAGCAGATCGCTTGCCAGGAAGCAGAGATTCACTCCGCGCCCGTTGCACAGGGTGCGCAGCGCCTCGAGATCGGTCGGCTGCTCGCTTGCCAGCCAGCACAGGAAGGCCAGTTGATAGTGAAGTGGATAACGGACGCGCTGCTCGTCGATATAGGCGATGGCCGCCTCCTGCTCACCAGACTCCAGCAGCGCCAACCCTTTGAGGGCGATAGCGCCGTAGTGGGTGCCGTTGACGGCAAGACTCTTCTCGACAAATTGCAGTGCCTGCGCGGGATCCCGGCGCACCATGGCGATGCGGGCCAGCCCGAAGAAGCCACTGTCGCGGCAGTTACCGCTCCAGGTCGCCTTGTAGAAGTCATCGAAGGCGGCATCGAATTGCCCCAAACGCTCCTCGATGTGGCCACGCAGCAAGCTCGCCTTGCCACACTGGGGGTTCTTGTTGAGGCGATGGGCACGGACCAGCGCCTGATTGACGTAGGCCAGCGCCTGCTCATAGTTGGCGCGGTTGTACTCCAGAGTTGCCAGCGCCAGATTGCAGCGATAGTCGCCACGGTCTAGCTCCAGTGCCCGCAGGTAGTAATCAAAGGGCGAACGGCTGGCATGCAGATACTGCTCAAGATGCTGGCCGATGAAGTAGAGCTCGTCGACCGAGTCGAGATTGACGGCGGGCTCCGGCGCCGTAGCCGGATCCGGCAAGGCCTCGCCTGCGGGCTGATGCTCGAGATAGCTCAGGATCGACTGGCCCTGCTCATCCAGTAGGCGTACCTGCAAGCGTCCCTCGCTGGTGATGGCCTGCGGCTCAAGCCAGGCCTGACCCGGTTGCAGATCCAGTGTCTGGGTGAACAGCACACCACTCTCGTCACTCACTTCGAAACGGGCGTGGCACAGCGGCGCGATGGCGTAGGCACCGCACAGCAGGCCATCATCGCTGCGCTCCAGCTTGATGGCGGCGCGGGTGTTGGCATTTTGCAGGGTGCCGAGGGTGTTGTAGGGCAGGAAGTTCTGCACGAACACCTTCTCTTCCCCCGCATCCAGCCAGGTGAAGTCGGGCTGATTGTCGGTGTAGACCCCGGTCATCAGCTCGATATAGGGGCCATTGTCATCGGTCAGGTTGCGATCCCAGGCCAGACCGAAGTCACAGTTGCCCCAGCTCCACTGCTTCTTGCCCGGCGAGACGTGGTGATCCGCCACGTGCAACAGACCGCCCTGCTCGTCATGGCAGTAGGCACCGACGAAGTCGTAGTCGGACTTGTCCGCCATATAGGAGGTGGGCACCGGGATATTGCGGTAACGGGAGATATCGACCCCGGCGGAGTAGTCCACCTTGTAGTAGGTACCGCGGGCGATGGGGAAGGCACTGACGTCGCGCTTGCCGTGGTCATAGACGGCGGTCACATCGGGCGGGAAGACGCTCTGGTGGGCATCGCCCCCTTTCACTGCCGGGTTGGACCACCAGAGGAAGTGGCGCGGCGTGTCGTTCCCGTTGAACACCTTGCCAGTGATCTCGATGAGCGCCTTGTCGGGATAGAGGGTAAAGCCCGCCATCACCTGCAGACCACGCATCGGCTCCACCTCGCCGAGCCAGACGGTCTTGGCGCCGCCCTCCCGCTCCGTAATGGTGAAGTCCACCGGCATGAAGGTGGTGGGCCTGTGGTGCTGGGGCCAGTTGAACTCGATGCCGCCGGAAATCCAGGGCCCCACCAGCCCCACCAGCGCCGGTTTGATCACCTCGTTGTAATAGACGAAGTCGCGATTCATCACCTTGTCGTAAGCTCGATGGATACGGCCACCCAACTCCGGCAGCAGCATCACCTTGATGAAGTCGTTTTCCAGCCAGACTGCCCGATAGGACTTCATCTGCTTCTGGCCGGTGAGGGTGTCGATCACCCCATAGGGATAGACAGCCCCCGAGGAGCCCTGATAGACCCGCTTCTCGAGAAACATGGGGTTGGGATCTTCGGCGCCTACCTCGTAGGTCGGCAGTGAGATGGTCTCTACCCAGACCTTGACATCAGCTCTCATTAATCTCGCCTCACTCAACATTTGTTAGTAAAGTTTTCAGTGAGACCAGATTAGAATGGTTAAACCTGCATTAATTGCTGAAAGATCACGCAATACAGTAAGCGGAGTTTAGTGAAGCGATGAGCATAGGGTTGAACAACCAGAAGGTCCGCCACCACAACAAACAGGTGCTGCTTGCCCTGCTCTATCAGTTAAAAGAGGCGAGCAAGTCCACCCTGGCGCGCCACTGCGAGCTCTCCATTCCGGCGGTCAGCAAGATCCTTGACGAGTTGGTGGCCGATGGCGCCATCAGCCACAGCGATCAGAACCTCTCCCTGCGCGGCATCAATGGCGGCAGCTACCGCATTGCCAGCGGCCAGGGGGCCATTCTTTGCCTCAATATCAGCCCCACCCATCTGGAGAGCATCCTGGTGGATAACCTGATCACCCCGCTGGATGAGTTCAGCGACCAGAAGATTGCCCCACAAACCCCTGATGAGCTGCTGCACCTGATTGAAGCGCACTACTACCAGCACAAGCGCCGCCACAAGGGACTGGCGATCCGGCTGGCCTTGGCGGTACACGGTCAGGTCAACCCGGCGACCGGGGTATCACAAACCATGCCGCAAGCACCCTGGCACGCACCGGTCGAGCTAAAGTACCTGCTGGAGGAGCGGCTGGGTTGCGAGGTGATGGTGGATAACGACTGCATCATGCTGGCGCTGGCCCAGAAGTGGCAGGACCGGGAAGGGAACGGGGATTTTTGCGTCATCAACGTCGATTACGGTATCGGCTCGGCCTTTATCATCAACGACCAGATCTACCGGGGCGCCCTGTTTGGCAGCGGCCAGATAGGCCACACCATCATCAATCCGGACGGCAGCGCCTGTGCATGCGGCCGCTATGGCTGCCTGGAGACAGTCGCCTCGCTGTTTGCCATCAAGAAACGGGCCCGGGTCTTTCTCAAGCAACAAGCCAGTGCCGACAACCCGGTGCAGACTGGTGTAGAGCTGGATACCGCCCAACTGCTCACGCTCTACCATCAGGGGGATGCCATGATCCGCGCCCTGGTGGACGAAGGGGCCCGCGCCATTGGCCTGAGCCTCTACAACTTCCTCAATATCCTCAACATCAACCGCATCTGGCTCTATGGCCGCAGCTGCCACTTTGGTGAAACCTGGCTGCAAACCATCGTCAGTCAGACCGGCGCCAACCCGTTCGACTGCAGCGATGCGGTCAACGCCACCCATATCCGTTTCGGCCAGCTCAGCCGCGCCCAGCAGGTGATGGGGATTGGCTATCTCTATGTAGAGCGAGCCTTGGCAAAGGCCATGTAAAAAGGGCAGGTTTCACAAATGAAACCTGCCCTCACGATCTGGTGCCGATAAGGGGAATCGAACTCATGACCTTCGCATTACGAATGCACTGCTCTACCAACTGAGCTATACCGGCTTGTTGCTCTCCACATTCATAAAAAATGACCGGCAAGTCAATTGAGCCAACTCGATTTTATGAGTTGGCTCATGGTGTTAGCGCCCGATTTACAGATCGACAAACTCGGGGATATGGGCTCGGCCGCGGCTTTCGAGAAATTCAAGCAGGGCGCGGGGGGAGCGCACCAGGATCCGCTCTTGCGGGAAGCCCGCTTCGGTCACCAGCCGGTGGCAATGGTCAAAATCGCCGAGGCTGAAAGCGACGTGGGAATCGGAGCCGAAGGTGAGGTAGGCCCCCAGATCTCGCGCGGCTTCAACGATTGCGCGACAGTTGCCTTCGCTACCCGGGCGCGAGTGAATGAAGGAGGAGTTGTTGATCTCCAGCGCCACCCGATAGTCAGCTGCCGCCTTGACCACAGCCTGAATGTCGATGGGAAATGCGGGGTTGCCCGGGTGGCTGATCATGTCGACCCGACCGCTCTTGATGGCGTTGATCATCGCCTGGGTGTGGGTAGCCTGATCGCAGGGAGGGAATACCTGCTCATGAAAACCCGCCATGATCATGTCGAGGCGCGACTCGTAACGCTCGGGAAAATCGATCTCCCCCTCCAGGTTTTTGATGTTGGCCTCGATACCCCGCAGGATCCCTACCCCATCCACCACTCTTGGCAATATCGGCAAGTTGGCAAAATGCCAGACATGAGGGGCATCGGCCATCTCGGGGCCATGATCCGTGGTGGCGAACAGCTTGATCCCCTTGGCCCTGGCTATCGGCAGATAGTCGTGGATGGTGCTGTAGGCGTGGGTGCTGGCAATGGTGTGAGTGTGGGTATCGACCGGGTACTTCATCTTCTCTCCCCTCATATTTTGAAAGGGCAGCATAGCAAAGAGCGGCAGCTTGGGCCACGCCAGTGCTTGCCACACTTTGTCACAAAATGCCGCGAAGCTGACATAGTCTGAGGGGCTCTGGCTGGCATACTGCCCCCGTCGATACATGCCTGAACTCGCATCGACAGTTTGCTGTCAGGATGACGCGAACTCACTTTCCCCACCGTCGCGCCCTGCGGCGGTTTTTTTTGCCTGCAAGCCGCAAACTGGTAACAAACGCGCAAAAAAAGGCCCAACTAGCATGGAGCAGGTTGGGCGAGACTTAATGTTTAATTGCAGTGGCATAGATATAGAGTCCTGCTTTTTGACTAAGTTCCGCCCACTTTGCTTTTTTCATCGAAAAACATTCCGCTAACACTCATTCACATTCTCTTGACACTTCACGTTATGAAACGTACTTTTTAAACATTCGTTTAAGTGAGGTGTCCAGTGAGTAAAATCGATACCAAAAACCGTATTCTCGACGCCGCTGAAGTGCTGTTTGCCGAGCGGGGATTCGCCGATACCTCTTTGCGTCTGATCACCAGTGAGGCCGACGTTAATCTGGCGTCGGTGAACTATCACTTTGGCTCCAAGAAGGAGCTGATCCAGGCGGTGCTCGACCGCTATCTGAGCCTGTTTATGCCCGATCTCGATGCCCGCCTGCGGGTACTGATGGAGCAGGAGCAGCTGACCCTGCTGCAACTGTTTGAAAGTTTTGTCGAGCCGCTGATGAAGCTATCGACGGTGCGGGCTAATGGCCCGGCCATCTTCATGCAGTTGCTGGGACGCGGCTATATCGACAGCCAGGGCCACCTGCGCCGCTTCATCACCGCCCACTACGGCCCCATTTTGCAGCGGATCACCCAGGCCATCTCCAAGGCCAATCCGGCCCTGTCGCCAGCGGATCTCTTCTGGCGCCTGCACTTCACCCTGGGCACCGTCGTATTCACCATGGCCTCTGCCGATGCGCTGCGCGACATCGCCCTGGCCGACTTTGGCCAGCAGCTCGATGTGGAAGGGCTGGTGCGCAACGTTATTCCTTATCTGGCGTCCGGAGTCGGGGCGCCCGTGGAGTCGACCAGGCTCTCCCTGGCCGTGTAACAACCAACAATAAATCAACGGAAACAGTGAAATAGAAGGAACTTCGGTATGATCACATTGCTTGTCCTGCTGGTGCTGGCGATAGCCGTTGTGCTCGGCGTACCCTCCATCCGTAAAAAGGTGGTAACCCGTCCGGTGTTCGGCATCTTCAAAAAGATATTGCCGCCCTTGTCAGCCACCGAGCGGGAGGCCATGGAAGCCGGCTCCGTCTGGTGGGATGGCGAGTTGTTTCGCGGCAACCCCGACTGGAAAAAACTGCACGGCTACGGCAAGGCTGAGCTGACCGCAGAGGAGCAGGCCTTTATCGACAATCAGGTCGAAACCCTGCTCGCCATGGTTGACGACTTCAAGATCGTCAACGAAACCAAAGACCTGCCAGAGCCGGTGTGGGACTATCTGAAGAAGGAAGGCTTCTTCTCCCTGATCATCCCGAAATCCTACGGCGGCCGCGAATTCTCGGCGATTGCCAACTCCACCATCGTCACCCGTATCGCGACCAAGAGCCTGAGCGTGGCGGTCACCGTCATGGTGCCGAACTCTCTCGGCCCGGGTGAGCTGCTGATGCACTATGGCACCCAGGCCCAGAAAGATTTCTGGCTGCCGGGGCTGGCTAATGGCAAAGAAGTCCCCTGCTTCGCCCTGACCGGGCCGGAAGCGGGCTCCGATGCGGGCGCCATTCCTGACAAGGGGATCGTCTGCAAAGGGATGCACAAGGGTGAAGAGGTGCTGGGTATTCGCCTCAACTGGAACAAGCGCTACATCACCCTGGCCCCCCGTGCCACCGTGCTGGGGCTGGCATTCAAACTCTATGACCCGGAAAAACTGCTGGGTGACAAGGAAGAGCTCGGCATCACCTGCGCCCTCATCCCCACCAGCCACCCCGGCGTGCGCGTCGGCGATCGCCACTACCCCATGGGTCTGGCGTTCATGAACGGCCCGACCTTCGGCAAGGATGTGTTCATTCCGCTCGACTGGATCATCGGCGGCCCGGATTACGCCGGTCGCGGCTGGCGCATGCTGGTCGAATGCCTCTCCGCCGGTCGCGGCATCTCGCTGCCTGCGCTGGGCACTGCTTGCGGTCACATGGCGAGCCGCACCGTGGGCGCCTACTCCTACGTGCGCAAGCAGTTCGGCATGTCCATCGGCAAGTTTGAAGGGGTGCAGGAAGCGCTGGCCCGCATCGGTGGCCTCACCTATCAGCTGGAAGGGGCACGTCGCATGACTGCAGGTTCCCTGGACTTGGGTCAGGCGCCGGCCATCGTCACTGCGATTTCCAAGTACCACATGACCGAAATGGCGCGCCAGATCATGGATGACTCCATGGATATCCACGCCGGTCGAGCCATCCAGCTGGGCCCGAAAAACTACACCGGCTACGCCTACATGGGTATTCCGGTCGCCATCACGGTGGAAGGGGCCAACATCCTGACCCGCAACCTGATGATCTTCGGGCAAGGGGCTACCCGCTGCCACCCGTATGTGTTTGCCGAGCTGGAAGCAGCGGCTGATACCGACGTGGAGCGCGGTCTCGAGAAGTTTGACGCCCTGCTGATGAAGCACATCGCCTTCGGCGCCGGCAACTTCTTCGGTTCCCTGTTCCAGGGGCTGACCCTGGGTCAGTTCAACAGCGCGCCGGTAGCCGGTGAAACCGCTCGCTACTACAAACAGCTCTCCCGCATGAGTAAAGGGCTGGCCCTGTGCGCCGACGTCTCCATGCTGATGCTGGGTGGCGATCTCAAGCGCAAGGAGATGATCTCCGCCCGTCTGGGTGACGTGCTGAGCCACCTCTATCTGGCCTCCGCCACCCTCAAGCACTACGAGGATCAGGGCCGCATGGTCTCCGATCTGCCGTTCGTGCAGTACGCGGTGGAGCGCAACCTCTACCTGATTGGCAAGGCGTTCGAGGGCTTCTTCCAGAACTTCCCGAACAAGGTGGTGGGTGCCGTGCTCAAGCGCGTGGTGTTCCCGTTCGGCGTCGGTTACAAGATGCCGGCAGACGATCGCTGCCACGCCATCTGTCTGGCCATGATGAAGCCGGGCGAGTTCCGCGACCGTCTGACCGCCCTCTGCTACGTGGGCAAGGACGATGCGGATCCGGTCGGCCTGATGGAGCGCGCCTTCCAGGCCATGGTTGCTGTGCAGCCCTACGAGAAGAAGCTGGTGCAGGCCCAGAAAGAGGGCAAACTGCCCCGCAAACTGGCGCTGCCGGATCTGGTTGCCGCCGCACTGGCCGGTTCCATCCTGAGCAAGGACGAAGCGGACAAGCTGCTGGCCGCCGATGCCCTGCGCTACGAAGCGATTCAGGTAGACAACTTCGCCCCAGGCGAGCTGGAAGGCTTCTCCCAGCAAGCAAACAAGCAGCCAAACAAGGTCGAGCACGCCGCCTGACCCCTTGGCAAACCAGTACCAAACCGGCCCTCGTGGCCGGTTTTTTTGTTTGTTAACCATGCATTTACAAGCTGGGAGAATTCCAGTTAAATGCTTGAGTCCCTGTTGCAGGGGCTTTGGAAGCAAGGCCAGCGGAATGGCCGATAACAACAACTCAGGAAGAGTGAATGAACCTCGCCAAAACGGCGATCGAACGCCCCATCTGGGTGGCGGTCTCGATCGTGCTGATTTTCCTGCTGGGCCTGCTCAGCATCCGGGGACTGCCGATCCAGCTGTTCCCCGACATCGACCGTCCACACCTCAACATCTCGGTGAGCTGGCGTTCAGCCTCGCCCCAGGAGATGGAGTCGGAGATCACCGACCCCATCGAACAGGAGATGCAGGGGGTGCAAGGGCTCAAGAGCCTCACCAGCGAGAGTTATCCCGGCTTTACCGAAATCGATATGGAGTTTGCCCTCGGCACCGACATGCAGCGGGCCCAACTCGACGTGATTTCGCGACTGAACCGGGTCTCGGGACTGCCGGACAAGATTGGCGGCCCCTACGTCAACAACTACAGCAGCAACGATACCCTCACCTTCTTCTTCATCCAGCAGCTGCCCGGCGCCAAGGGGGTGATCGATGATCATCAGGCGTTGATCGAGGCGAGGGTCAAACCCGAGCTGGAGCGCATCGAAGGGGTCTCGACTGTCGCAGTCGAGGGGATCAACGAGCGCCAGATCCAGATCCGCTTCGACCCCTACCGCGCCGCCGAGCTGGGGGTGGAGATCCCGGTGCTGGCCAGCCGGGCCACCACCGGCTGGGACGTGTCGGCCGGTACCCTCGACATCGGGCGCTGGGAGTACAAGCTGCGCTTCGCCGGTCGCTATGATGTCGAGACGCTGGGGGACAAGGTGGTGGACTGGCGCGATGGCCTGCCCATCTATCTGCGGGATGTCGCTGAAGTAAGGGTGGCCCGGGAGGAGAACCCGGTGCTGCGGATCCAAAACGGCAATACCGCCATCGCCGCCCAGATCTTCAAGGAGAGCGGCGCCAATGCCCTGGCCTCCCTTGAGGCGATCAAAGCCCGGGTGAACGAGCTCAACCGCGAGGTGCTGGAGCCGGTCGGGCTGCACATGGAGCAGTCGTTCGATGCCTCCCTCTACATCAATCGCGCCATCAGCATGGTCACCGCCAACTTGGGGCTCGGGGTGCTGCTCTCCTGCGCCATCCTCTGGCTCTTCCTGCGCCAGCTCAAGGCGACCCTGATGATTGCCCTCGCCATCCCCATCAGCATCATGCTCACCTTCTGCCTGCTCAAGGTGATGGATCGCACCCTCAATATCATCTCGCTGGCGGGCATCGCCTTTGCCGTCGGCATGGTGCTCGACGCCGCCATCGTGGTGCTGGAGAGCATCTACCGGCGCCACCAGCGGGGGGATTTGAGCAAGGCGGAGGCAGCGCTCGAAGGTACCCGTCAGGTGTGGACGGCGCTGGTCGCCTCCACCCTCACCACGGTTGCCATCTTCCTGCCGGTGCTGCTGCTCAACGATGTGGAGGGTCAGCTGTTTGCCGATCTGGCGCTCACCATCGCCTGCGCCGTGACAGTCTCCATGCTGGTCGCCGTCATCGTGCTGCCCGCGGTGGCGGCACGCTGGATGGGGCGTGAAACACTGACCGATCCCTATGAGTCGCTGTGGCAGCGCACTACCCGTCACGTGATCCGCTGGACCTCGACCTCACGCCAGCGCTGGGCGGTCATTACCCTGATGATGAGTCTGCCGGCACTGGCCACCTGGGAGCTTCTGCCCAAGATGGATTATCTGCCGGACGTGAAACGGGACGCGGTGGATGTCTGGATGAACTTCACCCCCGGGGTCAATCTCAAGGCCCAGCGCGAAGAGGTGATCGATACCCTGATCGCCCGCCTCGCCCCCTACATGAAGGGGGAGAAAGAGCCTGCCCTCAAGAACTACTACATCTTGCGCTACCCGGGGGGCGCCCAGATTGGCGTGCGCCCCAAGGACGAGACCCGCATCAAGGAGCTGGAGAGCCTGTTGATGAAACAGCTGCTGGTAGGCATTCCCGACACCCGGGTGTTCGGCGGTCAGGGGTCGCTGTTTGGCGGCTTTGACAGCGAGAACGGCGTCTCCCTGCTGCTGCAGGGGGGCAACCTGCCCGAGCTCTATCAGGCGGCCCGTGCCAGCATGGGGATCCTCAGCAAGGACCTGCCGGGAGCACAGGTCCGGCCCGAACCGAGTCTCGACTTCACCGCTCCCGAGCTCAAACTGGTGCCGCAAGATCGACGTCTCGCCGAAGTGGGTTGGGATCGCACACCCCTGCCCACCATCATCCAGACCTTTGGCGACGGCTTGCGGGTCGGCGAGTATTTCGATGGCGAGGATCGGCTCGACATCATGCTGATGGGGCAGAGCTCCGCCAATCCGGACGAACTGAAGGCAGTGCCGCTGGCCACCCCCTCCGGGCGCATCGTTCCCCTTGGCGAGCTGCTGCGGGTGGAGCATGACATGGGCCCGGCCAGCATCTTCCGGGCCGATGGGCGGCGCAGCATCAGCCTGCAGATAGCGCCCCCGGCGGGTATGACCATGGAGCAGGTGATCGACACCCTGAAAAACCGCAGTTTTGCCGCCATCCGTCCCCTGCTGCCCGCCGGTGGCGAGCTGCGCATTGCCGGCAATGCCGACAGCCTGCAACAGGCGCTCGACAATCTGGGGACCATCTTCCTGTTTGCCGTGGTGATCCTGCTGGTGCTGCTGTGGGGAGTGTTTGCCTCCCTCAAGGATGCCCTGCTGGTGCTGCTCACCCTGCCCCTTGCCTCGGTTGGCGGCGTGCTGGCACTGCAACTGAGCGGGCTGCTGGTGCCGCTGCCGATGGATCTGCTCACCATCATCGGCTTTGTCATCCTGCTGGGACTGGTGGTCAACAACGCCATCCTGCTGGTGCATCAGACCCGCACCGCCGAGCGGGACGGTATGAGCCGTCAGCTGGCGGTGGCCGATGCCCTGCAAAGCCGGATGCGTCCCATCGCCATGACCAGCCTCACCAGCATCTTCGGCATGCTGCCGCTGATGCTGAGCCCGAGCGAGGGGAGCGAAATTTACCGCGGGCTCGCCACCGTCATTGTCGGCGGCATGAGCTGCAGCACCCTGTTTACCCTGATCCTGTTGCCTGCCTTCCTGCGTCTCGGGGAGCAGGTGGCGATCCCACAACCCCTGCGCCAGCGGGCCTGAGCAAGGAGCTCATCGATGACACATATGATTACCCGAATGTTGGCTGGCGCTGCGCTGATTGCAGGCAGTGCGCTACCGGTATTGGCCGATCAGGGCAAGATGGTGACCCTGGCGGATGTGACCCAAGGGGATGCGGCCGCCAATATCTGGGTCAGCGGCACGGTGGCGAGTCGCCAGCAGGCGGCGCTCAGCGCCGAAGTGAGCGGCCGGGTGGAGTGGATCGCCGAATTTGGCAGCCGGGTCAAAAAAGGGGACGAGCTGCTGCGCCTCGACAGTGCGGCGCTGCGCCTCTCGCTGGAGCAGGCTCGCGCCGAGCAGGCGAAATGGCAGAGCAACCTGCGCTTCGCTCGCGCCGAATCCCAGCGGATCACCCGGCTGCACCAGCAAAAGAGCGCCTCCCAGAGCCAGTACGACAAGGCCAGCTACGATGTGGAGCAGGCCGCACTGGCTGAGCGACTGGCCGCCATACAGGTGAACCAGATTGAGGAGCAGCTGCGCCGCAGCCACATCTATGCCCCGTTCGACGGGGTGGTGAACAACCACTTCATCCAGCCCGGCGAGCATGTGGACGCGGGCGAGCAGGCGCTGGAGCTGGTCAACCCGGATCAGCCGGATATCCGCCTGCAGGCCCCCATTCTCTGGGCCCAGCAGCTGGCGCCGCAAACCCGGCTGCGGGTGGAGGGGGAGCAGCTGAGCGGTCACGGCGTCTATTACCAGCGAGCCGCCAGCGCCGATCCCAAGTCACGCCTCATCGAGCTGCGCCTCAAACCGGAAGCGGGCAACTTCATCATCGGCTCGCCGGTACGGGTTGCCCTGCCACTGGGGGATCAGCAGAGCATGCTGCTGCCCCGGGACGCTCTGGTGCTCGGCACCGATGGCAGCGTGGTCTATCAGGTGGCGCGAAGCGGCAAGGCGCTCAAGGTGAATCGGGTGCCGGTCACCGTGCTGTTTGGCGACAGCCAGCAGGTGGCGGTGAGCGGCGCCCTCAAGCAGGGGGATCGGGTGGTGGTGCGGGGCGCGGGCAGCCTGCAGGATGGCGACACCATAGCGCTGTTCAAGGGGTAACCACGCCCGACGCAGGCTGGCCAATCTTTGCCCGCTTGACCCGGGACATACAGCCAAATGGGCCACAGTTTGCTATCTTGGCGGCCATCACTCGCGTTTAGAGCAATCAACACCCATGAGCATTATTTTGGGCATCGATCCGGGTTCGCGGATCACCGGATACGGGGTTATCCGGGTCGTGGGCGGCAAGGCCGAATACCTTGGCTCTGGCTGCATCCGCACCGATTGCGGCGAGCTGCCGGAGCGCCTCAAGCAGGTCTATGACGGGGTATGCGAGATCATCACCCAGTTCAAACCCACCGAGTTTGCCATCGAGCGGGTCTTTATGGCCCGCAACGCCGACTCGGCCCTGAAACTGGGGCAGGCCCGGGGCAGCGCCATCGTCGCCGCGGTCAACGCCTATCTGCCGGTGAGCGAATACTCTGCCACCCAGATCAAGCAGGCAGTGGTGGGCACTGGCGGCGCCGCCAAGGAGCAGGTGCAGCATATGGTGACCCATCTGCTGAAACTCTCCGCCACCCCGCAGGCGGATGCAGCAGATGCCCTTGGCGTCGCGCTCTGCCACCTGCACACCCGCCAGAGCCTGATCAAGATGGCCGGCCGTGCCAGCAGCTCGGTACGTGGCCGCTATCGCTGAGCCCTTGTGTCGTCCACGACTCATCTCAGTATCGCTAAATAAAAAAACCGCCCCGGATCTCCGGGGCGGTTTTGCTTGGCCGTTTTGTTTGGCTACCTAGCGAGCCGAGACGGTGATGCTGGCGAGATCGATCAGATTGACCGCCCCCTTTTGACCGCCTGCATCGTTGTAGGTGTCGTTCGCCTTCAGGTAACTCATGTTGTAAAAATCGCTCACCCGAATGTCATACTCTCCGGCGGGCAGATCCACCACGAACGGCGTCGAGTCACGCAACGGTTTGAGGTCGCCCTCTTTCATCACATGGGGCATCTGCACCATACCGCTGGCAACCACCTTGCCACCACTAAGCACCGAGATCCGTTTCACCCCGTTGGTCACCCCCAGATTGATGGCATGCTGGGCATTGCTGTATTGCAGGCGAACGGTGCGCTTGCCATCCAGCTTGACCCCCTGCACCAGCAGGTTGTCATCGGGACGGCCCCAATCCTTGAGGTAAGGGACGGGAATGGCCCCATCGGCGGCGCTCACACTGCCAGTATGGGAGACGTTGGCCCCATCGATGGCGATATGTTGCAGCGCAGGCTGATAGCAGACCGGCTTGGCATGATGGGAGCGGTTGCCGGACTCCGGATAGACCGCCTCGGCACTGTAGCAATAGGCCTGGCCCGGCTGTAACACCATGTCGTCGACCCAATTGGTCGCACGATCCAGCCCGGAGGCCACCTGCTTGCCATCCCGATAAATGTTGTAGCTGAGCGCCCCCTTGTTGACACTATCCTGCAGGGCAACAACCAGCTTGCCACTCTGCTCGCTAACCCCGAGCAGGGTCGGCTCGGTCGGTGCAAACACCTGCCGGTTCTCGACATCCAGCGGCGCCACATCCTTGATCAGGCGGATCCCCTGATCATCAGCCACGGCGGCACCGAGCGTCACCTCAATCCGGTTGCTAGGGGCCAGCATATTTTCACTTATCTGCTCACCCACCGGAACTCCATTGAGCGTCACGCTCTGCACCGGATAGTAACTGCGCTCCCCGCCCAGCTCCGGCAGGTGCAGCACTATGTCAATCTGCTTGCCACGATAGTTCAATCCCTTGAGTGCTGCCTCGGGCTTGGCCCCCATCAGCTTGTGCAAATGAGCGGTGACAAACGGCTTGATCCGGATCCCTCCCTCTTCCACCTTGTAGCCGAAGGTGGTGTCGGTCACCATGCCAAGGTAGCCCCCGACAGACCAGAGCTGGCGCTGGGAGTTGATCACCGGCCCGGTCAAATCGGGATGGGTCAGATCCATCAGGGAGGGCTGACCGGAGAGCCACTCGAGGTTCTCCATGTTGGAGAGGTTCAGCGCGGCACCGCGCATCAGGGAGTCGATATGGTGATCGACCACGGCAACGTTCTGCACCATGGCCGCCGCCTTCAACCCGTAGGCGGAGACGAAGGGCCAGATGGCGCGGTTATGGTACACCGGCATATCGGGTTGCTGCGGGAAGTAGACCGGCGCGCCATAAGGGCCCATGGGATAGCGACTGATGATCTCTTTGGCCTGCGCCTCATCGGCGACACCGGCCAGAATGGCGAGGGATTCCCCCAATAGATCGAACTTGTAGGCCGGGCTCTGATCGGTACTGGTGTTGATCAGGCTGGCATACATCTTCTCGTCAGCCAGCCAGAAAGCGCGATTGATAGCCAGTTTCAGCTCGCCCGCCCACTGGTTATAGCGGCTCGCCAGCTCATCGTGACCCAGTTCGCCCGCCACCCGCGCGGCCAGCAGCAACCCCTGATAGTGGGTCACGTTGGTGGAGAGGGATTTGCTCATGCCGATGTGGGCGATATCGGCGGTGATCCACTTGGCATAGGTCTGGTCGCGCCAATCGAGGAAGGATTGCTCGCCGACATAGAGACCATCTGCGCTATCGAAGGCGGCCAGACGATCACTCTCTATAGTGTTGCTCAGCCCTTCAAAGACCTCGGGCAAGAACGCGCTGCGCTCGGCATCCGACAGGGCAGCCAGCACCCGCTCGGCCCCCAGGGCCCAGCTCATGCGATCGGTACTGATGGGCCAGCTGCCCCCGGTACCGGTATCCTGAATGATCTGGCGTCCTTGCGGGATCAAGCTGTCCAGATCGCTTGTCAGCTCGGCTCTGAAATCAGAGAGCTTGAAGCGCAGGGAGTTGCGCGCACGCATGGGATCAAGCGCCCCCAGCCCCAGATCGGTAGCGTAGGAGAGATCCCGCGTCCAGACGTAATGCCACTTGGCGCCGGTTTCAAAACAGTCGCACGGGATCGCCTGACCCCCGTTGTAACTGCCATCCTTGACCTGAGCCACGCTGTTCTGGCGCATCTCGTGGGTAGCCAGCGCAAACAGGGCATCAAAGACCATGCTGCCGGAGCGCAGGCGGGGCAGATCCGCTTGCTCCTGATAGGCAGTAAAGCTATCACCCGGATCACGCAACTCCTGAGTGGTCGACTGCGCATAGCTACGATACTCGTCACTGGCCCGCTTGACCGAGAAGGTGGCCGTTTCCGTCACTCCTGGCTTATAGGTCTCATACTCACGCTTCTCGATCAGCTCATGCCCTTCATGGGGATTGATCATGCTCAAATCACTATCCCCTGCAACGCTGACCTGCAACAGAGGGGCATTCTCATCCTGGCTGGCATCCAGCAGGAACTTGTAATACCCCTCCTGCTCTACCCGCACGGTTGCCAGCTGGCACTGAGCATCGCAGCGCTGCATCTTGACCGGGTTGTTCAATGCAATGACGCCATTGAGCCCAAAGCCGATCCCCTCCTGCGCGGAAGCAATCTTTATCTTGTGCTCACCCGCCACCAGCTTGGCCACCATCACATACTGCTTGTCCCCCTGATAGACCATCTGCAGGACGGGCTCCAGATTGCCATCAATCCCTTTCAGATAAAGACTCTCGCTGTAATTGGGGTCATCACGCACCATGGAAAACTCGATGGCCGGTGCAGCCAGATCGGCATTGGTCACCTTGACCTGAATGTCGAGCAGCCCCTTTTCCGTCACCACCAGACGGTTGTTCTGCCCGTTGTTCTGGTAGTACATGGGATAGACCTGACCGGGGAAGATGCTGGTCTCCTTGCGGGAATCCGCAGAGAAATCGGGATATTTGGTCCACTCGGGCCCGGCCACTTTGAACGGGGACATACCCGAGTTCATTTTCAGGTTGTCCAGACGATAGACACCATCCTTGAAGGTCAGTTTGAACTTCTCCTCACGACCCCAGCCGCTAAACTCACCGACCATATAGAGATCAAAATTCCAGGGCGCCTTCACCTCGGGTTTGGCCCCGTTATCGTTGCCGCTGGATGAGCTGTCGTTACAACCGGACAAAAGAACCCCGCCGCAGCATAACGCCACGGATAATGCCAATGGACAAATTTTCATATATTCCCTTCGTTACTTTTTTGTTTTGTTATTGAAACAGCATTGAGTAAAACTGTTTTTGCCAGTTTACGTGGTCAACATTCACCAGAAAAATAGACTGCAACCCAATAGGCATAGATAACATCTATAACCAGATGAAATTACGTGATCCACCGCACCAAACCGGCTATCAAGCTGTAAAAACGATTTGAATACAACGTGAAGGGAGCCACATAAAAATAGTCAGTCAGTAAAGGGGAATAATTGACAGCCCCGGGTGATTACACTAGCTTGGCGCACCACCCGCCCATAATCGGACGCCATGTTCGTGGACAAGCATCTAAGACAATTTATTGAAGTGGCCACCCACAAAAATGTCAGTCTGGCAGCCAGGCAAATGGGGCTCAGCCAACCGACGCTGACACACAACATGAGAAAACTTGAGGAGAGTCTGGCGACGACCTTGCTGGTCAGGCACGCGGGCGGCGTGACGCTTACCGCTGCCGGAGAGCTGCTGCTGGAGCAGGCTCGCGTAATGCAGCGGATCTACGATGATACACTCAGGCAGCTTGCTACCCTGCGCGAGCGAGCCGCACGACCGCTAAACGTGGGCACCGGACATGCGTGGTGGCAACCGGTATTACAGCCTGTCACCGCCCGCTATCAACAGGCCAACCCATCCTGCGCCATCAATATTGAAGTCGGCAACCATCTGCGTCTGCTCGATCTGCTGTTGGGCAATCATATCGATCTGTTTCTCGGACATGAAATTCACGGGCTGGCCAAAAATTACAGCCTGATATTTATCCCGCTATTTATTTCTCACGATGGGGTATTTGTCAGAGCGGGCCATCCCCTCACAGGGAAAATATGCAGCAAGCAGGATCTGGTCGATTATCCGAGCCTGCTGGTGACCCCGGATGAGGATAAATATCTGCATCTGGTCGATGATTTGGCGAGAAAAAAGCAGGAACGCGCCGCCATGAAATTGAATGACAAAATCATTTATAGCAGCAACTCCCTGCTCACCAGTATTGACATTGTCAATAACAGCAATGCTGTCATGCCTTATCCGGTGAGTATGGCCGGTTATTTTTCCCGATTCGGTATTAGCCAGCTGAATATGGGCGAAGAGTACAACAAGGGGACTATCGGTATTTATATCCCTCGCGAGAAGAACGATGAGCCCCACATTCAGATGTTGTGCCAAGACATTCAGGCTCAGATCGCTTGCAATGGCTCCTTGATCGCCACCTTCTGAGCCAGCGGTAACCGAGCAGAACGCCTCCATCAAGGTCACCGGCTGGATGAATCAACAGCTCATTCAGCCAGATATCCCAACCCTTACACCAGCTCCCCCAGTGCGCCGATCAGGGCGTCGAGTCCTTGATCGACCTTGGAGCGCGGGCAGCCGACGTTGAGGCGGATATAGCCTGTGCCTTCCGGGCCGTAGGTGTCGCCGCGCATGATGGCGACCCGATATTTCTCCACCAGCAAGGCTTGTAGCGCATCCATCCGCTCGGTCGTGTCGATGCCAAGGCCGTTCAAGTCAATCCAGGCGAGATAGGTTCCCTCGGGCACCCGATAGTCGATAGCGGGGAAGGCGGCGTTGAGCCGCGCCGCCACATGGGTGAGGTTGCCGTGCAGGTAGGCTTTCAGGGCATCGAACCAGGCAGCCCCGTCCCGATAGGCGCTGATATGGGCCAGCACCCCGAAAATGGGGGGCGATGAGAGGCCATGGGCCGCCTTGAGCCGCTGCAGATAGGCGGTCCGCGCCGCTGCGTTGGCAATAAAAGCGTAGGCGCCGCCAAGGGCCGGAATATTGAAGGATTTGGAGCCCGAGCTCACCAGTGCCCAGCTCTCGTCCGGTGCCACCTCGCTCCACGGCAGATAGCGGGCAAAGCTCACATCCATATGGATGTCGTCCGAGATGACCTTGACCCCGTGACGCTGGCAAATGTCGGCCATCCGGCCGAGCTCATCCCGCGTCCAGACCCGGCCGGTGGGGTTGTGGGGGCTGCACAGCAGCAAAATCCGGCAATCGGGGCGGGCTGCCTGTTGCTCGAAACATTGCCAGTCGATCTGGTAGCTCCCCTCTGCTTTTTTGAGCGGGCAAGGCAGCAGCACCCTGTCGTTGGCGGCCAGCATATTGCCGAAGGCGTCGTAAGCGGGGGTATGCACCAGCACCCCCTCCCCCGGCGCCGACCAGAGGCTCACCAGCTGGGCAATCACATAGATGACCGAGGGGCCGTAGACCAGCGTCTCGGGGTCGAGTCTCGCCCCGTAGCGGTGAGCAAACCAGTTGCTCACCGCCCCCTTGAAGTCGTCGTGATTCCAGCGGCTGTAGCCAAATACCCCGTGCTCAAGGCGGGTTGCCAACGTCTGGCGAATGCAGGGGGCGGTCTCGAAATCCATGTCGGAGATGGTAAAGGGGAGCAGATCGGCATGGCCAAAACGGTCGGCTACATAGTCCCACTGGGTGCAGTAGGTGCCGTGGCGGTCGACCACGAGGTCGAAGTCATAAATATCGTGCATGAAGTTTCTCCCTCCATAAACAGGAGACATATTGGGAGAGGCAAACAAGGGGGGCTTGCGCCCCCCGTTCGGATCTTATTGGCCGGTTCAGGCCCCCATCAGGCTTTGCAGCTGGTTTTTCACCAGATGCACCTGCGGGCCGATCACCACCTGCAGGTTGTGCTCGTCGAGCTTGATCACCCCGATGGCGCCGTTTGCTTTCAATACCTTGTCATCGACCCGGCTCATGTCCTGCACCGACATCCGCAGGCGGGTGATGCAGTTATCGAGCGCGAGGATGTTATCAGCGCCGCCCAGGGCGTTGAGGATGATTTCACCGTTGTAACCGCTGTTGCCGGCCTTCTTGCTCGCGGGCTGGGCAGTCTCGCTGGTCTCGATTTCACGACCGGGGGTTTTCAGGTTAAAGCGCACGATGGCGAAGCGGAACACGCTGTAGTAGATGGCAAACCAGATGGCCGCCGCGACCGGCACCAGATACCACTTGGTGGCGGTGCCTTGCAGCACGCCGAACACCAGAAAATCGATGAGGTTGCCGTCGGTGTTGCCGATGGTGACGCCAAGCAGCCCCATGGTCATAAAGCCCAGACCCGTCAGGATGGCGTGAATGACGTAGAGCACCGGTGCCACAAACAGGAACAGGAACTCCAGCGGCTCTGTGATGCCACCGATGACGCAGGCCACCACGCCGGAAACAAGCAGCGCCTTGATCTTGCCGCGATTTTCCGGGCGAGCGCAGTGATACATAGCGAGCGCCGCACCCGGCAGGCCGCCGAGGAAGGCAGGCATCTTGCCCTGAGAGAGGAAGGAGGTGGCAGAGACCGAGAAGCCGGAAGTGTCGGCGCAAGAGAGCTCGGCGTAGAAGATATTGAGGGCGCCGCTCACCTCGTGACCACATACCAGCTGGGTGCCGCCCGCTTCGGTAAAGCGAATAAGCGCCACCAGAATGTGGTGCAGGCCGAGCGGCAGCAGCAGACGCTCACCGGTACCGAACAGGAAGGGGCCGAAGGGACCGGCGTGGGAGATGAGCGCCCCGATGCCATTGATGCCGGCAGCAAACCAGGGCCAGACGAACGGCACGACCAAGCCGACCACACCCAGCACCAGCGCGGTGATGATGGGCACGAAGCGGGCACCGCCGAAGAAGGCGAGCGCATCGGGCATCTTGTAGGTGTAGAAACGGGCGTGGAGCTTCGCGACGATCACCCCGACAATGATGGCCCCCAGAATCCCGGTGTCGATGGAGCTGATACCGAGGATGGATTTCACCCCGTAGGCCTTCTCCGCCGCCCCGTCACCGATGACGTTGGCCACGGTGAGGTAGAAGTTGATGGAGAGGTTGAGCGCCGCATAGCCGACGAAACCGGCAAAGGCCGCGACCCCCTTCTCTTCTCGCGCCAGCCCGAGCGGAATGGCCACCGCAAACATCACCGGCAGGTAGATAAAGGCCACCAGCCCCACCTTGGTCATCCAGAGGAACAGCAGTTGCAGCACGGTATTGTCGAGGAAGGGCATGCTCTGCTTGACCGCATCGCTGGTGAGCGAGCTGCCGACACCGAGCAGGATGCCCGAGAAGGCCAGCAGGGCGACCGGCAACATAAAGGTCTTGCCGAGGCTCTGCAGGAACTCCCATATGGTGGATTTGGCTTGAGGCTTGGCCATGAAACGGCTCCTTGTGAATAGACAGCAATATCTGCGGCTTTCCCCGTGGCTGCTCGTAGCAATTTCGACGCAGAGGCGCGGGTCAGCATCAGGTTTTGCTGGATGATAAAACGTTTTATCAATTTACAAGTGCCGACAGGATCACAGAATAAGGGGGCTGGCTGGCAGCAGGATCCAAATTTGTGAGCCGGATCGGCCAGATGGTGATGTAACGTTTCACTTGGGCATATGAGCAGGTATGCTTGAGCCTCGCTCTCAACTGTCCGTCATCCGTTCGCCCTATGTCGCCCAAATCCCTCTCTGCCAAAGCCACCAAGATCACCGATGTCGCCCAGCGGGCGGGAGTGTCGGTCACCACCGTCTCCATGGTGCTCAACGGCAAGGGGCGCATCTCGCCGGCCACCGCCGAGCGGGTGCAGCAGGCGATAAAAGAGCTCGACTATGTGCCCAACAGTGCCGCCGCCAACCTGCGCAGCCAGCAGTCCAATCTGGTGGGGCTGATCCTGCGCGACATCACCGACCCCTTCTATACCGAGGTGACCGCCGGGGTGAGCGAGGTGCTTGAGCAGCAGGGCTATCTGCTGTTTCTGACCCAGTGCGGCCACAGCCCGGAACGGCTGCAGCAGAGCATCCACTCCCTGTCACGGCAGGGGGTGGCGGGCATCATCTTCAATCCGGTGCGCGGCGCGGCGGCCAAAACCCTGGAGACCCTGCTCGATTCCGAGCTGCCGGTGGTGTGCGCCGCCCGCTCCTACTATCGCGATGACGTGGACTTTATCGGTCCCGACAACACCCACGCCGCCAAGCAGGCCACCACCTATCTTATCGAGCAGGGCCACCGCCATATCGCCTACGTCGGCGGGCGGGCCGACTCCCTCACCCGCGCCGAGCGGATCGGCGGCTACTGCGCCAGCCTGCTGCAATATGGCCTGCCCTTCAAACCGGAGTGGGTACTGGAGTGCGAGCGCACCCAGCGCAGCGCCGCCGACACCATCGCCCAGCTGCTGCACCAGCACCCCAAGGTGACCGCCGTGCTCTGCCACTACCCCGAGGTGGCGCTCGGCGCCATCTATGGCGTCGAGGCGAGCGGCCGCACCGTGGGCAAGGACAACTACATCGGCCAGCAGGTGGCCCTGCTCGGCTTTGATGACGTGGCGGAGGCCGAACTCACCTCCCCCGCCCTCACCTTTGTCAGCTCACCGGCCCGCGAAATCGGCCGACAGGCGGCGAGACGACTGCTGACCCGGATGCAGCAACCCGAGCTCGCCCCTAACCGCCATATCATCACCCCCAATCTGCAAAAGCGGGAGTCGGCCTGAGCTGGCTGGGCAAGCCTGCTGCCGCCATATCATCACCGCTCACCAGCAAACCGCAGAAGCGGGCATCGACCAGAGGCACACGGCTGCGGCGCGCGGGCAAATAACAAAGAGGGGGCGCAAAATGTGAGCCTGCTCACTGCGCTAGTAAGGAGAGATTGAGAGCCAAGTGAAGAGGAATATGATGGGCGTCCACTCTCTTCACGAGCCCCTTTATGAGCAACCCGCACGACCAGAATCCGCCTACTGAAATCCACCGCTGTGACAAATGCGGCGAGCGTACCCGCCATCTCGTGGTGCTGGTCGCCCGCGATCACAGCCAGGACATCATGCCCAAGGATCCGCGCAAAGCCTTCTGGCAAGCCTTTCGCTCCAGCAGCCTGACCAATGCGGTATTCGGCCAGACCCTCGCCTATCAGGCCACCCATGTAAAACATCTGATCTGCGAACGCTGCGGGGAGAAGTTTCTGGAGTATTGAGTGGCTGCTGCCCCTGACAAGAGGCAAAGCTCAGCTTGCGGTCGCCGTACCAAGCGGACAGATAGCAGCCACTTAATAAGTAATTTATTGATCTCTGGCAGTTTTTTGCCCGACTGCGGTTTTACCCTGCCCCTCTCTCGATTAATATGCCTCACTTGGCAACCACTCTTGCAGAGATAACCCTGTGCAGCCGTTTCGCCATTCACCACATCGCCGGAAAACCGCAGCAGGCTGGAGGCTGTAATCCACGGGCGGTAGCGTGGTGTTTATCCTCCTTTTTACGAGACTACACAACCTAATATCCTCGTATGATAAGTCGCAGAAATAGACATATATCAACAGATTATTCATTAAACTTTTTAGTCGTTATCCCTTCTATTTTCATAAATATTCAAGCATTAAGTAAAAATATAAAAACTGACAAATTCAATGAATACCAGAAATAATACCCCTCTCCTCTTAGCCTGACTATATATTAAGAATTTATTTATATAAATGGGAAGCGTTTATGCAAATACTTGAAGCTATCATTCACCATATTGACAAAAAAAAGAAATGAAATTGCTTTACCCGCGGCCACCCGGAATACGCGACTCCCGATAGATGAGCGGTTAACAACGATAGTTAAGGATATTATACAAATTTATGGGCGAACAGTAAGCGGCTATGGTACGTTCAACCCTGATCGAGCAGTACATATATTTCCAAGTTTGCTTAATGGCTATACATCTCAAAGTGAAGACTTTATCCAATTCACACAAGATGTCACTCGACTGATTAGATCAAAAATGGCACGACTTCCTTTAGCTACCGGAGGATATCCATTATTCCTTCGCTTTACAAATCAAGGTCAAGATTGGGTATTAATTGCCATGCTGAAATTAAAGGCTGGCACAGGGATAAATCAAAATACTCTTGATTTAAGTGACACATTAAGTTTTGATATTAGCCATTTACATGAAGCGGTTAGAATTAACATAAATAAATGGAGACAAGATGAACAACCCTATCTCTCTTTTGTTAAAAAAAGGGCCAGCAATCAAGATGTCTCTCATTACTTCCTCGATGCTCTCGGTTGTACTGACTACACCGATTCGAAAGCTAATACCATAACTGTCCTTGAAGCATTAACTGATTACTGTGAAAATAGTAGCTTAAGTCCGGAGCAAAAAAATGAAGCAAGGCGCCGGACATATGAATATTGTGAAGAAAAGTTCAATGCAGGAGAGCCTGTTAATTTATCTTCACTTTCCTCAAGAATAAATGACCAACAACCTGATGAATTTGCTAATTTTGTACGTAATGGTGATTATGAAGTTGGGGAAACCTTTGAGCCGAATAAAACAATATACACTCGTCTTAAAAGAATCAAAGGAAGAGTCGGGAATACAAACATCAGTTTTGATGTTATAGATATCCAATCAGGAAACATTGACCTTGATGATTCAAACAACCTGATTATTCGTAATGTTCCTGCTACACTGGCAGCAGAGATTCGTCAGCACAAACAGAATAATATTTGAAATCATGCCATTACCAACAGATCAACTGGAACTTGCCATTCTGCTGCAAAAATTCGCGCAGCCAGAGAACATACACGACCGTCAAGTTAAGCTGATTTTTCCTATCTCAGGATTGGATTTTAATGATATATCTGCGGCACTTTCATCTAGTGGCTTATTAGTTGATGAAAGCACCAAGAGACAAAGCATTGAATATCAACTTCCTGCAAATTTCTTTATAAACTTGGGCGAGATATTAATTTCCCCGAGCAGGAGATTGTCTCCGCCAGATAAATTCTACATCTTGGAAAATGATTATTACTACCAAGATGGGAGCAACAATAAATCTGACAATAAAATCGAAAATTATCTGATTGCAACTCAACTGGCAAACGCTCTTCTTTCGATTGCAGATTATCATGGTGGAATAGGAAGTGAAAAAACCATTATTTTTCTTGGTAAAGAAAAATTAGAAATATCTATTGAATATGGCGAGCCAGATCTATTATTTGATATTAAACTTTCTAACTTCACCGCTACATACATTGACTCTCAGATCCATAAAGAACAGAAAAAAACAATTATTAAAACTGTGCTGTTTGAGTTGTTTTCTGGCCAAGAAAACGTGCAAATGTTAGAGTTGCTACATCAGTTTGATAACTTTCTTGAGAGAGTTCACACAAGTTATCAATTATATGTTGCTGAATTTTCATTTGAAAAAGTGAAGGAACAAATTGAAAAAGAAAAATTAGATGCGATGATGAAACTGAACAAAGTTTTCTCTGACATTCAAAATCAACTTTTAGCGATTCCTGCAGCATTAATTCTTGCCGGTGGTCAAATGGTCAACGAAAATTCTTGGAGCACTAAAAATACATCTATATGGCTCGGCGTTGTGGTTATGTCTATATTTATGACGATGTTGATTAGAAATCAAAGAAATACCTTGCAAGCAGTCAAACAAGAAATTGATCAACAATGGTTACAACTAGCAGGAAAATATCACTCCGTTGCGTCACGGTTTAACGACTCATATAAGCAACTAGACTCTAGGTGTTACCATCAAGAATGGCTCATAAAGATAATTAGCCTCCTTGTATCACTATCCCTTTTCATCACGACTATGCTACTGCTTCATTATTCGGTAGACACAACAACCCTAATTGAGTCTTGTGCCATCGGAATTGGCACATCATTAATTCTGTTTTTTATTGAATCTATCTACCATCTGAGAAAGAAAAAATTCAAATCTGAAAATCAGCCTAGCCCGTAGGTTCGAATAGCGGAGCGTATTCGGACGTTCGCGTTATCACCTCTATCTTTTCAGCCATCCCTGCTCTTGCCACCACCCAGCCTGCCCAAACAGGCGGTGCAATTCACTCTGTTCATTGCACCCTACGGTACGTCTATGACTGTGGTTTTTCTTGCCCGTTGTGGTGGGCTGTCCGGCATCGATGGCGCAACCCATTTCTCCAGCTTGTTCTGCTCGCGCCTCCCCTGCGCCCGCCCCTCGCTTCCCGCCGGCGGGGTCATTTCTGTGCGTTGGCTCACATCCCGCCGCCGTTTTTCACCTCACAAATTTATAGAAAGAGTGCTCCCATCCGCTGAGTAAAAACTCACCTCACGGCCAAGGCGCTGAACAACACATAAACACAACCATTTGATTTTTATCATCAATAAAAATATGAGCGATTCAATCCGCCCCCGTTTCAGCAGCTGCTCAGCTTTGCGATCAGGGTCACACTCAAAGTGATGGCGCACAAAAATCCAGTTATTCGCACATTTGTCCGATAGGGTGACCTCTGCCCCGGCGCGATAATAGTCGGGTCAATTTTGTCTGCATGCCGGCCTGCAAGGGCGGCATGCCAACAGGCTCCGGCAACGGAGCGGGGAGAGCGCCATGATAACCACCTTGATCAATGAACATCTGATCAATCTCGATTTGAAAGCGACACGCAAGGAAGAGGTCTTCACCGAGATGGCCCGCCTGCTGGTCGCGCAAGGCAAGGTCAGCGACGAGCAGCAGTTCGTCAAGGATCTGTGGGCCCGTGAAGAGCTGGACAACACCGGCTTTGAAGAGGGTGTTGCCCTGCCCCACGCCAAGAGTGCGGCGGTCAGCACCCCGGCCGTCGCCATCGGCATCAGCCGCAACGGCATCGACTACGGCGCCGAAGATGGCAAGCCGTCCAAACTGTTCTTCATGATTGCCTCCCCGGCCGGTGGTGCCAACCACCATATCGAGGTGCTGGCCGAGCTCTCCGCCAAGCTGATTGAAGAGGGCTTTATCGATGCCCTGCTGGCAGCCAAAACCCCGGCCGATGCGCTGGCACTGCTGCTGGCCAAGAAAGAGGAAGCGGCTGCCGCACCTGCGGCCAACAAGGGGCTGATCATCGGTGTCACCGGCTGCCCGGCCGGTATCGCCCACACCTATCTGGCGGCCGAGTCGCTGGAGCGCGCCGCCAAGGAGCTGGGTTATGAGGTGAAGGTGGAGACCAACGGCTCCATCGGCGTCAAGAACAGCCCGACCGCAGACGAGATCGCCCGCGCCGCCGCCATCGTGGTGGCCTGCGACAAGCAGGTGGACATGGCCCGCTTCGCTGGCAAACCCCTCATCAAGACCGGCGTAAAGGCCCCCATCAAGGATGGCAAGGGTCTGATTGAGCAGGCGCTGAAAGCCCCCGCCTATGTGGCAGACAAAGATGAGAAGAAGGGTGACGAGAAGCGCGCCAGCGGCGGCAGCTCGGATCTCTACCGCTACCTGATGAACGGCGTATCGCACATGATCCCGTTTGTAGTGACCGGTGGTCTGCTTATCGCCCTGTCACTGGCCATCGGCGGCAACCCGACCCCGAGCGGCATGCAGATCCCCGAAGGGAGCATGTGGAACCAGATCCTCAACGTCGGCGTGGCCGCCTTCACCCTGATGATCCCCATTCTGGCGGGCTATATCGCCTACGCCATCGGTGATCGTCCGGCTCTGGCCCCAGGCTTTATCGGCGGCTGGATCGCCAACAACGGCAGCTTCTACGGCGCTGATGCCGGTACCGGCTTTATCGGTGCCATCATTGCAGGCCTGTTGGTCGGCTATCTGGTGCGCTGGATTGCCACCCGTCAGTACCACAAGATGGTGCAACCGCTGGTACCGATCCTGATCGCCCCCATCGTCGGTTCGCTGTTTATCGCTGCGGTATTCATCTTCATCATCGGCGCCCCGATTGCCGACATGATGACTGGCCTCAACGCCATGCTGCTCTCCATGAGTGGTGGCAGTCTGGTGCTGCTGGGTATCGTGCTGGGTGGTATGGCCGGCTTTGATATGGGTGGCCCGGTCAACAAAGTGGCCTTCCTCTTCTCCGTCGGCATGATCGCCTCCGGTCAGACCCAGTTCATGGGTGCCATGGCCTGCGCCATCCCGGCTGCGCCCCTTGGCATGTCGCTGGCTACTGTGCTCGGTCGCAAGCTCGGCATCTTTGACGAGTCCGAGATCGAAGCGGGTAAAGCCGCCGGTGCCATGGGTCTGGTGGGTATCTCCGAAGGTGCGATTCCGTTCGCCGCCCGTGACCCGCTGGCCGTCATTCCTGCCAACGTGCTGGGCAGCATGACCGCCGCAGTGATGGCCTTCCTGTTCGGCATCACCAACAGCGTTGCCCACGGTGGCCCCATCGTGGCTCTGCTGGGTGCCGTCAACAAGCCGCTGCTGGCCCTGCTCTGCATGATCTGCGGTGCCATCGTCACCGGCGTGGTCGCGGTTGCCCTGAAAAAGCTGCGGGTAAAAAAGAGTGACGAGGTAACCCTGGCCAAGGCGGCCTGAGTCCCCCCTCACCATCAAGGCTCCTAAACCATAAAAGAGGCCACCCCACGGGGTGGCCTCTTGTTTTTGGGGATGGCTGGCAAGCCTTTCACCAATATCGCCACCTGAGAATTGGTGGTCAATCAGCCCTCTCCCTTCACTTTTCCCTTAACTTCTCCCCTTACCTTTCCCTGGCTCCCTTCTGGCCAATCCATCCCATCTCCCCAGCCTAGCCCAGCCCAGACCAGCACTCGCACAGAGCGCCAAACTGGCTGAAATGGCAGCAATCTGGCGTCAGCGGTGTGATGTTTCTCACGCTTTGTCCGCGAAAGCGCAAAAACTAGGAAAATTTCTTAGCCCCACTAGGGATGGCTCTCAAGCCATTTTTTGCCCCTCTTATTAGAGTCACCTCACCTGATGTCGTGACCCGCACCGCGATGGGCAATGTGCCCCGTCATCCCGTGCCGGGCCCGGGTTTATATGGATGGAGCGTCGAGCGCAGCAACGGCTGACAGCCCCGACGTTCCGTTCTCCCTTCCGTGGCGTGACCTCGAACAACCTATCTACAAATGAGGGGCGCGGCGGAAATACCGTCTATCTCGCAGAGGATGAACGAAGATGTTGAAATTGCTCCAACAGGTCCGGGTCCCCACCCTCGACCTGCCGGTCGAAGCCCGGCGCAAGCTCTGGTTCAAGCCGTTTATGCAATCTTATCTGGTTGTATTTATTGGCTATTTGACCATGTATCTGATCCGCAAGAACTTCAACATTGCGCAAAATGACATGATCCAGGAGTACGGTCTCTCCATGACCGAGCTCGGCATGATCGGTCTTGGCTTCTCCATCACCTACGGGGTGGGCAAGACCATCGTCTCCTACTATGCCGACGGCAAGAACACCAAGCAGTTCCTGCCGCTGATGCTGATCCTCTCCGCGCTCTGCATGCTGGGCTTCAGTGCCAGCATGGGCGGCACCGGTTTCAGCCTCTACTTCATGATCTTCTTCTATGCCCTGAGCGGTTTCTTCCAGAGCTGTGGTGGCTCCTGCAGCTACTCCACCATCACCAAGTGGACTCCCCGCAACAAGCGCGGCACCTATCTGGGTATGTGGAACCTCTCTCACAACGTGGGCGGTGCCGGTGCGGCCGGTGTGGCGCTGTTCGGTGCCAACTACTTGTTTGATGGCAACGTGCTCGGCATGTTTATCTTCCCCTCCATCATCGCGCTGATCGTCGGCTTTATCGGCCTGCGCTTTGGTAGCGATTCACCGGAAGCCTATGGTCTTGGCAAGGTGGAAGAGCTGTTTGACGAAGTGGCGAGCGAAGAAGATATCGCTACCGAAGAGCAGAAGCTGACCAAGTGGCAGATCTTCGTGAAGTACGTGTTGCTCAACAAGGTGATCTGGCTGCTCTGCTTTGCCAACATCTTCCTCTACGTGGTGCGTATCGGTATCGACCAGTGGTCCACTGTCTATGCCCACCAGGAGCTGGGCTTCTCCAAAGACGTGGCCATTCAGGGCTTTACCTTCTTCGAAGTGGGCGCTCTGGTCGGCACCCTGATGTGGGGTTACCTCTCCGATCTGGCCAATGGCCGTCGTGGTCTGGTTGCCTGTGTGGCACTGGCGCTCATCATCGCGACCCTGGGTCTCTACCAGCATGCGACTACCCAGTTTATGTTCCTGGGCTCCCTGTTCACCCTGGGCTTCCTGGTGTTTGGTCCGCAACTGCTGATCGGCGTCGCCGCCGTGGGCTTCGTCCCCAAGCAGGGCATCAGCGTGGCCGATGGCGTCAAGGGCACCTTCGCTTACTTGATTGGTGACAGCTTCGCCAAACTGGGTCTGGGCATGATTGCCGATGGCACCCCCATCTTCGGTCTGACCGGCTGGACCGGCACCTTCGCGGCGCTGGATATCGCAGCCGCCGCCTGTCTGGTGCTGATGGGTTGTGTCGCGGTCGCCGAAGAGCGCAAGATCCGCCGCATCAAGCGCGAACTGAAAGCCGCCGAACTGGCCGCCCAGACCGCCTGATAGTCATAACAACAGACGCAGATTGTTCAGGGCCACCCACAGGGGTGGCCCTTGTTGTTTGAGGAAGCCCCACTCCCGACTAACCCATATCAGCCTGCATTGCCGTTCAAGGGACGGGCATATCCCCATCAAGATCCCACTTTTCATATGGACTTTTGGTAAAAGCCCCCCACTGGCGCTATCTTGTTGCTCCCCCTTGTCAGCATCACAGAGAGCAGATGAAGATCGTTGCCGTCACCGCGTGCCCGACCGGTATCGCCCATACCTATATGGCTGCCGATGCCCTGCAAAAAGCCGCCACTGGGCTGGGACTCAAGATCAAGGTCGAGACACAGGGCGCCATGGGCATGGAAAACATGCTGACCGCCCGCGATATTGCCAGCGCCGACCTGGTGCTGATTGCCTCCGATATCGAGATTGAGCAGAAAGAGCGCTTCCTCGGCTGCACCATCCATCAGGTGAGACTGGAAACCGTGCTGCTGGATGCCAACGCCGTACTCAAGGCCCTGCCGATCCCGGCCTGATGCTGACCCGCGAAATTACCTTCTACTGCCAGCAGGGGTTGAGCATCACCCAGGCCAAGCAGTTGAACCGGCTGGCGGGGATGTTCAAATCCACCATCCGCTGCGCCAACCTCACCCGGCGCCAGACCGTTGCCGCCAGCAACCAGCTCTCCCTGTTGACCCTCGCCACCCAGCCCGGCGATCTCTGCCAGTTGCAAATTGAAGGGTGCGATGCCGAGCTGGCCCACATGGCCTTCACCTGCTGGTGTGGCGAGCTGGGTCAGCCGCTGGTGCGCCCGCATACCGCCGCGCTGGCGGAGTTGCGACTGGCCAACACTCTGCCCGACTACCATTTTGCCCTGCGCCAGCTGGCCCACAGCACCGAACCGCTGACCAAGGCCGAAGCCCTCGAGCATCTGATCGATCTGCTGCCCACCGAGCTGATCACCAACCGCGCCACACTGACCGCTGCGGTAGAGCGGCGCGAGCAGGTCTCGGCCACCATCATCCGCCCCGGCCTTGCCATGCCCCATGTATTGAGCGAAGGGATCAGCCAGCCAGCGCTGACCCTGCTCAATTGCAAGAAGCCCATCGAGTGGGGCTCTCAAATCGGGCCGGTGCAGACCATTATTCTGCTGGCGGTGCCGGTCGGTAGCGGACGGGAGACCCTACGCCCCCTCACCCGACTGGCGCAGGCAATGATCGACGATGTGGTCAGCCACGCCCTGCTGTTGGCGGGCTCGCCCCCCGCCCGTCAGGCTATCGTCATCGAGAGCCTGCTGAGCTAGGCGAATTGGCTCCGGGCACTGCTTGTTGAAACGCCAGCCATTCATCCAGCCCTCAGCACCCTGTGGTACACTCGCTGCCATCGTCTGTCTGAAGTGTGTATCCGATGAAATCTCCCCGCTCCCGTCTCTCTGTCAACCGCGCGCCGCGCGATAACGCCTCGCGCACGGCAGCCAAACCAGCCGCACCCCGCCATGCATCCCCCCGCAAACCGGAGCTGGCCCCGGCGGATCGCAAATTGCTCCTGCTGAACAAGCCCTACATGGTGCTCTGCCAGTTCACCGACGAGGCGGGCCGCGAGACTCTCAAGGATTACATCAAAGAGCCCGGCATCTATGCCGCAGGGCGGCTCGATCGCGACAGCGAGGGGCTGCTGCTGCTCACCAACGATGGCAAGCTGCAGGCACGCCTCACCCAGCCGGGGGAGAAGACCCCCAAGACCTACTGGGTGCAGGTGGAAGGGATCCCGAGCGAGGAGAAACTGGCTGCCCTGCGCGCCGGTGTGGAGCTCAATGACGGCATGACCCTGCCCGCCGGGGTGCGCATCATGGATGAACCTGCGGTGTGGCCGCGCAATCCGCCCATTCGCGAGCGCAAGGAGATCCCCACCAGCTGGCTGGAGATCAAGATCATCGAGGGGCGCAACCGCCAGGTGCGGCGGATGACCGCCCATATCGGCCACCCCACCTTGCGCCTTATTCGCTACGCCATCGGTGACTGGACGTTAGATGGTCTGGCCCCCGGTGAGAGCCGCAGCCTGCCCGTTCCCGAGTTGGCACCGCTCTCCACCCGCCGCCCGCGTCCCTCCTCATCCCGTTCAGGCGCTCATACCGCCAAACCGGCCAAACCGGCAAGGGATGCGCCACGGCGGGCCAGCCAGCCGAGACGGGACGAGCGCGCAGCCACGAACCCGACCGGCGGCAAACCCCGCAGCAGCGGGCGAGGAACGGCACGCAGACCCGCCCGAGCGGGCAATCCCAATAGCAACGACAAGGAGTCATGATGAGCAATCAGGCAGAGCAATCGACCACCAGTCACGCCCGCATGGAGGCGCGCCTGACAGTCGCCGCCCTGGTGCAGTGGCAGGGGCGCTTTCTGGTAGTGGAAGAGGAGATCAAGGGCCAGCGCCGTTTCAACCAACCCGCCGGCCATGTGGAGCCGGGGGAAAACCTGCTTGAAGCGGCTTGCCGCGAGCTCAAAGAGGAGACGGGTCTGACCGCCACGCCGACCGCCTGGCTTGGTACCTATCTGTTCAAACCGGCCGACAGCGATGCCACCTATGTGCGCACCGCCATCATCTTCGACCTTGAAAAAGCGCCGGGTCAGCACCATCCAGAGGATCCTGACGGCGATGTGCTGGCTTGCCACTGGCTTACGCTGGAAGAAATAGCGGAATGCAAACCGGCTCTGCGCAGCCCGCTGGTGTGGCAGTGCATTCAGGATTATCTGGCGGGGACACGGCTGCCACTGTCGGCCCTCAAGGCCTTTATATGAGGCCATTTGACACTCTTTTTCGGTGACAAAGGCCAACAGCAGAAAAACGATTTCCTGCTATCAGGCTCCTGATGGGAACTGCGGCATGGATATGTGACCGGGGGCGCAAAACTCTGGTAGAATACGCCCCGTTTAAACGAACTGGTAACTTCGACTAATGACAGACAACAGCCAAATCAAGGTGATCGTCGGCATGTCCGGCGGCGTGGATTCTTCCGTCTCGGCCTACCTGCTCCAGCAGCAGGGCTATCAGGTCGAAGGCTTGTTCATGAAGAACTGGGAAGAAGACGACACGGACGAGTACTGCTCTGCCGCCCAGGATTTGGCTGATGCCAAGGCCGTCTGCGACAAGCTGGGGATGAAACTCCACACTATCAACTTCGCGGCTGAGTACTGGGACAACGTGTTCGAGCACTTCCTCGAAGAGTACAAGGCTGGCCGCACGCCAAACCCCGATATCCTTTGCAACAAGGAGATCAAGTTCAAGGCGTTCCTCGAATTTGCCGCCGAAGAGCTGGGTGCCACCTACATCGCCACCGGCCACTATGTGCGCCGTGACGACAGCACAGGCCGCCCGCGCCTGCTGCGCGGTCTCGATACCAACAAGGATCAGAGCTACTTCCTCTATACCCTGAGCGAGAAGCAAGTGGGTCAGAGCCTGTTCCCGGTTGGCGATCTGGAGAAGCCGGAGGTGCGCCGCATCGCCGAGCAGCTGGATCTCATCACCGCCAAGAAGAAAGACTCCACCGGTATCTGCTTTATCGGCGAGCGCAAGTTCAAGGACTTCCTGGCCAAGTTCCTGCCCGCCCAGCCCGGTAAAATCGAGACCGTGGATGGCAAGGTGATCGGCGAGCATCAGGGTCTGATGTATCACACACTGGGTCAGCGCAAGGGGCTCGGTATCGGTGGTCGCAAAGATGCCACCGAAGAGGCCTGGTATGTGGTCGACAAAGAGGTCGAGCGCAACGTGCTGGTGGTGGCGCAGGGCGAGCATCCTCGCCTCTACTCCGATGGCCTGATTGCCAGCCAATTGCACTGGGTGGATCGCACTCCCATTCGCGAGCCGCGTCGCTGCACCGTCAAGACCCGCTACCGTCAGCAGGATATCCCCTGCCTGATCCAGCCCATCGACGACGAGACCATCCGGGTCATCTTCGACGAGAAACAGGCAGCGGTCACCCCGGGCCAGTCCGCCGTCTTCTACGACGGGGAAGTGTGTCTGGGCGGTGGCATCATCGAACAACGTTTCAGCCATCCGGTTTGAATCCTTAACAGAAGGCAGCAGACGTGAGCGATAAATTCCAAGACAGAACCATGGCCTTTGCCGGCATCTGCCAGGCCGCGTATCTGGTGCAAAAGGTGGCCCGCGACGGCAGCTGTGACGAGGCCGCCCTGCGAGAGAGCCTCTCCAGCATTCTGGTGACCAACCCGAGCCAGCCGCTCGAGGTGTTCAACAACACCCATCTGGCCATTCGCGACGGCTATCGTGCGCTGGTCGAACAGCTGGGTGCCGACGGCAGCCAGAAGAATGCCGAGCTGACCCGTTACGTGGTGAGCCTGATTGCGCTGGAGCGCAAGCTGGCCAAGCGCAAGGACATTCTCAACATGCTGGGTGAGCGGATCAGCCAGATTGGCCGCCAGCAACAGCACTTCGATCTGCTCGACGAGCAGATTTTGGCCAACATGGCGAGCATCTACAGCGATCTAATCAGCCCCATCGGGCCGCGCATCCAGGTGGCGGGTACCCCGCTGTTCCTGCAGCAGCCGCTGGTGCAGCACAAGGTGCGCGCCCTGCTGCTGGCAGGCATTCGTGCCTGCGTGCTGTGGCGTCAGCTCGGTGGCAGCCGCACCCAGATCATCTTCGCTCGCAAGAAGATGGTGGAGCTGGCCAAACGTTACTAATCATCGGCTCGCGCGCGGGCAAGCGAGGTCAACATCAGGGTGAACAGCCGCACATCCGCCCTGACGACGACTCAGCCCCACGCGCGAGTGGATACGGATCCCCCACACAAATCATCAGGAGTTCACCCCATGGAGCTGTCCGCGCTGACTGCTGTTTCCCCGATTGACGGTCGTTATGGCGACAAGGCCGATGCCCTGCGCCCTATCTTCTCCGAATTCGGCCTGCTGCGTTTTCGCGTTGAAGTCGAGGTTCGCTGGTTGCAGAAACTGGCCAGCCACGCCGGGATCCCGGAAGTCCCTGCCCTGAGCGCGGCCGCCAACGCCCTGCTCGACGGCATCGTCAGCAACTTCAACGAGAGTGACGCCGCCCGTATCAAACAGATCGAGCGCACCACCAACCATGATGTGAAAGCGGTGGAGTACTTCCTCAAAGAGAAAGTCGAAGTGAACCCGGAGCTGGCGGCTGTCAGCGAGTTCATCCACTTCGCCTGCACCTCGGAAGACATCAACAACAACTCCCACGGTCTGATGCTGAAAACCGCTCGCGAAGAGGTCATCAAGCCTTATTGCGAGAAACTGATCAGCGAGCTCAAGCGTCTGGCTCACGAGTATCGTGACATGCCGCTGCTCTCCCGTACCCACGGCCAGCCGGCGACCCCGAGCACCATGGGCAAGGAGATGGCCAACGTCGCCTACCGTCTGGAGCGCCAGTTCAAGCAGATCATGGCGGTGGAGATCCTCGGCAAGATCAACGGTGCGGTCGGCAACTACAACGCCCACCTCAGCGCCTACCCGGATGTGGACTGGCACCAGTTCTCCGAGGAGTTTGTGACTTCTCTCGGTCTGACCTGGAACCCCTACACCACCCAGATCGAGCCGCATGACTACATCGCCGAGCTGTTCGATGCCATGGCCCGCTTCAACACCATCCTGATCGACTTCGACCGCGATGTGTGGGGTTACATCTCCCTGGGTCACTTCAAGCAGCGCACCATCGCGGGGGAAATCGGCTCCTCCACCATGCCGCACAAGGTCAACCCCATCGACTTCGAGAACTCCGAAGGCAATCTGGGTCTGGCCAACGCCGTGTTCCAGCATCTGGCGAGCAAGCTGCCTATCTCCCGCTGGCAGCGTGATCTGACCGACTCTACCGTGCTGCGCAACCTGGGTGTGGCAGTGGGTTACTCCCTGATTGCCTATCAGGCGACCCTGAAGGGCATCTCCAAGCTGGAAGCCAACGACGCAGCCATGGCTGCCGATCTGGATGCCAACTGGGAAGTGCTGGCCGAGCCGATCCAGACCGTGATGCGCCGCTACGGTATCGAGAAACCCTACGAGAAGCTCAAGGAGCTGACCCGTGGTCGCCGCGTCGATGCCGAAGGGATGCGTACCTTTATCGACACTCTGGAGCTGCCGGAAGCTGTCAAGGTTGAGCTGAAGAAGCTGACCCCGGCCAACTACATCGGCGACGCCCAGCGTCTGGTCGATCTGCTGAAGTAAGCCAACCGGCAGTGACGAAGGGGCCCTGTGCACGATATGCCACAGGGCCCCTGTTATTTTCCCTGCCACGGCAGGATCCCGAGTGGCTTTTCCCAAGCCTGCCTTGGGCAAAACCTCTTTGCGAGACACGAGAAACAGCATGTACGAACTCAATCTGGATATCGCTCACTTCCTCGAGCACTACTGGCAGAAGCGCCCGCTCCTTATCAAGGGTGGCTTCAAGGACTTTCAGGATCCCATCAGCCCGGATGAGCTGGCGGGTCTGGCCATGGAAGAGGTGGTAGAGTCGCGCCTCGTCACCCGTTTCGACGGCAAGTGGGATGCGGCCCACGGCCCCTTCGAATCCTATGACCATCTGGGCGAAGAGAACTGGACCATTCTGGTACAGGCTTGCAACCACTGGGCCCCAGAGGTGAACGAGCTGGCGGTGCCGTTCCAGTTCATTCCGGGCTGGCGCTTTGACGATGTGATGGTGAGCTTCTCCACCCCCCATGCGGGTGTCGGCCCCCACATCGACAACTACGACGTCTTCATCACCCAGGGTCTGGGCAAGCGTCACTGGCGGGTTGGCGATGCCAAGCCGCTCAACGAGTTCGCTGCCCACGCCGCCCTGCTGCACTGCGAGCCATTCGAGGCGATCATCGACGTCATCATGGAGCCGGGCGACATCCTCTACATTCCGCCCGGATTCCCCCACGAAGGCTACGCCATCGAGCCCTCCATGAACTTCTCGGTGGGTTTCCGCGCACCGGATGCCAAGGCGCTTATCTCCTCCTTTGCCGATCATCTGATCGACAACGAGGTGCGTACCGAGCGTTACGGCGATGCCGATCTCAAGCCCCGCGCCCGTCACGGCGAGATCCAGCCCCACGAGCTGCACCGTCTGCGCGAGCTGATGCAGCAGGCCCTCGATGACGAGACCCTGTTCAAGGAGTGGTTCGGCACCATGATCTCCGAGGCCAAGCACGATCTGGACGTCAATCCGGTCGAGCCGGACTACAGCGCCGAGGAGGTAGCCGACCTGCTGACCCAGGGCGAGCCCGCCATCAAGGTGCCGGGTCTGCGCACCGTCTGGTTCAGCGGCGAGAGCCAGCAATGCTTCATCGACGGCGAAGCCTGGACGCTGCAGAGCGAAGACGCGGCAGCCATTTCGCTGTTGTGTGACAAGGACATCATCACTCAGGCCGACATGGTGGAGTTGGCCGATCAGGCTGGCTTCCTGCAACTGCTGACCCGTCTGGTCAACCGCGGTTACTGGTTCTTCAACTGATCCAGCAGTTAGCGAAGGATAAAAAGGCGCCTTATGGCGCCTTTTTTGTCACTCAGATGCGGTTCAATTAACAATCGATGCGTGAAGCTGAACCCACTCTTGATGAACCGACAGGTGGTGATTTATTGAGCTAACATGGATGGGTATCATGCGTCCGTCCCTGTTCACAAGAGAAGCGCCACCATGCAAATCACCTCCAGGCCCATGCCGCTGCCCGATTACGGCAAATACCCCTCCTCTCCGGCTGTCACACCCGAGCAGGTCAGTCAGGCCCGTAACGAAGCACTGACCAAGAAGGATGAATTGCAGGCACAGAGCGAAGAGAAAGCAACGGCTCGCAGAACCCTGGCGGTCTCTTATACGGCTAACCAGCAAGATAAAGCCGTGGTGGAGCGCTACCTGGAGGCCAGCGGTCAGGAGAGCGACAGCAAATCGGGCCCGAGCACGGCTGAACTCTATCAGGCGACCAATCGCTACCAGCGCCAGCAGAATCTCAGCGACTACATGCAATTCCAGCAGAGCCCGCTCGCCCAGCAGATGGGGGACATGGTGGGTGAAGATAATCGCAAGGGTACCCAGCTCGATATCATTGCCTGAGCCAATTTGCTCGAATAAGCCCGGCAGGGACCAATACAAGATGAAAAAGCCCTCGATGAGGGCTTTTTCGTTATGGCTTGTCGCTGCGACGTCTCGCTATAAATGGGACACTTCTGCCTGCGCGTCCGGCAGCTCGTCGGGGAGTTCATCAAACAGGGGGTGATAGAGCACCTCACCCTGCACACCCGCAAAACCGCGCTCCTGTAGCTCCATAGCCATAAAGCAGTCGGCAGGCACCTCATAGATGCAGTGGAGGCCAAACTCGCTGGCTGGGCGGAAACCGAAACGGCTGTAATAGGCCGGATCCCCAAGTACAACCACCCCTTTCCAGTCCATTTCGAGCGCCGTATCAAGCCCTTCACGGATAAGATCCGAGCCAATCCCCTGACCTTGCCAGTCGGGATGAACCGCGACCGGCGCCAGACCAAGCCAGGGACCTTCCATGCCGTTAATGGTGATCGGGCTTAGCATCAGGTGCCCCATGAACTCGTACTCTTCCTCTTCGACCATGGTCACCACGGCAGCACCACATTCGCGCAGGCGGTTGACCAGTTCGGCCTCATCGGAACGACCGAAGGCGGCACTCAGCAGCTCATAAACCGGCAGCATGTCACCGGGGCGCTCGGTTCTCAACATCTGGTATTACTCCTCGTACAGCAGAGCAGGCATTATTCCACACAACGGCTGGTCATTCTGAGTACCTTTGTCCAAAAATGGGAGGGTGCACTCAGGAAAACGAGCGGCAAACTGCTGCTGCAAGGCGGTTAGCGTAGCCGGGGTGGCCCTGTTCATCGCCTCGCGGTAGGCCAGCCAGAGGGTGGGAGCCTCCCGCGCCAACCGCTCAAAAGTCAGTTCGGGCGTTTGATGCCAACAACCATCCAGCTCATCGACCAGCTCCGGCAGCTCCACCAGCAGCCGTAACTGCTGATAGCGTATCTGCGACGAGTCACCGTTGCCACCCAGCGCCTGCGCCATCAATTGGTTGAACCAGTGGAGCCGTGATGCGCGCTCCTCGCGGCTAAGCAGCTCGGGCCCTTGACGCTGCAGCGCGGCCAGTTGCAGCAACCACGCCAGCCCCTGTTCATCCCTGTCTTTCAGCAAGACGCCGCCAAGATGGGACAACTGCTCCGGTTCGGCCTGCTCCAGCAGTTCGACGGGGTAACAGTGCAGCTCCAGAGACCTCTCAAGATGCGGCGGGCAGCGAATAGAGCAGGACTCCTCCCCCGCGCCCCTCTCATCCACAAAGAGCAAGATGGCCAGCTTGCCGTTGGCACTCTGCCGATCCAACGTTACAGGATCCCACAGGATCACCACGGCGATCCGCTCATCAGCAAGCCAATGGGAAATTTCCTCGGGCAAGGGATTGGGTAAGGAGGGAGCGCGATCCAGCCGCCAGTAGCTCACCTCGCACGGCTGGCGACCACTGATATGGCGCCGCCCGCGATAGTGCATGCCCACTTTTGCCATCACCCGGCCGGAGGCAAGATTGTCTGGCATATGGCGAGCCGTCAGCGCTGGCAGTTGCAGTTGGTCAAGGGCGAACGCTTTGACCAAGCTTGCTGCCCGGGTCGCCAGACCGCGATTCTGCCAGGGTACGCCAACCCACCAAGCGAGCTCGCCATTCCAGTGCAGGGAGATCACCCCAAGCAACGCCGCACCTTGCGCCTCTGGTAAGGTGATGGCCCAGCTCCAGCCAAGGCCAAGCGCCGCTTTGCGCCAGCTGAGCACCAGCCAGTCGCGGGCCCCCTCCGGCGGATAGGGGTGAGGAATATTGAGGGTGTAGCGGGCCAGCGCCTCATCGCTGCAATAGCGCACTATCTCGTGCTCATCGGTGGCCTGCAGTGGTCGCAACACAACACCTGATAGCGAATGCCCCTCAGCCAGGGTCGGCACCGTCACGCGGCGCGCCAGCAGGCGATTGAGCACGGCGCCCAAATCGGCCTCGGGGGTAAGCGGCAGATCGGCCCCCACAGGGCCAAGGGTAAGCAGCCCCTGCTCTCTGGCGAGGGTCAGTAGCGAGGTGGAGGCACTGATCAGGATCTGGCGGCTGGGATCAACATGAAAATCCGCCAGCAGATCCCCATCGAGCCAAGCAGCCAGCAGGGCCCCCGGGCAGAGCACCCCGTCAGGAGGACTGCTCGCCCAGGGAGCATCGGTTTGATCGAGGACGGCGGCCGCCTCTTTGCCCAGTAGCAGCTGCCAGCGATGACCCTGCTGCTGCCAGTGCGGCAACAGCGCAGCCCACTGCGGTTGCCACAGACTGGCCTCGATCAGCAGTTCCATCAGCTGGCCTGACAGGCCGCTGGCAGCGTCAGGTGACGGGGATGGGCTGCGATACGGGCGATCCAGCGACGGATAGCGGGCCACCCCTGCAGGGAGAAGATCCCCTCCTCTGCTACATGGGTGTAGGCATAGAGGGCGATATCGGCGATGGTCGGCGCATCACCACAGAGATAGGGGCTCTGTTTCAGCTGCTGCTCCATTACCGCCAGCGCCTTCTCGCCGCCGGCTTTCAGCCCGTCGAGACGCGCCTCCTGGGACTCGGGGCGGCCGAGATAGTGAACAATAAAGCGGGCCACCGCGATATAGGGCTCATGGCTGTATTGCTCAAAGAACATCCATTTGAGCACCTCGGCCTGCTGGCGCGGATCGGTTGGCCACAAGGCGCTGCCGTGCGCCAGATAGAAGAGGATGGCGTTGGATTCCGCCAGTGTATCGCCCTGGCCAATCTCCAGCACCGGGATCTTGCCGTTGGGGTTCATGGCCAAAAATGCGGGAGTACGGGTATCCCCCGCCTGAATATCGACCTCTACCCACTCAAGGGGCAGCTCCAGCCAGCGAGCCAGCAGCCACACCTTGTAACAGTTGCCGGAACGCAGATCACCATACAGACGCATACACACTCCTTGTGAAAACAGAATTGAACAGCGCGCTCAGGGTGCCAGACGCTCGATATGCCAGCCATCCCCGTCGCGGGTGTAGTAGAAGCGGTCGTGCAGCCGGTGCTCGCCCCCCTGCCAGAACTCCACCGTCTCGATCACCACCCGGAATCCGCCCCAGAAGCTCGGCAGCGGCACTTCGCCATTGGCAAACTTCTGCTTGAGCTCGAGGAACTTGGCCTCCAGCACGCCGCGGGCCGAGATGCGGGTCGACTGTTTGGAGACCCAGGCAGCGATCTGGCTATCCTTGGGACGGCTGTGGAAATACTTCATCACCTCGAAGGTGCTCATCTTCTCCACCCGGCCGGTCACGTGAACCTGCCTGTCCAGCGTGTGCCAGGGGAAGAGCAGGCTGATACGGGGATTGCCTTCCAGCTGCTGCGCCTTGCGGCTGCCCATGTTGGTGTAAAAGACCATACCCTGGGCATCGTAGTGCTTGAGCAGCACAGTGCGCTGCCAGGGCTGACCATCGGCATCCACCGTCGCTACCACCATGGCGGTGGGATCGGTCAGTTTGGCCTCACAAGCCTGCGCCAGCCACTTCTCGAACAGCGCCAGCGGCTCGGCTGGCAGATCGGCCCGGTGCAGCCCGCCACGGGAGTATTCACGGCGCAGATCAGCAACATCCATCATCTTGATTTTCCTTCAAATAAATAATGGTTCCACGACCATCAAGAGAGTGACGCAGGCATTGTGCGCTCGATAAAGCGACCTTGTAAACCATACAAAAAAAGCGAAGAGGCTAACGCCTCTTCGCTTGGTTTATCAATTTACCAAAGATGGGTAATCTCACCCTTGGGTTATCTGGTTTAGTAGCTCATGATCTCACGACGACGCAGCAGCGCAGCGATACCAAGGCCCAACAGCGCGAACAGACCGGTCGAACCGCCGCCACCACCGCCGCCATTGCTTTCAGGCTGGGGAGCCGGTGTATCACTGCTCTTGGTCGCCAGTTTTGGCGTAATGGCATAGAAGATATTGTCGCTACAGGCCAGCTTGAGGCGAACAGCGCTGCCAGCATTGGCCGGAATGGTCACCTCATGGGCGCCATTGTTGTTCACGCCATTGACCAGCGGCTGCCAGCTCTTGCCTTCATCGTTGCTATAACGGATATCGACCCGCTGACAGTTGATGCGGCCACCGTCAGTTCCAGCTACTTGCCAGTTCACTGTGGTCGGGCTGCCAACCAGAATACGCTGGTCAGAGGCTGGCAATATCTTGAAGGTTTGTGAACCTGTATCGACCACCTCGACCGAGGTCTCATCATAGGCACCACCACCTTTGCCATCACGGGCGACCAGACGGAAGTTAAGGGTGCGCGGTACATTGACCCATGGTTCGCCCTTCTCTTCATCTTTTATTAGCTCAGGCTGTTGCAACATAAATCGTTCATATCCCCTTAGCTGAGTCGCTAAAGAAGGAAAGTGACGTTCAGGAGACGTTGTAGGCGCCACAAAACGATATAAGGGGCCATCGTTCAATTTCCCATAGTATATATCAGATGCACTCTCTGTCGCTCGACCAAGATCAACCTGTTCCCAGGTAAAGGTCATTCCATCTTCACCAGAACCAATCCCTGTGAGTGAAAATGCAGTTCTAACAGGAATAACTTTTGATTGCGATGCTGGTGAGATGTTCACATCAATATCTTGCTTGGTCATAGGCTCAACAGCACCACAATTATCTGGACGACTGGCTAGCATAGCAAGCATCTGCTCAATGGACTTACTATGAAAATAACCAGTCGTTTTAGATTGCAGATTTTGTGACCCCATGCCAACTCTGCCCGGATAACCCATGATGGTCGCACCGCTACCAACCTCCCAAGCGGAATTAGCTACACGTCCGAGGATGTCGACATTAAAGATATGCTCTGCACCGAGCTGATGACCCACTTCATGCGCAAAGGTATCGACAAACACCGCATCAATCTCTGCGATTCCCGCCCCCGAGCTGCCATTACCGGCTCCACTCATTGCATTAGAACGCAAATTTCGACCAGGGGAGTTTTCCCCGCTATAACCCCGATTTGGAGCTGCGCATAGCGTTCCCATTGCCAGACCAGAATAATTGGTAGTCGTAAGCACGTGACCAATATCAAAATCGCCTAGTTTTTTAGTGAGATCTGTCTCTCTGTGAGCCATCAGCTGGACGAGCTCATTTCGATAAGCATCGTTTCTATCCATGATTGGCGTGGTGAGAGTTGCATCTGCATTGTCCCCATTAAAAAACAGGTCTGTAGATGCATCTTCAAAAATGACATTGTCATTGCCATCAGCCAAGATAAATTTTATACCGAGATCACGCTCATATATCTCATTGACTCGAGCCAGCAATGTTACAATAGATGACAAAGCGCCTACTTTACCATGAAATGAGGAGGTATACTCTCCAGTGGTAGATATCGCAATCCGATATATTTTTATTCCAGGAAAGTTATAATTTTGTGCTGCTTGCTTAGTTGCACTATCTAACAATGAGCGCTTTTTTTCACTTTCATGCTCACTTGTATTATTCTGCATCAGCTCTTCATGATGCCCATTTTTTCGCGGTTTTACGTTTTTCTTGTAATAAACAGAATAAAGACCACTACGTTGAACATCAATAAACACCTGCTCCCCTTGGTGCATAAACATGCCATTAAAACCACGTGGGGAAATATCAAAACTACCAGTGTTATTTTCATTACCTACCTCATGGCCTTTAAAGGTCATGATATCAGGATACTTGGCGGCCAATGCAGGTGGCAATACCGACGAGGGCTGCACTTCAAATTGCACCATTCCACCATTGGGTAATGGCAAGGTAATCAGCGTATCGCCAGCACGCAGATTTTGAATAAACTCTTCATCGACCTCAAAGCTGGTATAGGCACTAGTTGTGACTGTATCAGCCGCCTGCCTATTGTGTGCTTCGACCATATGCCATGGGGATGCCAGCGCGATATTGGCTGACATTGCGATGACAACTGAGATTGCATTTATTGTGAACTTCATCATTATTAATCACCTGACTGAACAGCCGGCGAGAATAACGTGACGCAAATCACAATTCAACTTTTTCAATAAAAATTAAATGAATTTTATTTCATTTAAAATCATAAAGTTAGTGAGTTATAGTTTATAAACAGCTCATTTTGTTAGCATTTTCAGCAGTTCTTTTTAATAGAGTTAAAACTCCAATCATGCCGATTTACACGCCGTTGTTGAACAGCCACTACGGCCTTGAAATCGCCTCCGGCATGCACCTTTCCAGCATCTGTCGGTTATATCGGGTGGCATACTCAATCCGCTGCTCAAACTCCGACTCCTTACCCATCTCAATCACATCACCGAACCCTTTCAGATAACGGACTCCGCACCGGGTTCTAGCTTCTGCTTGCAATGACTCCACAACCCCCGGAGCCATACCGCTGCGCCCGCCACGCACGATGAGCCGATAATCCTGAGCAGCAAGACTTTCATCTATTGCCTCGGTCAGCGATGCGGCCACAACAGGCGCAGCGCAGATATATAGAAACAGCAAACTGGCGGCTAACCGTAATACCTGCGCCATCCGGCTGCCCCTCCCATCAGGAGGATCACGATAAGATTCACTGCACCACCACCACCACCCGCATTGTTGTCGGTAATGACAGTTGCACTTTCCGTAGTGGCAGACGCATTACCTCTTATCCCATTAATAGAGAAAAAAATATTATTGCTGCATGCCAGCTTCATCCTGGCCGTGCTGGTCAACGGTGCAGGCAACACCACACTGGCCGAACCGTTATTGGCAAGCCCGCTTGCCAGCGTAGTCCAGGTAGAGCCGCCATTCTGTGTCAGTGCCAAATCCACGCTGGGACAATTGATAGGAGGCTGATCGGTCCCGGCAACATTCCATGTCACTAGCTGAGTGCTACCCGCCACCATGGCGCCGATCTGCGGAGCTGTGATGGCAAATGCCGCGCCGGTATTGATCACCTGAACCACCATTTCATCACTGCTCACCGCCCCCTGACCATCACGTACGGTAAGGCGAAACTGGAGATTGCGATTGGTCGCAGGCCACGCCTCTCCTTTGGCCAAGACACCCGATATCAGAGAGCTCATGGCGGGCAATGTTCTACGGGGATCCGATGTTGGTGAAACAAAGCGAAAAAGCGGGCGGGTTCCATCATCCACCATGGTTGCCACGCTGTAGGATGCATTGCCAAGATCAACCTGCTCCCAGGTGTAACTGAGGGGATGACCATCCAGATCCAGCGCACTACCGACAAGAGTGAAAGGCGTATTGGCGGGGATCACCCTGTCGCCCCCCGCATCCACAACCGGCGCGTTATTGGCAAGCGCCAGGTCGGTGCCGCAGGAGGGCAGAGAGGCCATCAGAGCCCGCATCTGCTCGATCGACTTGCTGTGAAAGAAAGGTGTGCTGTTAACCTGCAGATTCTCCTCACCACAGATCCCGGCATAGGCCATGATGGTCGAGCCACTGCCCGGTTCCCAGGCTGAGCTAGCCTTGCGACCCGTGGCACAACTGTCGGCCATGCCATTGAAGGAGTGCTCTGCCCCCAGCTGGTGCCCCAATTCGTGAGCCACATAATCAATAAAGAATGCATCACCGATAGGCTGTGAGCCTCCGGTCATGCCCCGTGAACGGCTGAAAGGGTTGCATAAAGATCTCAGGGTCGCCACTCCGCCGCCTGATGTCGCCAGCAGATGGCCCAGATCAAAAGAAGGATTGAGCAACACCCCCTGTTGGGTCTGGTTGATGGCGATATCCTGGGTCGAGTTGGTGAAAGGATCCGTCGCAGGATCGGTGAAAATCACATTATCCGTATCAGCTGCAAGCTGAAACTCGGCCCCCACATCACGGCGATAGACTTCATTGACCCGATTAAGCAGTGTTGCAATGGCCGAGAGTGCTGCAACCTTGGTACCACCGTGATACTGGGTATATTCCCCGGTTGCCGAGATGGCGATGGTGTAGCGCTTGCGCAAATTGCCATCGACCAGCACAGCACGCTCACGCTCGATACCATGGGGATCAATCACCTGATCCACATCCTGTCGCCGCCAAGCATCTTGCTGTTCATAAACGGCATAAGAGAAACCGTCCTGAAGCGGATCGACATAAAAGGTACGCCCCTGATGGGTAAACATACCGTGAAAACCATGTATGGTGACATCAAATCGGCCTGTATCCGCCGCCCGATCGATAGCCTTCCCACTGTAAGTATTGATAGAAGGGTAGCGCTGGGCCAAAGGCTCCGGGAGCAAGGCATTGGGATGAACATCAAACTGCACCGTAGTGCCATCCGGCAATGGCAAGGTCAATACACTGGCAAGATGCCCGGGTTCAAAAGGCTTGTCAGGAACCACCACTCTGACCTTTTCAGCTCGCACATCATAGACCCCTCCCCTTTCCAAGTTTTCATCCATGAAGGTCCACTGTGGTTCTGCTGCAACCTGAACAGACAAACTGGTGATAATCACCGCAATGCCATGCTTCATAGAGCCTCCTTGCCCTACCTTGGTGACAACAAGTATGGTGCAGCGTCAATTGACGATCTGCGTGACAGACAGAAAAGAAAATTCGCACAAAACTTCTGTCACGCTGAAAAATCGTGCTACACCCGCGCTCCCCATCTCAGGCAATACAGACTGGCCCCATTCAACAACGGAAAAAAGTAAAGGCGCCATTGGCGCCTTCACGGATAGATAGGGGGATGAATATCCCCTCCATTTGGATTGGTTCGTTGGTGTATTACTGCTTGCCAGCGCCCGATGCTATTGGGCAATGAATCACCATACGCTGGTTATACTCGCTGGCGTAAGCGCTCAACTTGGCATATATCTCTTGCTGACCGGGCCTTACCACATCGCCCAATCCATCCAGATAACGCTTGCCACAGCGCGCCTTGGCCTCTGCCTGCTGCTCGGCTGCAATACCGGGGGCGAACTCTCCCCGCCCAGCTATCACTATCAGGCGGTAATCCTGTCTGGCGAGGTTTGCACTCAGCTCCTGTTCCAGCGTGCTGGCATCGGCCTGACAACCGCCGAGCATGACAAGCAGCAACAGAGGGACTCCCTTCATGTGCGCCTCCGTTGCCAGCCGAGCAGCGCCAGAGCCAGCCCCCACAATCCGATCGCCCCACCACCACCGCCGCCACCTGAAGTCGAGCCACCTTGCACCAGAGGCAATTTGAGGGGACTGATGGCAAAGAAGATATTGTCGCTGCATGCCACTTTCAGCCTGACGCTGCTGGTGAGATCGGCAGGCAACGTTACCGTTGCTGCGCCGTTATTGGGTTGTCCGGCGGTGAGCATTGTCCAGCTTACGCCCTCATCCTGGGTCACCGAGATGTCCACCTTGCTGCAACTGATCGGCGCCACAGTTGTGCCCGCCACATCCCATGCTACGGCCTGACTGGCCCCCGGAGTGAGAGTCACCCCGTAAAACGGGTTGGTGATGCGAAATGCCGCACCGGTATTGATCACTTGCACTTTCATGTCATCACTGGCAACGCCACCCTGACCATCACGCACCGTCAGTCTGAAATTGAGATCCCGATTGGTAGTCGGCCAGGCCTCTCCTTTGGCAAGCGTGCCGGAGAGCAGGGATGGCAAACTCGGCAGGATCCGCTCCGGCGATGCCGTGGGAGAGACAAAACGAAACAGCGGCCGGGAGCCATCGTCAATCATGGTGGCGGCACTGCTCGATTCAGTACCCAGATCGATCTGCTCCCAGTTGTAGAGCAGAGAATCATTATCCAGATCTCCACCAGCCCCTTTTAACATAAAGGCCGTATTGGCAGGGATCACATAGTCCCCCCCTGCAGCTGCCTGCGGGGCATTATTGCTCAACGCGAGTGTGGTTCCACAAGTCGATACGGTCGCCATGTGCGCACGCATCTGCTCGATGGACTTGCTATGAAAATAGGGGTCGCTGTGAGTCTGGATATTCTCATCACCACAAATACCGGCATAGGCCATGATGGAGCTGCCACTACCAGGCTCATAGGCTTGACTCGCAACCCGGGTACCAGCACCGCAACTCCCGGTAGTACCGTTGAAGGTATGATCTGCACCAAACTGGTGGCCAATTTCATGAGCCACATAGTCAACGAAGAAGGCATCTCCCACCGGTGTGGGTGAACCCGACATCCCACCAGACTTCTGATTGGTGCAGAGCACTGCCAATCCGGCCAGACCGCCGCCATTGGTATTCAGGACATGGCCGATATCAAAATTACCGAGCTGCATATTGGTAAAGTAATAAGCCTGTACCCCGATATTGGTCTGCGCATCCGAATTATCATTGGCAAACAAGTCGCTGGCCGGATCGGTAAAGATCAGGTTGTCATTGCCACTGGCCAGCACGAATTCGGCGCCCACATCCCGTTGATAGACCTGATTGACGCGGTTGAGCAAGGTCGCAATCGCCGCCATGGTAAGCGCTCTGGAACCACCGTGGTATTGGGTAAATTCTCCTGTCGCCGAAATGGCAATGACGTAGCGCTTGCGAACATTGCCATCCACTTGCACCTTGCGCACCAGTTTGCTGAGCTTGGGCCCTATCACTTCATCTGCCGCCTCTTCCAATCGACTATGGGCATCCTGTTGGTAATAGACGGCGTAGCCTTCGGCATTGCTGAGCGGATCGACAAACACCATCCTGCCCTGATGGCTGAACATGGCGTGGAAACCTTGCGGCCCCAGATCGAAGCGCCCTGTCTCTATCGGATGCGCCGGGTTGTGACCCTTGAAGGTGCGGATCTGCGGATACTTGGCGGCAAGATCTGCAGGCAGCAAGTCGTAGGCTTCCAGAGCAAAGGTGACCTCCCCCCCATCGGGCAGCGGCAGGGTCAGCTCACTCGCCCCGGCTTGCAGCCCGGCAAAATAGTCGAGCGGCACCTTGGCCACCCGAAACTGATTGGCCCGCACCTCATAACCTTGCTCCGCAGTCGCTCTGGCGGCTACCGTACTCCACTCGCTGGCCATCAGGCTGGTTGACCCCAACAAACTGGCCACCAACAAGGCCAACGAACACTTACTGGTCACATGCATCTTTGTCATCCTTGTAGTCATGCACTTTTTTGAACCATTACCGGCATCATTATCCCGCCGAATCAAAAAGCCCGGCGCCACTGTTTCAGCCACTCACCCATGGGGAGTGTTGCGCCAACCCCGTCTAACCCCTATCATTGCGCGGATTTGTCAATTTTAGAACTGCTCCTCTTCACAAAGGTGCGGTTCATCTTTATCTGGCCAAGGTTAATCTCATGCTCAAATCCCCACTGTTGCCCCGTTTCGGGGATCTGGTCGTTGCCATTGTTGACGATGTGCTCGGTCAGGGTCTTACCCTCGACCGCGCCTATGCCCGTCACTTCTCCGGCATCGAACTCAAACCGCAAGAACAGGCAAGGATTGCCCTGGTCACCGGCGACCTGCTGCGCCGTCTCAGCCTCTATTGTTTCCTCACCGGTATTCAGGTGCGTCAGGCCGAAAAGAATGTCTGGCCACTGCTGCACAGCTGGCACGCATTCCACAAAATTGCCCAGCCCAACCACCCGACCCTGGATCGCTTCAATGAAGAAGCATTCCGCCGCCGTCTGACCGAGGCGAAGAAGAACCCGGTATTGATGGATGGTTGCCCGAGCTGGCTGGAGAAACTGGGTAGCGAGCAGCTGGGTGAAGTCTGGCCTGCCGAGCGTGCCGCCCTGGCCTGGATGCCCAAGCGCTACCTGCGGGTCAACACCCTCAAGTGCACCCGTGATGAACTGCAAGCCATGCTGGCCAAAGAGCAGGTCACCACCATTCCGGTTGAAGGTGTGGAGACTGCCCTGCAGGTCACCTCCGACGCTGCCCTGTTCCGCACCAAGGCCTTTGCCGATGGTTGCTTCGAACAGCAGGACGCAGGCTCCCAGCTGGTTGCTGCTGCGCTGGAAGTTGCCCCAGGCATGCGCGTTATCGACGCCTGCGCCGGTGCCGGTGGCAAGACCCTGCATATCGCCGCCATGATGCAGGGCAAAGGCCGTCTGCTGGCAATGGATGTGGAAGAGTGGAAGCTGGAGAACCTCAAGCAACGCGCTCGTCGCGCCGGTGCCCACAACGTGGAGACCCGGGTCATCACCAGCAGCAAGACCGTCAAGCGCCTCAAAGAGAGCGCCGACCGTGTACTGCTGGACGTGCCCTGCTCCGGTCTGGGCGTACTCAAGCGTAATCCGGATGCCAAGTGGCGTGATACCGCCGAGCGTCTGCCGGTGCTGGTCGCGCTGCAAGAAGAGATCCTGCAGCGTTACAGCCAGATGGTGAAAGTCGGCGGCCTGCTGGTCTATGCAACCTGCTCCATCCTGCCCGAGGAGAACCGCCAGCAGGTGGACAAGTTCCTCGCCGCCAACGAAAACTTCCGTCTGCGTGACGATCACACCGTGAGCCCGTCCGAGACCGGCTTCGACGGCTTCTACATGGCTCGTATCGAACGGATCGCCTGATCTGCCCGATGACCAGATAGAAAAAGCGGCTGCCATTGGCAGCCGCTTTGCTTTGGCTTGCTGACACACTCCCGATGGGGGTGACAGTGTCTACTGCTTGCATCGCCAGCAAATAAAAAAGGGAGCCATAATGGCTCCCTTTTCAGCGATGTGAACACCCGCTTATTCAGCAGCAGCGTCATCCTGCTTGTACTTGGCAGCAGTCTCTTTGATCAGAGCCTGCAACTCGCCAGCCTGGAACATCTCGATCATGATGTCACAGCCACCGATCAGCTCACCTTCAACCCACAGTTGGGGGAAGGTCGGCCAGTTGGCGAATTTTGGCAATTCGGCGCGGATATCCGGATTTTGCAGGATATCAACGTATGCAAACGGCTCGCCGCAGGACATCAGAGCCTGGGAGGCCTGGGCAGAGAAGCCACAGCTGGGTAGCTTGGGGGAGCCCTTCATGTAGATGATGATGGGGTTGTCAGCCAGCTGCTGCTTAATCTTTTCAATAGTTTCCATAGGTGCCTCACTAGAGCGATTTCGGCGGCCATTCTACTGCAATCTTGCCCGAGCACAAACTGACAAAGGGGTGACCCGGCTCGAATTGTGCAAAGAACCCACACAGGATTGATCGCGATCATGGCGCCAATCAAGAGTTGTTAGGCCATCTTTGATACTGCTACAATCCCTTGGCTTTGGGCTACCCAGCCCCATCATTTTAAAAACAACTCTTTTCACATATAGAAAAGAGTACGCAATGTCTTGCAACCGTCGCCTTCGCACGGTCCAGCCAATGGAGAGTAGAAAATGGCATTCGAACTTCCCGCTCTGCCCTATGCAATCAACGCTCTGGAACCGCACATCTCCCAGGAAACTCTGGAATATCACCACGGCAAGCACCACAACACCTACGTGGTCAACCTGAACAATCTGGTGCCGGGTACCGAGTTTGAAGGCAAGTCTCTGGAAGAGATCATCAAGACCTCCAACGGCGGCATCTTTAACAACGCCGCCCAGATCTGGAACCACACCTTCTACTGGCACTGCCTCTCCCCGAATGGCGGTGGCGAGCCGACTGGCGCCCTGGCTGAGGCCATCAACAAGGCATTCGGCTCCTTCGCCGAGTTCAAAGATGCCTTTACCAAATCTGCCATCGGCAACTTCGGTTCCAGCTGGACTTGGCTGGTGAAGAAAGCTGACGGCTCTCTGGCTATCGTCAACACCTCCAACGCTGGCTGCCCGCTGACTGAAGACGGTACCACCCCGCTGCTGACCGTTGACCTGTGGGAGCACGCCTACTACATCGACTTCCGCAACCTGCGTCCGAAGTACATGGAAACCTTCTGGGCTCTGGTTAACTGGGAATTCGTGGCCAAGAATCTGGCTGCCTAATCAGCCTCGCTTGCCAAAACGCCCCGCACTGCGGGGCGTTTTTTTATCTCGATATGGCTGCGAAAATGAATAAGGCGCCCGCAGGCGCCTTTTACATATCGAGATGACCCGCTTACTGGTCCAGCTCGTCCATGTATTCATCCAGATTTGCGTCGTCAGCCTGCTCTTGCTGAGACGCTTTCAGCTCGGTCTGCTTGCCCGTCACCTTGCCCTGGTTATATTGCAGGTAGAAGTCCTTGGTCAGCGCATAAGGATCGAGGGAGTTGTCGATGATCCGCTCCTGATCGATCAGCTTGGCGCGTGTGCCCAAGCCATCCAGCGCCCAGTGTGCGACCTTCATCGGGAAGGTCAACAGGGCATAGGGGAAGTAGAAGCTGTCAATCGCATCACCAACCAGCTCCCGGGTGGTAGTCGGGCCGTAGACAGGCACCATGATATAGGCACCATTACCGATATCGGCCCTGCCCAGCACTGTGTCCATCTCCAGCTTGTTACGCTCGAGGCCTGCATGTTTGGCCACATCGAAGATGCCCAGCAGACCGACCGTGGTGTTGAGGGTAAAGCGCCCCAGGTTGGTGCCCGCCCCCTTCAAATCGCCGGTGATCAGATGGTTCACCATGCTGCTTGGCTCATCAAAGTTGGCAACAAAGTTGGCAATGCCATCCTTCACCCCGACCGGAATGTAGCGGGCATAGGCATGTACCACAGGACGAGCCACATAGGGTTCCAGCACATCATAGTTGACCGCCCACATGGCCCGGTTGGCCCCCTGGAAGGGATCGCGCGGATCGGCCGCCGTACTGGTTGCGCCCGGATTATTCATGCCGGGATTGAGATCCAGACTCTCTGGGCCAGGCTTGGGTGGGCCACCGGCACAGCCAGCCAGCAAGAGGGCTGCCAGTATGGCCCCTGAACGAAGATACATATGATTGTCCTGACGTTTTATTTTGATTTATCAGAAGTATAGATAACCCGGCTCCTATCCAGGAGCCGGGTTATCCAAAGGCATATTAGAGGGCGTGATCGATGCGGATGTCAATCGGAGCAGCAGGGATCTCGGCCGTCTTGACCGGCACGGATACCCCTTCGAAGGCTCCTTCCTTGTTCATCACATTGCCACCGCGCGAGAGACGTGCCTTGAACTGCAGCTCCGGATAGGCCGCCAGTTTGCTACCTTCCATCATGGCATCGCCATCCCCGAGTGACAGGGTAACTGGCAGGGTTGGCCCTGCGATACGCTTCACGGCGATGGGCATGGGCGGCCCATTGGGCACCACGGCAAAGACGAAGAGATGGGCATCTTCCGGCATCTGAATGCCCGCCGCCAACGTGACGTGGATGGGGAATTCCCCCTCCTTCACCGCCAGCGGTTGTCCCTCAACTGCGCCCGCTTTGGCTGCGCCTGAATTCGTCACCTCGATGCCGCGCTGCTTGAGCTGCGCGCGGGCATACTCCATGGAGCGCTCGACCATCACGTAACGGGGGGTACCTTTCTCCATCAGTGGCAACATCGCCTGCCAGCGAGCCAGCGCGGTCTGGAAGTCCTCTTTTTGCAGCGCCATAAAGGCATAGACGGAACGCGCCTCGATATTGTCCGGATCCTGCGCGATAGCAGCCTGCAACAGGGCATCCGCTTGCGCCTCATCCCCCGTCATCATCAGCGCCTGCGCATAGGGCACCGCCACCAGCGATTTCTGGGGGGCAAGCGTGTAGGCCCGCTCCAGCGCCTCGCTGGCCATTTCAGGATCATTGCCATCCAGCGCCAAACGTCCCAGCAGCAGCCAGCCGCGGTAGTCGTTCGGTTCATCCTTGAGGCGGGTACGCAGTGCCAGCGTGAAATCCAGCAGATCCTGCTCGGTCACCTGGGCATCGCGTTCCACCAGAATGCGGTTGCTCAGCTCGCCAAGACGGCTGCTGGCATCTTGCCAGCGACTCACCTCTTGCCAGGAGCCCAACTTGTAGTAGAGCCCCAGACTCACCACCAACAGCACCAGCACACCCGGGATCCAGATCAGACTCTTGCCACTGCGGGCAGTCTGCTCCACATCGGGAATATCATCCAAGAGGCTTCGTTGCAGCTCGACCAGCGAGTCGGACTCCTCAGCCAGGACACCCTGCTCGCGCTCTTCGCCAATCTCCAGCAGCCGCTGGCGATAGAGCTGTTTGTTGAGCGCCGAGCGACTGATGCTCTGTTTGCCTTCACCACGCCACAGCGGCACGACGAGCGCCAGACTCACCAGCACCAGCAAGCCCGCAATCACTATCCAAAAAGCGGTCATTGTTTCTCTTCCTCTTTGAGCAGCTCGGCCAGTCGGCGCTGCTCCTCCTCGCTCAAGGCGTTATCCAGTTGTTTTTTCACCGCAGGGGGCCGGCGGCTGCGCATCACGACCACGGCGCCACCGATCAGGATCACCAGCAGCGGGCCGAGCCAGAGGATCAGGGTGGAGGCCATCAAGGGCGGGTTATAGAGGATAAAGTTGCCGTAGCGGGCCACCATGTAATCCACTATCTCCTCTTTATCCTTGCCCTCGCGCACCATCTGGTAGGTCTTGTCGCGCAAGTCCTTGGCCAGCCCCGCATTGGAGTCGGCGATATCCTGGTTCTGACACTTGGGGCAACGCAGCTCCTTGGTCAGTTCGCGAAAGACCTGCTCCTGATTGTCGTTGTCGAAGGTGTAGACATCGATAGCGGCCATGGCGGGTGCTTGCACCACCCATCCCAGCAACAGCAGCAGCAGGGAAGCAATAAATACTCTCATCAGTACTCCCCTCACTTCATGGCATCAAAGATGGGTTTGAGGGTCGACGCCCAGTTCTCGGGGTTGATATCCCCCACGTGGCGATACCGGATGATCCCCTTGCTGTCGATAAAGAAGGTCTCCGGCGCGCCATATACCCCGAGATCCAGCCCCAGCATGCCGTCCGGATCATAGAGGTTGACCTGATAGGGGTTGCCTAGCTCCGCCAGCCATTTGATCGCCTTGTCGCGCTCATCCTTGTAGTTCATGCCGATGATGGGAATACCCTGCCCCGCCAGCTGTTTGAGGTAGGTGTGCTCGCCATAGCAGGTCGGGCACCAGGTGGCCCAGACGTTGAGCAGCATGGGGCGACCGGTCAGGATACTGCGATCGTGCTGCTTGTTCAGATCGTAAATGTCCTGCAGGGTGAACACCGGCACCTCTTTGCCCACCATCACCGATTCGAGTTTGGTCGGATCGGAGTAGAGTCCCTTGAACAGGAACACAGCCCCCAGCAAAAAGACGATAAAGGGGATTAAAAACAACCAGGTCTTTTTGTTCATGCCTTGACCTCCTCCTCACGACGGCCGAAGCGGTAACGCTTGTCGAGCATCGCCAGCACGCCACCAATGGCCATAAAGACGCCACCGAACCAGATCCAGCGCACGAACGGCTTGTAGTAGATCCGCACCGCCCAGGCACCGTTGTCGAGCTGTTCCCCCAGCGCCGCATAGAGATCGCGGGTGATACCGGCATCAATGGCCGCTTCGGTCATCGGCATCCGGCTCACCTTGTACATCCGCTTCTCGGGCTTGAGCAGGGCGACCTGCTTGCCATTGCGGTGCACTTCCAGAACGCCCTTGAAGCCATCGTAGTTGGGACCGTTCTTCTCCTTGATCCCGGCAAAGACGAACTCGTAATCGGCAAAGTGCACCCGATCACCCGCCTGCATTCGCAGATCCTTCTCGATGCTGTAATTCTGGGTGCAGGCGATACCTATGATGCTGACTGCCAGCCCCACATGGCCGAGGATCATGGCCCAGTGGCTGTTGCCAAGCTTGCGCACACCGACTGCAAAGCTGTGCTTGTGGGTCGCTCGCGCCCAGGTCTCCTGCACGCTGGTGACGATGATCCAGGCGCCCAGACCAATCCCTACCGCCGCCCACGGCTTGAAGGTTTCGGCAAAGAGCAGCGGCAACAGCAAGGCTGCGGCCAGACTCAGCACCAGTGCCACAACCACCTTGTTTTTGAGTTCCCCCAGCTCCTGACGACGCCAGCGAAACAGCGGGCCAACCCCCAGCAGCAGGGCAAACGGGATGATCAGCCAGCTGTAGATGTGGTTGAAGAAGGGAGTACCGATGGAAATGCTCCCCAGCCCCAGCTCCTTGTGCACCAGCGGCAGCAAGGTACCGAGCAGAACGGTCAGCAGACCCGCCACCAGCATGATGTTGTTGCAAAGCAGCAGGGTCTCGCGGCTCCACAGCTCGTGTTTGCCGTGGCTCTTCACCTGCGAGCCTTTGAAGGCAAACAGCAGCAAGGATGAGCCGATCACCGCCAGCAGGAAGCCGAGAATAAACAGACCGCGGGTCGGGTCGGAGGCAAACGCATGGACCGACACCAGCACGCCGGAGCGCACCAGGAAGGTACCCAGCAGACTCAGCGAGAAGGCAGATAGGGCCAGCAGCACGGTCCACGCCTTGAAGGTGGCGCGCTTCTCGCTCACCGCCAGCGAGTGAAGCAGAGCAGTACCCGCGAGCCAAGGCATAAACGAGGCGTTTTCTACCGGATCCCAGAACCACCAACCGCCCCAACCGAGCTCGTAGTAGGCCCACCAGGAGCCGAGCACAATGCCCAGGGTCAGGAATACCCAGGCTGCCATGGTCCAGGGGCGCGACCAGCGGGCCCAGGTCGCATCGAGACGGCCGGTCATCAGCGAAGCAATGGCAAAGGCAAACGCCACCGAGAAGCCCACATAACCCATGTAGAGCATCGGCGGATGGAAGATAAGACCCGGATCCTGCAGCAGCGGATTGAGGTCACGACCATCTACCGGGAAATAGGGCAAGGTGCGGGTGAAGGGATCGGAGGTGAACAACACGAAGGCAGTGAAGCCGACCGAGATCAGCCCCAGCACACCGAGTACCCGCGCGACAGCATCGAGCGGCAGACGGCGGCTGAACATGGCTACCGCCGCGGTCCAGCCACCCAGGGTCAGTACCCACAGCAGCAGGGAGCCTTCGTGGGCGCCCCATACGGCGGAAATGCGATAGGCGAGCGGCAGCAGGCTGTTGGAGTTAGTGGCCACATACTGCACGGTGAAGTCGTTATCGATAAAAGCCCAGGTCAGGCAGAGAAACGACAGCAGCAGCAGCAAGAACTGGGCATAGGCGAGCGGACGGGCCGCCGACATCATGCCAAGACGCCCCCAACTGGCGCCCAGTAGTGGGTAGCTCCCCAGCAGCAGGGCGGTGGCAAAGGCCAGGATCAGCGCAAACTGACCTAATTCCGGGATCATGAAGGCATTCCTTTCAATTGAACGGTGACAACAGCCGCACCACGCACGGCAGGCAAAGCGGAAAAGGCAAACACCAGAGGGATCACTGCTTGGCTCCCTTCAACTGCGCCTCGGTATACTCCGGCTTGAAGTGCATACCGTTGGTGGCATCGGCCACTTCCGGCGGCATGTAGTTCTCATCGTGCTTGGCCAGCACCTCGAACGCCTCTACGGTCGTGGCATCCTTGAGGGTGCCCTGGGCAACAATCCCCTGCCCTTCACGGAACAAGTCCGGCAGGATGCCGTCAAACTCGACCTTCACCAGATGACCGCCGTTATCCACCAGCTTGAAGGCAACCTTGAGGCTCTGGGGATCCCGCTGTACCGATCCCGGCACGACCAATCCACCGATGCGCAGGCGCTGCCCCTCTTCCGGCTTGATCTTGTCCGGCCCCTTCCCCTCCACCAGCTCGCTCGGGGTGTAGAAGAGGTCGATATTCTGACTGAGTGCGTAGAGCACCAGCCCGCTGACGGTCGCCAGACCCAGGGTAATGGCAAGAATGATGGTGAGGCGTTTTTTACGTCTCGGGTTCATAGGGTGTTCTCCATCTGCTGGGCCGCCTTGCGACGGGCCTCACGCGCCTGTTTGCTGCGTAACTCGGCGAGCAGGCTGCGGGTTTTCATGCGGGTAGAAATGATGATGCCGACCAGACACACCAGCGTCAGGCCAAATGAGAGCCAGACATAGAAGGCGTAACCGCCCATCGCCAAAAAATCACTGAAAGAGGCAAAGTGCATGCTTACTTCTCCTGCTCTGCAATCTCTTTGACCCAGGGTCGATGCCACTCCCGCATCAGGAGTTCATTGCGAAAACGCATCAGGGTCAGGGCACCGAGAAACGCGGCAAATGCCAGGATCATGATCAGCAGCGGCCAGAGCATCTCGGGTGAAATGGAGGGTTTGTCAAATTTGGTGATGGTGGCCCCCTGATGCAGGGTGTTCCACCACTCCACCGAGTAGTGGATGATCGGCAGGTTGATCACCCCAACCAGTGCCAGAATGCCGGCCGCACGGCCAGCGACCACCTTGTCGCTGAAGGCGTTGTAGAGGGCTATCACGCCGAGGTAGAGAAACAGCAGGATCAGCTCAGAGGTGAGCCGCGCATCCCACACCCACCAGGTTCCCCACATCGGCTTGCCCCAGGCGGCACCAGTAAAGAGGGCAATAAAGGTAAATACGGCGCCGACCGGCGCAATGGCTGCAACCGTCATGTCCGCCATCCGCAGTTGCCACACCAGGCCGATAAAGGCGGCCACCGCCATGGTGGAGTAGGCCCCCATGGAGAGAATGGCGGAAGGCACGTGGATATAGATGATCCGGAACGAATCTCCCTGCTGGTAATCCGCTGGCGCAAACGCGAGGCCCCAGACAGTGCCGATCACAAACGAGAGCAGACTAATCACCGCAAACCAGGGCAACAGTGTGCCTGCCAGCTGATAGGCACGCTCCGGTTTGGCATAAGGGTGCAACCATTTCCACATAGCTCACAAAACCTTTTTGTTATTAATCGTTTGGCGAGGCCTACCATACCGACCGCAGGGCAGCATCAAATACCCCGAAAGCAATAAGCGGCACTCTCCTTGATCCATCGCAACATTATTTTTTGCAAAAAGACTCCGTTCGGAGCCAAATCCGGTTCAGCTCACGGCCATCAGTTGAGGCTGACCCGCAACGCCGCCGACACAGCCAGCGGCGTCAGTGTCAAAGCTCCCACCAGCATGGCGGCCAGAATGGCAAGCTGCCCGCCATAGGGCAAGCTCATCCCCGCGGCATCGATGGCTGAGGTGGCAAAAATCAGTACCGGGATATAGAGCGGCAGGATCAGCAGACTGAGCAATACCCCCCCTTTGCGCAATCCCACCGTCAACGCGACCCCGACCGCGCCGAGCAGACTCAATACAGGAGTGCCAAGTGCCAGCGTCGCGACGACAGCCAGATAGGTGTTCATATCCAGCGACAGCAAAATCGCCAGCAAGGGAGAGATCAGCAGCAGCGGCAATCCGGTCAGCAGCCAGTGAGCGACCACTTTCGCCAGCGCCAGCAAGCCCAGCGGGTGCGGCATCAGCATCATCTGCTCCAGCGCGCCATCGGCAAAGTCGTCGCGAAACAGTCGCTCCAGCGACAGCATGGCCGCCAATAGCGCCGCCACCCAGATAATCCCCGGGGCAATACGGGCCAGCAGTTTGGGCTCCGGGCCAATCCCTAACGGAAACAGGGTGATGACGATGAGGAAAAACCAGAGCGGGTTGAGAATATCGGAACGCTGGCGCAGAGCCATCAGCAGTTCACGGTGAATAAGGTGCATAACAGCGCGCAACATGGCGTTACTCCTGCAATGTCGATGCGAAGGGGGTCAACGAGATAGTTTTCAGCCGTCCCTGCATCAGGGTAAGATCCTGATGAGTGGTTAGGATCACCATGCCGCCCCGCTCGGCGTGGGCCAGAAAGAGCTGTTCGAGCACCTTGACCCCTTGCTTGTCGATGGCGGTAAAGGGCTCATCGAGGATCCAGAGTGCCGGTTTCTGTGACAGCCAGAGTCTGGCCAGAGCCACCCGGCGTTGCTGGCCGGCAGAGAGTTGCCCGGTCGGGTTCTCTTCAAACCCGGCAAGCCCTACCCGGGCCAATATCTGCCACAAGTCAGTCTCTGTTTGCCGCGGGTGATGCAACTGCTGGTAGAACTTCAGGTTTTCAAAAGGGGTCAGCGCCGCTTTGACGCCCGGCTGATGACCGAGATAGAGCAGATTGGCATGATACTCATCGCGACAGTGACGAATATTCTCCCCATTCCAGCACACCTCACCGGCAAACGGCTGCGACAGCCCGGTCAACAGCCGCAACAAACTGGTCTTTCCGACCCCGTTGGGTCCTTCAATTTGCACCAGATCGCCGGGCGCAACAGAGAAAGAGAGGTGTTCAAACAGAGTGCGATCTTCGCGCACGCAGCTCAGATTGTTAACTTGAAGCAGCATGGGGATTTTTTCAGAGAAAATGAAGCGGTCTGCATCTTAACACAGTATTGGAATACGTCTTTTCAAAGATGCAACAATTGAACTGACTGGCGACCGGGATCACAAAGAAAATACGGTAGAAACCGCCTGCTCAACGCAGCTGGGGGACAAGCGGCTGCACGCCATAAAATTCAGGAAGGCAATTGCCTTCCTGAATCATCAAGAGCGACCTTTTCGCAACGATATCAAGAGCTCAGCCTCTGCCTTTGGCAACTCGCACTCACTCATGACTTCATCAAGATCGGCGCCCAGTTCGACCATCTTTGCCGCTCGGCTGTAGAGCCTGCGTTCGGGATCCTGCATGGTCAGCTCTTGCTGGCGCTCGTTGACCTGCTGCATAGCCCCTTCCACCGACTGCAGACGCTGCCCCATGCCAATGGCGCCGGTATGGAGTTCCATCATCTGCTTGCGCAAGCTTTCCAACTGACCTTGCAGGGTTGCCACACTGGCCTCGGACTCCTGCTTGCTGCGCTTGCTCTTGAACCAGATATAAGAGGCAAACGCCAAGGCAATCAGGGACAACCCCAAGGCAACCATCTCGATTATCAAAACATCACCTTACTTATCAGAGGGAACCGATATCTTCCCACTCTTCATCGGAGAGCAGCTTGTTCAAGTCAACCAGGATCAGCAGTTGCCCATCGCGGTTGCTCACCCCCTGAATAAACTTGGCGCTCTCTTCAGTACCGACCGCAGGTGCCGCATCGATTTCGGAAGAGCGCAGATAAACCACTTCCGCCACACTGTCGACCATGATGCCGATCACCTGCTTCTCGGCCTCGATGATCACGATCCTGGAGTTTTCACTCACATCACCGGAAGGCAGACCGAAACGGGAACGGGTATCGATGACAGTCACCACATTGCCACGCAGGTTGATGATCCCCAGTACGTACTCAGGCGCACCCGGCACCGGTGCAATTTCGGTGTAGCGCAACACCTCCTGAACCTGCATCACATTGATGCCGTAGGTTTCGTTTTCCAGTTGGAAGGTTACCCATTGCAGCACTTCATCTTCGGCCAGATTCTGTGCAATATTGCGCTTTTCTGTCATGTTTTTATTCCTTTTATGAAAACGTCTACTGCTAAAACTAGCAATAAAACAGCTCGATTGCAGAAGTTATCAGCGACCTTCTATGTTAACCCCACGCTCCAGCAACAGGAGCAGTTCGCGGACGTGTAACAGGGCACACATTTTTTCTTTGACCATGCCAGCCAACCAGGGGCGCTTGCCCTCCTGATGGCGCCATTTCACCTGGTCACGGTGTAACAATTCAGTCCCTTTGAGATGGTGGCAGGCTAATCCCCACGGCGATTCACCAAGCATAATCAGATACTTGTAATCATCCATCTCGAGATGCTGACCCGGCATGACCCACTGGGCAGTATCGACCACATTCATCTTCTGCTCGCGGGAGGTCATGATCCCCTTGTACCAACCCGGTTGGCCAAACAGGGAGGTGATCTCGCCCAGCTGATGAATACCACCCAGCTCGGTCAACGGCACCGCAAACGTCACGCCTGCGACTTCAAAGAAAAGGGCCTGAAACTCTTTACCAGTATCGATATTTTCCCAGGTAACAGGTTCACTGGCCTCTACCGGAGCAACCTCCAGCACCGTTTCGGTCAGGATTGTAGTATGGGGCTCTGCAACCTCGGGAAGCAGAACCTCCTCAGGCCATTCAGGCTCCACCGGCAGCAGTGATTCCTCTGCCACAATCTCCAGCGGAGTGGTGAGTGTTATCTCCTGGGTGAAGGCATCATTTTCGAACTGGACTTGTCCCACCTGAGCCAATAGCTCACCAAGTTGGGCAAGCCGTGGATCGCTTTCGAGGTAAGGTGCGGCGACTACCTCAGGGACGCTTTGGGGCTGACGTTGCAACTGTAAAACAGGGGCGGATTGAGCATCTTCCACCTCATCCAGCACCAGTGGCTCATCGAGCAGCAGGGAATGGAAATAGTCATCCATCGCCCGAACTTGAATGGTATCTCTCATGCCGTCACCTCATGAACCCGTTGCCGCTCAAGGGCATCAAGATGGTTGAGCAGCGTTTCATATGCATAGGTTCCACGACTCCCGGGAGAATAGATAGACGGGGGGATATGCAGCAAGCTGGCATCCCGAAACTTGGTATCAATAGGGATCACCGCATTCCACACTGAATCTCCATATTGATCCTTGATCGACTTCAAGGTCATCAGAGAGGCACGGGTGCGCTTGTCGAACATGGTCGGGATCACTGTATAACGGAACTTGTCACGCTTGGAACGCTGCATGATCTCGAATGTTTTCATCATCCGCTCCAACCCCTTGAGGGCCAGAAACTCGGTCTGGACAGGCACCAGAATGCGATCGCAGGCAGCCAGCGCGTTGACCATCATCACCCCCAGCACTGGCGGGCAATCGATCAGCACGTAATCATATTGATCCTGAATGCGCAGCAGTGCCCGCTTCAGTACCAGTCCCATCCCCTCACGATTGCCCATCACCCGATCAAGGGTCGCCAAAGTAATAGATGCTGGCAGTAAGTTGATATTTTCGAACTTGGTCTTGAGCGTCAGTTTATTGACAAGCTCGGCTGTCGGTTTGACAGCTTGAAACAACTCATAGAGGGTTCCATCCAGGCGATCTGAATCAAAATCAAGATATGCAGTCAGCGAAGCATGGGGGTCGGTATCAATCAACAGCACCCGCTGGCCACGCTGGGCCAGGATCCCCGCAAGCGAGACCACTGTGGTGGTTTTACCCACACCACCTTTCTGGTTGGCAACCGTCCAAACAATCACTGTATCAATCCTGCCTTGTTGTTATGCGTATGCCACCACCGGGCAAGGTGATCACCTTTATCTCTCCTGCATCCACCGCCTGCTGTACAGCAGGAACCGGTTCAGCAACTACCGTCGGTGTTGCAACCACAGGTGCCGGCGGCACCCAGGCAAATTTGGAGATAGCGACCACAACCTTGCGATTCTGCAGTCTGCCCTGCTCGCTGCCGTTGTCAGCAAAGGGGGAAAACTCGCCATATGCCTCGAACGCCAGACGCTGGGGGGCGATCCCATCTGCAATCAAACCATTGAGTACCGCTTCGGCCCGAGCAGCAGAAAGCGCCCAGTTAGAACGATAAATTTCATTATTTATCTGTTGGTTATCGGTATAACCCCGAACCCTTACATAGTTATCGACCGGTTTGAGAATACTTGAAAGAGTATTAATGACCGGTGCAGCGTTTGGTCCCAAAAAGGCACTGCCGCTGCCAAACAACAAGCCGGAACTGAGTTCAACCGTCAGCCAGTTCTCATCTTGCGTCAGTTTGACGATACCGGCATCCACCAGCGAGCCCATGCTCTGTTGCAACTGCATATCGAGTTTTGCAAGTGTCGCGCCATCTTGCAGCACTGGCACACCAGAAATAGGAGCAAGTGAAGGAGAGGGGGATGCTGGGCTTTCCAACAACGATGGAGAGGCAGATACCGCGTTATCCAGCAGGGAATTACCCTGCCCTTCAAGCAAGCCATTGCCGCCAGACTGCATGACACTGAACGCCTGGCTCATACCATCAATCACCGCGCGATACTTGTCCTTGTTCACCAGCGCAACAGAGTAAAGCACCACGAACAAAGCAAAGATCAGCGTCATATAATCGGCATAGGAGACCAGCCAGCGGTCAAGATGCTCGCGACCCTGCAAGTGCAACCGATAGCGCTTGCGCATGGCTACTCTCCTTTCAAATAGGCCCTGAGCCGGCGTTCAACCTGCAAGCCGTTTTCACCATGGGCGATAGCCAGCAGCCCTTCCAGGGTCATCTCCTGAAAGAGTGCATAGTGATAGTGAAATGCGCGTAGCCTGTTGGCGATAGGCAGGTAGATGAGGTTGGCAAACCCCACTCCATAGATGGTTGCCACAAATGCCACTGCGATACCCGCCCCCAGCGCTGACGGGTCTTCGAGATGAAACATGGCCTGGATCAGGCCCAGCACGGCACCGATGATTCCGATGGTCGGACTGTACCCCCCCATGGCTTCAAATACCCTGGCGGCATGTTCATTGCGCTCCTGCTCGATATCGATATCGGCTTCGAGCAACATGCGAATATCCTCCGTGGATACCCCATCGACAATCATGCCAAGCCCTTGGCGGGTAAAGTTGTCTTCCTCCTGCTCAGCCTGATTTTCAAGGGCCAGCAGCCCTTGCTGGCGCGCAAAGACGGCCCATGACTGCAACCGTTCGGCCTGCGTCGCGAGATCCTGGCGGGGAGGGGTAAAAATCCATAACAGCTGGCGCAACGCCAGCAAGATGTACTTGGCTGGAGTCTGCAACGTGACGGCACCGACGGTACCACCCAGCACGATCAAAAAAGCAGGGCCGTCCACCAGCGTCAACAGGGAGCCGCCATGCCACAGTTGGGCAATGGCAATAGCCCCCAATGCCAGGAGCAGACCGAGCAAGCCCATGATTAGCGTCCCAACTCAACCAGAATACGCTGGGCCACCTTGTCCAGAGGGAGTGATTCGCTGGCAATCCCCGCTTTGGCTACCGCTTGCGGCATACCATATACCACGCAGGAAGCCTCATCCTGAGCCCAGACGGTTGATCCCTGCTCTTTCAGCAGTCTGGCGCCATCACGACCATCTGCGCCCATACCGGTCAGCACAATCGCCAGTACCTTATCGGCATAGGTCTTGGCCGCAGAGGCAAAGGTGATGTCCACACAAGGCTTGTAATTTACCTTGTCGTTGCCATCCACGATGCGAATGCGAGCCCCTGCACCACGACCTTCCAACAGCATCTGTTTGCCACCGGGAGCAAGGTAGGCATGCCCTGGTTTAAGCACATCGCCATCTTCCGCTTCCTTGACGCCAATCTGGCATAACCCGTTGAGACGGGCAGCAAACGCGGCAGTAAAAGTGGCTGGCATATGCTGGATAAGCAGGATGGGATGGGGAAAATCCCCCGGCAACTTGGTCAGCACATTTTGCAAAGCAACAGGTCCGCCGGTAGAAGTCCCGATCGCCACCAACTGATAACTCTTGCCACTGCGCTTGAATGAAGCACTTGGCACAGTGCGTTGCAGGTCAGGCTGACGATCAGGAGTTCTGGGCGCTATGCTGCCCAGAGGAGCACGAGCAACCGGTTCAGGTGCTTTGGGACGAGCAGCGGATGTCATCAGGAAGCGCTTGCGGGAGATCTCCTTCACCCGTTGTTGCAACAGTCTGACCGCTTCATCTTTGTCTCTGGCAATGTCCTCAAACTTCTTGGGCAAGAAGTCGAGTGCACCGGCGTCCAGCGCATCAAGCGTAGCCTTGGCCCCTTCATGGGTCAGGGAGGAGAACATCAGAATGGGGGTTGGGCACTTGGCCATGATCTCCCGCACCGCACTGATGCCATCCATCACGGGCATCTCGATGTCCATGGTGATCACATCAGGGCGCAGTGACAGCGCCTTGTCCACCGCCTCACGTCCATTCTGGGCCGTATCAATCACCGTCAGCATGGGATCCTGATTGATGATCTCGCTCACCCGACGGCGAAAGAAGCTCGAATCGTCGACAACTAATACCTTGACTGCCATTGTTGTTTTTCTAACTCCTTGGGCCTGAGCTATTAATGTCTACGCGCATATGCTTTGAGCAGACTCGGCACATCCAAAATAAGAGCGATTCCGCCATCACTGGTAATCGTCGCACCGGCCATGCCAGGGGTGCCTTGCAGCAGGTTATCAAGTGGCTTGATCACCACCTCTTCCTGACCAATCAAGCTGTCTACCACAAACCCGATTTGCTGAGTGCCAATCTGCACGATCACCACATGTCCGGTATCCTGACGTGAACGCTTGTTGGCGCCACGAATCAACCACTTGTGCAGATAGAAGAGCGGTATCGCCTTCTCGCGCACAATGATGGTGAGCTGGCCATCAACCATGTTGGCCTTTTTCAGATCCAGATGGAAAATCTCGTTCACACAACCAAGGGGAAGTGCGAAGGTCTGCTCACCCACTTCCACCATCAGAGTTGGCAGAATGGCCAGCGTCAACGGAACCTTGATTTCGAGACGGGTACCTTTCCCCCAGGTGGAATCGATGTGCACCGATCCATTGAGGCTGACAATGCTGGTTTTAACCACATCCATTCCGACACCACGGCCAGAGATATCAGAGATCTCGGCCTTGGTTGAAAAGCCCGGAGCAAAGATCAGGTTATAGGCATCGTTGTCGCTCATGCGAGCGGCAGTATCTGCATCCAGAACACCGCGACTGATTGCGATGGACTTGAGTTTCTCAGGATCCATCCCTGCCCCATCATCCTCGATGCAAAGCAGAATATGGTCACCTTGCTGGGAGGCGCTAAGGGTAATTGTCCCTTGCCGCGGCTTGCCCGCTTTCTCTCGCACATCCGGCATTTCGACCCCGTGATCGCATGAGTTGCGAACAAGGTGAACCAGAGGATCGGCGAGCGCCTCTACCAGGTTTTTATCAAGATCGGTCTCTTCCCCCACCATCACCAGCTCAATCTCTTTCTTGAGGGTTCTGGCCAGGTCACGCACCACGCGCGGGAAACGACCAAATACCTTCTTGATTGGCTGCATGCGGGTTTTCATCACCGCACCTTGCAGGTCAGCCGTTACCACATCCAGATTGGCAACCGCCTTTGACATCTCTTCATCATTGCTGGCAATACCCAGGCTCACCAGCCGGTTACGAACCAGTACCAACTCACCTACCATGTTCATGATGACATCGAGGGTCTTGGTATCCACCCGCACCGTCGTATCGCTTTGCACGGCACTGTTTTCTGCTGGCGCAGGCGCAGCCTTGGCGGCAGGCGCTGGTGCCTTGGCTGCTTCAGCGGGTTTTGCGGGGGCTGCCGGTGCTGGTTTGGCAACAGGAGTGGCCGGTTTGGGCGGAGTCACCGCAGCAGGTGCGGCAGGTGCGGCAGGTGCGGCAGGTGCGGCAGGTGCGGCAGGTGCGGCAGGTGCGGCAGGTGCGGCAGGTGCCATAGTACTCTGAGGCCCTTGACCACGACCATGCAATTCATCAAGCAGGCGTTCAAACTCATCATCATCGATAAGCTCGTCCACCTCTTTTTGCACCGATTTCAGAGGATTCACCTCTGGCGCCCCCATGTGCTGTCCCTGACCATGGAGTTGATCCAGCAAGGCCTCAAACTCATCATCGGTGATATCGCCAGAGCCACCAGCGATAGGCGCTGCTGCAACCGTCTTGGTCGGTGCCCCACCCACGCCGTGGAGCTCGTCCAGCAGGCGTTCAAATTCGTCTGCAGAAATTTCATCTATCGAGCCGCCGCCATTGACAGGAGCAGGCTCGCTGCTGGTGGCTGCGGGTTCAACAACGTCTGGAACAACTTCTTCAACAACTACCGGTGCTGCCGGTTCAGATTCTACAGCCGCAGCCGCACTGGTAGCAGTGCGCAGTTGCTCTTCCCCTTCCGGCTTGCACAACTCGTGGAGGTCATGAAGCAAGTCATCTGACGCAGGGCTGGGTGCTTCGCGATTTTGAACCTGGGCAAACATGACATTGATGGCATCCAGCGCTTGCAGGATCACATCCATCAGCTCCGCAGTAACGGTTCGCTTGCCATTACGCAAGATATCGAACACGTTTTCCGCACCGTGGCATACATCAACCAGTTCACCGAGCGACAGGAAACCTGCCCCCCCTTTCACGGTATGGAAACCGCGAAAGATGGCATTCAACAGGTTCTTGTCATCGGGCCGCTTTTCCAAGTCGACCAGTTGTTCAGACAACTGTTCCAATATTTCGGATGCTTCGACCAGAAAGTCTTGCAGTATGTCTTCATCAACTTCGAAGGCCATGCGTCACTCCATTAGAATCCCAAGCTAGACAGCAGATCGTCCACATCATCCTGACCATTGACCACATCGGCACGAGCCTCGGGGTTCATGATAGGGCCCTCTGCTTCAATCCCGTTGACAGGAATACTACGAGTTGAATGCTCAGCAGAAGCCTCACCAAACATGGTCAGCATTTCTATTAATTTTGTTTCAACTTCCTGAACAAGCTTGATGACCTTGCGGATCATCTGACCTGTCAAATCCTGAAAATCTTGCGCCATCAGGATTTCTGTCAGCAGTTGCCGTAATTTATCGGCATCAGACTCTGAAGCCTTAATAAAATCATCAAGTTGGTGACATAAGGATTTGAACTGCCCCACGCTCATGTCACGAGACATCAGGGCATTCCAGTTCGGCATCACCAGCTGGATATTGTCATTCAGGCGATCCGCTATCGGCAAACTGGCTTCCACCGCATCCATTGTGCGATTGGCCGCTTTGTCGGTCATATCGATAACGTAGCTCAAACGCTCCCGAGCATCGGGAATGTCATGGGTAGCCAAATCGGGAATACGGGGGTCGAGGCGAAATTCTTGAAGTGAATCATGCAGTTGTCGGGTCAGCTGACCTACTTTTTCAAACAGATCGGCTGCGTTGGGGGCACATACTTCGGCAAGCAGTTCATCGGCCAGCTCAAATTCGCCTTGCTCCAGATGAGCAACAAGCATCCTTGCCTGGTCGAGCGAAATCATTGCTCTCGTTTTGGCCATCATCCCTGCAGCTCCTTAGCCAATTCGTTCGAAAATTTTGTCGAGTTTTTCTTTGAGCGTTGCTGCGGTGAAGGGCTTGACGATGTAACCGTTGACGCCAGCTTGGGCGGCTTCAATGATCTGCTCACGTTTGGCTTCAGCGGTTACCATCAGTACCGGCAGATGCTTGAGCTTCTCATCAACACGGATGGCTTTAAGCAGGTCAATACCTTGCATGCCAGGCATGTTCCAGTCGGTAACTACAAACTGAAAATCACCATTTTTCAGCATCGGCAGCGCTGTATTGCCGTCATCCGCCTCATGGGTATTGTTGAATCCCAAGTCGCGCAGCAAGTTCTTGATAATCCGGCGCATCGTTGAAAAATCGTCAACAATGAGGATTTTCATGTTCTTGTCCAAAATTCCCTCCTAAATAGCCACCAGAGTGGCTCACTTACATGATGCTAAAAACGGGTTGTGTCGTGCGGATTATGCCTTAGAGTTTCATCTCAGTGTAGCCAGTACAAACACTTATAGATGCCAATCTCTCAAACGAGCACGCAATCTGTGCATTGCCTGACTGTGGATCTGGCTCACACGCGACTCGCTGACATTCAAAACCTCGCCAATTTCACGCAAATTCAGCTCTTCATCGTAGTAAAGAGAGAGAACCAAAGCTTCTCTCTCTGGTAGACGACCAATTTGCTCGGATAATTGAATCTGAAATCGCTCGGCAGCCAATTCATCGAATCCAGAGCCTGAAGGGGCGTCATCGGGGTTGCCGATCACATCCTCGCTGACCCCCAAATCTTCGATGCCGATAATTTTTCCGCAGGAGACATCTTGCAGCATCGCATGGTAATCAGCGATGGATACCCCCATCTCGGCAGCAACCTCGGTATCTCGCGCGTCACGCCCGTGAGTCTGCTCGACATTCTCGATCGCTTCTGCAATAGCCCGACTGTTGCGATGCACTGAACGGGGCACCCAGTCACCACGCCGGATCTCATCCAGCATGGCGCCGCGGATGCGGATCCCGGCATACGTCTCGAAGCTGGCCCCCTTGCTACCGTCAAAGTTGCGGGAGGCTTCAAGCAGCCCAATCATACCTGCCTGGATCAGGTCATCCAGCAAGACACTGCTGGGCAGGCGAGCCAACAAATGCTGGGCAATTCGCTTGACCAGGGGAGCATGACGCTCCACCAGCACGTAGGAATCCTGATGACGCAAGTACGCTTGGGCTTTATTCACGGGAACCTTCCTGTGTTGTGGCCGGTTTCTGCAACAAATTTTCCAGGAAAAACTCCAGATGGCCGCCCGGCTGGTTGGGCACCGGCCAGCTCGCCGCCTTGTTGGCAAGGGCCCGGAACGCCAGTGCGGCCGGCGACTTGGGAAACGCCTCGACAATCAGCTTCTGCTTGCGCACGGCGGCACGCAGATTGGTGTCATAGGGTACACAGGCGACCAGTTCCAGCGAGGTGTCGAGGAAACGATCCGTGACCCGGGTCAGTTTGGCAAAGAGCTCCTGCCCTTCGCGCAGACTGCGCACCATATTGGCCACTACCTTGAAGCGGAACACACCGTGATCTTTGGAGAGGATCTTGATGAGGGCGTAGGCATCGGTGATGGAGGTCGGCTCATCACAGACCACCACCATGATGTCCTGAGCGGCACGGGTGAAGCTCAGCACCATGTCGGAGATCCCCGCAGCCGTATCCACCAACAGGATGTCGACCTGGGTCTTCATCTCGCTGAAGGCACGGATAAGCTCGGCATGCTGCACCGGAGAAAGCTCGACCATGGACTGGGTGCCCGAGGTCGCAGGCACGATCATCATGCCGTAGGGACCTTCGACGATGATATCGTCGATGGTGCATTCACCCGCCAGGACATGAGAGAGGTTGCGATGAACCCGCAGCCCAAGCATGACGTCGACGTTGGCCAGACCCAGGTCGGCATCCAGCACCATCACCCGCTTGCCTTGGGCGGCCATAGCTCCGGCCACGTTCAGGGTCACGTTGGTCTTGCCCACGCCACCTTTACCACCGGAAACGGCGATTACTTTTACTCGATTGTTTTGACGCATTTTGCGCAGACCACTCGCCTGATCCATATACATGTTACTCATAAAACTCCGAATCTTCGGCCTCGCCAAAGCCTGCGCCCCAGAAATAGGGCTCCTCTGTTTCTCGCTCCAGCGAGCCCATGGCAGCTCCTACGAGCTGCGCCGCATTGGCAACCTGAATATCTTCCGGAACCCTTTGTCCGTCAGTGATATAGCTGATGGGCAATGAATTCTGGATACACACGTTAATCACTTCGCCCAGATTCAGACTTTCATCCAATTTGGTAAGTATGCAGCCGCTTAATGGAATACGCCGGAAATGGTCAACCGCCTCCTGCATCACCCGACGCTGGGAAGTTGCCGACATCACCAGATAACTTCGGATCCGTACCTTGGCATTCTTGACCAGGGTATCGAGCTGCTCGGTCAACCGGATGTCCCGCTGACCCACCCCGGCCGTATCGATAAGTACCAGCCGACGGTGGCGGAACTGATAAAGGGCATTGGCCAGCTCTTCGGCATCACGCACCTGCCGTACCGGGCAACCCATGATGCGGCCATAGGTCTGCAGCTGTTCATGGGCACCAATCCGGTAGTTGTCGGTGGTGATCAGCGCCACCTGCTCGGCGCCATACTTCATGGCGAAACGGGCAGCCAGCTTGGCGATGGTAGTGGTTTTGCCCACCCCGGTCGGACCAAGCAGCGCCACCGCGCCGCCCTGACGCATGATCTCGTCCTCACTGATCTTGAGCTGGGCCGTAAGCACCTCGGCCAACTGGGCCATAGCCTGATGGATGGACATATCTTCGGGGATCAGTCCCGCCAGTTGATCGGCAAACGCATCATCAAAGCCGAGCTTTTTGAGCTCCTTGATCAGCAGGGCCCGCATCGGTTCGCGGCGTTCCACCTCTTGCCACATCAGCCCGGAGATCTGGTGCTCCAGCAATTTGCGGATGCTGGCCATCTCCTTGCGCATCCCCTCCATCTCCTGATCCCGCTGGGCAGGTTGAGGGGGGCGCTGGCCAGACGCAACCCGGGCCTTGGGTTTGGCAGGTTCCGGAGCGGCGCCCCACTGCCCCTGCTCGGCCAATGTTCTGGGCGCTGCATTGGCAGCGGCCAGCCCGGCCGATTGGGTATTGCCCATTGGCGCCCCATTGCCCGGCTTGAGCTTCTGCTGGCGCGCCAGCAAGGCGGCCAGGGTATCGGCATAATGTTCGTTCTGCTCCTTCGCCGGCGTCGGCTCGGGGCGGATCATCTGCCGAGCAGCAGACGAAATATTGACGCTCTCATCGTTCAGCTGACGGCGAACCGGCGCATCTTTGGGCCCCGGGACCTGGGATTGATAATCGACTGCGGCGACTATCTCTACCCCTCCGGTGACCTTCTTGTTGGACATGATGACGGCGTCAGGCCCGAGAGTCTCCTTGACCTCGGCCAGAGCCGTTCGCATATCCTTGGCAAAAAACCGCTTAATCTTCACCCGTCGTCTCCGCTAACTAGTTCTGCCCTACCGCACTGACGATGCGGATCTGCTTGTCGTCGGGCACTTCCTGATAAGACAGAACGCGCAATCCAGGAATGGCATTCTTGACAAATTTCGCCAGGGTATTGCGCAAGATCCCCGATGTCAGAAGCACGGCCGGTTGGCCTTCCAATTCTTGTCGTTGAGTGGCTTCCACCAGCGAGCGCTGCATCCGCTCTGCCAGACCCGGTTCAATACCGGCACCATCACCGCCACCAGCCTGCAGGGATTGATGCAATATACGTTCCAATTCCGGCGCCAAGGTAATCACCGGCAGCTCGGGATCGGGGCCTGCAATCTCCTGCACAATCAGGCGACGCAGGGCAATCCGGCAAGCGGCCGTGAGCACTTCCGGATCAGGACTGCGCGGCGCGTATTCAACCAGGGTCTGCAGGATAGTGCGCATATCGCGGATTGGCACGCCTTCATTGAGCAAATTCTGCAATACCTTCACAAGGTTACCCATGCTGATCACTTCCGGCACCAGACCTTCGACCAGCTTGCTCTGATGTTTGCCAATCATGTCGAGCAGTTGTTGTACTTCGTCATGGCCCAGCAGCAGAGCCGCATGGTTGGTCAGGATCTGGCTCAGATGGGTAGCCACCACGGTCGCGGTATCCACCACCGTATACCCCAGCGTCTGTGCCTGAGAGACCATCTCCTTGGCAACCCAGACCGCTTCCAGTCCGAAGGCGGGATCCCGGGTGGCTATCCCCTGGATCTGGCCGAACACCTGCCCCGGATTGATGGCCATCTCCTTATCATGGTAGACATTGGCCTCGCCGGTACTGACCCCCATCAAGGTGATGCGGTATTGGTTTGGCGCCAGATCCAGGTTGTCGCGAATGTGGACGGCAGGGACCAGAAAGCCCAGCTCTTGCGAGAGTTTCTTGCGCACCCCTTTGATCCGGTTGAGCAGTTCGCCACCCTGATTGCGATCCACCAGCGGGATCAGCTGATAACCAACTTCCAGCCCGATGATGTCCACCGGCATCACATCGTCCCAGCTCAGCTCTTTCTGCTCATGAGGTTGTTCGGCTGTGGCAGGCAGCAGCTCGCCCTTGGCCGCTTTGGCGGCTGCCAGCTTCTCGCGGCGCAGCAACCACCAGGCGCCGGCAGCGGCGAGAGCCCCCAGACTCAGGAAGGCGAAATGCGGCATCCCCGGCACCAGTCCCATCATCAGCAGAATACCGGCAGAGATGATCAGAGCTTTGGGATTGTCAAACAGCTGACCCAGCACCGCAGTTCCCATGTCCTGATCGGTATTCTGACGGGTCACTATGATGGCGGCGGCGATGGAGAGCAGCAGGGAGGGGATCTGCGCCACCAGACCGTCACCGATGGCCAACAGGGTATAGATCTCGGCAGATTCGCTGAAGGTCAGCTGGTGCTGCATCATCCCGATGATGAAGCCGCCGATGATGTTGATAAAGAGGATCATGATGCCCGCAATGGCATCCCCTTTGACAAACTTGGAGGCACCATCCATGGAGCCGTAGAAGTCAGCTTCCTGGGTTACATCCTGACGACGCTTCTTCGCCTCTTCCTGATTGATGAGACCGGCGTTCAAATCGGCATCGATGGCCATCTGTTTGCCCGGCATCGCATCAAGGGTAAAACGGGCACTCACTTCCGCGATCCGTCCGGCCCCCTTGGTAATGACCACAAAGTTGATGATCATCAGGATGGTGAAAACGATGATGCCGACCGCATAGTTGCCGCCGATCACCACGTTACCGAACGCCTCGATCACATGGCCGGCCGCCGCACTACCATTGTGACCTTCCAGCAACACCACCCGGGTCGAGGCGACGTTCAACGCCAACCGCAGCAGGGTAGCGAGCAGCAGTACGGTCGGGAAGGCTGCAAATTCGAGGGGGCGGCGGGTATAGACGGATACCAGCAGCACCACGATGGAGAGGGCAATGTTGAAGGAGAAGAGCACATCCAGCATCAACGGCGGGATGGGCAACACCACCATGCCGAGCGCGGCCAATACCAGCAGAGGGGTACCAAGGCCTTTGCCCAAAACTCCCCGGTACTCTTTGAACTGGCCCAATACTGCCTTGAATTCCATCGCGCTTCTCAATTTCAACCTGCTGGTGCCAGATTAAAGCAAACATCAAGCCAACAATACAAGACATTGAAATGCAATGGATTTATTTTGACTACGTCAGAACTTTGTCATTTTCGATATTCGGTCGGAATGGGTAGATCTTTAGCCAGCGGCTGGGGACGGCGCCCCTGACCACGGCGGAATTTCTTGAGCTGGAAGACATAGGCGAGCACCTGGGCAACCGCCGCAAACAGTCCTTCCGGGATCTCGTGGCCCAGCTCGGTTGAGTGGTAAATGGCTCGGGTCAAAGCCGGTGACGGCATGATGGGGATCTCGTACTCTCTGGCGATCTCCCTGATCTTCATTGCAATTTCATCAGTGCCCTTGGCCACGACCTTGGGCGCGGCACCGGGTTTGCCCGCATCATACTTGAGCGCTACCGAGTAATGGGTCGGGTTGGTGATCACCACATCGGCTTTGGGTACATCCCCCATCATCCGGCGCATCGCCATCTGCATCTGCAACTGACGGATCTTGCCCTTTACCTCGGGCTTGCCTTCGCTGTCCTTGAACTCGTCCTTGACCTCCTGTTTGGTCATCTTGAGCTGACGCATATGGTTCCACTTCTGGAACGGCACGTCGATGGCAACGATGGGAAGCAGGGCGCAGCAGAGGATGATCAACATCCAGAGAAACAGCTCCAACGCATCGATAATACCGCCGGGAAATCCCTCCATGGAGAGGTTGAGCAGGTGATTGAACTGGCTGGATAGCATCCACCAGGCAAACAGGGTGATGAACACCACCTTGGCGATGGATTTGACCAGCTCAATCAGCGACTGCACCCCGAACATTCGCTTTATGCCGCTGAGCGGACTCAACTTGCTCATCTTGGGCATCATGGCTTCGGTGGAGAAGTTCATCCCCCCCATCAGGGTGTTGCCGATAAAAGCGGCAATCGCCACCAGTGCAAACAAGAGTCCCAGCGGAAGAACCAGTTCCCCCAGCAGCGCCGGCACCATGGCGATCATGGCATTGGGATCGAACGCCTGCTCCCTGTCCAGAGTAAAGCCCATGGTGACAACCTTGATCATGGCCGTCGCCAGCGAGGCTTTGAGCATCAGCAGGCCAAAGACCGCCGAGAGCAGAACGCTGGCGGTCCCCAACTCTTTTGAACGTGCAATCTGCCCTTTTTCACGGGCCTGTTGCAGTCGTTTGCCCGTGGGTTGTTCGGTACGTTCCTGGTCGGTATCAGCCATGAGCGCCCCCGAAGCACTGGGTGTTGATCAGCTCGCAACTGACCTCCTGCACCCGCTCCCACATGATGTCGAAGTGGCCGAGGAACCCGCCGATAGTGAGCCAGAGGATGAGCAGACCCGACATCATGCTGACCGCAAAACCGATACTGAAAATGTTGAGTTGCGGCGCCGCCCGGGTCATGACACCAAAGGCGAAGTTGATTAGGAGCAAGGCGACGATGGCTGAGAGCGACATCACCAAAGCAGCCTGATACATCACACCCAGAAACGCACTCAGGGTTTTCATGGATGAAACCGAGAGACCGTGCTCGGAGACAGGCAGTGTCTCGAAACTAAGAATGACCAGCCGCAGCATCACCAGATGACCATCCAGCGCCAGAAACACAAGGGTCGCCAGCATCAGATAAAACTGACCCACCACGGGGGCCGACTGGCCATTCATCGGATCCACCAGGGTGGCAAAGCCGAGGCTGGTTTGCATGGCGATGACCTGACCGGCCATCACGAAGCTCTCCATCAGAAACTGGGTCATCAGGCCGAGGGCAATACCGATGAGCAGCTGCTGGCCCAATACCAGAAAGCTGCCGACCGAGAAGAGTTCAATGGGGGGCATTTTCGGAAGCAGCGGGGCAATCAGAAAGGTGATGGCCAAAGCCAGCCCCATCCGTACCCGCGCAGGAGCAAGGCGGCTGCCGAACACCGCCATCACCATCAGCAGGCTGCTCACCCGCGCCAGCGGCCAGAGGATGGAAGACAACCACTCCATGATCAGAGCGGTTGTGTAGGTCATCCCACCACCTCGGGGATTTGATTGACCATCAGTACAAAGAAGTCCATCAGACTCTGCATTCCCCAGTGAGCACCAGCACCCAGCGCAAACAGTGTCACGATGAGACGGGGCAGAAAGCTCAGGGTCTGTTCGTTGATGGAGGTGGCCGCCTGAAAAATGGCTACCACCAGCCCGATAGCGAGGCTGGGCAGGATCACGGCGCTGACCATGATATTGACCAGCCAGAGCGCCTCGCGAAAGACGTCGACAAAGGTTTCAGGACTCATGTTCGGGCTCCTTGCGCTCGACCGGCTAACCGGCACCCAGTCCGAAACTGTTGGCCAGCGACCCCAGAATGAGATTCCAGCCATCCACCATCACGAACAGCATCAACTTGAAGGGCAGCGAGACGATCATCGGCGAGAGCATCATCATCCCCATCGCCATCAGAATACTGGCCACCACCAGATCGATGACCAGGAACGGTAAGAACAGCATAAAACCAATCTGGAAGGCGGTTTTCAGCTCGCTGGTGACAAACGCCGGGATCAGCACTCGTAGCGGCACATCGGCAGGTTTCTCCACCTGCACGTTGGCGATCTCCATAAAGGTGTTGAGATCCTTGATGCGGGTCTGGGCCAGCATGAACTGATGGATGGGCAACTCGGCCCGCTCCAGCGCATCCTTTGCCTGAATGGTCTCGGCCAGATAGGGCTGCAACGCCTCATCATTGATGCGATCCAGCACCGGCGACATGATGAAGAACGACATGAACAGGGCGATGCCGATCAACACCTGGTTGGAAGGACTCTGTTGCAGACCTATCGCCTGGCGCAAGATACCCAACACCACAATGATGCGGGTAAACGAGGTCATCATGATCACCATGGCCGGCAAGAAGGAGAGCGCGGTCATCAGCGCCAGTACTTGCAGGGTCAGGCTGTACTCCTGAGAGCCATCCCCCATGGTCTTGACGGTCACCGCCGACATGGCATCCTGTGCCAACGCAGGCCAGGAGCAAAACAGTGGTATCAGCAGGCTGACCAGCAGCCCCGTTTTCAGCCACAAGCCGTTAGCTTTTTTCATGCTTGCCCATCAATTTGCCAAGCTGCTGGGAAAACGCCTGAGGCTGGTTTTCGTCCAGCGGCTCCTCCAGCCGGTAGAGAAAGTTGACCTGCTGCGGTGTTACGCCGACCAGCAGTTGCTGTTCGCCCACCTTGACCACCAGCAGCTTCTCTTTGTAACCCACCGGCAACGAGGCGATGACCCGCATCTGGCCGCCCCCCATGGCGGTCGCCAGCTTGCTCTTCTTGAGCAGAAAGCCCAGCACCAGAATGAGACCAATCACCATCAGACTGGAGAGCAACCAGGAGCTTAGACTAGGCACGTTGGCAGATGTCGCTGTCTCGGCAAAGGCCGGAACAGGCAGCAATAACAACAGGAGGCGCATCATTTGAGCTTCTTGATCCGTTCAATCTGGCTGATGACGTCAGTCAGGCGGATACCGAACTTGTCGTTCACCACCACCACCTCGCCGTGAGCGATCAGGGTACCGTTGACCAATACATCCAGCGGCTCGCCTGCAACCCGATCCAGCTCCACCACCGAGCCCTGGTTCAGCTGCAACAGGTTGCGGATGCTGATCTGGCTACGGCCCACCTCCATGGCGATAGTGACCGGAATATCGAGAATAGTGTCGAGCTTGCGACGCTCCTCGGCACTGATGGGGGCATCATCTTTCAACTCTTCCAGCGGGGCTGGCTTGGCTTCCGCCGTCACCTGCTCCTCCAGAGCCGCAGCCCAGGCATCAGCCATCAGATCCTCTTCCTCAGTTCCGCTCATCTTGTTTCCTTATGCTACTTCGTGACCGTTTACCGTAATAAACCGTCAATTATCGCTGTTGATCTTCGATACTGCGCTCGAGCTCTTCCAGCTCGGCCTCGCCATCAATTCGTACCCCGCCCCGGGTCACCAGATGCATCTCCGTCTTGACCCCTTCCGGACGTTTGAGCTTGTCGGTGATCTTGAGCGCCACATTATCCTTGGTGCGGCCCATCTTGGCGTGGAAAGTGGGCAAGTCCTCCACAAAAACCAGCAGATTTTCCGGCATATCGACCGGAATGATATCGCCGGGTCGCAGCTCCATCAGTTCACGCAGGGTGAGTTCGGTCTCCAGCAGCTTGGCCCGCAGCTCCACCTTGACGTCCATGATCTCGTCACGCAGCGCCTTGCTCCAACGTACGTCGGTATCCCCCTTGTCACTCTGCACACCGGCATCCAGCAGCTCGCGGATCGGTTCCAGCATGGAATAAGGCATCGCCACGTGGAAGTCGCCGCCGCCACCATCGAGCTCGATGTGGAACGAGCTGACCACGATCACCTCGGTCGGGCTGACGATGTTGGCCATTGCCGGGTTCACTTCGGAGTCGAGATACTCGAACCCCACATCCATCACCGGCGCCCAGGCATCCTTGTAATCCTCAAACACCAGTTTGAGCAGCATCTGGATAATGCGCCGTTCGGTCGGGGTAAATTCGCGCCCTTCAATCTTGGCGTGATAACGGCCATCGCCACCGAAGAAGTTCTCCACCAGGATGAAGACCAGTCGGGCCTCCATGGTGATGAGTGCCGTCCCCTTGAGCGGGCGGAACCGCACCATGTTGAGACTGGTCGGCACAAACAGGGTATGAACATACTCGCCAAACTTGAGCATCTGCACCCCGTTGATGGAGACCTCGGCGGTACGACGCATCATGTTGAACAGGCTGATCCGCATATGGCGGGCGAAACGTTCATTCACCAGCTCCAGCGTCGGCATGCGACCACGGACGATGCGGTCCTGAGAGGAGAAGTCAAATTGGGCTACGCCGGGGTCTCCAGCGCCGCCTATCTCTTCCTCTTCGACATCATCGACACCGTGCAAGAGGGCATCAATTTCGTCCTGACTTAACAGATCGCTCACGCTTCACCTACTGCATTACAAAGCCGGTAAACAGCACTTGTTCGATAACGGGGGAAGAGACCAGGTCCTTGAGCACCCGACGGCACTCTTCCAGTGAATCCTTGCGCAGCTTCTCCTTGCCTTCAAAGGTCATCAGCTGTTCGGCACTGGCTGCGCTGAATACCCGCAGCAAGGTGCCTTCAATCAGGGGGATATTCTGTTTGGCCAGCGTCTCGTCGGCGGTACCGCGCACCATCAGCTGGATCTTGATCTGCACCAGTCGATCTCGTTGGGCACCTGCGACGTTGAAGACAAAGGGGCGCGGCATACCGACATAGAGGGAAGGTTTAGGCGCTTCCTCTTTGGGGGCGGCCTCGGCACCTTCCGCCGCTTCAGCGGGCGGTTTATCGGAGCCGGAGAGCATCAGGAAGGCGCCAACACCACCACCGCCCAGCAAAATAACCGCCAGGGCAATGATAATGATCAGCTTCTTTTTCTTGCCCGCAGCCGGGTCTTTTAGCGTCAACTCGTTATCGTCAGCCATCCCTTGTCCACCCTAGTCTCAAACTTGTTCGATATCATAAACTTACTCGGGATTGCATCAAGCATAGAAATCAATTCCGGAACCGTTTGTCGATTCCACCAGCAAACTGGGGTTGGAAGTGGTGAGTTCCCCTTCAACCAGCCCGTTACCGGACCGCGGCTGACCACTACTCTGACCCTGCTGACCCTGCCCGTTAAAGGTGGGCTGGCCCTGTTGCTGCTGTTGCTGCGACTGCTGCTGCACCTGCGTCTGGCCAAGCTGGATCCCCTGCCCTGCCAGCATGTCACGCAGCCGGGGCATCGCCTGCTCCAGCATCTCGCGGGTCTGGCCATGTTGTACCACAAAATGGACGTTGGCCTGGCTGTCGGCCCCCATCTGGATCTGGATCTTCATCTTGCCAAGGCCGAGGGGGTCGAGCTGAATTTCCGCCTGTTGCAGTTTTTCGGCCAGCATCACATTGACCTTCTGGTGCAATTCGGCAGGTGCTTCCTGACTGGCCAGTTTCAAATGGGGTAAATTCTGCGGCTCACGGCGCAGCGTCGTCTCAGCGGCGGGCGCCCGGCTATCGGCTACCTGTGGCTGAGTCTGGCTGTTCTGGCCATGCTGAACGGTCTGGCTCGGGCTGCTCTCACTGCTAGATGTCGTCGCAACCAGGCTCTTCTCCGCCTCACCGGCCTTCGGTTTTACCTCAAGCGAAACCGCTTTGCGTACCTCGTCGGTGCCGGTCACTTCCATCTGCTTGATGCCGGCTGAAATGGTCGACAGCGGTGCTTGCGGCCCCTGAGATTCAGCCTGTGCCAACACCTGCTGCGGCGCCACCATCACGGGGGCGGCAGCGCTATCGCTCTGAGCCGTCGCATTTGTCGTTACGCTGCTCTGGGCTGCGGCACTTTCTGCGGCACTCTGCGCCGTCGTCACGGGCGCCGAACCTTGATTAGCGGCGGTGGCTGGCTGCTGGCTACCCTCGGCGGCACCCTTTTCTGCCCCCTTGCCAGTTGCACCACTGCCCTCAGCCGTGGCTGTAGCTGTGCCAGCCTCAGGCTGCTTGAGCCCCTCATTGAAGGCCTTGAGCGCGGCCCCCTGAATCGCGGCTTGCGTCGCCTGCCCCTTGTTAGTCAAAGCATTGCTGGCGGCGAGATCGGATTTGCTGTCGCCAACCTCTTTTGCAGCGAGCGACTCCGCGGATTTGGCGGTGCTTGCCGACTCATCGACCGGCAACATCTTGGCCAGCTGGGCCATTCGCTCTGCCCCTGTGAGGGGCTTGGTGTGCTTGCCATCAGCCCCGAGGGTTTCGCCCTTGGCAGAGGCTTTCTCCCGGGCCTGCCCATCCCCAGTAGTGGCGGCATCTTCACCTTCAGAGGAGAGAACGGCAGCAGAGGCATCGCCCTGCGCCACCACTCGCGCCGCTGAGGACGATACGGTGGTATCAAGAGTCGAGTTGGCGGTCGTCGCCAGCGGCGACTGCGCCCCGGTCTGACCAGCAAGCTGTTGGGCAATCCTGGCTGCGGCTGGGGTCTGCTCGCTTTCATCAAGCGCAATCCCCTCCAGCTCACCCTCTTGCGGCAACGGATTGCCGTCTACCGCAGTGGCGTTCTGTTGGGCCGCCACCGCCAGCTGGGGGGTCACTAGCGAGGTGTCGAGCTTGAGGGAGTCTTGCAGGCGCAGCAGAAAGTCGGTGGCAGGGACCTCCTCCACCTTGTTGTCGGCGTCAGGATCCTGCTCCTTGCCGGTCTCCTCTTTGGGAGAGGCGCTCTCGGTCGCCAAAGATTTGGCTGATCGAACATGGTTACCGCCCTGAGTGGCCTCGGCGGTGCCCTGCTCGCTGTTCCGGGCCTTGGCAATCAGGGTGGCGAAATCTCCCTTGCTGTCGCTGCCGGTTCCCCCATCGATACTTTTGCTCTCGACGGAACCGCTCAGAGGCGCTTTGTCCAACCCGTTGGCCGCAGCCGAAGGCGTTTGTGTCAACAGTGTCTGCATCATGATGGGATCCCTGAATTCTGGTGGCCCCCAAAGAGATGGCCGCCGACAATGTCCATATCAAAGCAAGTTACAGGCCAGATTGATGAAAGCGTCGCAACATGGCGTACTCATCCAGCATCTTCTGCTCCTGACGCTGGGCTTTCTGCTGCTCGCGGCTCGCCTGCTTCTCCAGCAACAGCTCAACCGCCTTGCGCCGCTGCCGGGCCGCCAGCCACTCTTCACGGCGCTGTTCCAGCGCCTGACGCACCTGCAACACCCCTTCGTACTGCTGGGTCGCTGCCTGTTCAAGCTTGTTGATAAAGGCGTGATACTGGGTATTTTGCTGGGGCGAAATCCCCTGCAGGCCGCGATCGGTCCACTGCTGGTGATAGATCTGGCGGTACTGGTTGAGAGCATTTTGCTGATCCATGAACAGCTTGAGATCCTGCTGCGCCTTCACCAGCGCCAACGCACACTGCTGCTCCGCCTCTACCAGCCGATCGGCCAACAATACCAACCCTTTACTCATCGTCGACCTCTCTGTTACCGACCATCATCAGCGCATCAATGGCATCGCCACCATTTGCAAGGCTTGCAGGCCATCATCGTAGTGAATAACCTCGCGCATCCCCTGCTGCAAGAACTGATCCAGATAGGGTTTTTGAATGATGGCGCGGTCAATACGCGGATCGGCCCCCTGACTGTAGGCGCCGATGGTGATGAGATCCCGGTTCTGCTGATAGAGGGAGTAGAACTGCTTGAGGGTGCGCGCCAGATCCATATGTTCCGGCGAAGTGACCATGGGCATGACCCGGCTGATGGACTTCTCGATGTCGATAGCCGGATAGTGGCCCGCATCGGCCAGCTCACGCGACAGCACTATGTGGCCATCGAGGATCGCCCGCGCCGCATCGGCAATGGGATCTTGCAGGTCATCCCCCTCGGTCAGTACGGTGAAGAAGGCGGTGATGGAGCCCTGGCCGTCACTGCCGTTGCCCGCCCGCTCCACCAGCGCCGGTAATTTGGCAAATACCGACGGTGGATAACCCTTGGTCGCTGGCGGCTCGCCCACCGCCAGCGCGATCTCACGCTGGGCCTGGGCATAACGGGTGAGGGAGTCCATCAAGAGCAGCACATTAAGCCCCTGATCGCGGAAATATTCTGCAATGGCCAGCGCCGTTTCACACCCCTTGAGCCGCATCAGCGGCGAGGCATCGGCGGGAGCCGCTACCACCACGGAGCGGGCACGCCCCTCCTCTCCCAGAATGTCTTCGATAAACTCTTTCACTTCCCGGCCCCGTTCACCGATGAGGCCGACCACCACCACATCCGCCACCGAGCCGCGGGTCATCATGCCCAGCAGCACCGATTTACCGACACCGGAACCGGCAAACAGCCCCATCCGCTGGCCCTGACCGACCGTCAGCACGGCGTTGATGGCGCGCACCCCCACGTCCATCGGCTGATGGATCGGGCGGCGAGAGAGCGGGTTGATGCGGTGCTGGGCAAACTGCACGGTCTGGGAGGAGAGAATGGGGCCGAGCCCATCGAGTGGCTGGCCGATGCCGTCGATGACCCGACCAAGCAGGTTCATCCCAACCGGAATGCCGTGCTCTTCGGTGATGGGCACCACCCGGGCACCGGGGATCACCCCCTTGAGCTGCTCGCTCGGCATCAGATAGAGGCGATCGCCAGAAAAACCGACCACTTCAGCCTCCAGCGTCCCATCAAGGGTATCGATGCGGCAGAGGGCACCGATGGCGGCACGGCAGCCGATGGCTTCGAGGGTCAGCCCCACCACCCGGGTCAATTTGCCGGCGACCGGCGGTTTGGGGGCGCTGTCGCGTACCTTGTACCCTTGCAACCGGTTCAGTAGCGAGCCGCTCATCTGGCCTCCTGAGAGCTAAAAAGTGCAGCCGGACAGCAACGTCCGGCATCGGTTATGGGCGTGAGTCCGGCGAAGCCGGTTTCTGGGACGCATTGTCCCGCAAGAAGTTGCGCAGCAGCTGATCGATGCGCCCGGAGAGGGTCAGATCGATGCTGGAGAGCTCGGTCGCCAGTTGCAGATCGCCGGGGGAGAGGGTGGGATCGCTCTGCAATCGCCAGTGGCGCTTGGCGCACTCTTCGGCGCCAAATGCCTGTTCGATTCGCGCTATATCGTCGGGATGCAACATCAGAGTCACCCCCTGTTCGGCGGCAGGCAGCAAGGCCAGCCCCTCTTTAAGCGCCTCCAGCAAAATGCGGGGGGAGGTCTCCGCTTCGTGACGAATGAGCGCGCGGGCCAGTTGCATCACCAGCGAGACCAGCTGCTGCTCCACCGCCTGATCCAGCTCGTTAAGCGGATTGGCAAGGCGGGCGGCGAGCCCCTGCCAGTGGGCGATCTCCTGCTCCACCAGCTCGCGGCCCATGGCCAGTCCCTCCTCGCGCCCCTGTTCGAGACCGGCAGAGTGGCCCTGTTGCAATCCTTCCAGCTTGCCCTCTTCCATTCCCTTGGCATAACCGGACTCGCGCCCCTCTGCCATCCCCTCTTCCCAGGCGGCCTGACGGATAGCTTCAAGCTCTTCGGCGGTGATGCTGGGGGTCGGCTCCTGTTCGGGCTCCGGCTCCACCACCTCCTCTTCCTGCTGATACCAGTCAGGGGCCAGGCCAAGAGCATTGGTAGGCGCTCCCGCCTCTACCTCGACCTCCATCTCGGGCCAACCCCAGGTCTCAACCCGGGCATCATCACCCTCGGGGCGTACATAACCACGCAGTTTGTTGTTCATGCTTTGCGCGGCTCCTCACCACTGCCTGATGCGGGCTTGGCATCGCGGTTCTGTTTATGGGCCATGGCTTAGAGGAACTCCTCGCCGCCACCGGCGCCCAGCATGATCTCGCCAGCATCCGCCAGACGACGGGCGATGGAGAGGATCTCTTTCTGGGCCGCTTCCACTTCGGAGACCCGGATCGGCCCCATGGCCTCCAGATCGTCCGCCAGCATTTCGGCCGCCCGTTTGGACATGTTCTTGAAGATCTTCTCGCGCATCTGATCGTCGGAGCCCTTGAGGGCGCGTTGCAGCAGATCCCCCGGCACTTCCCGCAGCATGGTCTGGATACCGCGATCGTCCACATCGATCAGGTTTTCGAACACGAACATCAAATCCTGGATCTGCTGGCTCATCTCTTCGTCCGACTCGCGGATGGAGTCCATCAACTGGCCTTCGATATTGGTATCCAGATAGTTCATGATGTTGGCGGCAGCCTTCAGGCCGCCCATCTTGGCTGCCTGGGCACCAGCGGCACCGGCGAACTGTTTCTCCATGATGTCGTTCAACTCTTGCAGTGCCGCCGGTTGTACCTCTTCGAGGTTGGCGATACGCATCACCAGATCGAGGCGCACCTGCTCCGGGAACTGGCTCAGGATCTCGGCGGACTGCTCCGGCTCCAGATAGGAGAGCACGATAGTCTGGATCTGCGGGTGTTCGTTCTGGATGATACTGGCCACCTGACGGGCATCCATCCACTTGAGCGAGTCGAGACCGCGGGCGCCGGAACCGAGAATGATCTGGTCCACCAGATTGCTCGCCTTGTCCTCGCCAAGGGCCGCCACCAACGCCTTGCGCACGAAGTCTTCGCTGCCGATACCGATGTTGGTGTACTTCTGGATATCGTCGATGAATTGACGGTGCACCGCCGCCACCCGATCGTGACTGAAGTCGGACATGGAGGCCATCGACATACCGAGCCGCTGCACCTGCTTGGGCTCGAGATGACGGAAGATCTGGGCGGCATCCTCTTCATTGAGGCTCAGCATCAGCACCGCGGCCATCTCCATCCCCGACATCTGGTCGAGGATCTGGCGCTGACTGTCGGTGATGTCATTGCCGGTGACTTGACTCTTCTTTTCTTCAGGCATCTTTGTTCGTTACCCATTCTTTAATGACCTGAGCGGCCAGATCCGGCTCGTTCGCCACCAGCGCACGTACCGCCTTGAGCAAGTCTTCATCACGGTGCAGATCCGGCAGTTTCAGCTGGCCATCGCGTACACCAAATACCTGATCGTTCTCGACTTGTGCTGACAGCAGACTCAACTCGTCGTCGCCACCCAGTACGGTGTGGTTGTCGAAATCCACTTCCCCTTCCGGTTTGGCATCCGGATAGAGCAGTCGCTTGAGCATGGGGCGAACCACGGTGACGATCAAGACGATGATCACCAGTACCGAGGCGGCAATCCGCACCGCACGCCAGAACCAGGGCTGATCGTAGAGCGGCACTTCGGCCACGGTATCCAGCTCTGGGCGATTGAACGGAATCGCGACCACCTCAAGGGTATCACCACGGGTCACATCAAAGCCAAGGCCACCGCTCAGCAAACGACGCAATGTATCGAGTTCTGCCTGGGTGCGCGCCTCACGGGTCACAGCCCCGTCGGCACCGGGTACCGCTTTGTAATCCACGGCAACCGAGACGGTCATGCGGCGAATGCCTCCCATCTGGCGACGGGTATGGCTGACGGTGGTATCCAGTTCGAAGTTGCGAGTTGCCTCTTTGCGGGAACGGCCCGAAGCGGCAGCGCTGGCACCATCACCACCGGTCGCCTCCTCGGGAATATTGGAGGCGGCAGGGGGCTGGTTGGAGAGTGCACCAGGCACACCACCGTTGCTGCCGCTGGCGCTGTTCTCTTCCATGGTCATTTCGGAGCGCACTGCAGGCAGGTCAGGGTTGTAAGTCTTGCGGGTCTGCTCCTGCTGGGAGAAGTCGAGAGAGAGATCCACTTCCGCCGTATAGTTGTCGGCCCCCAGCACCGGGATCAGGATGGCGTCAATTTTTTGTTTGTACTCCAGCTCCTGCTTCTGCTGCATGGCAAACTCTTTGCGAGTCTGGGCCGAGATCGGGTCTTGCGAGCCGGAGTTGAGCAGGCGGCCATTCTGGTCGGTGACGGTGACGCGGGTCGGCTCAAGGCCATGTACGGCGGAGGCCACCATATCGACGATGGAGTCCACCTCCCCCTGCCCCAGCGCCGCCCCTTTCAGGTTGAGCACCACGGTGGCACTGGGTTTGCGTTCGTTGCGGGCAAACACGTTGTCTTTCGGGATAGCCAGCAGCACCTGGGCCTTGGCCACATTCTGGAACTGTTCGATGGCGCTCGCCAGCTGGCGCTCGCGGCTCAGCTTCAGACGTTCGCTCTCCATCCGCTGGCTGACGCCGAAACTGGAATCTTTGAGCAGGATATCTTCACCACCGATGCTGCTATCGGTGGCATTGGCAAGGCCGGCACGGGTCAGGGCCAGCTGAATAGTGGGGTAACTTTCGGCGTTGACCAGCACGCTCTTGCCATCCACCTCGTAGGGGATCTTCTGCTGATCGAGGAAATCGAGAGTCTTCACCAGCTCCTGGGTGGTGTAGGTGCCGAGGGGACGCATGTCCGGCTCCTTGCCCCACAGCAGGATAAACACCGCAATGGCCAGACAGATGGCAAGCCCCAGGATCAGGGTGATTTGCCGCAGCACATCGGTATTGGACAGGAAGCCCAGCGCCGAACTCTTCTGCTCATTTTCATCGAGGGCGGCGGTGCCCTCATCGTTTATCAGCAGATCGCCGTTTTGGTCAGTAGCCACGATTTATGTCCTTATTGCTGACATGTTCATGATGTTCAGTCGTCATGGTTTATTGGCGTCGCTTATACCGGCATATTCATGATGGTCTTGTAGGCATCGACCATCTTGTTGCGCACCTGTACCGTGGCTTCAAAGGCGATGGACGATTTTTGGCCCGCGATCATCACCTCGGCCAGATCCACCGACTTGTCACCCATATCGAAACGGGTACGCAGGTCATTGGCGGCCCCTTGCAGCTCGTTGACGTTGCCAAGCGCCTGTTGCAGCAGCTGACCAAAGTCGGAGGTTACCTGACGACCGGGTTGTGCCAGCGGCGTTGCGCCTGCTTCGATCTTGAGCGCCTGCATCTCTTGCATCAGGCTGCTTGCACTAATTTCCATTTTCCATCCCCAGACAAATCATTGACGCTGGCATGCAACAAGCAATTAGAGTGCCAATGCGTTAAAAACGCGACGAGGATGAGTGGCCAGACCAGGCCGGACGGGTTCGACAACGGCAGGTGGCTCTGATTAAATCCGATTCTGACGTCCACTTTTGCTGGCTGGCAAGGAGTCCGCTCTGGATTATCGCAAACCCGTGTTCAAGGCGATGGACTACATCAGCCACCATCTGGATGACAATCCGGGCCTGGATGAGGTCGCAGCGGCGGCGGCCATCTCCACCTTCCACTTCCACCGTATATCCCCGATATCACCGATGAGACCCGTTGTCGTACTGACGTCTGCATCGAGCTGGGGCCAGAGATCCCCGCTGGGCGCCAGTTAACCACCCAGACCATCGCAGCGGGCCCCTATGCGGTTTGTCAGTTTATCGCTCGCGGCGATCAACTGGTTGCCTGCTGGGAGACGGCGTTTCGCTGGGTAGTGGGTCAAGGGCTGAACTGCGACGATCGTCCGTGTTACGAGCAATACCACGCAGGCACGGACCCCGACCGGGAGCATTACGTGTTTGATATCTGTATCCCGCTGATCAACCGATAAGCCGATACCTCATTTCCATTTACCCACTTCGGTGCCTTCGGGCACCGAAGCGACGGAGTCATGCCCATGAATATCAAAACGCTGTTTCTCGCCAGCCTGCTGGTAACGCTTCCCGCTGCCGCCAATGCCCAGTCACAGAGCCAGACACTGATCTTTGGCGGCACCATCTACAGTGGTGATCCGGCGAACCCTCACCCGGAAGCGGTCGGCATTGAAGGTAAAAAGATCGTGGCAGTCGGCAGCTATCAGGAGGTCAGCGCCCGCCTAGGCAGCCATGCCAAGCATCTTGATCTGAAAGGAAAGTACCTGATGCCGGGGCTCATCGACAGCCATGTTCATGCGGCATTTGCCGGTTTTCAGGGGATGACGGTTAACTTTCCTGACGCCATGAGTGAGGTTGAGCAGGTGCAGCAATTTCTGACCCGCAGCAAGGATGATCCCCGCCTGACACTGGGCGATGTAGAGCTATACAGCAAAGTCTCCCTCGACTACTGGCATCAGCTTCCCCTGCTCGATCAGGTGTTCAATGGCCCGCAATACCGGCAGATCCCGGTAGTGCTTGCCGGTTCGGATGCCCACACCGGTTGGGCCAATCAGGCCATGCTGCGCAAGGCTGGCATTGATACCGACACCCTTGACGGTCGTTATGCTCCGCTGAAAGGCAATTTTGGCCTCACCCCATCCGGCAAGCTCAATGGCTTTGCCTCGGAAGGCGGCTGGGATGCCATCCTCAAGGCGCTGCCCCCCGTCAGCGACGAGACGATTGCCAGTGCCATCATGACTGCCGCCAAACAACTCAATCAGGTGGGCATTACCGCCTGGATGGACCCTATCAGCAACATTCGCCCCCTCGCCCCCATCTTCAACGCCGAGCCGGATCGCCGCGATACCGGCCTGCTGCCGGCGTACCGCATGCTCTCCCGGGAAGGCAAGCTGACCGGACATGTGTCCGCACTGGCACTGGTGGGGATACATGCCTCACCCGCCATCATTGATGACGTATTGGCGCTGCAACAGCAGTTTCAAGATGCCCCGGACGTTAAACTGGTGGGGATCAAGATCCTGCAAGATGGTGTCATCGAGTATCCATCCCAGACCGCCAAGTTGAGCGAGCCCTACCTCAACCGTCCCGGTTACAGCGGCAAGGACGATCTGGACAAGCAGCGTTTCAACGAGCTGATCCGCACCGCGGATGCCCATCAACTTATCGCTCACTTTCATGCCATCGGCGATCGGGCCGTCCGTGAATCCCTCGATGCCATCGCCTATGCCCGGGCCCACAATCAGGATCACCGCCTGCTGCACAGCATCACCCATCTGGAGGTGGTGAGCCCGGCCAGTATTGCCCGCTTCAAACCGCTCAATGTGGCCGCATCGATGCAACTGTTGTGGGCCGGGAAAAACGTGGCGACCACCCTGCTGCTTGATGGAAAAGTGCCCCCGGCACTGCTAGCCCGCCTCTATCCGGCAGGCAGCTTGCTGCAAAGCGGCGCCATTATCGCCGGTGCCAGTGACTGGCCGGTCTCCAGCCCCAACCCTTTCCTCGCCATGTATACCGCGATCACTCGTCAAGGGGAGCTTGGCTTGCTGCCCCCCGCCAGCGAGCAGATCAGCCGACAGGCCATCTTGCAGGCCTATACCCTCAACGCTGCCAAGGTAATTGGACGGGAGAAAGAGATTGGCTCCATCAGCGCGGGCAAGAGTGCTGACCTGATCTTGCTGGATCGCAATCTGGAACAGGTAGCAAGCGAAGAGATCAAGGAGACCAAGGTGCTCTGGACCATGTTCAAGGGCAGGCAGGTCTATTCAGCCCACTGACACAGAGAGAACAAACAGGCCCGCACTGCGGGCCTGTTTGCGAGATCACGACAAGCGTATGGCGTGCAGTGAGCAACAGATAACGACAGGATTAGCGGCTCGTTTCAGTCAGCTCCTTGTCAATCCAGTACTTGGAGCCGGAGATATTGGCATCGAGCAGCAAGCCCTTCTCGCCAATCTGGTAGATGGCCATGCCGCCATTGTATTTGGCGGTCAGCTCGGCGCTCTCCTTGCCGGCCACCACGCCCACTTCGGAGGTAGCCTCCCACCCCTGGGTCACGAAAGCATCGAATCTGGCCTTGTCTTCAAACAGGATCACCTGCTGATAGAACTTGCCGCCAATCCCGGCCGCCAAACCCGCTCCAAACATCTTCATATAGGTGTGCTTGCCGGTTTTGCGATTGACCGCCACCCCGGCCCCCTGATTGGTATGCAGCATCAGGGAGAACTTGCGCGAATCGAACACCGCATAGCCATAAGCCTTGTCAAACAACAACTTGGCTGATGGCTGCTCGTTGAACAACCGGATCAGCGCAGTGTCGGCCATGGTATTGAGCGCGATCCTCGCCTCTTTCGCCGTCTTGGGGTTGAGCATCTCGTTGAGCTCCTTGTCGGCCGCCTTCAACCACTCCTTGCCGGCCGCGATGCTCTTGTCGGTCCAGACCCCGGCGGTATTGAAGGCATCCTCTCCCCATGCAGAGATGGAAGCCCAGCTCTTTTTGGAAAAATCGCTGACATCCTGCCACACCTCCTTGCTGGTCTCGCTCACTGCCGCTCCCAGATCGGACGCTGCGGCCTTGAGCTTGGCCCAGTCGGCATAACAGGGTGAGAAGGCCAGACTCAGTGACAGGGCCAGCAACCAGTTACGCTTGTTCATTTTTTCACTCCCGTATTGTCGAGTGTCTGGGTTACCTGGGGCGATCACCTACAACAGGCTACCCGCTGAAAATCACTCCCGCATTATCGGAAGGGGAATCCGGTTAAGCAACCATTGAGTCCTGTTTATCCCGCCACAGCCCGACTGCGGTTAACAAAAAGGCTGCTCATCAAAGAGGAGCAGCCTTGTTAAGCACAGTAAAACCGGACGGGCTTATTCGACCATCATCACCTTGCAGGTGTTGGTACTACCCACGGTTTCCATCTTGTCACCGTGAGTCAGCAGCACCATGTCACCGCTCTGCAGCAGCCCCTTCTCCTTGAGCACGGCCAGCGCGTCGCGGCACACTTCGTAGACCGGTTTGGTCTCGTCACCGTCAAACATCACCGGAGTGACGCCACGATAGAGATTGGTCCAGGCCAGGGTCTTGTTGTGGGGGGACATAGCAAAGATCGGCAGACCGGAGCTGATACGGGACATCAGCAGCGGCGTGGTGCCGGACTCGGTCAGTGCCACGATCGCCTTGACCCCTTCCAGGTGGTTGGCCGCATACATGGTAGACATGGCTACAGCTTCTTCAACGGAAGTGAAGGTGTAGCTCATGCGGTGGTTGGAGACGTTCAGGCTCGGGTGCTTCTCGGCTCCGACACAGACGCTCGCCATGGAGGTAACGGTCTCGATGGGGAACTGACCGGCAGCAGTCTCGGCAGAGAGCATCACCGCATCGGTACCATCCAGCACGGCGTTGGCCACGTCCATAACTTCTGCACGAGTCGGCAGCGGCGCATTGATCATCGACTCCATCATCTGGGTCGCGGTGATCACCACACGGTTGAGACGACGGGAGTGGCGGATCAGCTTCTTCTGTACGCCAACCAGCTCGGGGTCACCGATCTCGACACCCAGATCGCCACGGGCAACCATCACAGCATCGGAACCGAGGATGATGTCTTCCATCGCCTCATCGGTGGCGACGGTTTCGGCACGCTCAACTTTAGCCACGATCTTGGCATTGGAACCGGCTTCGCGGGCCAGCTCGCGGGCGTAACGCAGGTCATCGCCACAGCGCGGGAAGGAGACAGCCAGATAGTCCACATTCATGCGGGCAGCGGTCTTGATGTCTTCCTTGTCTTTCTCGGTCAGGGCCGGAGCGGAGAGACCGCCCCCTTTCTTGTTGATGCCCTTGTTGTTGGAGAGCGGCCCGGCCACGGTCACCGTGGTGTGAATGCGGGTGCCTTCAACCTGCTCGACCTTCAGCTGTACACGGCCATCGTCCAGCAGCAGGATGTCGCCCTGTACCACATCGTCTGGCAGGCTCTTGTAGTCGATACCGACCTGCTCCTGGCACCCTTCACCCTTGCCGAGTGCCGCGTCGAGAATGAACTTGTCACCGATGGCCAGATAGATTTTGCCATCCTTGAAAGTGGAAACACGGATTTTCGGGCCTTGCAGATCACCCATGATGGCGACGTGACGACCGAGCTTGGCAGCAATGTCACGCACCTGATTGGCGCGCAGGATATGGTCTTCAGCAGTGCCGTGAGAGAAGTTCATCCGCACCATGTCGGCCCCGGCGCGGATGATCCCTTCGAGGATCCCTTCGCGGTCGGTAGCCGGACCGAGTGTGGTTACAATCTTTGTACGTCTAGGCATGAAAGACTCCAATATGAAGTTGATATGACTTGAGATTCTGCCCCATCAAGCCCATGGCTCGATGCACCCGTTTACAAACCATCTGGGTGGTTTTTGTTATTAAATTACAATACTACACCAAGGCGGGTGGCATAGACAGTCGGGGGCCGGAGCCCCCGACGGTTCAGGAAGAGTGCGGGGTTTCGAAGCGGGATTCGCGCAATCCCTCTTTTACTTTCTTCAGATTTTCGCGAAATTTCATCCCCCGGCGCAGGGTAAAACCGGTCGCCAGCACATCCACCAGCGCCAGCTGGGCGATGCGGGATGCCATCGGCATATAGACATCGGTATCTTCCGGCACATCCATGGAGAGCACCAGATTGCACTCGCGGGCCAGCGGGGAATCCTTGGCGGTCATACCGATCACGGTAGCGTCGTTCTCGCGAGCCAGCGCGGCGATTTCGACCAGCGCCTTGGTGCGGCCGGTGTGGGAGATCAGCACCACCACATCCCCTTCGCTGCTGTTGATGCAGCTCATGCGCATCATGACGATATCGTCAAAGCTCACTACCGGAATGTTGAAGCGAAAGAATTTGTTCTGGGCATCGCGGGCAACGGCGGAGGAGGCGCCAAGGCCGAAGAAGCTGATCTTCTTGGACTGGGTCAGGATATCGACGCAGCGGTTGATGGCAGAGATATCCAGGCTGTTTTTGGCGGCATCCAGACAGGCCATGGTGGATTCGAAGATCTTGGCGGTATAGGTATCCGGCCCATCTTCCGCTTCCACATGACGATTGACGTAAGGGGTGCCATTGGCCAGGCTCTGGGCCAGATGGAGTTTGAAATCAGGAAAGCCCTTGGTATCGAGACGGCGGCAAAAGCGGTTGACGGTCGGTTCACTGACATCGGCCATCTTGGCCAGAGCGGCGATGCTGGAGTGGATGGCGGTCTGGGGAGACGCCAAGATCACCTCGGCAACCTTGCGTTCTGATTTACTGAAACTTTCCAAGTTGTTCGTAATTTTATCAAGGGTATTCATCATCACCACCAGGCGTTTTTGTAATTTAGCTTCAGTGTCTTTGCACTCAATCTACGGCTAAGCAAGTTTCCATTCAAGCTAAGGACTATACAAGACAAGCGGTTATGGCAACTAACGCCTGCCATACAAAGTATGACTCATCTCTAATTATTTCGTACTTTTCGTTACAAAACGTCACCTTGCCATGAAAGCGCTTACAAATGTTGCAAAGCAACAACACTGTGAGCAGGCGCACGTTTGTATCGATCCGGCGGGTGAGCAAGCCTGAGCTCGGATAGAATGGGCCGTCATAATCCAACAATAATCTCGGGACACCAGAGTCGTCCCCATCCTGTAACGAAGGAGTTGTTATGCAGCATACCCATGCGCTGGTCGGCGATGTCGGCGGCACCAATGCGCGTCTAGCCCTGTGTGAGCTGGCCACCGGTACTATCTCTCAGGCAAAGACCTACTCAGGTCTGGCCCATCCCAGCCTTGAAGCCGTGGTACGCCTCTATCTGGAGGAACACAAGGTCCAGGTGGCTGAAGCCTGCATCGCCATCGCCTGCCCCATCAACGGTGACTGGGTTGCCATGACCAACCACAGCTGGGAGTTCTCCATCAGCGAGATGCAGAGCAATCTCGGGCTGGCACGCCTGCAAGTGATCAACGACTTTACTGCGGTCTCGATGGCGGTGCCGGTATTGGCTGAATCGGATCGCATCCAGCTGGGCGGCGCCGCGCCGGTAGCGGACAAGCCCATCGCCATCTATGGTGCGGGCACCGGCCTTGGGGTCGCCCATCTGGTCAAGGCGGGTGAGCAGTGGCTGAGTCTGCCGGGTGAAGGTGGTCATGTGGATTTTGCTGCCAACACCGAAGAGGAAGATGCGGTGCTGCAAGTAATGCGAGGCGAATTGGGCCATGTCTCGGCAGAGCGTTTCCTCTCCGGTCCGGGTCTGGTCAATCTCTATCGCGGGCTGGTGAAATCCGATGGCCGTGAGCCCGAGCCGTTTGCCCCCAAAGACATTACCGAGCGCGCACTGGCCGGGGAGTGCCTCGATTGCCGTCGCACCCTGAGCCTGTTCTGCGTGCTGATGGGCCGCTTTGCCGGCAATCTGGCCCTCAATATGGGTACCTTTGGCGGCGTCTATATCGCAGGTGGCATAGTGCCGCGCTTCCAGGAGTTCTTTACCGGTTCCGGTTTCCGGGTCGCCTTTGAAGACAAGGGGCGCTTCAAGTCCTACCTCAAGGAGATCCCGGTGTTTCTGATCACCCATGAAGGGCCGGGGCTGCTCGGTGCGGGCGCTTACTTGCGCCAGTCGATGGGGATCACTATCTGATTTGAAGAGGGTGGCGAGGCGGGATCATCCATGGTTCAGCCTCGATTCAGTGTGAATGGCATAAAGTAGCCGCACGTAACCAAGAGTGTTGTGCTTCACAAGGAGTGGAAAGCGACGCTCATCCGCTGGATACGTTTGTCACCTGACAAGCCTGAACTGTTTCAACCGGCCTTTTGGCCGGTTTTTTTTACGTCTGATATCCGGGATTACTGGGCCAGCGCCTTCAACTGCGCCTTGTCTGGCGGATTGTTCCAGTCGATGGGACCGTGGGTAAAACGGTACTGCAACCGTGGCAGGCTGGTCTCCAGCCACTCTTCCCGAAAATAGGCATAACCCTGATCCCAATCCGGATCATTGGCCCAACCGCTCTGGAGGAAGTAGAGGCGAGTGCCCTGCCCTTCCGGCACAAATCGCAGGCAAACCTGGGTCTTTTGCTGGCGGATATGGGGTAGGCTGGGCGGGAAATTCCAGCTGAAACTGAGCAGGTCATAGGGCATGACGGCCATGACCCGGCACCCTTCGCTGCCACGTTCACCCAGCGGGGCATCAGGCCTGAAGTAGATCTCGAAAGGACCATTCGGTTCGGCCACCATCAAACATTCGGGAGCCAGAAAACTGCGCAGACCGCTTTCGGTAGTCCAGGCGTGCCAGACATCGTCTATGTGCGCCGGCACAAAAATGTTGCCTTCAATCAGTTTATTGTCCATAAATCAGCGATCCTCAAGCCATCCATACAAGGGACTCCGGCAGTATAGCCCCATGGCAAATACAATGGACAGTGCTTAATCACACCCTTGTCATTTGCATCGATTAACCTGCCGCTGTGCAGCTGCCTCAATGAACATTGGCTTGATCCGGGAGGACATCATGATCCGGCTCATGGAAGAACACGACATTCCACAACTGGCCCGGCTGTTTTTAAAGAGCCGCCGCCACACCTTTCACTGGGTTGATCCCGCCCGTTTCCAACTCGAGGATTTCGAGGAACAGACCAAAGGTGAACAGGTGTGGGTCGCCGAGCAGGGGGGCAATATCTGCGGCTTTATAGCCATCTGGCAGCCCGATCACTTCGTCCATCACCTCTATGTGTCAAGCGACTGGCACGGTCAGGGGATAGGGCGCGCCCTGCTGGAGCGAGGCCTCGCTGATTCGCCGCACGGCTCGCTGAAAGTTGCGACCCGCAACACGGCGGCATTAGCCTTCTACCATAGACTGGGCTGGCAAAACAGTGATGAGACAGGCCACTGCGAGGTCACCGGCCCCTGGTGCAAGTTGCTTAGAAGCTAGCGGGACGCCCGGCACCTGCGCTTTTCGACTGAGCAGGCACCAACGGTGCCGGGGGGAAGAACCAGCGGTAGAGATCGAACCAGCCATCTCGCTGGGCAATCACGACCTCATGCACCGGATCGCGCTGGAAGATCGCCACCTTGTTTTCAGTCAGTGGCACCCAGGCATAGTTGACCAGCGCATATTGCGACTGGATCAGGTTGTACTCATTTAGATAGGAGTCATCGTTACCCGATTCGTGCAGTTGGGTACGACTGTCGATGAGGTAAACAAGCTGGTTGAAGAAGGTAAGTTGAAAACCGGTCACTCGCCACTTCTCCCTGGTCGCCTCCTCCTCTTCGATCACGGTGATTTTGCCCCAGCGGCACACCCCGTGATAGTTGACTCCATTGGCCGACATTTTCAGATCGTAATGGCAGCCCAGACTGTTGATAAACATCCCGACCACAAACAGCAGCACGACAAGCAGTGGCAACAGCAGCAAGGTATTTTTCAGCGTTCGTTTCATCAGAGATCCCTTACAGCGTTTTTTCGAGCTCTTTATAGGAGAGCACGCGAACCTGGTGGCCGGAGACCAGCACCAGCGATGCCGGTTTGACTGGTGGCACATCGCTCCGTGCCTCCATCTGGCAAACAACGCCGGTCGGCGAGTCGGTGCAGTGCACATGGAGCCACTCGAAATGGAGATAGCTGGCGACAAACACCACCAGCACAACCAGTAGCAGATTGACGTATATCAGGCCCCTTGCCAGCATTGGCCGCCCGATACCGCTGAGAAAGGCAAGTTTGGCACGCTCACCAAAAGAACGGGGAGCAGCAGGCTCTGTGATGACCTCGTGGTCGGAGCTTGGTGATGTCGACGGTGGCTGCGCAGCCGCTGCAGGCGTGGTCTCGCTCAGCGGCTCGGGCAAGGGCTCACTCTCTGTTGGCAGTGCCTTACCGTAATAACTCTTCATCTTGCAGTTCAGATGCAGGGAGTACCCTTTTTTCGGGGTACTTCTGATATCCAGCGTCTGGGGGGATGAGGCGAAGTGGCGGCGAATATTGGCGATAGCCACGTTCAGGGAGTTGGGGCTGATGGGGCGACCCAACCAGCCGATATCGAGCAACAGATCCTTGTCGCACACCTCGTCATGGTGATCGAGCAGATAGCTGAAAATGAGGCTCTCTGCCGATGACAAGCGCACCACCCGGGCGCTTTGCAAGTTGTCCTTGTCGGCACAGAAGATCAGCTCTCGCCTTTTGACATCAAAGACATAATCACCGAAGTGATAGGCTGATATGTTATTGCCTGGCGCAACCCCCGTCATACCAACCACCTGTTATTTGCATTCATCATGAAGAAGATGGGATTCCACACCTGATAAAGCCAGATGGCGGCTCAGGACTCGCTGTAATTAAACGAAATTCTAAAGGGTCGAGATCAGCGGCACAATAGATGCCGGCAGGCATGAGCGGGGAAAATGAAAATATGCGTCCAGCGCTGTCGGACTGCGTATCGGGCAGAGCATGATGCTGCGAGTTTCGCGTATCGCGGTCACGCCAATCTCAGCTGAACAGTGACATGGGCATGACGAAAAACGCTGCAGGACAAGGCCCCTTGCCCCTCACAACATCTCGCAGCGCTCACAATAAAGGGAACCTTACCTGCCCCGCAGGATGATCCAACGGGGCGAGGTGAACTGACTAGACCCGAAACTGCTTGAGCAGGGTGTCGAGTTGGGCCGACAGCTGCCGCAGATCGCTGCTGGCCTCGGCAACCTGTGCAACTCTGGCCGCACTCTCGCTGTTGAGCGTCGCAATCCGGTTGACGCTGTGGCTGACCGCTTCCGCCACCGAGTGTTGTTCTTCCGATGCCTGGGCGATATACATGTTCATCTCGCGGATCAGGCTGACCTGATTTTTAATCTTCTCCACCGATGTCTGCACATCTGCCGCCTCGATGCCGGCGCGGGATGCCTTCTCCTGACTCTGTTGCATGCCGGCACCGACATTCTGGGTCGCTTGCTGCAACCGCTTGATACTGGCGCTGATCTCCTCCGTCGACTGGCGAGTACGGCCCGACAAGGTGCGCACCTCATCCGCCACCACCGCAAAACCGCGCCCCTGATCACCCGCCCGCGCCGCCTCGATGGCCGCGTTGAGGGCAAGCAAATTGGTCTGCTCGGCAATGCCGTTGATCACCTCGATGATGGTGCCAATGCTGCTGCTTTCGGTCGAAAGGGTGCGCATCAGGGTGGCGACCCGCTCCACCTCCCCCACCAGTTGATGGATGGCCTCATTGGCATGGCCCGCCAGATTGTAACCCTGCTCCACATAGAGGTTGGCCTCATCGGTGGCGCCAGAGGTTTTCACCGCATTGCCAGCCACTTCCTGCACAGCCTGACTCATTTCGGTAATGGCGGTGGCGACTTGATCCAGCTCGGATTGCTGGGCGTCACTGCCTACCCGGGTATCTGCCGAGAGGGAGTCACAGAGTTCAGCGGTTTGCAACACACCGGCAGAGAGCTCGTTGATCTCCGCCACCATCTCCTGCAACTTGGCAATAAAGTGGTTGATGTTGGTGGCCAGCGCGCCCATCTCATCCTGACGGCTGATCTTCAGACGCCGGGTCAGATCCCCCTCTCCTTTGGCCAGATCGAACACCGCCTGATTCATCTGGTGAAGCGGCCTGAGCACATTGCGATGAATCAGCACCATCAACAGGGCGATGATGCAGAGATCGAGCACCAGGATCTGCCAGACGGTGGTGATCAACTGCTGGCGCAATTGGGCCTGAATGGCGGCATCACTGGTTTGCACCAGTAATCGGGCCACGGTGTTTTTCTGGCCGCTGTCGTCATAGACCAGATCATATCCCCCATAGGCAGCGGTATCGGCAGGCATGGCTGTCACGGGGGCAATGCTCCCCGCCGTGTCACGGGCAAACCCGGCCACCAGCTTGTCCTTGTTGACCACCAGCAAAGCACTCAGGATATCGGCCGCCAGCTCGGACTTGAGTGATGCCTCGATAAAGGCCGATTCATAATTCCACAGCGGGCCGGGCAGGGAGAGCTGCAGCCGGCCAATGGCCTGTTCGACCAGCGCACTCTGTTTGCTGTGGCTCTCCGCCCTGACGGCGTGGTAGTTGTAAGCGCCAAACAACACCAGTAGCAGACTCACCGACAGGGAGGTCAACACGGCAATCCTGAACGTCAGACTTTTCCAATCCATGGTTTCCTCCCGGTTTTACGGCAGCCGGCGCAGTGCCATTGAGCGGCACTTGCTATTGGTACTGTTACTGGTACTTGGCATTGATCTTGTCGATGGTGCCATCCGCCTTCATGGCAGCGAGGATCTCGTTGAGCTTTGTGATGAGCTCATCGGGCGTATCCTTGTTAAACGCCAAGCTCATCTGGGTTTCCTTGAACACGAAGACCGGCTTGGGTGAGGCCACCTTCTCCTTGCTGGCCAGATAGGGGGCCAGATACTGGCCAGTTGCCCAAAGATCGATGCGGCCGGCCTCCAGTTTCTTCACGTTGGCGGTGTCGTTGGCCGCCAGCTGCAACTTGGCAAATCCCTGGGCCTTGAGATATTCGGCGGCCGCATCGCCGTTATAGCCACCCACCGAATACTGCTTGGCATCTTCCAGCGACTTGACCGTGATATTGGCGGTCGAGCTGGAGAAAAACACCCAGTTGTTATTGACCAGCGGCCCTACCCACTTGAACAGCGCTTCCCGCTCCGGAGTGCGGGTCGTGGAGTAGAGGGCGGTATTGGGAGTACCGAGGGTATCTTCGTACGCCCGCTTCCAGGGCATCAGGGTCAGCTTGTATTCGACCCCGGCACGCTTGAAAAGCTCTTCGACCACCTCGGTCGACAGCCCGACAATCTTGCCCCCCTCTCCCTGCATGTTGAATGGCGGGTAATCCTCGGTCATCACATTCAGTGGCGCAGCCTGAACAGCGCTTATTGCCATCATGGAAGAGACTGAAAAAATTGCACTTTTCCACAGCAGTTGATAGTTCATTGCAACCTCGCTTTGCTTGCCATTCATCCCTGAGCATCCGCCGTTACCGATGGCGGTGCACGTCTGACCCGCTGGGGTCATGCCGGCTTTCACGGCTCGCCGCCCACCCATGTGCAGCAGCAAACAGATCCGGATTTTGCCTGTGCGCAACGAAACGCAACCGGCGAGGCAGGCTCACAACAAATCGAGGTGGAAACATGCCAGGGCAGCATAAGGGGAGTGCGGAGTGGGGCGGATAAGCCTCTGCCATACAACAGCGCCGTGGCAAAGAAAAAGCGCATCGTTTTATGACAGGGGTCTGGGAGAGAAATGATAGAAAACGCCAACATCCATTTTCCCATACTGCTCGAGGAGACCTCAGAGCCAAACCTGTCCTTTAGCTAAGGTCACGAAAAGAGATACGTCAAATGAGAATGCTAACCCCCTCATCTGCTTCCAAATTAGATTCCAGATGAGCTCCGTCGAGCCAAAAAGTGGCGCTAGATACCCGAAAATGAGAAGGCCATCGCGAGGTGGCCTTCTCCAAATCAACAATGAACGTCTGGTGGAACTCAGTCCTTGGCCGCGTCCATCACACCTTCTTCGGAGTGTGCAGGCAGGATCAGGTTGAGCAGGATGGCGGCAACAGAGGCCAGGCCAACACCGGCTAGCGCGAAGTCGCCAATCTTCATCTCAAGTGCACCGACACCGACGGTCAGAGTCACGGCGACAATGGCGATATTGCGTGACAGCCCCAGATCCACCTTGGATTCCACCAGCGTCTTGAGACCGATGGCGGCGATGGATCCGAACAGCAGCAGCATGATACCGCCCATCACCGGCATCGGGATGGAGGTGAGCAGCGCATTGAACTTGCCAAAGAAGGCCAGAATGATGGCAAACACCGCAGCCCAGGTCATGGTGACCGGATTGAAGTTGCGAGTGATCATCACGGCACCTGTCACTTCGGCGTAGGTGGTCACGGGTGGGCCACCGATGAAACCGGCGAAGCAGACGCCGATACCGTCACCGGCCAGCGTACGATGCAAACCCGGATCCTTGGTGTAATCCTTGCCAGTCACGCCACCAATCGCCAACACGCCACCGATATGCTCGATACAGGGGGCGATGGCTACCGGCAACATGAACAACGCAGCAGCCCAGTTGATCTCCGGGGTTTCGAAGTGGGGCAGCGCCAGCCAGGGAGCGTTCACCATACCATCGAAACTCACCTGGCCCATGAATACCGCCGAGACATAACCGGCAATCACGCCGCACAGGATGGGGATCAGCTTGATCCACCCCTTGCAGAACACAGCTGCAATCAGGGTGACCGCCAGCGAGATACCGGCCAGCGTCAGCGCAGTCCCCGCAGGTACCACCTGCTCACTACCGGCGCGGCCCATCGCCATGTTGCAGGCAACCTGCGCCACAGAAAGACCGATCACCATGATCACCGGGCCAATCACAACGGGCGGCAGCAATTTGTGCACAAAGCCCATCCCTTTTGCCCGGATCAGCGCAGCCAGAATGAAATACATGAAACCGGCGGCAAACAGGCCAAACATGGTGGATGGCAATCCCCAGGTCTGGGTGGCGTAGATGATGGGAGCGATGAAGGCAAAGCTGGAACCGAGGAAAATCGGGACCTGGCGGCGGGTGCAGAGCTGGAACAACAGGGTGCCCACACCGGCGCCAAGCAGGGCCATGGAGGGGTTCAATCCGGTGAGCAGGGGCACCAGAACCATGGCGCCGAAGGCGACAAACAGGATTTGCAGCCCGGCGACACTTTGCTTGACTAAGGAAAACATGGATGTCCTTAATTTTTTGATAACTGATGGGGATATTTATCACTTTTCAGTTATCACAAGACTTTTCCAAGGCACAAAATGAACACAAATACGTCACTTGTTGCCTTTTACTGCTTGGGAAGGGCATGAAACTGGCTTTTTAGGCGGGATTCGTTGCTACAAGCATCGAGTATGCGATTTTACGTATTATTGTGACGAACGCCAATCGTTTTTCCATCATGTTTATTGTGTTCATGGTCAAAAATGCCGCCGCCAGGGGCGCGCTCTATAATGGATCCTGTGAATCAAGATGGACAAGGAGTCCCCATGTCACAGCCCCCATTCAAGGCCAGCCAGCGCAGATTGCTTATTGGCTCGGCCATCGCACTCGCCCTGTTTGCGAACCCGTTCAGTTATGATTTCGCCCAAAATGAGTGGCAAATGAATCAGGCCTATGCCAAGTCCTGCTTTATCGCCGGCACTCGCATCACGATGGCCGATGGTTCCACCCGCCCGATAGAAACGCTCCGGGTCGGTGAACAGGTGCTGGATCAGCACGGCGGCAGTAACCGGATCCTGGCGATCGAACGGGTCATACTGGGCAAGCGCAGACTCTACGGGATCAATGATCTGCCCCCGTTCTTTACCGCAGAGCACCCTCTGCTGACCACGCGGGGCTGGGCAGCCATCTCACCGGCCATGACCCGAACCGAAAACCCGCAACTGGCGGTGCTGCCGCTATTTACCGGCATGCAGATAATGTGTCGCCCGGCACCTGCCATGGTGACGGGCAATCTGGCCCTGCAACCCCAGCTGGAATTACTGCTGGTTGAGTCACTCTACTGGATCGAGGCATCTCCCACTACCGCACTCTTCAATCTGCTGCTCGATGGCAGCCACAGCTACATCGCCAATGAGCTGATCGTTCACAACAAAGATGGCGATGGTGGCAGTGGAGGCAGCAGTGGTGGTGGCGACAGCGGTGGAGGCAGCAACAGCGGCGGTGGCAGCAACAGCGGCGGTGGCAGCAACAGCGGCGGCGGCAGCAACAGCGGTGGTGGCAGCAACAGCGGTGGTGGCAGCAACAGCGGCGGAGGCAGCAACAGCGGCGGAGGCAGCAACAGCGGCGGAGGCAGCAACAGCGGCGGAGGCAGCAACAGCGGCGGTGGCAGCGACAGCGGCGGTGGCAGCGACAGCGATGGGGGCAGCAACAGCGATGGGGGCAGCAACAGCGGCGGTGGCAGCGACAGCGATGGGGGCAGCAACAGCGGCAGCCAAGGCGAGCATGCCGGCGGAGAGCTGCATGGTGGAGGTGAACGGCATGCTGGTGGAGAAAAACATGCAGGGGGAGAACGCCATGGTGGTGGCCGCGGGTTTGGCAATGGCGTTGATGACAACGGCGTGGATGCGGTCGATGCCAATGGCAACAAGCTCAGAGGTGATGGCACCATCGATGACAACGGCGTAGATGCCGTCGATGCCAACGGCAACAAGCTCAGAGGCGATGGCACCATCGATGACAACGGCGTGGATGCCGTCGATGCCAACGGCAACAAGCTCAGAGGTGACGGCACAGTCGATGACAACGGCGTGGATGCCGTCGATGCCAACGGCAACAAGCTCAGAGGTGACGGCACAGTCGATGACAACGGTGTGGATGCCGTCGATGCCAATGGCAACAAACTCAGGGGCGATGGCACGGTCGATGACAACGGTGTGGATGCTGTCGATGCCAACGGCAACAAACTAAGAGGTGATGGCACGGTCGATGATCGCCAGCAAGTGCTTACCGATGAGCAAGAGCGGGCGCTGCTCAACAACGGTTTTCGCCAACAGGGGCAACCATGATGCGATATCTGTTACCACTCCTCCTGCTCGGCCTCACTGGCTGCGCCACGGTCGACACCCCGCCGCTTTACCATCAGATGGATAAGGGAGATGTTCAACTGGCCAATCAGGCCCTCGCCAAGGCGCTGGAAACCCGCACCAAAGGGCAGAGCCTCACCTGGTTCAATCCGGCTAATCGTCACTCGGGTAGCGTCACCCCGCTACGCACCTTCCGCCATACCAGCGGGGAGTGGTGTCGCGACTATCGCGAGCAACTCTATATCGGCAAGGCGAGCCAGCAGTGGCAGGATACCGCCTGTCGCAATCAGCAAGGGCGCTGGCGGCCATTGCGAACTTAGTGAATGCCACGGGGTAAACGAAAGGGGGTAGCAGCGCTACCCCCTTGTCATCTTTACCGACCCGTTATCCGAGCGGTGAATATGCGGTTATACCCGACGATAGGGCAGGTAAACCGGCTCCCACATGTGGTTGAGGATATGCTGCTGCAGATCCTGACCGATTAGCGGGTGGGAGGGATCCCGGCGCACGATATCCTTGAGCACGGCGGTCGCTACATGCACCGAGATGCTGCGCAGCTCGCGAATGCGGGGATAAACGGCCCCTTTCGCCAGATCCACCTCACTCACGCACTCGGCCAGCGCAAAGGCGGCGGTAGTGAATACATCGGGTGTGATCTCGCGGATCTGGCTGACGATGGCCGCCAGACCTACACCGGGGAAGATAAAGACGTTATTGCCCTGCCCGACCCGGAACTCCTGCCCCTCGTAGCTCACATCCTTGAACGGACTACCGGTTGCAACGATGGCTTTGCCCTTGCTCCAGCGGTAGATATCTTCCGGCAGCGCTTCACAGTTGGCGGTCGGGTTGGAGAGCGGGAATACCATGGGGCGCTCGCAATGCTGCAGCATCAGCTGGATGTGCTCTTCCTGGAAGGCACCGCCCGAGCCGCTGGTACCCAGCAACACGGTAATGGGCACATGACGCAGCACATCGGCCAGATTGGCCTTGCCGGGCACCTCGGTATCCCAACCCGCCAGCAGCAGACCCGGCTTGGCGTAGCGACGCTTGTACTCGTCGAGCCCATCCCGGTTGTCGCACACCAGCCCCTGGGTATCCAGAATGTAGATGCGATCGCGGGCCGCCTGCGGATCCATCCCCTCGCGGATCATCCCCGCGCAGATCTGGTCCGCGACACCAACCCCACCGGCGCCAGCGCCATAGACCAGATAGTTCTGCTGGCCCAGGGTCTCCCCCTTGACCTTGACCGCGCCGATGATACCGGCCAGCACCACGGCACCGGTGCCCTGAATATCATCGTTGAATGACGGCAGTGACTGCTGGTAGCGGGCCAGATTGTTGAAAGCATTGGATTTGCTGAAGTCTTCCCACTGCAGCACCGCGTTGGGGAAGTGGCGCTTGACCCCCTGCACGAACTTGTCGATGAACTCTTCATACTCCTTGCCGCGAATACGCTTGTGGGGGCGGCCCAGATACATGGGGTCATCGAGCAGTTTCTGGTTGTCGGTGCCCACATCCAGCGCGATGGGCATGCAGCAGGCGGGGTGAATACCGGCACCCAGGGTATAGAGCGCCAGCTTGCCGATGGGGATGCCCATGCCGCCAACACCCTGGTCGCCGATCCCCAGAATACCCTGGCTGTCGGTGACGACTATGATGCGGATCGATTTGGCATCGAAGTGACGGGCCTGACTGCCCATGTCATCCACGTTGTCCGGGGTAATGTAGAGGCCGCGCGGCTTCTGGAAGCGGTGGCTGAACTCCTGACACGCCTTGCCCACGGTCGGGGTATAGATGTAGGGAGTCATCTCCTCTACATGGCGTGACAACAGGGCATAGAAGAGAGTCTCGTTGCGATCCTGCAGGGCACGCAGGTTCTGGTACTTCTCGATATCGCTGCAAGCGCTTTTGAACCCCTCATACACTCGCTCGAGCTGGGCTTCAAAAGTTTGCACCTGAGGCGGCAGCAAACCATCGAGATCAAAATCGGCCCGCTCCTGTTCGGTGAAGGCCGTGCCCTTGTTGAGGTATCGATTGTTAAGCAGATCAGTGCCGGTCAGTGCAACGGGGCGAAAATCCTGTCCCTGTGCATCTTTCCACAGCAGATATTGTCCGGTAGCCATAGTCATTCTCTTTGATTTACGTGAAATTGCCGTTCGGCAGGAGAGCAAGACTCATAATGAAATCAATCATATGACGTTTACTCGATCGGTTTTGTGAGCTTGGGCATACCCTGCGGCCAAAATAGGCGCCCGGCGACCCCGGCGAGACAAATATCCACGGCAAGGAATGAGACTCATGTTAGCATTGCGGGCAACCCAGCCCCTTTCACCGCATCACAGCCGGGAGTGACCTGATGCCCTCGCCTCTGCCAGCCTGCGCCCCCTTTTTCTTGCCATGCGCCTGATCCCGCTTCTTGCTCTGTGGCTGTTTCTGGCCTGCCAGTCGGCTCTCGCCGCACCGGGCCGGGTGCTCAACATCATCGTGGGTGAATGGCCCCCTTTCGTCTCCGAGCAATCAAAACAGCACGGTCCAGTGGCCCACCTCATCAGCGATCTGTTCAAGGAGGCGGGCTATCAGGTGAAGTTCCACTTCGCACCCTGGGGTCGGGTCTATTCGCTGGCGGCCAACAGCCAGCTCTACGACGCCACCGCAGTCTGGATGCACAAACCGGAGCGGGAGCAGGATTTTCTGTTCAGCGAAGCGGTGCTGCAGGAGCAGTTTGTCTTCTTCTCCCTCAAATCACGGCAGCTGCAAGCCGAGCGCCTTGAGCAGATCATCGGCATGCGGTTGGGGGGCGATATCGCCTATAGCTACGGGCCCGAGCTGGACAAGATGGTGGCCGATGGCAAGGTAACCCAACAGAAAGTCACCGACGTGAAGCAGAATTTCGGCAAGCTGCTGCGCGGGCGGATCGACCTCTATCCGCAAGAGCTGCGAGTCGGTTTGGCCGAGTTGCAGAGCCAGCTCTACCCCGCCAGCGCGGCACTCATCACCCACAGTCAGACCCCTTTTCTGCGCAACGACAGCTTCGTGATGTTCCCACGCAAGATGCCGGATTCAGCCAAACTGCGGGATCAGTTCAATCAGCAGTTGCAGCAGGCCATCGCCAGCGGACGTTATAAGCGCTACTTCGAACGGCTGGCCCGGGGGGGCTATTAACCTTGGCGAGGCAAAAACAGAGGGGATAAAACAACGGTGGCGGCCCTTTGTGGCCGCCACCTCTGTGATGCTTGTCAACTGCTGGCATTAGCCGCTGATGCCCACCTCCAGCTTGAACGGCGTCTTGGCCTTGCTGCTCTCGGCCGCCCCCATCTGGTAGACCCGAATGGTATAAGTGCCCTTGGCGGGCAGGGTTGCCTCAAAGTTGTTCCCTTCGGTAGAACCGATAAACATCGCCTCTCCCTTGCTGCCCGGCGGCAGAATATTGAAGTAGGGCTTGCCGGTCAGGATCACCACCATGCTCTGGCCCTTGTTGGCCGTCAGCTTGTAATCGAGGGTCTGGCTACCCTGAATGGTGCCGTTGATAGTCGCCCCTGACTCCCCCTTCTTGAACTGCACCTGCTGGGTCTTGATCCCGTCAGCCGCCTGCGCCACGCCCGCAATACCACCGAAGAGCGCAGATGCACATACCGCTGCCAGCCATGCTTTTCTCATCATTTGTCATCCCTTGTGTGAATGGAACCCCTGTTACTGTTGCTCAAGGTGGCCCAAAAAACCATCGCCGTTTGCGGCATCGCTCAATCAATTTGCCATCACGATCGACCCGCCATCAAAAGGGGCGCCGCAGCGCCCCTTCTCTTTACTCTTTGTCGACCATCAGCTTGATTTGCCCGCCTTGGGCTCATCGAGGGTGTGCTTCACCTCTTCATACCAGAGGTCGTGGTGCTCCTTGGCCCAGGTCTCGTCCACCTCGCCGGTCACCATCCCCTCCAGCGCCCCTTCCAGCTGGAACAGACCCATGTAGATATGGAAGATAAAGCCGCAGATAAGGATCAAGGCGCCTACGATATGGATGAAGCTGGCCCACTCCATCTGACGGCGCAGCTGGCCGAAGATGGGGAAGTCCAGAAATAGTCCGGTCGCCACCACAATGCCGCCAAACCAGATCAGCAACCAGAAGATCGCCTTCTCGCCACCGTTGGAAAAGCCAGCCGAGGGGTGACTTCCCTTGTGCTTGCCGAGCATGCCACCAAACTTCATGAACCACTGCACATCCACCATGTTGACGATGTTGTGGCGGAACCACTTGATGAGCACCCCCATCAGGCAGAGGAAGAAGAGCGGCCCCACGTAGTTGTGGAACACCTTGGCAAACCAGATCCAGTTCTCCCACACCCCGAGGCTCACCACCGGCTTGATGAAGTACTTGCCGTAGATGATGGCCAGCCCCGACCCGGACAGGGTCAGGAACATGGCCGCCGTGGTCCAGTGCAGCGCCCGATCCAGCCTGCTCCAGCGCTTGAGCTTGCGCCCGGTGCGCGGTTTGGAGAGCTTGGTCTGCCCCACCACCAGGTACATCAGGCCACACATGGCGAGCGACCCGAAAATAGCGATGGCGCCGAGCGGCGACACCCACTTGGTCTTCACCTCGAACCAGAGCTGGCCCGGCACCGAGATAAGCACCCCGTGCTCCGGCGAGCGGGAGGTGGTCACCCCCTCCTGCCCATCCTTCACCGCCCGCCAATAATCGGCGCCGGCAAAGCCGACCGCCTCTTTCTCGGCGTCGGCGAAGCTGGCGGTACTCACCAGCAGCAGGGCGGCAAACAGGGCCATTAGCCAGGTTTTCATGCCGCCCCTCCCTGCTTGTTCAGCTTGCTGGCATCGTGAAACAGCTCATCACCATTACCCCAAGCCGCATCCTTGGCACCGCGATAGGCGACCCGCTCACGGAAGATGTCGGAGATCACCTGCGCATCCCCCGCCAGCAGCGCCTTGGTGGAGCAGAGCTCGGCACACATCGGCAGCTTGCCTTCGGCGATGCGGTTGGCACCGTACTTCTGGCGCTCCGCTTCGCTGTGATCCTCTTCCGGGCCACCGGCGCAGAATGTGCACTTGTCCATCTTGCCCCGATCGCCAAAGGCGGCGGTCTTCGGGAACTGGGGCGCCCCGAACGGGCAGGCAAATAGGCAGTAGCCGCAACCGATGCAGAGATCCTTGTTGTGCAGCACTATGCCGTCGTCGGTGTGATAGAAGCAGTCGGCCGGGCAGACCGCCATGCAGGGGGCATCGGTGCAGTGCATGCAGGCGACCGAGATGGAGGTCTCCCCCGGTAGGCCGTCGTTGAGGGTCACCACCCGGCGGCGCTGGATGCCCCACTCCAGGGCATCGTCGTTCTCGTTCTTGCACGCCGTCACACAGCCGTTGCATTCGATGCAGCGCTTTGTGTCACACATGAATTTCATTCTGGCCATGGGATCAGGCTCCTACTTTGCGAAAACGGCACAGGGTGACCTTGGTCTCCTGCATCTGGGTGACCGGGTCATAACCATAGGTGGTGACTATGTTGACCGACTCCCCCAGCACATAGGGGTCAGACCCTTCCGGATACTTGGATCGCAGATCCTTGCCCTCGAAGTGGCCGCCGAAGTGGAACGGCATAAAGGCGAGCCCCGGTTTGACCCGCGGGGTCACCAGCGCCTTCACCTTGACCCTGCCCCCTTCCGGCCCCTCGACCCACACATCCTGACCATCGCGCACGCCGACGTCGTTGGCATCCGCCGGGTTCATCTCGACAAACATCTCCTGCTGCAATTCAGCCAGCCAGGGGTTGGAGCGGGTCTCGTCGCCGCCCCCCTCGTACTCCACCAGACGGCCGGAGGTGAGGATGATGGGGAACTCCTTGCTGACATCCTTCTCCTGCACCGAGGCGTACTGGGTCGGCAGGCGCCACAGGCTCTTCGAATCAGGCCAGGTGGCGTAGTCAGCCAGCAAGTCGCGACGCGGGGTGTAGAGCGGCTCGCGGTGCTTGGGCACCTGATCCGGGAAAGTCCACACAACGCAGCGCGCCTTGGCGTTACCGTAGGGGACGAAGCCGTGTTTGATGGCGACCCGCTGGATACCGCCGGAGAGATCGGTCTTCCAGTTCTTGCCCTCGGCCTCTTTCTTCTCGGCCTCGGTCAGCTCATCCCACCAGCCGAGCTGTTTCATCAAGTCGGCAGTGATCTCGGGATAGCCATCCTCCACCTCGCTCCCTTTCGGCCAGGAGTCTTCGGCGAGCAGCGAGACGCCCTGATACTCGATGCCGAAACGGGCGCGGAAACCGCCGCCCCCTTCCGAGACCGGAATGCTGGTGTCGTAGAGGATATGGCTGCCGGGATGTTTCATCTCCGGGGTGCCCCAGCAGGGCCAGGGTAGACCGTACACTTCGCCACTGACCGGGCCGCCCTCGGCCTTGAGGTTGGTCTTGTGGAAGGTGTGCCAGTTCTGCTGGTGCGCCTTGAGCCGCTCCGGGCTCTGGCCGGTGTAGCCCACACTCCACATGCCGCGGTTGTATTCGCGGGTGATGTCTTCCAGCAGTGGCTGGTTGTTCTCCACCTTGATGTGCTTGAACAGCTGGTCGGCAAAGCCAAGCTTCTTGCTTAGCAGATACATGATCTCGTGATCGACCTTGGATTCGAACAGGGGCTCAATCACCTTGTCGCGCCACTGCATGGAGCGGTTGGTGGCGGTGACGGAACCATAGGTCTCGAACTGGGTGGTGGCCGGCAGCAGGTAGACGCCGTCGGTGCGATCGTTCATGACGGCAGCGACTGTGGGATACGGGTCGACAATCACCATCATGTCGAGCTTTTGCATCGCCTTCTTCATCTCCGGGCCGCGAGTCTGGGAGTTGACCGCATGGCCCCAGTAGAACATGGCGCGGATGTTGGAGCCCTGCTCGATCAGATCGGCGTTCTCCAGCACCCCGTCCACCCATCGGGAGACCGGAATGCCGTTGTTGTTCATCGGCAACTTGCCGTTGTAGGCCTTGTTGTCGAAGCGGGCCTTGATCCACTCGTAATCGACATCCCACACCCGGGCCCAGTGCTTCCAGGAACCCTCTTCCAGCCCGTAGTAGCCGGGCAGGGAGTCGGAGGTGACGCCAAAGTCGGTGGCGCCCTGCACGTTGTCGTGACCGCGGAAGATGTTGGTGCCCGCCCCGCTCTTGCCCACGTTGCCGAGGGCCAGTTCGAGGATGCAGTAAGCGCGGGTGTTGTTGTTGCCGGTGGTGTGCTGGGTGCCGCCCATGCACCAGACCACGCAGCCGGGGCGGTTGTCGGCCAGCAGTTTGGCGGCGCCATAGACCTGCTGTTCGTTGAGGCCGGTCACCCGCTCCACTTCGGCCGGGGTCCAGCGCGCCACCTCTTTTTGCACCTCGTCCATGCCGTAGACGCGGGTGCGGATGAACTCTTTATCTTCCCAACCGTTCTTGAAGATGTGCCAGAGCATGCCCCAGATAAAGGCGACGTCGGTGCCTGGGCGCAATGAGAGGTACATGTCCGCCTTGGCGGCGGTGCGGGTACGGCGCGGGTCGACCACCAAAATCTTGCAGCCGTTGCGCTCTTTGGCCAGCAGGATGTGCTGCATGGCGACCGGGTGGGCCTCCGCCGGGTTGGAGCCGATAAACATGATCGACTTGCTGTTGTGCATGTCGTTCAGGCTGTTGGTCATGGCGCCGTAGCCCCAGGTGTTGGCTACGCCAGCGACCGTGGTGGAGTGGCAGATGCGCGCCTGATGATCCACGTTGTTGGTGCCCCACAAGGACGCCATCTTGCGAAACAGGTAGGCCTGCTCGTTGGAATGCTTGGCGGAGCCGAGCCAGTAGACGCTGTCGGGGCCGGACTCCTTGCGCAGGCGCAGCACTTCGTTGCCCACCTCTTCGATGGCCTGATCCCAGCTGATGCGCTGCCACTTGCCGCCCACCAGCTTCATCGGGTACTTGAGGCGACGCTCACCGTGGCCATGCTCGCGCAGGGCCGCCCCCTTGGCACAATGACCGCCCAAGTTGAAGGGGTGATCAAAGGCCGGCTCCTGACCAGTCCAGACGCCGTTTTGCACCTCGGCATAGACGCCGCAACCCACCGAGCAGTGGGAACAGATGGTACGCTTCACCTCGACCGGTACCCCGGCCGCCACAGTTTTGGCTTCGGCCCGCTGCATCATGGCTGGCGCCAGCCAACCGGCGGCCACGGCGCCACCGGCCACCAGACCGGAGTTGACCATAAAGGCGCGACGGGTCAGCCCCTGACCGCGAATGGCCTCATTGCCCTGCTCGCCCACTTGGGGCTGCTCGGCACGTTTTGTCAGTTTCATGAGTTCTCCTTCACTGATCCGGCTCAGTCGGTGCCGCGCAGGGTGCGATAAAAGTCGTGAACATGGGGGGTCTCCCGATAGCCCTTGTCAGGCTCGGTGTCGTGGGTCAGCACCTCTTTGCCCACCACCCGACCGGTGGCACCGGCCAATACGCCTATGGTGGCGACCACGCCAACTCCCTTGATCAAATTGCGGCGGGACGGGTCTTTCAGCTGTTCATCGCTCATTCTTGTGACCTCTGTTGTTGTTCTTGCCGGCGCCTGCGCGCCAGCTTCGCGTCCAATGGGATATCTCGTCTGTTCATTTTGTTATGCGCAGAACTTGTTATGCACAGATAAGGGCGTTCAGCCCCTCACCACGCAGGCGCCAAACGGCAGGCGCAATTCGTTTTCCAGCTTGAAGAAATCTTCGGCAAGGGCGCCGACCGCCCGGTAGAAGCTGCCCCCTTTCGCCTGTTGCTGATCGCGGCAGCAAGCGAGTACCCAGGGGGCAAGGTGGCGTTCATAGAAGCGGTTGCGCTCCGGGTGCTGCTCGGCAATCAGTACCGCCATCACCTCACAGAGGGCGGCCAGATGATCTTCCGGCTCGCACACTCCGCTCTGGCGCTCGAAACCGAGGGACTGCAGATCTGCGCGCAGCACCGCCAGCGGCAGCTCCATCAATGAGCCGGTGAGATACCAGGAGGCAAACGGCACGATCTCCCCGCGCCCCAGACCGATAAAGAGATCCTGATACTCCTCGGCAAGCTCGTTTTCGTGGTGGCTGCTGGCCGCCAGCTGTACCAGCCCGAGCCCTCTGGCAAAGGGGCCCGGCATAGCCTGCAACCCTTGCAGCCAGGCGAGCTGTTCGCCACGGGGGGCGGCGCGCCAGAGGCTTGCCAGCAGGGCGTAGAGATCGGCGCTGCTCTGTTCCAGTTCGGTCATGGTCAGTTCGCCAGCCTTTTCGTTATGTTGTTCACTCATCACTGGCCCTCACACCTTGAGCTGGGAGACGGGATCCGCCGCCAGCGCCGCAAACACATCCTTGACCCGACACTCCTCGCACATCAGCAGCCGCTGGGCGGCCTCGTTCTGGAAGTGGGAGTGACCGGCCAGTTTTTGCTGGATGCGGCGGATCATCGAGGCTGGCGCGAACGGCTTGGAGCAGCGAATGCAGCAGGCAGCCTCTTCGGCCTTGAGGCTCTGTACGGCGAGGCGTGCCTCGGGCACGGGTTGCAGACGGGGCGTGAGCACGATGGCCTGCTCGGGGCACGCCTTTTCGCACATGCCGCACTGGATGCAGTCCTGCTCGATAAAGTTGAGGCCGGGGGCATGACCCACCGCATGCAGGGCACGGCTCGGACAGACCGCCACGCAACCCATGCAGAGGGTGCAGTCAGCTTCTTTCAGTTCCACGCTGCCGTAAGGGGCACCGTGGGGCACCGCCAGCGGCTCGTGGCCGCCATTATTGGCCTGCCAGAGTGCATCGAAGGCGGCAAACAGATTTTCCCGTTTGTCCCCTTTCAGCGGCTTCTCCAGCAGAGCAACGGCTGGCTGGCCGGAGATCGGCTTATCTTGTTCAGCATCCGGGTTAAACAGGGCGATACGATCGGCAGCAAGGCCAGCGCCCGCCAGCAGCACGGCGGCGCTGGCCAGCTCCCGCTCAACCAACGCACGGACGCTTGCGGGGGCATCGTCACCCAGCGCAATGCGCACCGCGCTGGCGCCATAGGCAAGTGCGGCGAACCAGCTCTCGATGCCTAAACTCGCGCTCTCCTCCACCCAGACCGGCAGCCAGTTGGCGGGCAGGCGGGTGAGTTCGGCTTCCACCCATTCGCGCTCGTTTTCACCGGCGATCAGCAACTGGGGCGCGTCGCCCCCGGCCTCCCGATAATGCTTGAGCAAGCGCAGCAGGTAGTCGCCGCTGGTGTTGGCATCGGGCTGGTGATAGGCAATCGCCCCGGTCGGACAGGCCGAGGCGCAACTGCCGAAGCCCTGACAGAGATGGGGATCGATCTGGATGCGACCATTGATGGGCTTGAGGGCATCGGTCGGGCAGACATCGAGGCAGCGGCTGCAACCGGGTACACCGCGGGCGGTAAAGGCGCAGGCCTCGGGGTCGAGGCGAAAATAGCGCGGCTTGTCGAAGATGCCGGTCAGCGCACAGAGCTCGGCAAGCCGTTCGGCCAGCCCATCGTCATCAGTCAGATGCAGATAACCCACCGGCGGGCGCTCCAGCGCAAAGAGCGGGACGCGGCCCAGATCGGCCACCAGATCGAAGCGCGGTGCGCGTGGCTGTTCACTAACAGCAGCCGCTTGGTGTGGAAAGCCTTGTTGTGGGAAGCAAAGCGCCGCCAGATTAACCCGCACCCCCTGCCCATTGAGGCCGGTGAGCTGGAACTGCCCCAGATACCCTGTCAGGCTCGGTTCGCGCAGGGTCAGGGCCGCGAGGGATGCGGTGGCATCGAAAATGGCTTCGAGATCGGCCGCCTCGGCATCATGGACCGCTTCGGTCACCAGCAGGGTGGGCTTCACCCCGGCAGGCAGCAGGCTGGCGGCGCGGCGAATGCGATCTTCCGGGCCGACCAGCAGCAGACGCCCCTGACTCTGGTAAGAGACAGTGGCCGGGATCAGGTTGTCGGTCTTGACCGTATGCTGCAGGGCATAGGCGCGAGCGCGCGCGTTATGCTCGGCCGCCCCCGCCCCATGGGCAAGATTGGAGGCTAGATTTGGGGCCAGATTTGGCAATGTTTGTTCAGTGCTCACATACGCTCCTGTGCGCGCCACCTCATGGGATGGGCGCTTGTTGGTAAGCCGAGAGAGCAAGAGGCGAGCCAACTCCCCCGGAAAAAAAGTGACTGACAGGGAGTCAGGATCCTGAGGGTTCCATTCCCCCACCTTTGGTTGGGACATTTTGTCCACCACAGGAAACCAAAATGTCCCGATCGTCGGTGTGGGTTTGAGAATGGTTATCAGCCCGCTCGGGCTGCTCGGCGGCAGGTTCGCTGACAAGCGCCAGCGGTTCAGCGGATCCGTTGGCCGGGTTGGCCGATTCGCTCTCCGGGGCGATTACCTGATCCACCAGCCAGTTGCGCAGCCCGGCGGTCAGGGCCGCGGGCAGCAATTCGGGCTGACTGAAATCCTGGGTGTAGTCGTCGAGCCCATCCGGCTTGTGGCTGCGAAACATGGCCCGCAGCGCCTCCCTGTCGGGGAGTTTTGCCTTGCCCGGCTGGGCTGTTGTTAGCGGCGGCTCGCCACTCTCTGCCCCCTCAACGGCAAGGGATTCGCAGCTCCCCTTGTCAGTGCTGACTACGGGGCTATCCAGCGCGGTATCTGATATTTCACCTTCACCACTACCTTCGATTGGCACGGTAACAGCCTCAGAAATGACCTCTTCTCTTGGCTGCAATGCCTGATGCTTGCGCGCCTCACTCTTGCGAGACGACCAGCGCTTGAGGAAGTCACTCATGGGCATTGTTTCCGGCAATGTTTTCGGCATTGCAGCCACGCTCGCGGCCATCGGGGCTGGTGGCTTTGACGGCGCCACAGCTGGCTTGATCCTGGCTATCGACACCGAGCTGATCCTGCGCCCGACCCTTGCCCTTTTTGCCCTTGCGACGGGCCTCCAGCAGCTCGCCGTGGCGGCCGATAAAGGCCTCCACCCAGGCTTGCAGCGCCTCGGGTAGCGGGCAGGAGAGCACTTGCCGCTCGCCATCCATATAGGCGGCGGCCACGGTCTGGCTCAGGGTCAGGCCATCGGCCACAAAGCCAGTGTCCACACGGCTTCCGGTGACAAACAGGCGGGGCGAGCCGGAGCTCAAATTAAAGCGATAATCCCCCCGCTCATCGCGAAACAGGGTAAGGGGCAAGGCACCGGCAGCCTCAGGTTCAGCGGGGTGGAGCGCTGCTATCTCAAAACGGCGGCTCTGCCAGCGGCCAACCTGGCTGTCGATGGCCTTTAACTCCAGTTGCAGCCAGCGCTGCGGGGAGAGGGGTTTGGTTGTCTCTTGCACTGTCACGGCTCCCATCAGAAGGTCTCTGCCGGGCCGCCCTCCCCCTTGAACCACCCAGTTCGGGGCGGATCACGGCAGGAGATTCAGGGCGGCCACAGCCATCAATGGGATAAGACATAGCAAGAGTGGGGCCAAGGCAACTCAATAGGGGGAGGTTAAAAATCGAGCGACTGTCCACATTCTAAAGAAATATTCACTCGACCCCAATTAATCAATTACTGTAAACTTAATAATGACAACTTAATCAATTTTAAATGGATGAAAATGGAAAACATACAAAATATAAATAACTTAACTCAAGATTCCTTTTGTCAAAGGAATAAAATATCAAGCAGTGACTTCGAAAAAGCAAATATTTGTTGGGATGACTTAATGGCAATAGGATTAGACCATCAGCGTCTGTTTGATGCCAGAAAAGAATCAGCAGAGTTTTTTGCTAAGGTCATTCAAGGTTGCAATAAAGTTCATTCTGTCAGATGGAGAGTTAAAGACCCTCAGCACTTGATGGAAAAAATAGTTAGAAAGAGAAATCCTGATTCTAATGTTTACAATGAAAAATATACATCAATAAGTGTATGCAACTATCATGAAATAGTAACTGATTTAGTCGGAGTTAGAGCACTCCATTTATTTAAAGATGACTATTTGGATATTGACTCTTACTTAAGAGATAACTGGAGCCACATCGAGAAACCTATTTATTATCATAGAGAAGGAGATGTTCAAGATTCAGTTTTAGATATTTTCGATAAAAAGCCACACCCAGCTGGATATCGCTCCATTCATTATATATTCACATCTCAGCCACTTAATAAAATATTACTTACTGAGGTGCAGGTGAGGACTATCTTTGAAGAGGGATGGAGTGAAATAGATCATGTCGTTAGATACCCAAACTTCTCTAATAATCAGCATGTTTCTAATTTTCTTCAAATTTTCAATCGACTTTCCGGTAGTGCTGATGAAATGGGGTCTTTTGCTAAGCAATTGGCAAAAGAGCTGCAAGATAGGACAGAAATGCTTGAAAAACTACAGAGAGAATATGATGAAACAAAAGCTGAAAATAGTGTAAATGAAGATAAAATAAAAAGCTTATTCAGTCAATTAAAAGACTTAAGTGATGACAACGCAGATAAATCAGCATTAATTTCTGAGCTCGAGCATGCTGTTGAAAAGAAAAATAGAATGGCGTCTTTGATGGATAATGATGCATTTCTGTCAACTCTGAACAGGAATATTCCTATACACCTTAATGCAAATATTCCCTCTGCAGCTATGCTTGGCACTCTAAGTGAGAAGCAGAAAAAGGTTATAGAGGATGCTGCTTTATTAACCAATAAAATTGTTAGCAATATAAACCTAGCAACATCTTCTACACACAATTTCAATCTATCTTCGTCAAAAAATAACAATAACGAAGTCGGCGCAAAAATAAAACCTAAAAAAACACCAGTAAAATAATAGCTCACCTCATAAAGCCATGGTTATAATATGTTGTTTTATACCATGGCATTATTCCTTCAGTTTCAATAAATATAATTTTAAAATATGGAATCATCCCTTTATATATTTTTATAAAAATGGGATTTCTCATCTTCATATCAACAACATAATACTTGGAACAAAACTTGCTGTATCCCTCCCCTTAGATCCCGGCAACCGGTCGCGAGGGGCCCATGACACCGACCTTTATCAAAAGCAATGCTGCCGCCCAACTCACCATGGCCGTCGAGGTGATGGATGAGCAGGGCACAATGAACACCCGCCAAATCGCCTGTGAGCGGCCACTGACGGTCTACCTCAACTGGAAGGAGATAGTGACCCTGATGACACTGGGGGCGCGCCCCGAGGCACTGGTACTGGGTTATCTGAAAAATCAGGGCTTTATCGAGGATATTTCGGCCATCGAGTCGGTGATCGTCGACTGGGAGAGCGAGGCCGCCGCCGTGGTGAGCAGCCAGCAGGCCGACGATCTCGACAAGTCACTGGAGAAGAAGACGGTCACCTCCGGCTGCGGTCAGGGCACCATGTATGGCAGCGTGATGAAGAAGCTCGAAGGGGTGGTATTGGCGGCGCCCGAGCTTAAACAGAGCACCCTCTACGCCCTGCTGAAAGCCCTGTCGGCCCATAACGAAACCTACAAGATGGCCGGTGCCGTCCATGGCTGCGCCATCTGTCGCGGCGCGGAGATCCTCTCTTTTGTCGAGGATGTGGGGCGCCACAATGCGGTGGATACCCTGGCGGGCGAGCTCTGGATGCGCGGCGAGAGTGGCCACGACAAGATCTTCTACACCACAGGGCGGCTCACCTCGGAGATGGTGATCAAGGTGGCGCAGATGGGGATTCCGGTGCTGCTGTCGCGCTCCGGCGTCACCCAGATGGGGCTGGATCTCGCCCGCCAGCTCGGCATCACCATGATTGCCCGCGCCAAGGGGCGCCATTTCGAGGTATTCAGCGGTCACGACCATATGGTGCTGGACGAGAAGCCGCCGGTGCTGGCGCCCGGTTCGGCCGGTCGCGGGATGCGGGACTAAGCCATGAATGAGTTTATGAACGTCAAGCAGGTGGCAGAATACCTCGATCTCAACGAGAAGAAGGTCTACCAGCTCGCCAACGAGGCGCGTATCCCCGCCACCAAGGCGACCGGCAAGTGGCTGTTTCCCCGCTCCCTGCTCGACCGCTGGCTGCTCGGTAGTTGCCACGAGGGGGTGATGAACGACCGGCTGCTGCTGGCAGGCTCGGACGACGTGCTGCTGCACTATGGTTGCAGCAAGCTTGCGCGGCAGCTCGGCACCCAGGCACTGGTGGGCTACACCCCGTGCGGCACCCGTCAGGGGCTGGCGATGCTGGCGCGCGGCCATGTGGATCTCTGCGCCATCCACTGGGGGCAGGCCGAGGAGGCGCACCTGCGCCACCCGGCGCTGGTGCAGCAGTATCAGGGCCACCGGCAATGGGTGATCGTTCATGGATTCAGGCGGGTGCAGGGTCTAGTGCTGCGCCAGGGGCTGCAACCCAAGGAGGCGAAAGAGGCGCTCGACTGGCGCTGGGCCATGCGTCAGGAGGGGGCTGGCAGCCAGCGCGCCCTGCAGGAGTGGCTGCAAACACAAGGGGAATCGCTGACCCGGCTGGAGCGCACCCTCGAGGTCAACAGCGAGCGGGAGCTGGCTGCCGCCATCAGCCGCGGCGATGCGGATGTCGGGCCCGGCGCCCAGAGCACAGCCACCGAGTTTGGCCTCGGCTTTATGCCCTTGTCGCAGGAGTGCTTCGATCTGGTGATGCCGCAGGGGGTCTTCTTTCGCACCCTGCTGCAACAGCTGATCGGCTGGCTGCAATCCCCCGAGGGACGCGAGCTGGCGGCCCGCCTCGGCGGCTATGACCTGACCCAGAGCGGCAAGCTGGTGTGGAGTCCGCAGTAAATAACCACTCACCCACAGACAAAACAGCCCGCCAACCATGTTGACGGGCTGTTTTTATAACGGGCCTTTTTATAACAGCATCAATCGCTTGTCTCACGCCCCTCGGCATTGAGGGCGATGCGCCACCCTTCCAGTTTCGCGGGCTCGCTGCCGCTGGGCAGCAGGGCGTGGCTGCGCAGCCGCACGGTAAAGCAGCTCCCCTGCCCCGGGGTGGAGTCCACCAACAGCTCCCCACCCCAGCGGCTGATGATGCGGTGGCTCAGGGCCAGCCCCAGCCCGGTGCCGGTGGCGCGGGTGGTGAAGAAGGGGTCGAAGATCTTGTCGATAATCGCCGCCTCGATGCCGCTGCCGTTGTCGATGACCCGCACCTCGGCCCCGCGCAGCTGACCCAGTTCATCGACCCAGTCGCGGCTCTCGACCCGGATCTCCCCCTGCTCTCCCAGCGCGTGGCTGGCGTTGACCAAGAGGTTGATCAGCACCTGCAGCAGCTGCTGGCGATCCGCCTCGATAGGCTGCTGGGCCCTGAGATCGGCCACCAGCTCCACCTGTTGCTGGCGCAGGGCGGAGCGCACCAGAGTCAGGCTCTCCTCGATGATGGGGTTGAGGTGCTGCCACACAGGCGCCGTCTCGTAATCGCCGGGGCGCGAATATTGCAGCAGGCTGCGGGTGATGGCACGAATGCGCTCGATCTGGGCCAGCACCAGCGCCAGCTCCTCGCTGACCGGCTCGGCCGCCTCCCCCAGCTCCAGCTTCATCAGCTCCACATTGCCGAGGATCACCGCCAGGGGGTTGTTGATCTCATGGGCCACCCCGGCCGAAAGCTCGCCAAGGGCCGCCAGCTTCTCGCTGATCAGCAGCTGCTGGCGCGCCTCGGTCAGCATATGGATATGATCTTCCAGCTCCGCGGTCTTGAGCTCGAGACTTTGGGTGCGTTCGGCCACCTTCTGCTCCAGCTCGTCGGCGCTGCGGGCCATCTGCTGCTGATGCGCTTCTTGCCGGTCCAGCATGGCGTCAAACTGGCGACCGAGCTGGGCCAGCTCGTGGTCGGGGTCTAGGGCCAGCGGACCGATTCGAGCGGACTCCCCGGCCTGCACCTGCCGCACCACCTTGTGCATCCGCTCGATGGGGGAGAAGAGATCCCGCGCGCCGCGATAGACCAGCAGGCCGGAGAGCAGCAACAGCAGCACTACGCCGGAACCCAGCTCCACCAGATTGGTGAGGTAGGTGCGGATAATGGGCCACTCGAGAAAGCCCACATAGAGCATGCCGATCCGCTCGCCCCTGGCTCCCAGCAGCGGCTCGTAGCCAGAGACATACCAGGCATCGTGGACGAAGGCGCGGTCAACCCACATCTCCCCCCGCCCCAGCACCTGCTCGCGTACTGGCGGCGAGACCCGGGTACCCACCGCCCGACCCACCTGACGGCTACTGCTGACCGGTACGTTGGTGCTCACCCGCAGATCGTCGAGAAACAGGGTGACGGTGCCGACGCTGCCATCCGGCAGGGTATTTTTGGCAAACACCTGACCCTTGAGCTCATCCACCAGCCGAGTGCTGCCGTTGACAAGCTCGCCCCCCTCCAGCACCGCCCAAAGGGAGCCGTCGCGGCCCATCACAGGGGTTAGTGACAGGCTTATCAGTCCCCTGTCCTCCACCACCCTGGTGCCATCCCGCTGCCACAGCACGGCCCGTTTGGCCAGTTGCGGGGAGAGGGCGAGCATCTCCTGCTGCGACCAGACCACGAAGTGGCTGACGCTGCGACCGGCCGTGAGGGCGGCGCGCTCCTGCGCCGTCAGCTGCTCCAGCTCGGGGCCACGGCGCAAGCGCAGAAAATCGAGACCATAGTTGGCCGCCAGCGGCATCACCCAGTCATGCAGCTGATCCGGCGATTCCCGCAGCCGCAGCTGAAAGGCCCAGGCATCGCGCAAATGCTCCAGATGCTCGGTCTGACGCTGCTGCTGCACCGTGATGGCGTGGTGGGCCACCCCGAGATCGCTGCGCACCGTGGTGAGCAGGTTCTGCCAGCTGTAGGTGAGGGTCCAGTAGAGGGTGAGCGCGATCATGCCCACCAGGGTGAGCATGATGGGTACCGAGGTGAGCAGCAGCAGGCGCCAGCGCACCTTGGTGCGGACGCAACGGGGCAACAGGGCGCGCATGCAGCGGGAGAGCAGGGTCAGTTTCATCGCCACCCCATCCAGTCAGCCTTCCTCATTCGATGGCCCACTCCTTGAATTTGCGATCCAGCGTCTTGCGCGCCACCCCGAGCACCCGGGAGGCGGCCGACTTGTTGCCATCATGGCTCGCCACTACTTGCAGGATGTGGGCTTTTTCCACCTCCGCCAGCGGCCACGCCAGCGGATAGCCCTCCTCGCTCGCCCCCTGTTCGGCAAGCTTGCTGCTCTGCCAGTAATCCGCCGGAGGTTTGCCCAGCAGCAGGCAGCGCTCGATAAGGTTGCGCAGCTCCCGCACGTTGCCGGGCCAGGGGTAAGCCTGCATCGCCACCACATCCTCGTGGGTCCAGCTCAAGGAACCCATTCCCATCTCGGCGGTGAGCTGGCGGGTAAAGTGGTGTACCAGCGCGGGGATGTCGTCGATCCGCTCCCGCAGCGGGGCAACCGGCAGCGCCACCACGTTGAGGCGATAGAAGAGATCTTCGCGAAAGCGGCCCGCCTCCACCTCGGCCTTGAGGTTGCGGTTGGTGGCGGCGACGATGCGCACATCCACCGCCAATTCGCGCTCGGCCCCCACCGGGCGGATGGCCTTCTGCTCCAGTGCCCGCAGCAGGGAGGCCTGCATGGCGAGCGGCATCTCGCCGATCTCGTCCAGAAACAGGGTGCCCTGGTGGGCGACCCGGAACAGGCCGTCGCGCCCCTTGCGGGCGCCGGTAAAGGCCCCCTGCACGTGGCCAAACAGCTCGCTTTCCAGCAGCTCCGGCGCGATGGAGGCACAGTTGAGGGGCACAAAGGCCCCCATACGGCCGGAGAGTTGATGCAGGGCGCGAGCCACCAACTCCTTACCTGTGCCGGACTCCCCCTCCACCAGCACGGCGGCATTGGAGGGGGCCACTCTGGCGATGAGCGTCTTGAGTTCGCGGGTCTTGGCACTGTCGCCGATCAGGGTGGGCGGGAACAGCTTGCTCACCTCCCGGCGCAGCAGCAGATTCTCCCGCTCCATCTGGCGGCGCTCGATGACTCTGTCCACCGCCTGCACCATCTGATCGAGGTTGAAGGGCTTGAGGATAAAGTCGCTGGCGCCAAGGCGCAGCGCCTTGAGGGCGGTCTCCATATCGCCAAAACCGGTCATGAAGATAATGTCGCTGCGGCGGGTGGCCGGGTCTATGGCCTCGTGCCACTCGATGCCGGAGCGCCCAGGTAGCCGGATGTCGGCGATGATAAGGTCGAAGTGAAGGCGGCAGCGCAGAGCTTCCGCCTCCTCCACGCTGGCGGCAGTCTCAATCTGGGCAAAACGCTTGGCCAGCGCCTTGGCCAGAAAGCTGCGCATGCCGGGCTCATCGTCAACGATAAGCAGGGAGAGGGCAGACCAGCGGCTGGGAGGGAGTGTCATGGAAAAAAGTACCTCGGATGCACGTACGGTCGGTGAATGTCCCGATAACCGGAACCTTAGTGGGACATTTTGTCCTTACCGTATCAAAAGCACCAACACCAATTATTAAAAGCGATAACAAGCTCACCTAATTGATTCTAATAAGCTTCTGTTTTTAAACGGCAAACCGTGAATGCAGCAGCAAAGGAACAGTTTGGCACCCTGCTTGCTTACTCTTGCCCTCTCCTCAGCCACCCTGAAAAAAGTTGCATCACGATGACGATAAAAACCAGCCTCAAACGTTTTGCCCTCTCCCTCGCCACCAGCCTGCTGATCGCCGGTGCGGCCCACGCCGAAGCGGATACTAATGCCACAAAAGCGCCGATCCGCCTCGCCACCACCACCAGCACCGAGCAGTCCGGTCTGCTGGGCTGGCTACTGCCCCAGTTCACCAAGGAGACCGGTTATCCGGTGCAAGTGATGGCGGCCGGTACCGGCCAGAGCCTGAAGATGGGCGAGAATGGCGACGCGGATCTGGTGATGACCCACGCCCCCTCTGCCGAGAAGAAGTTCGTCGATGCGGGCTTTGGCATCGAGCCGGTACACCTGATGTACAACGACTTCGTTATCGTCGGCCCGGCCAAAGATCCGGCGGGTCTGGCCAAGCTGCACGACGCGGCCAAGGGGCTGCAAGCCATCAAGGATAAGGGCCAGACCTTTATCTCCCGCGGTGACGAGTCCGGTACCCACATCAAGGAGAAGACCCTGTGGCAAGCCGCTGACGTCAAACCCGAGTTTGCCGGTTACAAATCCATCGGCCAGGGGATGGGCCCCACCCTGACCATGGCCTCGGAGCTGGGTGCCTACACCCTGACCGACCGCGGCACCTGGCTCGCCTACCAGAGCAAGCTGGATCTCGCCGTCCTGCTGGAGGGTGACAAGCGCCTGTTCAACCCCTATCAGGTGATCCTGGTCAACCCCAAGCGCTACCCGGATCTCAACACCGAAGGGGCCCGCACCCTGAAAAACTGGCTGGTCTCCGAGCATGGCCAGAAGCTGATCGGCGACTTCAAGGTAGCCGGTCAGGCGTTGTTTGTGGCGGATGCCAACGGGAAATAATGGCAACCCTGACCCCTGCGATGACCTTGCTGGCCCTCCCCCGGTTCGCTGAGGGAGGCGCCTGATGCCTACCCTGCTCGACACGACATTAGCGGCCCTTGCCCTGCTGTTCAGTGGTGACACCGAACTGTGGCAGGTGGTGGGGGTCTCCTTCTCCGTCTCCTGCATCGCCCTGCTGCTGGTGTTGCTGCCCGCCTTGCTGCTGGGGTTTGCCCTGGCCTATCTGCCGCTGCCCGGCCGCTGGCTCTGGCTCTCCTGCATCAATACCCTGCAATCGGTGCCGACCGTGGTGATTGGCCTCTTGCTCTACATGCTGCTGTCGCGGGCCGGCCCCTTTGGCGACTGGAAGCTGCTCTTTACCCAGCAGGCCATGGTGGTGGGGCAGATGCTGATCGCCTTCCCGGTGATCGCCACCATGGCTCACGCGGCGTTTGTTCAGAGCGATCGGCGCGCCTGGGAAACCGCCCTGACCCTGGGGGTCTCCTGGCCCAAGGCGCTGATCGGCCTGATGCACGAGTGCCGCTTTGGCCTGCTGGCCGCCATCATCGGCGCCTTCAGCCGCATCGTCACAGAGGTGGGCTGCTCCATGATGGTGGGGGGCAATATCCTGCATTTCACCCGCAATATCCCCACCGCCATCGCGCTGGAGACCCAGAAAGGGGCCTTCACCCAGGGGGTGGCGCTCGGCATAGTGCTGCTCACCCTCGCCCTCTTGCTCAACCTGCTGCTGACGGCGTGCCGTGGCCACAGCTATCTGAAGAACTGACCATGCCCCCACTGCGTATCAACAGGAGTACCCCATGGCCCTGACCGCCCACCAGCTAACGATGCGCTTTGGCGAGCGCCAGCTGTTCGAGATTGACCGGCTCGCCATCGCACCGGGGGATGCCATCTGGCTGCATGGAGCCAACGGGGTGGGCAAGACCACCTTGCTCAAAATCCTGGCGGGGCTGCTGACCCCCACCCGCGGTCACACCAATCTGCCGGGGCGCTGGCAACAGCGGCTCAACCGGCTGCTCAAGCGGGATCTGGGGCCGGGCCGGGTCACCTATCTGCACCAGACCCCCTATCTGTTCGATCGCACCGTGCACGACAACGTGGCCTGGGCGCTCGATAAACAGCTCGGCAGCGAGATCCGGGTGTTCGAGGCGCTGCGCCGGGTCGAGCTGGAGGGGCTGGCACGGGAGCACATCAGCATTTTGTCCGGTGGCGAACGGCAACGGCTGGCGATGGCGCGCGCCTGGGCGCTGCAACCGGCCTTTCTGTTGATGGATGAGCCCACCGCTAATCTCGATACACATTCGGTTGCCCTGATGGCCGCATTGGCGCAAGATCTGCGGGAACATGGCAGCGGCCTGGTCGTCATCAGCCACCAGAGCAACGCATTGACCGACCTGTGCGAGCGGCAATGGACCCTCGCCCGTGGCCAGCTGCAAGAGACGACCCCTTTAAAAATCATCGAGCGACATGACTTCAAAAAGCGACAGCCACTCTGATCCCGTTGCCGTATCAGCAGTGATCCTGGCAGGAGGCCGCGCCACCCGGATGGGGGGCGAAGACAAGGGATGGGTAGCACTGGCGGGACGCCCTCTTATCGACCATGTTTTGGCGCGCCTGCGCCCCCAGGTGGATGAGGTGCTGATCAACGCCAACCGCAGTCAGGCCCGCTATCAGGCGCTGGCCCCGGTCATCAGCGATGACAACAACGACTATCTCGGCCCGCTGGCGGGCATGCAGGCAGGTCTTGCCGCCGCCCGTCATGACTGGGTGCTGTTTGTCCCCTGCGACGGCCCCGCCCTGCCGCTGGATCTGATGAGCCGCTTTCGCGCCGCCCTGACCCCACAGACCGAGCTGGTAGTGGCCCACGACGGCGACTGGTTGCAACCCGTGGTCGCCCTGCTGCACAAATCCCTGCTCCCCTCCCTCACCGCCGCACTGGCAGAGGGAGAGCGCAAAATCGATATCTGGTTTGCCCGCCACAACATGGTGGTGGTGAGCTTTGCCGATCAGCCGGATGCCTTTATCAATCTCAATAGCCCGGACGAGCTGGCCGCCTACGAGGCCCGTCTGCTTGCCTCGGCTATCGACCCCCAACAAGGAGTCACCTCATGACCCCGGCCCCCACTCTTCCCCTGCTCGGCTTCGCCGCCTGGAGCGGCACCGGCAAGACCACCTTGCTGGAGCAGTTGATCCCCCTGCTGGTGGATCGCGGCCTGCGCATTGGGGTGCTCAAGCACGCCCACCACGACTTTGATATCGACCAGCCGGGCAAGGACAGCTATCGCCTGCGCAAGGCGGGTGCCCAGCAGATGATGGTGGCTTCCCGCCGCCGTCATGCTCGCATCATTGAAACCGAGCTGGCCGAAGCCGATTTTCGCCAGCTGCTGGCCAGCTTCGATCAGACAGAGCTCGACCTGCTCTTGGTCGAGGGGTTCAAGCACGAGCACTTCCCGAAAATCGAGCTGCACCGCGCCGAGATTGGCAAGCCGCTGCTCTTCCCCGAAGACAGCGACATCATCGCGCTAGCCAGCGATCAGCCCGCAGAGACCACCCTGCCGCAACTCGATATCAACGATCTGGCGGCTATCGCCGACTTCGTCTGCCGCTGGCTTGACGGCTGCCAGAGCAAGGAGCCAGAGGCGGGCAAGGGCTTTCTCTCGGTCGAGGCGGCCCGCAACGCCATTCTGGCGGCCCTCACCCCGAGCACTGCCTGCAGCGACAAACCGCTGGCCCAGTGCCACGGCGCCGTGCTGGCAAGCGATCTGATAAGCCCCATCAATGTGCCACCCCACGCCAACTCGGCGATGGACGGCACTGGCCTTCGCAGCGACGATCTCGCCGCCGGTCGCTGGCAACTGGTGGGGGAAGTGCTAGCGGGCCAGCAGCGCCACGAGCCTGTGCTGGCCGGTCAGGCGGTGCAGATCATGACCGGTGCCCCGCTGCCCCCCGGGGTAGATACTGTGGTGATGCGTGAAGAGACGCTGATTGAAGGTGAGTGGGTCACGGTCACCGCCCCAATCCGCGCTGGGCAGAATGTGCGCCTCGCCGGCGAAGACCTCGCCAAGGGCGCGGTCGCCATCCCGGCCGGTACCTGGCTGGGTGCCCCCCAGCTGGGGCTGGCGGCATCACTCGGTCAGGCATCGCTCTGCGTGCGCACCCCGCTGAAAGTGGCGCTGTTCAGTACCGGTGACGAAGTGCAAGCGCCGGGCGAGCAGCTCGCCCCCGGCCATATCTTCGACAGCAACCGCTTCACCCTGATGGCCCTTATCCGCGCCGCCGGTTGCGAGGTGATGGACCTTGGCATCATTCCCGATGACAAGACCATTCTGCGCCAGCAGCTGGAGCAGGCCGCCGCCAGTGCCGACCTGGTGCTGAGTTCGGGTGGGGTCTCGGTGGGCAATGCCGACTTTATCAAGCTGGTGCTGGCGGAGCTGGGCCAGATCGATTTCTGGCGCATCCAGATGCGGCCGGGCCGCCCGCTCGCCTTTGGCAAGCTGGGGCAGACCCCCTTCTTCGGGCTGCCGGGCAATCCGGTGGCGGCGATGATCTGCGTGTTGCAATTTGTCGAGCCCGCCATCGCCCGCTTGCAAGGCAAGCGGTGGCAGCCGCTGCGCCTCTCGGCACTGGCGGACGAGAAGATGAAGAGCCGTCCGGGACGCACCGAATTTCTTCGCGGCATCTTCCATCAGGACCGTAACGGCCAGCTGAGGGTGCGCACCACAGGGCCACAGGGCTCCGGCATTCTCAGCTCCATGGCCGATGCCAACTGCCTGATCGAAATCGTACCGGATCAACCCGGGATCGCCGTTGGCGAGCGGGTCTGGATCCACCCCCTGCAGGGACGACTGGCCTAAATCCCGACGGGGCGTCGGCCGGATGCACGGCGCCCCGTCCCCCACCTGACAGGAGGCAGACCGTGCGTCTTGATGCCCCCCTCTCCCGACTCGATCTGCTGGTCTATGGCCGCTACCGGATCGTCCATGGCCTGCGCATTGCGCTCGCCTTTATGCTCACCTTTCTGCTGACCCGCGAGCTGAAACTGCCGGAGAGCACTTGGCCGCTGATCACACTCGTGGTGGTGATGGGCCCCATCTCGTTCTGGGGCAATGTGCTCTCCCGCGCCCTGCAGCGGGTGGTGGGCACCATCTTCGGCGCCAGTTGCGGGGTGGTGGCGCTTTATCTCGAGATCTACTCCCTGCCACTCACCCTGATCTGGTGCGGATGCATCATGTTCCTCTGCGGCTATCTGGCCCTCGGCAAGCGCCCCTATGTGGGGCTGCTGATCGGCATCACCCTGGGAGTCACCATGGGGGCCATGCCGGGGGACATAGAGACAGCTCTGTGGCGCAGTGCCGACGTGATACTGGGCTCCCTGCTGGCGCTGCTCTTTTGCAGCATCTATCCCCAGCGGGCCTACAGCCACTGGCGGCTGCAACTGCACCAAATCCTGCAGCAGTCGGGGCGGCTCTATCACACTCACCTCTCCCCCAATGTGCTGGAGCGCCCGCGCCTCAAGCACAATCTCTCCCAACTGCTGGCCCAGACCGGCAAACTGCGGGCCCTGCTGGCCCCTGCGGCCAAGGAGACACGCCACAGCGTCGCCCTGTTTGATGCGGTGCAGGTCACCATGCGCAATACCCTCTGCACTCTTGAGATGCTAGCCAACACCTACTGGAACGATCGGGAGAGCCACTTCCTGATGCAGAGCACGGCTGCGCTGCAAGCCTGCCATATGGCCACCGAGGAGGCGATCAACCAGCTTGCCCTGATGATGCAAACCGGCGATGGTCGCGGCGCAGATGCCGCCATCGCCCGCCTGCACGAGGTGGCGACCCAGGTATCGCTGCCGCCCAACGCAGAGGCAGCCATCAATGGCTACCTCTGGCTCAACGTCCAGCTGACCGAACAGCTCACCCACCTGCGCCGCCTGCTGGGACTGATCCTCACCCCGCCCCATCGCAAGCAGCCCGACTAGACCCAATGCAAAACGCCCCGCAGTGGCGGGGCGTTTTGCTGTCTGACTGGCCGTTTGGGCCATGAAGGCAGCAAATCTTAACTGGCATTGGCCAGCGGCTGCTCGGTGGTGAGGTAGAGGGAGAAATCCTGAATACCCGCCTGCAGGGCGGCAAAACAGTCGGGGTCGATGGCGGTGCCCAGATTCTCCGCCATCATCTCCAACGCCTGCGGCACAGGGATAGCGCCGCGATAGGGGCGCTTGGCAGTGATGGCATCGAAGATGTCAGCTGTGGTGATGATGCGCGTCTCAAGGGTAATCTCGTTCCCCTTCAGCCCCTTGGGGTAGCCCTTGCCATCGAGCCGCTCATGGTGGGCGCCCGCCACTTGTGCCAGCTCCTCGAAGGCGCCGATGCGGCTCAGGATCTCCTCGGTGTAGGCGGCATGCATCTGCACCGCCGCCCACTCCTGCGCATCGAGCTTGCCCGGCTTGTCGAGAATGGCGTTGCTCACCCCGAGCTTGCCTACATCATGGAGCAGGGCACCCCGCTTGAGCCAGCGTCGACGCGGCTCGGACAAGCCCATCTGGGTGGCAAGAATGTCGGTATAGAGCGCAACCCTGCCGCTGTGACCCGCGGTGTAGGGACTTTTGGAGTCCACCACCTGCCCGAAGGCCGCCGCGATTTCGTCCAGATAATCCTCATCCAGCGCTACCTCCCCTTGCCCGGCCGGGTGGACCAACACCCACTCGGTCAGTCGGGGATCGGCCAGCCCTTGCCAGAACTGCTCGTTGGCCAGCGCTTCAAATTCGCGAACCAGTGCCGGATCAAACCAGCTGCCGCTGCGCTCGCGCAGCTCCTTGAGCGCCGCATCCGGACCTGCGGCCGCGTGAAATACATCCACCACCTGACAGAGCAGGGCAATGCGCGAGAAGAGCGGGATCGCCTCACCAGCCAGTTGCAGGGGCCGACCTTTGCCATTCCAGTGTTCATCGAGGGAGAGAATGCCATCAGCCACCTCGTCACTGAAACGCAGCTGGCGAGCGATATCCGCCCCCCGATGACAGCGGGTCTGGATCAGTTCGTTGGCAATCTGGTCACCGTTGCGAAAGATATGAAACAGGCTGCGAAAACGTCCCAGCAGATCCGCCTGCAAGCCGGTGTGGCCCAGCACAAAGTTGACTACCTCGGAGAGGGAGCCATCCACCAGTTTGAAATCGCGTTTGAAGTGAAGATCGTCGGTGAGATAGAGCTCGCAGATGCGGGCGGCATTGCTGCTGCACCCAAGATCCTTAAGCAGGAGTGTGTAGTAGAGATCATGGCGCAGCCGGGCATCCAGTCCCAGCCGCTCCCCCAGACGGGAACCTATCCAGCAGCAGCGAATGCAGTGTCCTCTTGGTTGCCCCTCGGTCATATCGAGCGCATGACTGAGGGAACCAATCAACTCCGCCAATCGCAATCCATTCACCGTCATAGTCTACTCCCTTAGACATCATGGCGATTTTGCCAGCAGATTAGGTATACCCCATCTGAAGCTGGATCGATCTGGATTCAGTTGAATTTAGGCAGCAGCCTTGCCCTGATTCGCCCGCTCTTCCAGCTCTGCGCGGCTCAGGGTAGAGACAAAGCGGCCATCGAAGTAGATATCCATCAGCTCGCCACGCTTCTCGCCACGCATCATGCTGCGGCGGCCATCCAGATAGTGCACTTCCATCTGGGCAGTATGCTCGTCCGGGTAGCTGATCTCCACCTCACGCACCCCTTGTGGCAGCATGGCCAACGGCACCTTCTTGAGGGCCGGATCCAGATGCTGGTTCACCTTGATTACCGGATCGGCTTTCATGTCCACCACAGCTGGAGATTTGCCGGTGATGGGGTTTTTGCCAGACCAGAACTCGATGGTATTGAACACAAACAGGTCAGCGGTCGCGGCCAGACCGTAGACAGGGGAGAGCAGCATAAAGACCCCGGCACGAGCGTAGCGATTATCCACCACGCTCAGGTTGCCCTTGGTGACCATGCCGGAAAGCCCCATCTGCCCCATACAGCCGCCCAGACCCATGCTCGCGACCATAACCAGCAGGGCCATTGCCCGCCCCTTCTGTTGTAATGCCATCGTGTTCTGTTCCTGCTCTGAAATAAATGAGGCGGCAAGCCTAATCAAGGGGCCAGAAGAGGACAATTCACAATGGCGGGACGATACAGGAGGGGTTCAGATTGGGGCACTGACTGCTCAAATATGAGTCAATGCCCCGGCATGACAGGAAGTCAGGGGGTTCAGATGGCCAGATCAGAGACGGTGCTGGAGACGTTGTTCGCCTCCCGGCGGATGTCGCTCATCACCTCATTCACCTCGCCCACCTGCTGCTTGCCCAGCTCGGCGCTGCTGGCGACGTCGGACATCTCGGAGGTGACCTTGGCGGTCAGCTCCCGGTTGTTCTGTACCACCTTGGCGATCTCGTCGGTAGAGAGAGACGTGCGGGCCGCCAGCTGGCGAACCTCGTCGGCCACCACCGCAAAACCACGCCCCTGATCCCCCGCCCGTGCCGCCTCAATCGCTGCGTTAAGGGCTAGCAGGTTGGTCTGATCGGCGATGCTGCTGATGGTGGAGACGATCGCCTCTATGCTGCGCGACTGCTCGTTGAGCTGGTTGATAAGACCGATACTATGAGTCAACTGGCTGGCAATCAGGCTGGAGGTATCGACCACCGAGGAGAGCAGACCCGCGCCGCGTTCGGCGCAGTTCAGGGTCTCCCGGGCCGCATCGTGGGCCAACATGGCCGCTTCCCGCACCGCATCGCTCTTGTTGATCCGCTCGGTGATGTCGCTGGCGAACTTGATCACCTTCACCACCTTGCGATGCTCATCAAGGATCGGGTTGTAGGTTGCCTCCAGCCACACCTTGCTACCGTGACTGTTCTGACGGCAGAAGAGGCCAGATTTGAACTGGCCGCGCCCAAGCTCTTCCCAGAAGTGGGGATTTTCCTGATAGAAGTGGTCATCGCAGAAGATGCGGTGGTGCTTGCCCTGCACCTGCGCCAGGGTATAGCCCATGGTATGGAGGAAATTGCCATTCGCAGCAATCACCTCCCCGCCGGGGGTGAACTCGATGACCGCCAGCGACCGATCCAGCGCCGTCACCACCGCCTGCTGGCTGAGCAGTTGCAGGTGGTGCTCGGTAATATCGGCCGCGATCTTGATCACCTTGGTCACCACGCCCCGCAACTTGACCGGAAAATAGGTCGCTTCCAGCCAGATCGCCTCACCCCGTTTGTTGAAGCGCTGGAACACCCCGGTACGGGAGCGCCCCTGCTTCAGATCCGCCCAAAACTGCTGATAGTCGCTGCTTTGAGCATACAGCTTGTCGCAGAAGATACGGTGATGCTGACCGATAACCTCGGGCGCACTGAAGCCCACCACGTTGAGAAAGAGATCATTGGCGGCCAGCACAGTGCCATCCGGCGTAAAGGTGATGGTCGCCACGCTGCCGTGCACTGCGTCGAAAAATCCCTGCTGCTCCAGAAGTTGATCCTGGCACTGCTGCAACTCGGCTTTCAGTTTGCTATTGAACATCGAAACGTATCCTCCAGACTGGCACCCACCATGGCCAAACCACGCAGTGGATCAATAAGATAATGGTGGCGTGCTCCATCAGCATAGTTGGCAGCTTTGCCGCGATCCCATCTGACGCCATATTTATTGCTGTACATCAAATTAACCGACCAAGCGCCACTCATACAGAGCTGCAACCCTTATTCCACCGCCGGTTGCCACTCCAGATAGGCCGGATTGGCGACAAAGCCGATCCGCTCATAGAGAGGGCGCCCCTGCTCGCTGGCATGGAGCCACACCTTGCCCAGCTGACGCGCGCTGGCGAAGGCTGTAATGGCATCGAGCAGCGCCGTGGCGATCCCCTGCTGGCGCCATTGTGACCGCGTATACATATTGAGCAGATACCCCTCCATCCCCGCCAGATTGCCGGGATAGGGTGGCCGTTCAAACAATGCCAGCGTCCCTGCTGCCACGATCTGTTTGCAGCCCTCCTGCGTATCGGCCTCAGCCAGCCATGATAAAGCACTCTCTTCATTCATCGCCCGGGTGAAATAGTCAAGGGTGGCCTGCCACAAGGCCGGGTCTGCCTGCGGCGTCACCAGCTCACCGACCTCACAAAACAGCTCCATGCGCAGCGCCACCAGTGCGGGAATATCTGCGGCCCTTGCCTGACGAATGATCATTGGCTGCTCCTTTTCTCTCATGGGAAATTTCGCCGGCCGTCATTATGACAAAGAGCGCCTTGTGGCGCTCTTTGTCATTGGGAAAATCACTGATAAATCAATGGCTGCGACGTGTCAGCCAGTGATCCAGGCTCAGCACACCGCCGCCCCAGATGGTCAGGGTCAGCAGCATCCAGCCCCACAGCTGGTGATCGTAAAAGCCGCCCGCCCAGAGGGTCGGGTAGGAGATCACCGCCATGATATTGAAGCCAAACAGCAGCAAGGCGGCCGGGCGAGTAAAAAGCCCCGCCAGCAGGAAGAGCGGCAACAGCAGCTCGGTCGCCGTACCCAGATAAGCAGCCCACAACCAGGGCAGCAGGGGCACCTGATACTCGGATTCAAACAGATAGAGGGTGGAATCCCACGCCGTCAGCTTGAGCCAGCCTGAAGTGATAAAAACCGAGGCGACCCACAGCCGCGCCAGCAACAGCACACCAGCGCTGCTCCAGCGCGGCAAATCACCACTTGAGCTGGCCAGCGCCAGCCATTTGTTTGCCATCATGGCATTATCTCCATATCCACCAGCAGACCAAGGGTTATCAGGCGAGTGAGATGTTCACTGGCCGCAGGGTCGGCCGCAAGCAGATCGACCAGCGCCGTACCAGCGAGACATCCCTGTAGCAGCGCCCACTCACCAGCCGTCAGGGGCAAGGGGGCAACCCGGCAATCCGGCTGTTTCTTCAATGCCAACCAGACGGGGGCATCAAGCACCTCCACCGCTTCTCCACCGTGCAGCGCCATCTGCCACAGGGCCAGCACCGGATAATCGCTGGCAACCAGCAGCAGATCAGTGGCTGGCAAGAGTCGCAGCCGCTCCCATTGTTGCGGCGATAATGCGGCCAGACGCTCGGCTGGCCAGCAGCGTGATTCCAGCGGCAGCAGACTGGCACGCTCAAGCTGCCATTCGAACTGAGCCAGCGCCTCCAGCCAGGGCAGTCCGGTTGTAGTTGGCAAGCGGGCCAGCCATTGGCCAAATCCGACGCCATAGTGCATGACGCTCCCTTCCCTGAGCGGCTCGGCCAATACGAAGCCACGGGCCGCCGCTGCAAAAAAGTCATCCCCGACCATAGCCTTGACGGCGGGATAACTGATCGCCAGCACCTCGCCAAGGCTCAGGATGAAGTGGTTGCGATAGACCTGCAGCACAGACTCGGCAGAAAAGAGCCGGGAGCTGATGTGAGGGGAAATGGCGTCAGGCGCCCCCAGCAGACCCTCGGCAAAGTGCTGTTGCAACTGTGCCAGTTCAGCCATGGGCCACCTCCCGTGGTGCACTCATGGCAAGCGCCTCATCCAGAATGGCGCCAGCCTGCGCCGCCTCTGCCAGCAAGACCGGCAGCGGCGGGATCTCGAGGTCCCACTCAATCAGGGTGGGAATGGCCTGCTTGCGGCAGATCTGGCGATAGAGTTCCCAGACCGGCTCCACCACAGGGACGCTGTGGGTATCGATATAGAGGGAGCCTTCCGGCAGCTGTTTCTCGGTATAACCGGCCAGATGGATCTCCCCGACGGTGGCGAGATCGATCGCCGCCAGATACTCATCGCAAGAGAAACCGTGATTGAAGGCACTGACATAGAGATTGTTGAGGTCGAGCAGGATGCCGCACCCGCTGCGCTGCTGCAGCTCGGCCAGAAATTCCCACTCGCTCATTTCCCCGGCCAGTTGCAGATAGGAGGAGGGATTTTCTATCAGCATGCGGCAACCCAGGATCTGTTGTACCTGCTGGATCTTGTCGCTCATGTTGCGCAGGGAGGCGCGGGTATAGGGCACCGGCAGCAGGTCGTTGAAGTAACGCCCACCAATGCTGCCCCAACTGAGATGTTCGGAGATCCGTACCGGTTTGATCGCCGCGGCCAGTGTCGACAACTGCTGCAGATGGTGCGGATCGAGCGGGTCGGCAGAACCAAGGGACATGCCAACGCCGTGAAGACTGACGGGGTAGTGCTGCGCCAGTTCGGCGAGCACCTGAAAACCCAGGCTGTGCCGTTCGAAGTAATTTTCACTATGCACCTCCAGCCAACCGACTGCCGGCAGGGTTTGCCGGATCTCATCGTAATGGGGAGTGCGTAATCCGATACCAATCAAAGGGTTCATCGCAAGACTCGCTTTCGCCAATCAGAGAAGATGCAGGGGGCAACTCATTGGCCATCCCCTGCCCGATGTCTCTTACTTGGGTTGCAGCGAACCGCCGACCAGCTTCTCGCACAGCCCTTTGGGCATCACCACAAAGGCATCACCCTGAGCATCTTCCTTGGCAGTACCGGCGCAGGAGCTGCTCTTGGTCGCACAGTCATTCTTGCTGGCCTTGACCACGCCGTAGCACTTCTCCTTTTCATCGGCAGCCATTGCTGGTGCCGCGATAAATTGGGCGCCCAGCGCCAGCAGACCGGTCATGGCGGAGGCGATAGCAGTGCTTTTTTTAACATTCATGTTCATGTTCCTTTTGATGTCGTTGGATGTTGCTGATATCCCCGATTTGTCGCAACCGGGTACCTGCAATAGAACCGGCAAACGGGATATTCCCTTTCAAAAAAAACACAAAAAGAGTTAAAAAACCCAAAGGAAAACACTCAACCAATTGATTTTAAACAGCTATTTCATCATTGAAAATTTCTCGACGACCACCCATTAATGAACGAAAAAAGTGCCATATGGTGCTTTAACCCCGTTAATCTTCTTCACTGCTTCCATCAAAAGAGATGCGTCAGACATAAAAAAGCCCCGCCAACAGGCAGGGCTGGATGCAACTTTAAAGAAACAAGAAATAAACAATCTGAGTGGTATTGGGAGCCAGGAGTTGCGGCAAACAGATAAAAAAAGAGACAGCTTTGGCTGTCTCTTTTTGCACATGGTGCGAATGGGGTTTAGTAGAAGATCCGCTCGCCACGCTCGCTCATTTTGAGCCACACCGGTTTGGTGCTGGTTTTATTCCAGATCCGGTGCAGATAGCTGTAGAAGCGGGCACGATCGCTGCGAAACAGCATCACGGGGAAAGCCAGAATGCCCACCAGCAATACATAAATGCGACGAAGAATAATCTGAGTCAGGGAAAAGGGATGAAACATGATGTAACTCCTTACTGGTAAGACCACTGAGCAAAGATTACCCCACTCCATGTAGGATTACTACATCACCAACGCATTTTTTTATAAAAAAATGGTGAAAAACGGGAAATACTGAAAACGGGTTACGTCATTAACCAACAGTTAACAAACTTGCGAAAATCGTGCGCTTTGCCACAGTTATCAGGGGAAAAACATGCAGTAGGGAGACACGCATGAAACTGCCGGAAGTGGCACTGCTGGTGCTGATGGTTGCCCTGACACGGGCACAACTGGAGGAGTGGCAACTGAATCGGGAAGATGCCATCGTGCTGGCCGAACGGGGCGTGCCCACCGTCAGCCTGTGGCAATGCGGCACACTGAAGCAACGGATTGCGGATTTCAACCAGCACAGTGCCGAGGTGCAGTTTCAATATCGGGGGCAAAACATGGCGGATGTGAGCCACTATCTCGAGCGCGAGTGGAAACAGGCTGGCTGCGAACAGTTACTGGTACAGCAAGGATACTGACCAAAGCTCAGACTCGAAAAGTGATGATTGAGATAAACAGAGGAAAGATGGAGGCACGTTCCGGAGTCGAACCGGACTAAACGGATTTGCAATCCGCTGCATAACCGCTTTGCTAACGCGCCATGCTGACAAGACTGATTGTCTTGAAAGTGAGTTCCATCGTTGGTGCGATGGAAAATTGGAGCGGGAAACGAGACTCGAACTCGCGACCCCGACCTTGGCAAGGTCGTGCTCTACCAACTGAGCTATTCCCGCGTTACTGCTTTCGTGCCAGTTGCCTGACAACGAGGCGCATTATACGTACCACGAGCGCCAGCACAACCCCTTTTTCGCAATTTAAGCCCTGATGCAGACTGTTTGCTCAGGGTTTAAACGCCTTGCTGCATTTTTCTCCAGCCAGCTGTGACCCACCAAGCGAATTTGGGATAAAGTCGTTGAAATGATTACGCTTTCGTTCGAGACTTGAGCGGCTTAATAACCGGATTCTCAATTGAAAATCACAAGATGAAATGGATCTTCACGCTTCGTGGGCTCAGGCCGCAGTTAATGCTGGCTTTTTTCATGTTGGGCATGGTGCCCTTTTTGGTCATCACCCTCTTCTTCCTATACAGCCACGGCAAGGATCTCACCACCCAGACCTCCAACCATCTGGTCTCCGTCCGTAATATCAAGAAGAGTCAGCTCGAGGATTACTTCAACAACCTCAAAGAGCAGATCATCAACTTCTCCCAGCAGGATTTTGCCGGCAACAGTATCGGCCGTTTCTATGGCTTTACCGGCGCCTTCGAGAAGTTGGGCACAACACCGCAGGAGGCCCGTAGCCGCGCCCAGGCCCGCTATCTGCCCGGCTCCTGGGATCAACTGCGCAAACCGGACAGCCAAGTAGAGATCGAACCCTCCATCACCGCGCTGATCCTCGCCGACGAGATGTATGGCCGGGTGCATCAGCGCTTTCATCGCGGCTATGCCGACATGGTGCGCAAGTCCAACTACAGCGACATCTTTCTGGTGGACCTCAACGGTGATGTGGTCTATTCGGTCACCAAGCACCCTAACTTTGCCACCAATCTGCTCTCCGGCCCCTACCAGGGCAGTGGCTTGGGCCAGACCTTCGCCAAGATCAAACGCCGTCTTGATGGCGGCCAGAAGCCGCAGCAGATCTTCGAATTCACCGATTTTGGCCGCAACGAGCTGACCGGGCAGGTGGTCGCCTACATGGCGGCGCCCGTGATGCAGTACGACTATGTGCGCGGTGTGGTGATTTTCGAGCTGCTGCCGGACAAGCTCAACCAGATCATGGCGGAGCGGGAGGGGCTGGGCGAAACCGGCGAGACCATCCTGATCGGCCCGGACAAGCGGATGCGCGCCGATGCCTGGCTGGCGCCGGAGTTCAGCGTCGAGAACAGCTTCAGCCCCAACTTCCGGCCGCTGCAAACGCCACTCATCACCAAGACGCTCTCCGGCGAGCAGGGTGTCGGGCTGTTCCACTCCTATCAGGATGACGAGGTGCTGGCCGCCTACACCCAGGTGAAGGTGTTCGATACCGAGTGGGCCTTTATCGCCGAGATCTCCACCCGGGAAGCCTATGCCCCGATCCGCCAGCTGGAAACTCTGGTAATTGTGCTGGGCGCGGGCTCGGTACTGCTGCTGATCCTCTTCTCCCGCTGGCTCTCTCACTCCATCACGGCGCCGCTGCGATCGCTGACCGAAGCAGCCGAGCAGGTGGCCGACGGCGCGCTGGATCACCCCATCGCCATCGAGCGCACCGGCGATGATATCGACCGGCTGGCCGAGGCGTTTCGCCATATGCAGCGCTCTGTGAAGGACAAGATCGAACTGATCGAGCAGCAGACCCAGGAGCTGCAACAGCAGGTCAAGCTGACTCACAAGCAGAACCTCAGCCTGCAGCAGGCGGACAAGCTCAAGGATGAACTGCTGGCCAACACCTCCCACGAGCTGCGTACCCCTATTCACGGTATCAAGGGGATGGCCGAGTCGATGCTCGCCAGCCAGCAGGATTTGACCGAAGGGCAGCAAAAGCAGCTCGGCCTCATCATCAAGAGCGCCGATGGCCTAGCCCGTCTGGTGGACGATCTGCTGGACTACCATCAGATGCGCTACGGCCAGCTGGAGATCCACTCCCAGCCCGTCTCATCAAAAGGGGTGATCCGGCTGGTGCTGGATCTCTGCCAGCATCTGGTGCAGGCCAAACCCCTCACTCTGGTGGATATCAGCCCAGCCGAACTGCCGCCGGTGCTGGCCGACGAGCAGCGGCTCGAACAGGTGCTCTACAACCTGGTGGGTAACGCCATCAAGTACACGCCGCAGGGCAAGGTGGTGCTCAGTGCCATCGTCGAGAACAACTTCCTGCGCATCAAGGTCACCGACACCGGCATCGGCATCGCCCCCGACCATCTGGAACATATCTTCGAGCCGCTGGTGCAGATGAGCCCGGAGGTAAGCAAGCAGGGGGCCGGCCTTGGCCTCTCCATCACCCGCCAGCTGGTGCACCTGATGGGGGGCGAGCTGTTCGTCGAGAGTGAGCCGAGCGTCGGCTCTACATTCGCCTTTACCCTGCCCCTTGCCACCGGCAAAGCGGCCAATCTGACACTCGACAGCCGCCAGATCGAGCATCAGCTGGTGCGCCAGCAACCTCTGATCCTGCCGGACTGGGAGAGCGACGATCTGCCCCCTCCCCCCGAGGATGCTCCGCTCATTCTGGTGGTGGATGACGAGCCCATCAACCTGCACATCCTGCGCCATCTGCTGCAGCCCTGCGGCTACCGCATCCTGCCCAGCAGTGACGGCCACGATGCGCTGGCCAAGCTGGCCGAGGAGCCGGTGGACCTCATCCTGCTCGATGTGATGATGCCGACCCTCTCCGGTTTTGACGTCTGCCGTCGCCTGCGCCAGCAACACCCGAAAGATATGCTGCCGGTGCTGCTGCTCACCGCCCTCAACCAGCCCAAGGATATCGAGGAGGGCTTCGGGGCCGGTGCCAACGACTATCTGGTCAAACCCTTCTGCAAGGAGGAGCTGTTTGCCCGGGTCAAGGCACTGCTGGAAGCCAAGGCCGGACGCGCCTCGCTGGTAGAGAACCGGCTATTGAAGCAGGAGATCGAACATCGCCTCACCCTGCAGGAGCGACTGCATCAGGATCAGCAGCGGCTGCTGGCCCTGCTCGGCGAAGGGGCCGACCCCATGATCTTTATCGACGAGCAGGGCACAGTGCTGTTTGCCTCCCGGGTACTGGCGCGCCTGCTGGGACAGGAGCCGGAAGCCATGGAGGGGCAGCCCCTCAATGAGTGGCTCGCCACCCCGCTGCAACAGCAGTGGCCCGACCTTGCCAGCGAACGGGAACACAATCTGGAATTTTTGGTGGCCGGGCAAAAAGATGTGCTCAACGCCCGTGCCCTGCCCATCGCGCTCGGAGGACAGGCCGCTTTCGCCCTCACTCTGAGTACCGAGCTGCGTCAGGATGAGAACCGGGTAATGGCGCTGGAGAACGCACTCAAGAACCTCTCGCGGCAAGCCATCATCGAAGATGAACAGCTGCTGGGCGAGCTGAGCCGCCTGGGTGGCGAGTTCCGTTCGCTGGCCGACGACCTCATTCGCCAGCAGGATGACGAGCCGCTGCGCCGGGCGCTGGTAGAGACCATGCAGCTCACCCTGGATGCATGGCAGCAGGGGACCGGCAAGGGCAAAATTGTGCTGGCAGAGAAGAGCAAGCTGTGGCGGGTCTATATGGACAGATCCAGCCCGCAGACCCGCACCCTCGACAAATACCTGAGTCTGGACACCCTGCCCAAGTCACCACGCTGGAAGACGGTAGTGGCCACCACCGAGTATGTGCTGGGCCACTGCCCGCTCAATGACCACCAGCGCCAGCAGTTGCAGCACAGCGCCCAGACCCTGCGTCAACTCGCCAACCGCAAGCCGTGACACGGCGCCCTAAACGGGCGCCGGATCACAATTGGCAATCTGGTTTCTTTTTATGCAAAACAAAGCCCCGCACAACCCCGAAACCGAGAGCAGATCCAATTCACAAATTTGTCATATACGCCATTTTCACAGCCACTTTTTACGCGAAAGCAAATAACGCAAAGTTATGATTTTAAAAAGATAAAAATCGATTTTGACGAGATTGACGTAACACCGTCAATTTTTACGAAAACAACGAAATCAATAGTTGTTGTTTTCCTGTTAATTCTGGTTTGCTTAGGGCGTTGGAAAACAGAACGACAAAGGTTAGACACCTGACCAACACAGAGGGCCGATTTCATCAGCATGCGAAACCGGTGCTCACACAAAACAAGGCGAACCCTCGGGAATGCCAAAAAATAAGAAAGGAAAACATATGCTTGCCAAAGTATCCAAAATCTCTACCGCTGTAATGCTGGGAACCATGATGCTTGCCGGTGCCGCCGGTAACGCCATGGCCGCAGAAAACAAAACCGTGCTGACCATGGTCGCACAGCAGGAAACCGCCTGGGTCAAGAACTTCAACCCCTTCCTGCAAGCGGGCTTGCTGCACACCACCCGTCACTTCATCTATGAACCGCTGGTGATCTTCAACGATATGCAAGGGGGCAAACCCGTCTATCGTCTGGCCACCAACTATGCGTTCAGCGATGACCTGAAATCCGTCACCTTCGATCTGCGTGATGGCGTGAAGTGGTCTGACGGCGAAGCCTTTGATGCCGATGACATCATCTTCTCCTTCAATCTGGTCAAGGCCAACAAGGCGCTGGATGAGCGCTCAATCTGGACCCAGATCAAGAGCGTCGAGAAGCTGGCCCCCAACAAGGTCAAATTCGACCTGACCGAGGTCAACACCAACGTGGTGAACGACCTGGTGCTGGTACCTATCGTGCCGGAGCATCAGTGGAAATCGGTGAAAGATCCGGTTGCCTTCACCAACGACAAGCCGGTTGGTACTGGCCCCTTCACCGAAGTGGACAACTTCTCCGCCCAGCTCTATACCCAGTGCCGCAACCCGCACTACTGGGATAACGCCAACCTCGCCATCGACTGTATCCGCATGCCGCAGATGGCCACCAACGACCAGGTGCTGGCTGCTGTCATGAAGGGTGACATCGACTGGTTCGGCTCCTTCGTGCCGGATATCGAGCGCCTCTACGTCGGCAACGATCCGAAGAACAACAAATACTGGTTCCCGGCCTCCGGTACCGTGGCGTTCAACGTCAACTTCCAGACCAAGAACCCGGGCAATAACGAAGCCTTCAACGACATCAACTTCCGCCGCGCCTTCTCCATGGCGATGGACCGCCAGTCCATGGTGGATATCGCGGGCTACGGCTACCCCACCGTCAACGAGTACCCGTCAGGTCTGGGCAAAGCCTTTGACTCCTGGAACAACCCGGAAGTGGACAAGAAGTACGGCAAGTACAACAAGTTCGATCTGGAAGGGGCCAAGGCCCTGCTGAAAGAGGCAGGCTACAAGGATTGTGACGGCGACAAGTTCCTCGACACCCCGAGCTGCAAAAAGATCGAGTTCAAGGTACTGGTGCCGAACGGCTGGACCGACTGGGTCAACACAGTACAGATCGGTGTAGAAGGGCTGCAGGCGCTGGGCCTGAACGCAAAGACCGCCACCCCGGAAGCCACCGTCTGGACCGAGAACCTGATCACCGGTGACTTCGATGTCGCCCTGCAGGGTTACTTTGCCGGTGCCAACCCGCACAAGTACTTCGAGACCGCGTTCCACTCCCGCAACATGGGTGACCGTGGCAACCGCTTCGCCGCGCCCCGTTACAAGGATCCCGAGCTCGACAAGCTGATCGATGACTTCACCCAGACAGCCGATGCGGCCAAGCAGAAGGAGATCATGTTCGCCATCCAGGATCGTGTTGGTGCCAACCAGACCATCATTCCGGTCTTCAACAACCCGACCTGGTACGAGTACAGCACCAAGCGCTTCAACGGCTGGTTCAGTGCTGATAACCCGGTAGCCAAACCTCAGCTCCACCCGGACACCCCTGAGCGTCTGCTGCACGTGTTGTCCCTCAAGCCAAACAGCTAAACAATCCCGGCCCCCTGCGGGGGGCCATCTTCCCCGTTAATCCCCTTCTTGCCCGACTTTGCCGGGGTTGGGGTAGCTATACCCGACGCGGGGCAGACTTGCAGTAAAAGGTACTATCATGGGATTCATACTGAGACGCTTTTCCTTCTATCTGGTTGCCTTTCTGGTAGCCGCCACCATCAACTTCCTGTTACCCCGTGCCATGCCAGGGGATCCTGTCTCCGTGATGTTTGCCCGCGCTGGCGCCATGATGGAACCCGCCGCCCTGGAAGCCCTCAAAGCCACCTTCGGCTTCGTCGACGGCCCCATCGGCACCCAGTTTCTCACCTATGTGAAGAGTGTCTTCACCTGGGATCTCGGCACCTCGGTGCGCTTCTACCCGCAGCAGGTCTCTGACGTGCTGGGCCGTGCCATCGGCTGGACCCTGTTTCTGGTCGGCACCTCCACCATCCTGAGCTTCTCCCTCGGTTCCATCGTCGGCATCTTCGCCGCCTGGTATCGCGGCGGCCGGATGGACAGCATTCTCTCCCCGCTCACCCTGGTGATGCAGGCTATTCCGCCGGTGGTGGTCTCCCTGCTCGCCCTGTTCCTGTTCGGGGTCAGCCTCGAGTGGCTGCCAATCGGCTACGCCTACAGCCCGGAGATCAAGGCTGACTGGGGCTGGGAGCACATTAAGAGCATCATGACCCACGCCATCATGCCGGTGCTGACTCTGGCCGTGGTGCAGGTGGGGGGCTTTCTTATCACCATGCGCAACAACATGATCAACCTGCTGGGCGAGGATTACATCACCATGGCCAAGGCCAAGGGGCTCTCCAGCAACCGGGTGATCTTCAACTACGGCGCCCGCAACGCCATTCTGCCCAGCGTCACCGCCCTCTCCATGGCGCTCGGTTTCGTTATCGGTGGCTCCCTCATCACCGAGGTGATCTTCAACTATCCCGGCCTGGGCCTGACCCTCTATCAGGGCATTCTGGCCCGCGACTACCCGCTCATTCAGGGGCAGCTGCTCATCATGACCATCACCATGCTCAGCTTCAACTTCCTGGCCGACGTGCTCTACGTCTTCCTGGATCCCCGTCTGCGTACAGGAGGCAAATAAGATGCGTATGCCGACCATTCTCAAAATCCTGCTGGGCAACAAGAAGGCTGCCTGTGGCCTCGCCATCGTGGTTGCCTTCGTACTGATGGCCCTCTTTGCCCCCATTCTGGCCAGCAACGAGCCGACCAAACGGGTGGCTCGCCCGCACCAGCCGCCCAGTGCCGAGTTCGTGATGGGTTCAACCCGCATGGGCCACGATATCTGGGCCCAGTTCACCAACGGTGCCCGTATCTCGCTGCTGGTAGGCTTCAGCGCAGGCCTGCTGGTCTGCACCCTGGCCGTCGCCATCGGCATCACCGCCGGTTACTTCGGCGGTCTGGTAGATGAATGCCTCACCTTCCTGATGAACGTGGTGCTGGTGATCCCCAACCTCCCCTTGCTACTGGTGCTGGCGAGCTTTATCGGGGAGGCGTCGCCGGCGGTGATTGCCGTGATAATAGGGTTGACCTCGTGGGCCTATGGCGCGCGGGTCATCCGTGCCCAGACCCTGGCCCTGCGCGAGAAGGAGTTCGTCATCGCCGCAGAAGTGTTGGGCGAGCCGGCCTGGCGCATCATTCTGGTGGAGATCCTGCCCAACCTCATCTCCATCATCGGGGTGAGCTTTATCGGCTCCATCATCTACGCCATCGTCACCGAAGCGACCCTGGAGTTCCTGGGGCTTGGCGACCCGACTGTGGTGAGCTGGGGCATCATGCTCTACAACGCCCAGACCTCCAGCGCCATTCTGGTCGGCGCCTGGTGGGAGATCCTGGCCCCCTGCTTCGCCATCGCCACCCTGGGTGCCGGTCTGGCCCTGCTCAACTTCGCCATCGACGAGATTGCCAACCCGCAGCTGCGCTCCCACAAAGGGCTCAACCGCTGGAAGAAACTTGCCACCCCGGTCGCAACACCACTCTCTGCCGCACAGGAGAAGACAGCATGAACAAGCATCCCCTGCTGTCAGTACGCAATCTTTGCGTCGACTACATCACCGAAAATGGCGACGTGCGCGCCGTCAACTCGGTGAGCTTCGATATCAGACAGGGCGAGATCTTCGGTCTCGCCGGTGAGTCGGGCTGCGGCAAGTCCACCGTCGCCTTCTCGGTGGCCCGGCTGCACAAGCCGCCCGCCTACATCAGTGGTGGCGAGATCCTGTTCAAGGGGGAGAACATCCTCCATTACAACGACGAGCGGCTGCGTTCCTATCGCTGGCAACAGGTGTCGGTAGTGTTCCAGTCCGCCATGAACGCCCTGAACCCTGTGTTGCGGATGGAGGAGCAGTTCTGCGACGTGCTGCTGGCCCACAACCCCGGCATGACCCGTTACGAGGCGATCAAGCGCGCCCAGGAGCTGCTCACCATCGTCGATATCCACCCGAGCCGGCTCAAGGATTACCCGCACCAGTTCTCCGGCGGCATGCGCCAGCGGCTGGTGATCGCCATCGCCATGGCGCTCAACCCCGAGCTGCTCATCATGGATGAGCCGACCACGGCGCTCGATGTGGTGGTACAGCGGGAGATCCTGCAGAAGGTCTATGCCCTGAAAGAGAAGTTCAACTTCTCCATTCTGTTCATCACCCACGACCTCTCCCTGATGGTGGAGTTCTGCGATCGCATCGGCATCATGTATGCCGGTGAACTGGTGGAGGTCGCCCCCTCCAAGGCGATCCTGACCGCACCGCTGCACCCCTATACCAGAGGGCTGGGCAACTCCTTCCCGCCCCTGCACGGGCCGAAGAAGGTGCTGGAGGGGATCCCGGGCACCCCGCTCAACCTGCTGGAGGTGCCGGTCGGCTGCCGCTTTCAGGCCCGCTGCGGCAAGGTGCACGATCGCTGCCGTCAGGAGTACACCAGATTGGCCGAGATCCGCCCCGGGCAACAGACCGCCTGCCACCTCTATGAGGAGCAGGGACTGCAACAAGATTCCGTGATCTATCTGGACAAGGCCGCTGGCTGTTAAGGATGTCTGTCATGCAAATCGCCAAAACCGATGCACCCATCATCGAAGTCCAGCACCTCTACAAGGACTTCCCCATCAACTCCAATGCCATCAAGAGTGGCAAGATGCGGGCGCTCTCCGACATCACCTTCAACCTGCACCGGGGTCGCGCCCTGGCGGTGGTCGGGGAGTCGGGCTCCGGCAAGAGCACCATCGCCAAGATCATCGCCAAGATGTACAAGCTCAGTGCCGGGCGCATTCTCTATCGCGGCCACGATCTGGAGGAGTTCAACAAGGGCACTGCCCTGCTGGACTATCGCCAGAGCGTGCAGATGGTGTGGCAAGATCCATTCGGTTCGCTCAACCCGACCCACACCATCTATCACCACATCGCCCGCCCCCTGCTGCTGCACAGCAAGGTGATCGACAAAAAAGAGCTGCCCGACATGGTCTACGCCCTGCTGGAGAAGGTGGGGCTCACCCCCGCCAAGGCGACGGCGGCCAAGTATCCGCACCAGCTCTCCGGCGGCCAGCGCCAGCGGGTCAACATCGCCCGCAATCTGGCAGTGGAGGCGGAGGTTGTGCTGGCGGACGAGCCGACTTCCATGCTCGACGTCTCCATTCGCATCGGCATCCTCAACCTGATGGAGCAGATGAAGAATGAGCTCGGTGTCTCCATGCTCTACATCACCCACGACATCGCCACCGCCCGCTATGTGGCGGAAGATCTGGCTGTGATGTATGTAGGGCACATGGTGGAGTGGGGCGAGGTGGACGAGATCCTGCACCACCCGCAGCACCCCTACACCCAGCTGCTCATCTCGGCGGTGCCCGATCCGGAGAAGAGCATCCACGCCGAGCTGGAGGGCGGCCGCAAGGGGGAGATCCCGCTCTGGACGCCGGAATCCTGTGGTTGCCCCTTTGCCGGGCGCTGCAATCAGGCGATGCCCCGCTGCAAGGAGGCGCTGCCCCCCATCACCAAGCTTGCCGACAACCACTTCGTGCGCTGCTACCTCTACGAGTGAGGGTGAGCCTTAGACCGGCCGGACAACCCTGTCCGGCCATGCCTCGATACGGGGCGGCCACAGCCCCGTGATGTGCCTCACCGCCCGGCGGTGAACCACAGGAGTAATACCTTGATGGAACTCTTGATCAATCAGGTGGGCTACGAGTGCGACGGACACAAGGTCGCCCTGTTGCAAACCTCCCCCGCCCCTGATCTCGGCGGCTATGTCAGGCTGCAACGCCTCGACGATGGCCAGATCCTGTTTGAAACCCCGCTGCAACCGGCGGGCAGCGTCCCCGGCTGGCAAGGCCGCGCTTACTGGCGTGCCGACTTCTCCGCCTTCAAGGAGCCCGGCCACTATCGGCTGGAGGCGATCACTGCCCAAGGCATAGCCCGCTCGACCCGCTTTGCCATCGGCCAGGATCTGCTGGCCAGCCGCTGCCTCTCGGACGTCATTCACTACTTCAAGGGGCAGCGCGCCAGCGGCACCTTCGATCGGGCCGACCGCAGCGCCCGCCTGTTTGGCACCGACCAGCACAAAGATGTGCACGGCGGTTGGTTCGATGCCAGCGGCGACATGAGCAAGTACCTGAGCCACCTCTCCTACGCCAACTACCTCAACCCCCAGCAGACCCCCATGGTGGTGTGGGCCCTGCTCAAGTGCCGGGAACTGCTGGCCCCGCGCCGCGATATCGACGGGGTGAACCTCTGCAAGCGGCTCAATGACGAGGCGCTGCACGGCGCCGATTTCCTCTGCCGGATGCAGGATGAGTCGGGCTTCTTCTACATGACCCTGTTCGACAAGTGGAGCAAGGATCCCGCCCAGCGCGAGCTGTGCGCCTATGCCACTCAGCAGGGGCTCAAGTCCGCCAACTGGCAGGCGGGTTTTCGCCAAGGGGGCGGCATGGCCATCGCCGCGCTGGCCCGCGCTGCCCGCGAGAGCGTCAGTGGCGACTTCGATGCCAGCCGCTACGCTGAGGCGGCCAAACGCGGCTACCTGCATCTGCGTGAACACAACCTCTCCTATCTGGATGACGGGGTCGAAAACATCATCGACGACTACTGCGCCCTGCTGGCAGCGGTAGAGCTGACCCGCACCTTCGGCTCCGAGTGGCTCAATGAGGCGAGAGTCCGTGCCAGCAAGCTTTGCGCCCGCCAGCGCCCTCATCCTGAGCTGGGTCACTACTGGTCGGCCAACGAGGATGGCTCGCGCCCTTACTACCACGCCGCCGAGGCAGGCCTGCCGGTGCTGGCGCTGCTGGAATATCTGGGGGTAGAGCCGGATCAGGAATACAAGGCTAGGGTACAAACCGTGGTGGAGCAGGCGCTGGCCGCCGAGCTGGCGCTCTGCGCCCGCGCGGGCAACCCCTTCTCCCTCGCCCGCCAATATGTCAAAGGGGTGGATGAAGCGCCGCGCGTCAGCTTCTTTATGCCCCACAACAACGAATCCGGTTACTGGTGGCAGGGGGAGAATGCCCGCCTCGCATCGTTGGCGGCTATGGCCTTTGCTGGCGCCCGTCACTTCCCCCGCCAGAGCCAGCCGCTGCTCACCTATGGCCAGCGCCAACTCGACTGGATCCTCGGGCAGAACCCCTTCAACGCCTGCATGCTGGCGGGCCACGGCATCAACAACCCCGCCTATACCGCCGGGTATCCCAATGCGCAGGGGGGCATCTGCAACGGCATTACCGCCGGATTCGATGACGAAAATGAGGTGGCCTTTATTCCGGAGGAGTACAAGGATCGGCTGGATCAGAACTGGCGCTGGGGTGAGCAGTGGATCCCTCACGCCGCCTGGTTTGCCCTGGCCATCAGCTGGCAAAATGCCCAGAGTGATCGACATGAGCAGGGAGGTCGCCATGATTGAGTACTGGGTCGGCGTCGATGGCGGGGGCACCCACACCCGCGCCCGCATTCGGGATCGGGCGGGCAAGCTGCTCGGAGAGGGGCGCGCGGCCGGCTCCAATCTGGAGCTGGGCATCCCCCATGCCCACGCCAATGTGCTGGCCGCCATCGCCAGCGCTCGCCTTGCCGCAGGGCTCGGCATCGAGAGCGAACAGCAGATGGGGGTCGGGCTGGCGCTCGCCTCCGCCGAGCTGGCCGACTGCTATCACGCCCTGCTCGAGATGCCCTTCCCCTTTGCCAGCGTCAGGCTTACCTCCGATGCCTTCGGTGCCTGCCTCGGCGCCTTTGGCGGCCGTGAGGGGGCCATTCTGATCGCAGGTACCGGGTCGGTGGGGCTGGTCTATCAGGAGGGGCAGATCCGCACCTGCTCCGGCCGCGGCTTCCCCATTTCAGACATAGGCAGTGGCGCCTGGCTGGGGCTGCGCGCCATCCAGCAATCCCTGCTCTGCCACGACGGCATTCTGCCTCCCAGCACCCTCGCCATCCGCTTGATGGATCGCTTCAAGCGGGATCAGGCGGAAGTAGTGCGCTGGGCCGCTCGAGCCATTCCGGCCGACTATGGCCACTTTGCCCCCTGGGTATTCGATGCCGCCAGCGATGGCGACGAGCTCGCCAACCAGCTGCTGGACGAAACCCACGAACAGCTGCGGATCCTGCTGGAGGGGATGACCCAGCTCGGTGCCAGCCAGATCGCCCTGCTGGGGGGGATTGGCACCCGCCTCGCTCCCCGTCTCGGCCAGCTCAACCTGATCCCCCCCCAGGCAGATGCGCTCGATGGCGCCATCCTGTTTGCCCAATCAGAGGATTTTCCATGTCTACACCCCTGATCCACACCCAGGTAGCCCGACGTGACGGCGAGGATGTCTGGTTCACTTTCACCCTCTCCCACATGCCGGATACCCGGTGGAAGCTGCACTTCTGTCTGGCTCGCCATATCGACCCCGATTCCTTGCAAGGGGGCGAGCTGGAGCGCCAGAGCGGCAGCTACAAGGTGATTGTCCCGAACGCTGGCAGCTGCGAGCTGCGCTTTTGCTGCCGCCAGACCCCTATCAAGAAGCTCTCCGACATGCCGCAGGGCTTTTTCCTCAGCTTGCCGGAGGCGACTACGGGTGCCCAGCTGCTGCCGGTGACGCTGGCAGCTCAGGATCTCGGACTGGAAAACCCGCCGGTAACCCGCCCCGATCTGCCGGATGTCGAGCCTCTGCCCGGCATAGTGCCGCAACCGGCCCATCTGGTACTGCTGGAGGGGAACTTCCGGCTGGCCGAGCGGGCTCATGTCAGCGCTCCCCGCGATGTACCGAAATTGCTGGCCCACTTTAACGAGCTGACGTCGCTGGCGCTGGAGCAGGATCACGACGCTGAAATCCGGCTGACCGAGGCCAAACTGGCCCCCGAAGCCTATCAACTCACCATCACGCCGCAGAAGGTGGTGATTGCCGCCGCCGACGAAGCGGGCTGGCGTCATGGGCTGGTCACGCTGGCCCAGTGGTATCTGCAGCACGGCGAGAGCCTGCCCTGCCTGACGCTGGAGGACAGCCCGCGCTTTGGTTTTCGCGGCATTTTTCTCGACTGCGCCCGCCACTTTCACAGCACGGCAACCATCAAGCGACTACTCAAGCTGATGAGCCTATACAAGTTCAACCGCTTCCACTGGCATCTGACCGATGACGAGGGGTGGCGCCTCGAGATCAACGCCTTCCCCGAGCTCACCACCGTGGGTGCCTGGCGCGGCCATGATCTGGCCATAGATCCGCAGCTGAGCGGCGGCCCCAACCCCTACGGTGGCTACTACACCCAGAGCGAGGTGCGCGAGCTGGTGGCCTATGCCGAAGGGCTTGGCATTACCATCATCCCCGAGATCGACATTCCGGGTCACTGCCACGCCGCCATCAAGGCGCTGCCAAAGCTGCTGGTGGAGGATGCTGATCGCTCCCGCTACCGCTCGGTGCAGCACTTTGACGACAATGTGCTCAACCCCGCCCTCCCCGGCACCTACCGTTTTCTGGAGGCGGTGCTGGACGAGGTGTGCGAGCTCTTCCCCGGCTCCCAGATCCACATGGGGGGAGATGAAGTTCCAAGCGGCGTCTGGACCGACAGTCCCGCCTGCCAGCAGCTGATGACCGAGCAGGGTTACGCCGACTGCCGCGAACTGCAGGGCCATCTGTTGCGCCACTGCCAGCGCTATCTGGCCGCCAGAGGCAAACAGATGATCGGCTGGGAGGAGATCCTCCATGGGGACAAGGTGAGCCGCAAAGCGGCCATCTGCGCCTGGACCAGCTTTCAGGCGGGGCTGGATGCGGCCACGGCCGGTTATCCGGTGGTGATGGCGCCCGCCCAGTTCCTCTATCTCGATCTCGCCTGGAGCGCCGATATTCATGAACCCGGCCTCTACTGGGCGGGTACCCTCAATCTGGAGCAGATCTACTCGTGTGACCCTGCCCCAGCCGATTTCCATGCCAACGATAACATCCTCGGGGTGCTGAGCCCCTTGTGGTCAGAATTGATCACCAGCCGTGATCGTCTCGACTACATGTTGTTCCCGCGTATGCTGGCCACGGCCGAGGTGGCCTGGAGCGATCCCGCCCACAAGGGCTGGGAGCACTTCGCCGCCCGCCTGCCGGGTCAGCTGCAGATCCTCGATCAGTTGCAGGTGCGCTACCGGATGCCACAGAGGTAATGTTGTCTCTACTTTGGCGGCCAATCGGCCGCCTTTTTTACGATTAGCCAACAAAACATCAACTTCCCCCTACCATTCATCCGCCATTATTGGCAAAATCCAGCCCCCAATGAAGCTGGTCTGCCTCCTGCTGGCGCGAGCCTGCGGCCACCTCCAGATCTGCCACAATAACAACGACAACATTATCAACAAGAACATCGGAGCGTATTCCTATGACCCGCAGAGACGTCCATACCCTGGACAGCGAAGTGGAGTTTCCTGCCGACGTACAACTGGTCTCCACCACTGACCTGCGCGGGGTGATCACCTACGCCAACCCGGCCTTCTGCGACATCGCAGGCTACCCGGTCGATGAACTGGTGGGACACAATCACAATCTGGTACGCCACCCCGACATGCCCAAGGCCGCCTTCGCCGATCTCTGGGCCCGCCTCAAGGAGGGCAAACCCTGGCGCGGTATGGTAAAAAACCGCTGCAAGGATGGCCGTTACTACTGGGTAGATGCCTATGTGACCCCCATCTATGAAGGCAACAGGATCAGCGGCTACCAGTCGGTACGCTGCAAGCCCGAGCCCCAATTCAAACGCATCGCCGCTCAGACCTACCAAGCCCTGCTCAAGGCCGAGCGCGGCAACAGCAGCAACCTCCCCTCTCTTGCCAAAGTACGCACCCCGGCCATTACCCTGCTGCTGCTCGGCATGATGGGCTGGACCTTCGCCAGCCAAGGGGCTATGACCGTCCTGCTGATGCTGCTGCCCCTGTTGCTTATTGGCGGAGCCTACTGGCGCGAGCTCTTTGCCCTGCCCCACTATCTGCAGCAACTGGGCCGTGAATACGACAGTCTGACCCGACTGGTCTACTCCGGTGACAACCCCGGCGCCATTGCCGATTTTCATATCAAGATGCTGCAGGCCCGCATCCGAACCGTGTTGGGGCGGATCAACGATGCCACGGCACCTCTGCAAACCCTAGCCATCAATTTGAAGCAGGCCTCTCATCAGGCCTGTCTCGATATCAACGAGCAAGATGCCCAGACCCAGCAGATGGCTACGGCTATGACTCAGATGGCCAACACAGCTCACGAGATCGCCCGCAACATTCAGGACTCCAACGGTCAGGTCAACGAAGCTCGCAATCGTTGTGAACAAACCAACCAGCAGTTGAACCAGACCGAGCAACAGATCGAACAGCTCGCCAAACAGGCAGAGCTGGCGTTCAACTCGGCGGTAGAGCTCGCCAGCGAATCCGAACGGATTGGCAGTGTCATGGGCGAGATCCAGGGCATCGCCGAGCAAACTAACCTGCTGGCCCTCAACGCGGCCATCGAAGCGGCTCGAGCCGGGGAGCAGGGCCGTGGTTTTGCGGTGGTGGCCGACGAGGTGCGTACCCTGTCGACCCGCACCCACAAGGCGACCGAGCAGATCCAGGGCAGCATCAAGCAGATCCAGCATACGCTGGGACGCTGGAAGGGGATGATGCAGGAGAACCTGCAACAGACCCGCGCATGTGCCGAGATGACCCGCCAGGGCGCCAGCAGCCTCCATACCGTGCTGGCAGAGATAGAGCTGGTCACCGAACACTCCACCCAGATCGCCACCGTTGCAGAGCAACAACAAGCTGTAGTGGAGGAGATCAGCCGCAGTATCCACCAGATCTCCGAGTACTCCCATGCCAACAGTCAGAAGATGCTGGATGTCGATCACTCCAGTCAGGCTCTGCTGGAACGGGCCAAGCAACTGAAGGGGCTTAGCCAGACCTTCGGCTGAATCATTGCCAGCCCCATGACAGAAGCGCCACAATGGCGCTTCTGTTGTTTTTGACGAATCGGGTCTATGAGCATTGAACCAAGTCCATCCCCATTGAACAAAACGGCCCGTATCGAAGCGATCATCGCCCTGATCCCGGCAGGCCGGGTGGTCAGCTATGGTCAGGTGGCCGATCTGGCGGGGCTGCCCGGACGGGCAAGACTGGTAGGCAAGGTGCTGCGGGAAACCGACAAGGTCCTGCCGTGGCATCGGGTGCTGGGCGCAGCGGGCACCATCTCGTTACCGAAAGGATCGCCAGGCTTTGCCGAACAGACGGGACGCCTGCAGCAGGAGGGGGTCGTGGTGATCGGTGGGCGGGTCAGAATGAAGGAGTGGCAATGGCAGCCCGATCTGGCCGAGCTGCTTTTTCTACTGCCGTTTTGAGGGGGTCACAGCCGGATCACTCCAGCGGCGCCAGGATCTCGTCGCTGCGCACCTGCACCGGTATGGTCTCATCCGCGCGCTGCAGCAGCACCAGCAAGCTCTGTCGGTCCACCTCCAGCACATAGGCCGCCCCTTCCCGAGTCATGCAGCTCATGCCTGGCCGGATCTCGTTAATCTCCATCTCAACCTCCTTGTCTACTTCGCGATTGACGACAGCTGCACTCCTTGCAGCTGTCTCAGTATACCGCTATCCATAAGCAAAGAGGCCCCTTGTCGGGGCCTCTTTTCATCAGGCTTTTTTAGCCTTTGGCAAACTCTCTTGCCAGGTACCGTTGTCGTAGTGAGCGGTCCAACCGGTCGCCTTACCGTTGACCTCGCTCATCACGTACTGCTCCTTGGTCTTGCGACTGAAACGTACGATGGCGGGGTTGCCGTCCGGATCGGTGAGCGGGGCACCGGCCAGATATTTGTGCTTGGCAGAGATGCGATCCTTGAAGCGCTTGAGCTCTTCCACCAGCGGCGCGCGGGTCTCGCGGGATTTGGGGAAGTTGCTGGCCGCCAGGAACAGACCGGCAGCACCGTCACGCAGCACGAAGTGGGCATCGGACTGGGTGCACTTGAGCTCCGGCAGCGGCACCGGATCCTCCTTCGGCGGCGCGATGTCGCCGTTTTTCAGGATCTTGCGGGTGTTCTTACAGGTCTCGTTGGTGCAGCCCATGTACTTGCCGAAACGGCCGTTCTTGAGCTGCATCTCGGCTCCGCAACGGTCGCACTCGATGCTCGGCCCTTCGTAGCCCTTGAGCTTGAACTGGCCCTTCTCGATCTCGTAGCCATCGCAGTCCGGGTTGCGACCACAGACGTGCAGCTTGCGGCTGTCATCGATGATGTAGGCATCCATCGCAGTGCCACAGACACCGCAGCGGTGCTTGGCGCGCAGCGCTTCGGTTTCCGCCTCTTCACCGTCAGTGGCGGAGACAAACTCGTCGGCAGAGACCAGGTTGATGGTCTTCTTGCAGCGCTCTTTCGGCGGCAAAGCATAGCCGGAGCAACCAAGGAACACGCCGGTGGTGGCGGTACGAATACCCATCTTGCGGCCGCAATCCGGGCAGTCGATGTCGGTCATCACCATCTGGTTGGCACGCATGCCGCCCTCTTCGGGCGCCTTGTCGGCCTTCTCCAGCTCCTGGGTAAACTCAGCGTAGAAGGCATCCAGCACCTTCTTCCACTCCAGGCTCCCTTCGGCGATGCCATCGAGCTTGTCTTCCATCTTGGCGGTGAACTCGTAGTTCATCAGCTCAACGAAGTTCTCCACCAGACGATCGGTGACAATCTCGCCCATCTTCTCGGCAAAGAAACGGCGGCTCTCGACCCGCACATAACCGCGATCAACGATGGTGGAAATGATGGAGGCGTAGGTTGACGGACGGCCGATGCCGCGTTTTTCCAGCTCGCGCACCAGCGCAGCTTCAGTGAAACGGGCAGGCGGCTTGGTGAAGTGCTGGCGCGGATCCAGCTTGATCAGCTTCAGCACCTCGCCCACGGTCACCGCCGGCAGCTGACTATCTTCGCCCTTGCGACCCATCGGCGGCAGGGCCTTGGTCCAACCGGCGAAGCGCAGGGTACGACCACGGGCCTTGAGCTCGAACTCGCCCGCCTTGACAGTCAGGGTGGAGGAGTCGTACTGAGCCGGGGTCATCTGGCAAGCAACAAACTGACGCCAGATGAGATCGTAAAGACGCATGGCATCCGGCTCCATCCCTTCCAGCATCTCGGCTGTCACCTGTACGTTGGAGGGACGGATCGCCTCGTGCGCTTCCTGAGCATTGGCCTTGGCGCCATACAGATTCGGCTCGGCTGGCAGATAGGCCGCGCCATACTGCTCGCCGATATATTCACGCACCGCTTCAACCGCCTCTTTGCTGAGGTTGGTGGAGTCGGTACGCATATAGGTGATGTAACCCGCTTCATAGAGACGCTGGGCCATCATCATGGTCTTCTTGACCCCGAAGCTCAGACGGGTAGAGGCCGCCTGCTGCAGGGTGGAGGTGATAAACGGCGCGGATGGCTTGGAGCCGGTCGGCTTGTCTTCCCGGTTCACCACCTTGTAGTCGACCCCTTCCAGGGCTGCGACAGCGGCAAAGGTCTCGGCCTGGGTCACCGGCTTGAAGTCGGCCCCGTTGCGGCTGACCACTTCCATCCGCAGATCGCTCTTGTCGGCGGTCAGCAGGTCGGCATTGAGATCCCAGAACTCGACCGGAACGAACGCCTTGATTTCGCGCTCTTTATCGACGATGAGACGCACCGCAACAGACTGCACCCGACCGGCGGAGAGACCGCGGGCCAGCTTTTTCCACAGCAGCGGGGAGACCATGTAACCCACCACTCGGTCGAGGAAACGACGAGCCTGCTGGGCATTAACGCGGTCAATATTGAGTTCGGACGGCTGGGCGAACGCCTCTTTGATGGCGCTCTTGGTGATCTCGTTGAACACCACGCGCTTGTAGCGGCTGTCATCGCCACCGATGATCTCGCGCAGGTGCCAGGCGATCGCTTCTCCTTCTCTATCCAAGTCGGTTGCGAGATAGATGGTGTCGGCTTTCTCGGCCAGACTTTGCAACTCGCTGACCACCTTCTCCTTGCCGGGCAAAATCTGGTAGTTGGCCTGCCAGCCAGCGGTCGGATTGATACCCATCCGGGCAAACAGGGCCTTGCGATCCTTGGCAGCCTTCTCGGATTCGCTCAACTTGATGCCGCGAATGACAGGTTTCTTGGGCTCGGTGCTGGCGCTGCCGCTGGTGGGCAGATCGCGAACATGACCAACGCTGGATTTCACCACGTAGTCCTTGCCCAGATATTTGTTGATCGTCTTGGCCTTGGCCGGAGACTCCACTATGACCAGTGATTTGCCCATGCTGTAACTATTATCCTCATTGCACCCGACGGGGTTGGTGTGCGGTTTTGTGGGGCTGTATAAGAGATTTGGCGCGAAAAAGCAATCTTGTGAGCAAATTTGCCTGACCAGCCCGAACCACACGGCTTCTTTTATTGCTTCTTTATTTATTAATGCGAAGGCAACAGGCCGGACGCAACCGCTTTTTCAATTTTCTGCCATACCGCCCCTCTTTTTATATCTGAAACGACATAAAAACGTCTGCTGGTTACCGGCTTGTTACAAAAACATAAAATCTCTTTATAATGGCCCAACCCCGACGCATTGTGCGCGGAAGGAACCGCTACCCATCATAAAAATCGAAAGGATGTACTCAATGAAGCACTTCGAGGTCAATTTCGACGGTCTGGTCGGCCCGACTCATAACTATGCCGGCCTCTCCTACGGCAATGTTGCCTCCCAGAGCAATGCCCAGGAGGCTTCCAATCCGAAAGAGGCCGCCAAACAGGGACTGCGCAAGATGAAGGCGCTGACCGAGCTTGGCATGACCCAGGGGGTACTGGCGCCACAAGAGCGTCCCGACCTCGCTACCCTGCGCCGCCTCGGCTTCACCGGCAACGATGCCCGGGTGCTGGAACAGGCCGCCAAACAGGCTCCCGCCGTACTGGCTGCCTGCTATTCAGCCTCCAGCATGTGGACCGCCAATGCCGCCACCGTCTCCCCCAGTGCCGATACCCAGGATGGCCGCATTCACTTCACCCCCGCCAACCTGACCAACAAGTTTCACCGCTCCCTGGAGCCGGACGTCACGGGCCGTATCCTGCGAGCCGTGTTCAACAATGATCGCCACTTCAGCCACCACCTCCATCTGCCGGAGAATGAGCACTTCGGCGACGAGGGGGCGGCCAACCACACCCGCCTCTGCCGTGCCTATGGCGAGGCGGGGGTCGAGCTGTTCGTCTATGGCCGCAGCGCCTTTGACTACTCCCGCCCGGCGCCGAAGCGCTACCCTGCCCGCCAGACCCTGGAGGCAAGCCAGGCCATCGCCCGCCTGCATGGCCTTGGCGAGGAGAGCGTGGTGTTTATTCAGCAAAACCCGGAGGTGATCGATCAGGGGGTATTCCATAACGACGTGATCGCGGTGGGCAACCAGAACGTGCTCTTCTTCCACCAGCAAGCGTTCCTCAACACCGAAGGGGTGCTGGCCGAGATCAGCGACAAGTTTGGCGAGGGGGATTTGCACTTTATCGAAGTGCCGACCGCCGAGGTATCCGTGCTGGATGCGGTGAAATCCTACCTGTTCAACACCCAGATCCTCACCCTGCCGAGCGGCGAGATGGCCATCATCGCCCCCACCGAGTGCCGCGACAATCCGGCGGTGTCGGCCTATCTTGGCAAGCTGCTGACGCAGGAGACGCCGATCAAGGCGGTCCACTACATGGATGTGAAACAGAGCATGCGCAATGGCGGCGGCCCGGCCTGCCTGCGACTGCGGGTTGCCATGAACGATCAGGAACTCGCTGCGGTCAATCCGGCCTGCCTTATCAACGACAGCCAGTTTGCCCGCCTCGATGGCTGGGTCGATCGCCACTACCGCGACCGCCTGACCCTCGATGACCTGCGGGATCCGGCACTGGTGCAGGAGTCCCGCAGCGCACTGGACGAGCTGACCCAGATCCTGAAACTGGGTTCGGTCTACCCGTTCCAGCGCTAGATGTGATGCCCGGCAAGACCGCCGACACTGGCGGTCTTCTTCTATCTACCTTCTCTTCAGCGCGATCGCCAAATTGCACAGATGCTGTTTTGTGCAGAAAAGCAGCGCACAACTTGCTGATAAGCTTGTATTTTGAGCTGGATGTATCAAAAATCGACGAACAGTCATTTTTTACTGCCAGATGCCTCATCAAGGGGTTCACAAAGCCTCTGGATCTGATAGTATGCGCCTCGCACTTGGGGAGGGGTTCCCGAGCGGCCAAAGGGATCAGACTGTAAATCTGACGGCTCTGCCTTCGAAGGTTCGAATCCTTCTCCCTCCACCATTCAAGTGCAAAAGTAGTGACAATCAGGAAATACCCCGTGGAGGGGTTCCCGAGCGGCCAAAGGGATCAGACTGTAAATCTGACGGCTCTGCCTTCGAAGGTTCGAATCCTTCTCCCTCCACCATTTCCCTGGTTGCAATGGCTGAATACAATTTGCTTTGCCCCTGTGGAGGGGTTCCCGAGCGGCCAAAGGGATCAGACTGTAAATCTGACGGCTCTGCCTTCGAAGGTTCGAATCCTTCTCCCTCCACCATCATTCAAGAAAACCCGGCCTCGCGCCGGGTTTTCGCTTTTTGCCATTCTCATCACACTTTTCCGACCTTGTCAGATCTGACAGTTGCAATTGCATCCCATCTTGCTCATCGTGGCATCATCGACATCAGAGTGTTCACATCATGTTTGAAGTCTGGGACGAGCATGGTCACGCCACCGGTCTGACACTACAGGCGCTCAAAGTCAGAATCAGCAACGACTATCAGGGCGATCTGATGGTGCGCTACAGCAACAAGCTGGGACTCCCCACGACCCTCTTTCTGACCATTCATCAGGGCGTTGCCTATCAACGCTTCAAAGCGGGCTCGCCAAAGCTGGATTGGGAATGGCTGGCCAGCGCAGGCAATGGCCACAGCCCCCGCAATTTTATGAGTGAACAGTTCCCCTTACTCCAGCTCTCCCTCGATAACTGAGTGCCCTTTCTCGCTCAATAACGTCAATTCATCGATGATTTGCTGTAATTGGGCACGAAAGCGTGTCAGCTCATCTGTACAAGCTGGCGATCCAAACTGACGGATTTTTTCTTCCAATCGCCATGCCTGTTCAGCCAATTCCGGTGCCATCATCATGCTGATGGTCCCCGCCTGACGATGCACCCAATTGGCCAATGCATTGTCATCAAGTGACTCCTGCACCATCGACTGTTCAAGCTCCTGGCGAAAAAGCGGAAACATCTGCTGCAACTTGTCACCATGACCAAAAAATGCCTCCATAGCTGCAATATCAATCAAGGTTGGCGCGGGTAAGATTTGCCACTTCTGCAACATCTGGCGCAGAGTATCCAGCAGTATCGGTTTGCCCAACAGATCATCCATGCCCGCGGCAAAACAGCTTTCAGACTGCTCTGGCAACACATTGGCCGTCATGGCGATGATCAGCTGCCGCTCGCCTTTCTCTGCAGCCCGTATCCTGCGGGTGAACTCATAACCATCCATCACCGGCATCTGACAGTCACAGAGCACCAGCTCATAGGGATGCTGCGCGACCATCTCGAGAGCCCGCTGGCCATGCTCTGCCACATCGCAGTTCATCCCAAGTTGCCTGAGCTGGCGTATTACCAGCGACTGATTGAGGGGATTATCCTCCACCAGCAATACCCGACAGGTCTGCATGGGTGCGCTCTTTCGCATCGCTTTCGTTGCCGTCCCATCGCTCAAGCCAAGCTGGCGATAGCAGACTTCCCGCACCGCATGCCAGGTCATGGGATTGCTGTTGAGGATGTAACCCTCCTCATCACAACGATAACCGAGAGGGGTTGCCAGCGGCAGCACCCGGATGAGCCCGTTGCCCGCCAACTCATGGTCTGTGAAACGCAAATGAGCATCACCAGACTCCAACGTTCGTGTTACCCCCAAGGCATCAAGATGCAACAGCAGGGTGTGGCACAGCTTCTCGTCATGGAGATCGATATGGGCTTGCACGCCATTGAGACGGAGATCCGGCTCTCGCTGTGCCAGCTCTGGCAACGTAACCGTCAGGGTGATAAAAGTGCCTAGCCCAGGGGCACTCTCCAGCCGGATCTCGCCACCCATCAAGGTGGCCAGGGTCTGGCAAATACTCAGGCCCAAGCCGGTACCACCATAACTGCGGGTGGTGGATCTCTCTGCCTGTTCAAAGGCATTGAAGATCCGGCCAAGCGCCTCTGGGCTCATACCGATGCCGCTGTCGTGCACGCCGAAGCGCAGTTGCTGTTGTCCCTCCCCCTGCGACAGCAATTGCACTGAGATCTCGATAAAGCCCCGCTCGGTGAATTTGATGGCATTGCTGACAAAGTTGAAGAGGATCTGGCGCAGACGCAGCGCATCACCACTTACCCGAGCCGCCACACCGGCATCGGCCCAGAGATAAACGCGCAACCCCTTGCGATGTACTTCGCTCACCGTCATGGTCAGCACGCTGTCAAGCAGCTCCCGGACAAGAAACGGAGCCTCTTCGAGCTGCATCTTGCCTGCCTCCAGCTTGGCGAAGTCGAGCACGTTGTCGATCAGCGCATGCAATCCCTGGGCACCGCGGTTGATAACCTCCACCATCTGGCGCTGATCCTGGGTCAATTCGGTAAAGGTGAGCTGTTCCGCCATACCGATAATGCCATTCATAGGCGTGCGAATTTCGTGGCTCATGGTGGCCAGAAACTCCCCTTTCTGGGTGGCGGCAGACTCCGCCTTGGCCTTGGCTCTGGCGAGTGCTGCCTCAACCTGATGACGACGAACTATCTCCTGACGCAGCCGCCAGTAAGCCACCGATAGCACCAGAATAAAGAGCGTGATTGCCACCCCGGCGGGCAGCAGGGTTCGCACCAGTTTCGCTCTGGGGATACCTTCGCTGTAATTGAGCGCCAGCCAGCTGTTGCGTATCTGGCGCTGCTCCTTGTCGCTCATGCTGGCAAGCACCCGGTTGACCAAGGGCAGCAAGGGGATGTAAGGCTCACGTACCGCAACGGCCAACTCATCCTTGAAGGGGGTGGGTGCGGCAATATGAAGTCGGTCATCAAACTGTTCGGTGATAAGACGGGAAACCACCACCAGATTGCCGATATAGGCATCTCCCTGACCTGCTGCAACCTGGGCGAGCCCCTCGCTGGCACTCTTGGTCGTGATCAGTTTAAGGTCAGGCACCATTGCCCTCAGCTGGGGGATCAGCATGCTGTCGGTCAGCAACAGCTTTTTACCAGCTAGATCAGAGAGATCCCCGATCGGAATACTACCGCGCGCCGTCACCAGCACCATCGGGAATGATGCGAAGGGTTCGCTGGCATGCCAACCCACCAGCCGCTCGATAATGCGAGCGGGCAGTACCGCCAGATCCACATCATGATGCAGCAGCAGTTGTTGCAGTTCGGGCCAGCTCTGTACAGGGACGCTGCTGTATGCCAGCCCCAGCTTCTCTTGCAACACCTTCAGATAATCCGCTATCAAGCCGACCGAATTGCCATCCTCAGCGTGATAGGAGAAGGGCACCCAGCCGGGGATCAGCCCCAGCTTGAGCGGTGGCAGCATCGAGAGCCAGGCTCGCTCATCAGGACGCAGTAAAAAATGACTGTGCCCCATAAAGTTGGGCTCCAGGCTCTCCTTCAGCCAGCGTTTCTCCAGTTCACTTCGCGCCTCGACCGTCAGAGCCTGAATCGCCGTATCAAGCCGGATGGCAAGAGAGTGTTTCTGGCTGGCAACGCCAAGATGCAGGGTTTCCATCAACAAGGGAGACTGAGCAACCACCGCCAACGCCGGGTGACGCTCGATAAACAGATTGGCCACATGAAGGTTGCCGATATAGGCATCTGCCCGACCTTGTTCAACCGCCTGCAATGCACGGCGTGTATCGACAAAAAGCCGCGATGTGACATTGGGATAGTGCAGCTTGACCAACTTCTCGGTCAGAAAACCTTTTTCGATGGCAATGCTGGCGGACTGCAACCGACTCACATCCCGAAACAGGGGGCTGTCCTGGCGCACCACCACCACGGACGGCGAGGTGTAGTAAGGCAGGCTATAGGTGATGCACTGGCGCACCTCAGAGTTAAAGGCATCGAGCAGGATATCCAGCTTGCCACTGCAGGCGTCGGCATACATGGCTTCCCAGTCGGGGTAGACCTGCCAGGCGATCCGGTAGTCCAGCTTCTTGGCCAATTGCTCCATCAATTCGACGCTGAATCCGGCCGCGACCTTGCCGTCCCACTGCTGGAAGGGTCCCCACCCTCCGGCCAATATGCCCACTTTAATCGTTGGAACAGAAGACCCTTTTGCCGCAAATACGGCAGGCGTCAGCGAAAAAACGAAGACAATAATTATGAATCGTTTGATCAATGAGATAAGTGAAGAATATATAGACATAACGATTCAAATATACTTCCAAAGAGATATATGCACCTAAAAAAATAGGGTGCGCACGGTAGTATAGAAATGTTAGTTTTGATAGCCTGAATATTATTCACCGTTTTATAAGAGGCTCATCCATGTCCTTCAAGATTATTCTTGCCGATGACCACCCCTTGATTCTGACCGGGATCCGCAGCCTGATTGACCAGATAACCCCTCATTGTGAAGTGATCGCCGAGGCATATCAGGTATCTGACTTGCTGAATTTATTACAGCAACATGATTGTGATCTGTTGATCACTGATTTCAGCATGCCCGGAGATACCCGTAGTGATGGCATGGTCATGATCCAGCAGTTGCGCCGGGATTATCCCAATCTGCCCATTATTGTGCTGACCCAAATCCAGAATAGTGCCATCTTGCAATCCCTTATTCAGGTTGGAGTAAAGGGTCTGATACTAAAGAAATCGGTTATTAATGAATTGGCTGATGCCATTCGCCAGATATTGCTCGGCCATCGCTATATTGGCCCGGCAGTACAAATGCTGCTGGCCAGTGCCGGTATTTCCGGGCAAAGCAACAACAACCTGCTTACGCCCAAGGAGAGTGAAGTTGTGCGTCTGCTGGCCAGCGGCATGTCGGTCACCCAAGTTGCCAACTACCTTCATCGCAGTGTCAAAACCATCAGCACTCAGAAAAAGAGTGCCATGACTCGGCTGGGCATTAGCAGCGATAGCGCACTCTTTGACTATGCCAAAAGCAACGGACTCTGCTAATCGATAGCCGCATCAAATATCAAGGTGACATCGCCTTTAAAGGAGGAACCAGGATATTTCATCATTTCGGCGACCGTCCCACCCACTATCTGAAATCGAATTGCTCTGGCTGAATTGATAACAGGAATCCCCTGTACAGGAAGTACAAATTTGGATTTATTTGTAGTCAATAAAGTCGTTTCATTGAATCTGTTCACATAGTATGTTTTTAATGGTACTGTTCGTCCCTTGCTATCTTTTAATGCGCACTCACCACTAGTAGACCATTGATATTGGCAACGCAGTGCGACTGTAAATGGGGCACTAAACCATATCCGAAAAGGAAGGTCTTGCTGCAAGAAATTTGGCTCTCGCTTTCCACTATGAATCCAATTACTCCACCCACCTGGTGGCAATAAGGTTACTTGGCTATGGCCATCGCTATCTCCTTTGGGAAAATCAACTTTCAATTGATGACGGACTGTCAGTGTAAATTTAAGTTCATGCTCTGTTCCCCCAGAATAGGTTGCATCACCTAGGTCAATATCCTTATTACGACCCACCATTATTTTTAAACTACCGGTATACTTTCCATTTGACATAGTCAATGGATTAGGTGCTTTTATACGAAAGCCATAATTCAGCCAATCGACAGAGTATGATGTTCCATCACCAAGTTGGCTATTGTGATAGCACTCAGACGCACCATTTTGAGCTAAATCATTAATAGAGTATAAAAAAAGTTGCCCAGTTACTACAGACCCTGACCCCCCCCAAGTACTAAAGCTTTGATAGCAATCACCACCAATAGTATGCATGGGCCATCTATTATTATTGACAATTGGATACTCCATTTTTATTACCTTGGCACCTATATTGGTTGGAATAAATGCCAATTCATGGCGTTCTCCATTGTTGCTGTTCGTCAACGTCACTTTTTTAGGACCAGAAAGTCGATAGTAACTTAGGTAGTTCTGTTTACCCTTCGCCGAATTTATTGTTTTTGCTATCGACACTGGGAGTTTTACTATAACCGATGACTCTAGCGGATTCTGTGGGTCACAATAAGAAATCGGTTGACCGACATCGCACGGAGTGGTGTTGATAAAACGCCCACCACTCACTTCATAGCTCTCAGGTTTATAGTCTGCAGTAATATCAATCACATCAGCCAAAGAAGAGTGACTAAACATCAGTAGAACTAATATTTTAATAGTTTTCATTTTTTACAGTCACACCAGGTGAACATATTAACTCTCCCAACATAATAATCTCCGATGCCTCCGTACGACTCTGCACTCCTGATGAGTTGTTGCAATGGAGGGTACCATTGTGTTCCACGCTAAATTGCGGCTGTCGTCGGCTCGCTTCCAGCGCAAAGAAGCCATCATTTTCGGTAAATGCCCGCCCTATAGGGTTACTGACCATGGCACCACGCAGCGGCTGGCTTTGCTCGTCCAGCAGGCGACCAATCACAGTAACGGTGCTCACAGCATTCACCTGGCCATAACCCACCCCGCCGCGATTAAGGTGGTAGGGGAGCACGGTGGGCTTGATGGTGAGTGGCATCCCCTCGTGGTCGGCCATCTCCAGTTGCAAGGCGCCACTTTGCAAGGCTGGCACTGAGACCAGATGACGACCGGGCCCAAGGGTCTGTACGCTGCCCAGATCGTCGCTGACCCGGATCCGCGCTGCCTCATCATCGGCCGCAATATCGAGGATCATCGCCGCCTCATTGCCCATACCGCCCATATCGCGGGAACCGAGCGCCAGATCCCCTTCATGCCCCAGCGCCAGCACACTCTCCAGGTTGACGCCGCCGGTCACCTCTGCGTTATAGGAGGAGTGCTGGGCAAACAGGTCGCCACCCAACCAGGACGACGCGAAACGACCATAGCCGGATAGACCGGTACCATAGCTGTCATGGGTGCTGCCCACGCTGACCTGACGCAGCGGGCCCCAATCCACCTCCTGCTGGTAGTTGAGATAGGCGCTGCGCTGGGCACCGCCCGAGCGTGAGGTATTGCTGCCCAGCCCCAGCGACAACTGGCGATCATCTCCCCCCAAGTTGATAGTGAGACTCAGCGTGCTACCGCGATCCCGCTGCTGCGCCGTGCTCTCGCTGCCGGGACGATCGAACAGGGTCACGCCCCAGGTCACCCAACGCCCCCACAACCGATCGCTATAGTGCCACCCCACATCAGCACCATTGCCACGACCAGACTGGTGAGAAACATAGACACCGAGGGAGCCCCACTTTTCCAACGACTGCTGCAGTGACAGGCTGGACACCGAACTTGCCTCCCCCTGCTTGCGCAGATTGCGTGAATGGCTGGCCACCAGACTGCTATTGCCATGCCAGTAGATCCCCTGCAGATCGTAACCCCATCCCATGCCGACACTCTGGTTGAGGGAGGCAAAGCCGTGGAGCTGACTGGTAGCCTCCCAGTCGAGTGAGAGGGAGTGCTGGGCACGTCTGTCCACATACTGGCTACCCGCCCCCACCACCAGCGAGGGAAGCAGCAGGTGGTTCACCGCAGCACCACCGCTGGCGCCTTCCAGATCGCTGTCTCCCTGCCGCACCAGCCAGCGGGTCTGACGCCCGGCAAACAGGTTGAAACGCCACGGTTCCTCCGGTGTCTGCCAGTTGGAGGGTTTGTAGATCATTTCGCGCCAACGGCGGGTCTCCTGACCATCCTCAAGCAGCCGCAGCTCCACCTCGTAGATACCACCGGGTAGCGAGCGGGTATCGAGCGCCTGCAGACCGGATACGACCGGCTGGGACTGGATGAGGTTGCCGTCCCGATAGATCTCAACCATGCCCGGCCGTGCCGGTGCCACCTGGATCGGCGCCAGACTGGGTACCCCGCGTTCCCGGCGCAACAGATCCGAGCTGCCCCACATCACACCAAGCACTGTAGGCGTCGCACCACTGTAGTAGTTGGGCTGACGCACCAACCCCTGCGCCGAGGGAAAGAAGAAGCCGAGACGATAAAAATTGGCCTCATGGAGCCGTTCTCCATAGATCTGAGCCATCCCCAGATCAGTTGGCCCACCCTCTTGCCAGGTGGCATCCCCCTCCATAAAAGGGGTCCACTGCCCCCAGCTGCCCTCCAACTGCAGGTTGTAGTGTCCATTGTGCTGGGTGCCCTGCACCAGGTTCAGCTGGTTCTGGACCAGCAACCCCTTGCTCTCTTGGGGCAACGCCATAAAACGCTGATCCCGCGCTCCCTGCTCCACCTGACCGGTCAGTACCGAGAGCTGGGACTCCTCCAGGCTGTAGTGCAACCCCACGATGCCTTCAGGACAGGCCCGTCCACACTCGCCGAGCGGCAGATGGCTTCCCAACTTGCTCAACCAGCGTTCACGTGCCCCCTCGTCAAACTCGCTCTCCTGTACATCCACCAGTGAGAGAAGTTGTACCGAGTTATCCCGCCCGAGCAGTACCTCCCCATCCCCTAGTAGGCGACCGTCGACAGTGGCTCGGACCATCAGGGGAACGCCGAAAAAGTGCTCTTCAAACCCCTCTGGCAACTGCCGCGCCTGTTGCAGCAACTGTGCCGGGTCTGCCGCCGCCAGTGAGGCAGAGAGCAACGACCCGAGCAATAGAAGAAGAGAACGAACCATGAAGTGCAGCCTGAATGCCTGGAATTTCAATGAAAGGGGGCCTGATGACCCCCACATACTCATGTCAGCTGCCTTGAGCAGGCGGTACCGGCGGTGCCTCTGATTCAAACATCATGCTGACAATTCCCTGATAGTTGCCGGGCTTATAGCCACCGGTTGGCGCCGCGGCCGGAATAATCTCCAGCCCGACCTGTTTGCCGGTATTGGCATCCGCCTGGTTCAGCAAGTCGGCGGATGTGGTGGTCAGCGCGACGCCCGCCACCTTGACTGTCAAACCGATGCTCTCTTTACCGCTGGCCATGGTGGCGGGATAAACCAGATAGCCCTTGATGGGGCCAATGGTGCTCTTCATCTCCAGCTGCTTGGCCAAGGGATCCAGCTTCTGGCTAAAGGGGTTGAATGCCAGTTTCTGCGGGGTACTCATCCAGTCTCCCACGGGCTGCACATAAAAGTTTTCGGTCGGGATCTGCGCCGTTACGGTCACCGTATGCTCGACTCGCTCTGCCGCCATCAGCGTATTGCTCGCCAATAGCAAGGCCGGGATGATCGATAACTTCTTCATAACTACTCCTTCAGGTGTGATTGCCTTTCTTGTGATATATCGGGATTCAGAGCTTGAACTCCTTGAATACCGATTTTTTCCCTTCGATCAGTTCAAAACGAACAGTCCGGGTTGCCTCTTCACTGACCCGCTTCTTAACGCCGGGCAGCAGATGCATCTTCTCCGGTTGACTGCATGACCTCTCTTTTTCGCCACACAACTCCAGATAATCGAGAATAACGGTGGCATTGCCCCGGTTCTCCACATAGAGGGCGCCATTTTCGCGGTCAATCCGGGTGTCATAACGGGTCTCTTTGGGTGCCACAAACAGAATGGTGCCAAAACCGGTCATAATGCTGACCCCGGCGCTAATTTGTTGCTGTGGTGGTAATTCGGTTATTTCATCGTCCTGTGGTTTGACCGGTACAAAACGCACTCGAAAATAACGCTCCCGCTCCCGCTCCCCCATATAAATAAAACGGGTAGCCTGCATGCCACCTGCGGGAATAATCAACCGTGATGGACTTGTCACCAACTGACGAACGCCCTCCTCCGGTAACTCCTGCTCCTTCGGCACGCCATCGGCACCATATATAATTTCGACCAAGGTTATTTTGACAAATGCCGTCTCATCACCAAGATTTCTAACCCGCTTGAGCAGCGTAGTTTTTTCTGCCGACATATAGTCATATAAGGTGCCAACGCTAATATCTGGAGATGCCAAGACATTGCTGCTGAATATAAGCAACAACACGGTAAAAATCTTATTCATGAATAATAATCACACTGTAAAAACGATAGAGAGTGGTGCCTTCATTGCAGGCTCCGAAAATATATGAGTTCCATATATGCAAATCGCCAAATGATGATATTTGTCTCGGCGATTCGTCATTGAGGCCAGTCTAGATAATCCACACAGCGGGCTTAATCGGAATAATCTGATACTGCCAAAGTATTTTTTCTGCAAACAATCAGACAATTCCTACAGCCAGCTTTCAACATACTCCCCTATGATCCGAAATCATCTCAGTCAGCAGGGAAGTGACATGTTTGCGTTTAAAGAAGAGTTTCCGGTCGGTGACGTGGCATCCCTGACGACAGCGGACATTGCCGTGCCATTTTATCAGCCCATCGTTACCCGGGATCGCCAGATCATAGGCTTTGAGGCGCTGGCCAGACGCTGGGAGCCTGCCCAGCAGAGCTATCAGGGCATCGACTTCGCCTCCCTCAGTGAGGATCAATCTCTGCATCTGGATATCGTCATGCTCAGGGCCATCATGCGGGACCTGCCGACCCTGGCACAGGCCGGCCCCATTCTGCTCTCCATCAACCTCAATCCGGCCTTGTGCAGCCCGACCTATCAGAACCTGTTGCTGCTGGTGCTGATGCAAGCGCGCAAACTGGGGATCGAGATCTGGTTCGAAGTGCTGGAACAGGCCCCGCTGCAGCGACAGCACAGGGCGCTGATCGAGGTACTGCGCAGCCACGGTGCCCATATTGCCTGCGATGACTTTGGCACCATGGAGTGCAACTTCCAGCGCATGCTGGCGCTGCCCTATGAGATCATCAAACTGGATCGATCCCTGCTGCTGCAAGCCAGCAAGACGCCCCACGCCCTACGCATGCTGACCGGACTGGTGGAGTACCTGCAGCGACTCGGCATGAAGGTGGTGTGCGAAGGGGTGGAAAACCAGACCCATATCGAGATTGCCGACCAGCTCGGCTGTGACTATCAACAGGGTTACGTCTACGCCATGCCCGCCCCCCTCTCCCGTTGGGCCTGAGCGGCTGTTTCATTTCGGCATCCTGTCGGCTCGCGCAGCCAACAATTTCCTGCCAAATTGCATGATGACGTGGGGGCGAGTACAATCTCGCACCCCGAATATCCGGCGCATCTTCTGTAGATAGGCCCGGATATGCCGTCATCGGGTCGCGCTGCATTGAGCCTCCTCTCGGAGGGCATCTTGCACCGCAGCTCAACCACTACGATGCCATCAGGTGGCATCGTCCTGATTTGCAATCAGAACGCAATACAACATACCACTATAAATTCAGCCACTTACAACAATTTCAAAATTGATATCCATGGAACTATACACAATGCTAGTATGAGACTGCGTTGAGTATTAGGGGCTTCTCATGAGCGATTTGATCGATGTGTTGAGTAAATTTTCTGTACATGACTTGGCTAGAATGCTGGCAGAGAGGATCGAGGCTGACAGTCAGAGCACGTTCAAAAATCGTCATGATTTGGGCGGGGGCATAACACTATTCAAACAAAAAGGCAGCGCCAGGTGGCACTGTAGAGTCCATCAACCAGCAGATGGCATTCATGACTATCGTCAGAGCACACGGAAACTCGACTTACGAGATGCAACGTCCGAAGCACATCAAATAGCACTGATGTTAAAAATTAAATTATCGAGTGGTGTTGCGCTTAAAAAGGGTATTACGTTTAAAACAATAGCGAATGAAATCGTTCAATTCTACTTGAAGCGCTCTAAGCCTATAGATACATACTACATAAGCTTGCTCAAGAATCACCTCCTTCCATATTTTGGTGAGCAAGAGATTGCTAGCATCAACGATAGATCAGTTAGACTGTTTTGGAATAAATACTGTGAGACTCATGATGCTCCAGGAAAATCACTTGCCAACTCAATCCATATTGTATTGAGAAGGATCTTGCTTGAAGCAAAAGAACAAGCCCTCATAAGCTCGATACCTGACATGAGCAATAAAGTAGAAACTAAAAATATTATAAAAGGAGAGTGCTGGGAACCTAATCAAATAAAAACAATTTTTGATAAATTAACTAAATGGCAATCATTATCCCCAACAAATACCGATAGAGTAATTTTTAACTTGTATTGCAGGTTTCTTTATTTAACCGGTATTAGAACAGGGAATGAGGCACTTGGTGTTAGATGGGATGATCTAAAAACAGAAAAAGATTATTACTTAAAAGTACGCAAGGGGAAAATGGAGGGCACTATAAAAGAGGGCCGTGAGATGATTATTTCAAGGAGTGGGCAGGAGAGCAAGGTTATAATTGAGGTAATGTCTCCGCTTGCTAAAATACAGGGATTTGAAAAAATTTCTGAAGCCAAAGCTAAGGCTCCAAGCCAGTGCCTATTCGAACTAAAACGTCCTGCTGAGATTTGGCGATCTTTCGCTGATGAGATGGAAGTTGAAGGAACATTGTATTGGTTCAGGCATACCTATATAACTAATGAGATACTTAGGGGAGAGCCGCTTGCACACATTGCTGCGCAGGTCGGCAACAGCGTAAAAATGATCGAACGGCACTACTCTCATGCAACTATGAGACGAATTCGAACTGCTGAATTGGATAGAAATAAAAAAGACAAATGATAAATAGATAGATTTCTAACGTTGAATAAAAATACTATCACTACCATAGCGAGTGAGTGATATCTGAGCACAATTGAAATTTAAACACCCGCGTGTTAGCTTCGCACACGCTCGTGCCACTTCGTTGTTATTCGATTTGTATTATTAGGCGCTTCGCTTTAAAATTTTAGGGCTTCGCCCTCATTTTATCAAAAAATTGACACCCGCATAAATTCTTGTATATGGTCGGGACTTTTTTATGAACAGATGGCATTACTATTTTTAGTTATGGAAATCGTTAATTGTTTACCAGCCAAATTGAAATTCGATGGCACACTACTTTTCCATGATCTATGAACATCATTATGATGAACCCACTTATCTCAAGATGAGGGCTGAGGGTGATAATACCATTTTCATGGCTGGTATTGATTCTGTGTATAGCCACTAAGCTTAAAACGCATAGATTGACACCATAGCGAACAGAAAAGGAACTGGCCATCATGATGCTCAGTGTTTTACACTGAGCAATAGAGATACTGAGTTTTTTTCGTAATAAGAGGAGTCTTCCTTTAAGATCTTCTTAAACAGCAGGAACACGAGATGGCTGAAGCCCTTGTAAGGCAAGGGCTGCAAGAGATTTCACAATCAATTTTCGTACCATGAATTAACGTAGCCACGTACCATGCTTTAACGCTGACGGCGTACATCGCTTTAACGTCATGGGTTACTCTTTTCTACAGCCCCATTGATGACTCTTAAACGCTTCACCTCAACCTGCCTATTAGAGCCAACCTTGTCATTAAACCGAACTCTCCAGCCGTCCAACTCGCTGAGCTGCTTCAATGCAGTAACAATCTCAGCACGTTTACGCCTTATCTCTTTTTTTTCATACTCTGTTTTTGATTTAGATTGGTGAGGCTTGCATGGCTCTCCCCAAATCCGCTGTACTAGGGTATCTATATAAGGAGATAAGTGGTAGCCATGATTGATATTGAATGAAAGCCATGTATGAAGCAACTTGGCTATATTTGAGCTAAGCGAACGACGCTCCTCCAAACATATCCTAGCGTACTGTCCCCCATCGAGCGCCCTTGCAATTTTGGAGTTCAAAACAACATAGACGATATCTTCCCCACCAATTGCCGACGTGTTGTTAATTAGATAACTCAGCAGCCCAGATCGCCACTGTCTCTCCCCCTTAGATATAAGTAAACTTACATTCTTCAATCTATTTAAGCATTTCTTCAACCTATTGTATTCATGACCCGATCTATTCCACCCTAGAATGTTTAAAATGTCGGTCTGTGTAGTAGTTACTAAAGCGCATTGTTCAGTTTCAGCATCAAAACTTACATTCAAATCATTCCACAACAGACTCGACTTCGGCCCTGTATTGGCTGACGAAATTATTTTACTATCAATTCCTGCTAGGGCGATTAATACGAGAAGCACGCTTTGGTCTGAACTATCAAGCCCTTCCGCCAATTCAACACGCAGTTTTTCATGACCACTTTCAGCATCTAGTATAATATTTATTGGACGCTTACCACTTGGCATAGGCATGAACAACCTAGGTACTCGCCCTAAAAAAGGAGCAGCCAGAGCGAAATTCTTTATATTGTGGCCATTATTTTTAGAAATTTTCATCAACTATTTCTTTAGTTTTTTTATCTTTACGGGGTCGCTGGTTGTTCTTATCTTGTATAGTACTTGGGGCTCCGACCAAACGACTATCATGGTCTATGACAACCAAGGTATCAATGGTTTTTCCTTTTGTAGTTTTCCCTATAGCCTCGATCTGTAGATTTATTTCCATTTTTAATCCGTCACTCCCCTCCTTATTTTTAGTGCATTCTAATTTAGTAGTTATAGTACCATTGCCTTCTATCTTAGTTATAAAATACTCACTGTCTAATGCAGCTTTGAATGAATAGGCACCTCTTGCACCCTGACCTAGGTCTTTCCCTGTGTGATGCACAATGAGAATTGTTGCACCAGTTTTGTATTTTATTTCATCACAACCAGCGATGAATTTCCCCATATCCTCAGCAGAGTTTTCATTACCAATAAAACTGCGTGCAAGCGTATCAATAACGATCAATCTTACAGGCATATTAGTTTCATTTTTAACATTCTCTGTAGCCAAAATCAAATCGGTAACAACCTGTGGCTGTGATACAAATATTGGTTGTGATATACGGTACAGATTGTCCAGGTCTTGCCCATTATTGTATTTATTAATCCAGGCGTGCATGCGTTTTTTCATGCCATTGCTTCCCTCGGCAGCAATATAGATTACAGCACCCTGTTTTACCTCCCGACCCTGCCACTTCTTTCCTGATGCAATCCGACAGGCAATATCTATTATAATGAACGATTTTCTCGAACCGCTGGGCCCGTAAAATCCAGCTAACGAATTTTCGTCCAAAAGGTCTTCAACTAAAAATTGGTCGTAATCAAAGTTTATCGACCCTGCGCCCCTTTCCATAATAAATTGGCTTTTCTGGGGAGATATAGTTTCCATTTTCAATCCACTATAATAGAGCAATCAAATATAACAACATAATATTTACATTATTTTTTTTCAATTTTAATTAGCTGAACAGAAACTCAGCTACGGAAACCAAAAAACGTTCAATATAGTATCATTAGCTATGCAGCTAACAAGCAAAAATAGCTTTTCAATGGGTGCTAGTACCGAGCACCGGGAAGTCGGATAAAAAGTGCGACACTCATGGTTAAACGGTGGGAAGTAACCAACAGCTGACGCTGTGGTACTCTTCAACTCGCCAAAGCAAAAGCAAATGCAAAAGCAAAAGCAAAAGCAAAAGCAAAAGCAAAAGCAAAAGCAGTATCACCATGAGTTATCAGCAGTTGGCCGAGGGGTAACGATACCAGATATCCGCGTACTTTGCGCAGGCGTGCCAGTGTCCGCCACTGCGCAAGCCATTGTCGTTCATCGCTCCACCCTTTATCGAGAGCGACGTCGTAATGCCCACCAGGAGGGTTACCTGCCTATCTGGCGCATCAGCAAGCGCACCTTCATCTAGGACGAGCGCTCGGTTGATGAACGTCCCGCCATCGTCGATAGCCGGAAGCAGTTTGGCAATTGGGAGGCAGATACCGTACTCGGCAAAAAAGCTCGGGCGTGCTAGTGACGCTCGCGGAACATAAGAGCCGTCTATCTAACTTGTGCCACTGTCGACCTATGTGATTCACCCAAGGGCTGTAGACTGGCTGGAATACCAAGCATAACTAATAATGGCCCCGAGAAACGACTCCATATGAGCACCAGCATTTTATGTCAGAGACTTGTTCACCTTCTTAGCTCCTGAGGTATCGGCCAATTTTCCTTAAAATCCATAAATTCGGCAACAAACGAAGCCATCAAGCTCTTAACAAATTCATCATATACGGATTGATTGATAGTAACATGTAGGAATGACTCCACTCTCAAGGAATCTCCTACTGCGGCTAGGAAATCCGCATCTTGAAAGGTTAGTGTCACTGTGCCACTTTTTTGATTCTGGCTCAGAACGATCTGCTGATTAGACATTTTCCACCTCGAAATGATGCTTATATGCAGTGTCATTATATGCGTGTAATCACAGCCGTGTACAGTGCGCCGTATAACGTAGACCATAGATCCTCTAGTGAGGAGATAAAATGGATTCTGACGAGTTTGAGCTGGCGATGCTCGCAACTGCATTCGGTAAAAATGTACGAGAACTGCGGTCTGCACGAGGTATGCAACAGGAAAAACTAGCGCTAATTGCTGGTATAGACCGTGGTCATATGGGAAAAATCGAACGTGGGGAGACTAGGGTAACCCTTGAAAAAGTTTATTTGATCGCAAAGGCCCTTGGGGTCTCGCCTGCGTCATTGCTGCCATAGCCATAGCATGGCTGTTGCTCTTACCCAATGGCCCGCCCTGGATTTGCAATAAACTCGAACACGTCAAACACCTCACCTTATCACTGCATACAAACCGCCCTGAGCTGGTTTGGTACAGTTTCAGCTCCAGGCGGATCCATACGAAACCACACTCGTTGTCATCAGACGCATCAGGGAGATGCGTCACATTCGGCCAGAAGTTTGCCCACAAACGCTACATCCGGTGCTCCGTCGACCCTCACAGAGTAGCGATGATACTAGGCAGTCCTCTCATGAGGCCTGTAGGAAAAGGAGACCTTATTTAGGAAATCGTCGGTGTCACAACTCACAAACGCATCGCCCAGACAGCCGATTAGGAAGCCAGCAGGTATCTCAATCCTCTCGTTGTGACTACAACAAAACCGTTGAAAACAACAACCCTGTGCCTGGGAGATATTCTGAAAAAATCGCTGATACCGAGATTGATGTACTGTAAGCATTTCACGATACTTATAATGCAAATGCCTGCGGGCATTGATGTACTGATCACTCCGTTGTCAGCTGACAATCGCCATCGCTGGACAGGACGAGTTCCATCTCACACTACCGATAATCCATCTGCCAGAAAGCACCGAGCCGAAGATCGGCCAGCAGCCAGGATTTCATTTCACGATACCGATAATGGGGTCGCCAGCGACTACTGAGGTGCAGATCACCTCGTTGTCAGCTGACAATCGCTGCCAACCAGCAGCTTGGTTTCCATTTCTCGATACCGATAATGCGGTTTCCAGCGACTACTGAGGTGCAGATCACCTCGTTGTCAGCTGACAATCGCTTCCAGCCAGCAGCTTGGTTTCCATTTCTCGATACCGATAATGCGGTTTCCAGCGGCTACTGAGGCGCAGATCACCTCGTTGTCAGCTGACAATCGCTGCCAGCCAGCAGCTTGGTTTCCATTTCTCGATACCGATAATGCGGTTTCCAGCGGCTACTGAGGCGCAGATCACCTCGTTGTCAACTGACAATCGCTGCCAGCCAGCAGCTTGGTTTCCATTTCTCGATACCGATAATGCGGTTTCCAGCGGCTACTGAGGCGCAGATCACCTCGTTGTC